>NZ_FRAZ01000011.1:0-76113 GCF_900142485.1 Fibrobacter sp. UWB12 | reverse complement strand
AACTGCGCCTAAAAGGAATGAGCCCGGTACAATACCGGACTCATAACTCAATTTTATCCTAACTTTAAACTGTCCAACTTTCGGGGTTCGGTTCACTACGCCGGTGGGTCACTTTTTTTATGCATTTTTTTAATTATACGCGATATTGAAAAAGCACAAGAAATTGTAAAGTGATGATGGAGACAATTCAATAGTTTGCGATAGTGAAACTATTGAATTTCAGAGTGTAAATTTTTAATATTATCAGTGAAAACAGTTTGCGGACATCCACCTAACCACTGCCCACTAAACACTGTTTGCTGTATTATGAACGCTGCAATCCTTACTAATGAATTTCCGCCAGAAATCTATGGCGGTGCAGGTATTCACGTCAAGTTCTTGAGCCAGGAACTTTCCAAGCTCTGCCATATCGAAGCCCGTTGTTTTGGCCCGCAGAACGATGATGCCGACAACATCCGTGCGATTGGCTTTAGCCAGAAGCTTGAATGCAATCCGGCTGACGAACGTTTCAAGAAAATCTTGAAGCCTTTGGACATCAATCTCCAGTGGATGTCATCGCTCAAGGATATCGACGTTATTCATTGCCATACTTGGTATAGCCATTTTGGTGGCGTTGTTGCAAGTCGCCTTTTGCAGTGCCCGCTCATTCTCACGACGCACTCTCTTGAACCGCACCGTCCGTGGAAGGCTGAACAGCTTGGTGACGGCGGCTATAACATGAGCTGCTGGATTGAACGTACCGCTTATGAAGCCGCTGATGGCGTGATTGCTGTGAGCGAAGGCATGAAGCGCGATGTGATGAAGCTTTATGGTGTACCGGAAGACCGTGTGAAGGTTATCTACAATGGTATCGATCCGGACTTCTACAAGCCCACATTTGATGAAGAAATCTTGAAGAAATGGGGCGTGGATCCGAAGCGTCCGTTCGTGCTCTTTGTGGGTCGTATTACGCGCCAGAAAGGCATTAGCCAGCTCATCCAGGCAATTCCGCAAATCGACAAGAACGCCCAGGTAGTGCTCTGTGCCGGTGCGCCGGATACGCAGGAACTTGCCGATGAATGCAAGCGCTTGATTGAAGAAGTCCAGAAGACACGCGATGGCGTCGTGTGGATTCAGGACGCTGTGCCGCATACGGAACTTCGCGTGCTCTACAGCCATGCAACCGTTTTTGCAACGCCGTCTCTTTATGAACCGTTCGGCATTATCAATCTCGAAGCCATGAGCTGCGGTACTCCGGTTGTGGGTAGCGCTGTCGGTGGCATTCCGGAAATCATCGTCGATGGCGAAACGGGTTACCTCGTGCCGCTCAAGGCTGTGTCTGCAACGAACTTTGAACCGGCTGATCCGAAGGCCTTCCAGACGGATTTTGCGAACAAGCTTAACAAGATTCTCGAAAATCCGGAACTTGCAAAGAAGATGGGCGAAGTCAGCCGCAAGCGCGCCATTGACGTGTTTAGCTGGAAGACGATTGCCAAGCAGACATTCGACTTCTACGCTGAATGCATCGAACGCTACAAGCGCGAAGGCAAGCGTGTCTAATGTTGTCATGCCGGATTTATTCCGGCATCGCCTTTTAGAAAAGCGAAAAAGGTGGCCTCAAGCCACCTTTTTTAATGTCAAGAATTTCGAGATTTAACTGGATCTTTCGCGGTTAAAACCACTCAGGAAGACTGCTCCGATGAAGCTGTTCATTTCATACATCATATGGGATGGATTGCTTCCCCTCTACGAGGGTCGCAATGACGTAAACACAGCCTATGGTTTACTAATCATCAACCACTTTCTGCTATTTACTGCCAGCTATTTTTTCCACAATCGCATTTGTAGTGAGCAGTTCCGGCAACACAATTTGTTTGCTCTTGTCACCGGCGGGGTAGATGGCATAAGCCGGCACTCCGGACTTGCCCATGCTGCGGAGGAGCTTTGTGACTTCGGGCGTTTCGCGAGTCCAGTCTGCTTTTACGAGGGCGACGTTTAGGCTGTCCATGGCGCGTCTAAAATCTTCGCGGTTGAGAACTGCGGCTTCGTTTGCCTTGCAGGTGATGCACCAGTCTGCGGTGGCATCGATGAATACTGTGCGTCCGGCCTTGGCGAATTCTTCGATGACTTCCGGCGTGTAGCGGTACCATCCGTCTTCAGTAACGAGCTGTACCGATCTTGCCTTGAATCTTGCGTCTACTTCATCTTCGTATTTTGGTGAAGCGAATGCAAACCAGATTACGAAGAGGAGAATTACAGAACCGCCAACGGCGAGAACTTCGCGGAAAAATGCGACGCCCGGTGGCGCGATGTTTCCGATGGCAAAGCTCAAGGCTATACTCAATAGCGAAATCGCTGCAAAGATGCCTACGCCAAAATTGCCGGACTGTTCGTGTACAATCCACAAAAGCCAAACGACGGTGGCGAGCAACAGAACGCCCATGATCTTTTGGAGCGTTACCATCCAGGCGCCCGGTTTCGGGAATACTTTCAGAACTTTAGGGAATGCGCTTACGAGTATGTAGGGGAGTGCAAGCCCGACGCCTGCCGCTGTGAAAAACAGGAACAGCACAGGGGTCGAGGCGGTAAAGGCAAAACCCATGGCAGTTCCGAGGAACGGTGCGGAGCACGGCGTGCTCAAGAGAACGAGGAGCGCGCCTGTGAAAAACGCACCGACAATTCCCTGCTTGCGACCGGCGCTGTCCATTTTGGTTGTGGCACTTCCGGGGAGCCAAATTTCAAAGACTCCGAAGAAGCTCATCGCAAAGGCGCTCAGAATCACGACCATGAACGCGATAAAGCCTGCACTCTGGAATTGCATTCCCCAGCCTGCATTTCCGCCGCCCGCCTTGACAGCGGCAACGATAGCGGCGAGCAACCAGAAACTTGCAAGTATCCCCGCTGTCGTTGTGGCGCCTAACAGAAGTAGGCGCCCGCGGCTTTCCCGTGCTTGCTTCATCAAGCTAAACAACTTGAGCGAAAGCACCGGCAGCACACACGGCATCAGGTTCAAAATCAAACCGCCGAGCAGTGCGGACAAAAGCAAAATAATCGTACTCGCGAAACTTTTGTTCGCAACAGTCGAGTTTATCGATTCTTGGAAACTGGGCGTGTTGCTTGTTTCGTCGTCATCGTTTTTTTTTAAAGGTGCTGGTTGCAAACCGCTTTTTTGCGCAAAGCCGAGTGCGTTTAGCCCAAATGTGACTTGGGAAGGCGCAAGGCAAATGGAATTGTCGCATGCCTGGTAATGGAATGTTGCCGAAGTCGTGAGGCTATCGTAATTGTCGTCGATGCTTTCGATAGGGAGATGGATTTGGAAATGTCCTCTGAAAACAAGATTCTCGAGGTCCAAGGCTTCGCTGTATTCCTTGAGGGGTTCAGGCCACTTGGGTTCTCCAAAGTGAATTCCCTGTGCCGAAATTTCGATAGACGAAGGTTTCAAAAATTCATCGGCGGCAACGTTTGCATTGACATGCCAATTGTCCGGAATGGTAATGTCTACCGTGACGCTAGAACCCTTTTTGAGTGCTCCCGTAGAATAGTGCAAACTAGCCTCGGGAGGAGGCATATTGTTCATGTTGAATTCTTCTGCGAAGGCAACGGCTGCAAACAATAGGATGCAAAATGACGCTTTTTGCAAACGGTTGTTTGCAAAATTTTCAAAAACCTTAAATTTGTCTAAAATTTTCATAAATTGAATCTCACTTAAAAGTAATCGGATAAATCAGAATTCAAAAAAATATGTCATATAAGGGTTTCCTTGGTAACCGTCCCCCCAATTGGGTAGGTTCTGTGTGGAAAAAATATTCCTACAGAATATACAAATTGTGCTTGCAAAAGTGTGCGACAAAAGACGAAGCGGATGACTTGTTTCAGGAAGTGGCACTACGTTTTTGTAGAAATGCAGGGGAGTTGAACAACCAAATCCATCTCTTTGCGTGGCTCCAGACCGTACTTTTGCATTGTCACTACAACGATTACCGCAAAAGGCACCAGATTCACGAAATCCCCTTTTCTTGCCTGTCCGAGCCTAAAGCGGCTTACGAGGCGAGTGGAGCCGATGCGTGCGTGGCTCCCGACGATGATCTCGGCATGGAGGCGGTCATGGGCGAGTTTTCGTTGTTGCTCGAGGCCTTAAACCCGCTTGAAAAAATGATTATGGAACTTTCTGTTGTGGGCGGGCTCAGTCTCCGTGATTTGAGCCTGTTGACGGGGCTTTCTAAGGGGAGCGTTGTTCACCGCCGGCAGGTGGCGATTCAAAAAATGCAAGAAAAAATGGCCATGCAGAAAGACCGGATTAAAATGATAACGGGACGTGAGGCTTCATTGCGGGAAATTATTGAATACATTGGTTGAAAAGTTTTTAAAATTTGTAATTTTAGATTGTGAAAGCGTTAATCCATCTTATTTGTATCCTCTCCATGGTCACGTCGGTTTTGGCGCAAGACCAGTGGCTCAACTTTTCTAGCCCTTATCCGGTCAAGGCTGCGATTCCTAGTGGCGAAGGCTTGCTCATGGCTACGGGAGGAGGCATTCGCTATAGAGCGAATAATGCCGATGACTTGTACACGACATCGAATGGTCTTGGCGACCAGGCTATGAGTGCCATTGCGGTCTCTGACCTTGGTGTGTTCGCGGTAAGCGATGTTGGTGTTATTTCGACGATGTTACCGGGTGGTTCTTGGCAGGTCCTTAGCCGCTCTTATGCCGGCAGCAATACGCATGTGGTTCCGGGGATGGCGCTTTTGGGCGGCCCGGTGCTGGTGATTGCTTTTGAAGACCGACTTTCGTTTTTTAGCCTTAAGACCATGACATCCATCCTCACTGTGGAGCGTATTGCTGATATCAGCGTTTCTGCCTTTACAGTAAGTGCGATGGATATTCGAGGTGATTCTTTGATTGTCGCTGCAGGTGGTGGCATCTACATGCGCAAAATGGATTGGGAAAACTTGGATTCCGATGTCCAGCTGTACAACCCGGATTCTTGGAAAATCATCAAGAGCGCGTCAAGCAGCAATGAACCCATCAAGTCGATTGCCTGGAAAGATGGCAAAATCCAAACGTTTGCTACGGAAGGCATGAGAATTTGGGACAAGGATGGCGAGACGCGCGTTGCTCTTGATACATTCTCTGTGTTTACCGAAACGGAATCGATGGTTTCTGTACGTGGAAAGGTGTTGAAGGATTCCATTTTGTACGAGCGCGATTCTGTCGAAATCAAGGGCCCTGATGGTAAAAAGGCTCACCGTTATTATTACAGGTCCCGTGTACGTTGGGTGTCATTGCAGCCGAAGGGTGTTGCAGTCTTGGGTGGTCCTGAAATTATCCTCTATTACGACAATGGCAAATTTACGGACTTGACGGAATATAAGCCGTTCCCGCTGAGATATACCTACGAACTTCAAGCGCTTCCTCAGGGGGGCGTGTTGGCCGCTACCGAAGATGGCTATTTGTCGTACTATTATTTCTCTGGCAAGGATAAAAACTTTAGATGGACTGATCCTAAGCCGGCGTATTCTGTCTTTAGGAATGGAACAGACGCTCGAGTCCATAACTTGAAAACATTGTCCGTGCTCCCTACGGGTGGAACCTTCTACCATATTTGGGGGTTGGGTTATCTTTTGTATAGCGGCTGGGCCGAAACGCTTGCAGAATCGTATTCTTTTGCAAATAAGGAAAAAGATTATTGCATGGATGACTTTACCGAAGAAACGAGCAAGTCGGGATTTACGATTGCCGTGTCTACAACGCCTGCGCCTAACAACATGGGCTATTTGACGACTTCGGCATCGAATAAAGGGTATAGCTTGATTTATGTTGAACTTGGCGAAAATGGAAATCCGATGTCCTGCGCAAGCAATGTCGGTTCTGCGCCTATTGGTGGGCCGATGTTTGCTCGAATCGACGAAAACGGCAATTGGGTTGTCTATGTAGGAACCCGTGCATCAACGACGACCGATGCAAATGGTGGCCTGGATGTGTTTACCTTCCCGCCTCCGAATAAGATGGGTGGAGACATTTCTAGGGTCGATACGACTTATAGAAAAACGTATTCCGGTGAATCCATTTCGACTCCGCTGGACTTGGTTTATGAACCGAAGACGGACAATGTTTGGATGGTGACGACATCTTCCTTGGTGTATTGGGATAAAGATGAAAATGACTTGAAGACACCTCTTTCGACAAATGGTCTTAGCGGTGCGGTCTATACAAGTCTTGATGTCGATAGCCGAGGAAATCTCTGGGTGGGAACGTCATCGCAAGGTGCTTACCGCTTGACTCCGCGCCCGACAAGCCCCGATACATTGTCTGTGCTGCATTTTACGTCCCGTCATGGTCTTTTAAGCGAAAAGATTCAGGATGTGGCTGTTGATACTGTGCTTGGCATGGTCTGGTTTGCCCATGACAATGGAATTACCCGTTACAAGAGAGACGATGTTCGCAGTACCGAAAATAACATGACCGATGATGCTCGCGAAGATGTGAAGGTTTACCCCAACCCGTTCCGACCGAAGCTGCAGCCGTACGTTTCGTTTGCCAATGTTGCCGATGATGCCATCGTTAGCGTTTATAACAGGGGCGGAAAACTGGTGGTATCGTTGAGTGGAAATCAGATTTCTGGTGGCCGAGCCGAATGGAATGGCCGCATGGAAAATGGATCTATCGTGGCGCCCGGTGTTTATCAGTATGTTGTTCGTGGCGGCACCAAGGTGAGAAAAGGAAAACTCTTGATTATCCATTAATGGGGTTGCTATGAATAAGTTTGTTGGAATTGCTCTCTTTTTTGTTGCTGTGTTGTTTGCTGGCTGTGCCGGCGAACGCCAGGGACTTGTTTGCGAAGAAATCGAATACCGCTTGAATACGCAGACGTATTCCCCGGACCAGCGCGCTTATATTGAAAATGAACTTCGCACTTGCCGCGCAGAAGAATCAAGAAAGAAAAATGAATTTGGGCAATCGAATGGAAGCATTTATGAGCGCTACGCCAATACGGAAAATTCTTCGATAAGCGATACGTCCAAGAGCGTTATTCCTGTTTCCACGTTGTTGCAGGATTCTTCTGAAGAAAAGACCACAAGCATTTACGACCGCTATAAGTCTGTCGAGGCAAATAAGTAATGCCAACCATAATGACTCTTGCGGGCAAGTCGTTTGAACCGGATCTGCCCAGGCGCTTGCTTTCCATTGCTGGTGAAATTCGTGAAGCCGGTGGCCGTGCCTTTTTGGTGGGCGGCTGGGTGCGCGATGCGCTTTTGGGCAAGGATTGCCGCGATTACGATGTCGAAGTTTACGATCTTACACAAGATGAACTTGTCCCTATTCTAAAGAAATACGGCCGTACGAATTTGGTCGGGAAAGCATTTGGCGTCATCCATTTGGCGATGAAGGGGCTTTCGCTCGATTTTTCGTTCCCGCGTACAGAAAGTAAAGTTGGTTATGGACATCGCGGATTCGTGGTGCATACGGACGAGAAGCTTTCGTTCAAGGAAGCCGCACTTCGTCGTGACTTTACGATCAATGCGATGGGCATGGAACTGCCGGAGCTTACGCTTTGCGATCCGTATGGCGGTATCGATGACTTGAAGAAGGGGCTACTCCGCCATGTGGGGCCTGCTTTTGTCGAAGATTCCTTGCGCATTTTGCGCGGTGTGCAGTTCGCGAGCCGCTTTGCGCTTAAACTTGCGCCCGAGACGGTAGAACTTTGCAAGACGCTTTCGCTTGCCGACCTTTCTATCGAAAGGCTTTTTGAAGAATTCAAAAAGTGGCTTTTGAAGCCCGGCAAGCCGTCGATGGGCCTCCGTGCGTTCTTGGATATTAAGCTGAATGAATTTTTCCCAGAAGTTTTTCCGCTGCATGATTCTTGGGATGCTTTGGGTGAAATGCTTGATAACATGGAATCCATGCGCAGAAGTCTCGCGGATGTTCATGCTGAGGTTATTGGAAAAGCTAAATGCGCACCGCTTTCGGATGCGCAGGCCATGGAATTTGCGTTTGCCGCATTCCTTTGCGGGAATCCGGAAACTTCGCTCAAGTTCCTGGAACGCATCACCAATGAAACTCATTTGTTGAAAATCGTTCCGCTGCTTTTGAATGAGTACCGCAATCTTGACTTTGCCATTGTAGACAATGCGCCTGCACTTCGCCGCCTCGCTGTTAAACTCGGCGGTTTGAAGCTTTTGTGCTTGCTTGTAAAGAGCACGCCGCACGAATTCTACGCTAGCGATGATAATTTCCCCGAGAAATTGTGGCAAGCGGCTGCTGAACTTAACTTGCTTGATTCTGCACCGCAACCGTTCCTTATGGGTAAAATGCTTATGGAAATGGGCATGAAGCCTGGCAAGGAAATGGGGGAACTTATCAAGCAGAGTTTCGAACTCCAGCTCGACGGCAAAATCAAGAACGCTGAAGAAGCCCTCGCCTGGGCGAAGCCGCAGCTTACTTCCATCTAAACATTCCGGTGATTCCTGCGGGAACGCAGAATACAATCATCGGAATTTGAATCAGCTCCACCGGCAAGAACGCAAACATGCGGCGCTTGGAATGTAATTTCCACGATGCGATGGAGAGGAAGATAAAGTCGACAAGGAATTTTGGCAGTATGCTGAACACGCACCATTCCCACGGAAAGTCCAGGAATATGGCGCACCAGGGACTCACGAACATCCAGATGTAGTACGTGTAAATGAGCGTGAGCAAAAGGATATAGGCTTTGCTTTCGTAGTTTGTGCCGTTACTGCTCCAGCGGGCGCGCTGGTTAAACAATTGTTTCCACGTATGTACCGGGGCGGTCTCGATTACTGCATCGCGATCGAGGTTGTAGCAGACTTTTGTTCCCGGAATTTTCATCATCTTGTGGATGAGCATGTCGTCGTCGCCGCTCGAAAGGTTTACGAGGTCTCCGAATCCGCCAACGGCAAAGAACAAGTCTTTTTTGTAGGCGAGGCAAGCGGCACTCGCGACAATCGGGCGGCCCCAGCTAAATCCTGCAGCTTCCATCGCAGTGTAGCCGAGCGTTTCGAGTTTTTGGTAGAGGTGCGGCATCGAGCGTGTGCCGTTGTTCTGCTTGGGGCCTTGCACAATGCAGATGCCATCGACAAATCGTCCGGCCATGGCGGTAATCCAGCTCTTGCGCGGAATGCAGTCGGCGTCCATCGTCAAAAGAACTTCGTTTTTGGCAATCTTGAAGGCGCTTTCGAGGGCTCGCTTTTTGGGGCTTGCAATTTGCGGTAAATCTTGCGGGAGGCTTAAAACGCGGAATCGCGGGTGCGTGGCGGCGAACTTTTCGAGAATCTCGAGTGTACGGTCTGTGGAACGGTCGTCAACGCAAATAACTTCCCATTCTCCGATATAGTCTTGTTCGGCTATAGCTTCGAGCGTGCGTTCTGCAAATTCCTCTTCGTTACGCATTGGGATGACCACAGAAACGCTCGGGGTCGCTTTGGGGCCTTTATAGCGATGTGTCTTTAACAGTCCTATGATGAAGAATAGGAACAGGAACGCGTAAAGTGCAGTCAGGCATGCGATAATAATGCCACCCATGCGGGGAAATATAGGAAATTACTAAATTGCGGGTATGCTCCATCCTTCCGCTTACGTTCATCCTTCTGCAAAAATCCACGAGTCTGCAATTATTGGCCCCTGGTGCGTTGTCGATGAAGGTGCGGAAATTGGCGAAAATGTGGTACTCGAATCACGAGTGCGGGTGTATGGCGGCGTGACCATCAAGGCAAATACGCACGTTTATGACGGTGCAATTTTAGGGGCGCCTCCACAAGACCTCAAGTATGCCGGTGAACCGACTTGCTTGGAAATTGGCGAAAATTGCATCATTCGCGAATATACGACTCTCAATCGCGGTACAGCGCAGGGGGGCGGTTGCACGCGCCTTGGCTCCCGTGTCCTCGTTATGGCTTATGCTCATGTGGGGCATGATTGTCAAATTGGCGAGGGGGCAGTCATTGCAAATGGTTGCCAGCTTGGCGGGCATGTGCGCATCGGCAAGTTTGCCACTCTCGGCGGAACAACTGCAGTGCAGCAGCGCAATCAGGTGGGCGCCTACGCTTTCGTGGGTGGCACGCTCAAGGTCGATTACGATGTTCCTCCGTGCAGTCGCGCTTTCGGTAACCCGCTTCGCTTTGCATCCCTCAACCTTCATGCGCTTCGCTTGCATGTCGAAGAATTCCCGCCGGAACGCATTGCGTTTTTCGAGCGTGCTTTCCGTGAACTTTACCGCAGCAAACGCCCGATTGCCGAAGTTATCGAAGAATTGAAAAAAGGCCCGGAACCTCTGTTCCAAGCTTTCTTTGATGAACACTGGTCGGGCACTTTGGTTCGCCCGTAGTGGTTTCGCCTTTGGGGCGATTTTTAGATTCTAGAAGATTAAAGATTCCGGGAATCCAGGAAGCCAATTTTTGCCATCGAAGGCTTGGAACCCGCCTGTTTGACCGAAACTCCAGTAATGGAAAGATATCCCGTACTGGACGGCTACTTTTGCGGTTTTTTCGGCCCAGTAGGCTTTTCCTGTCTCGCTGGGGCCATCACCTTGTTGCCACTGGCAGGGGCTGTTGTCTCCACCGGCAACGCCGAATTCACCCATGTTCATAGGAATATGGTCAATTCCGTTTATATCGGGGTAGAATTTGTAGGCGAGAGATACATAGTAAGCGAAATCATCAACTGCAGTGGATGTCAATGTGGCATCGCCCTTGCATTCATAGCCGTGACCTTCGTGACTATAGTTGTAGGGGAGGTAATAGTGGCCACTAAAGATGATGTTGCCGTCTGCAGGCATGTGCAAGCTTTCAATGTCTTCGAACTTTGCCAAGTGGTAAGTCTCAAACATGATGGTTTTGCCCGGAGCATACGTGCGGATAACGGTATAAGCTTCGTTCATCAATTGGTCTACGAGCGTAGCGTTTGGGATCGAAGGTTCGTTCAAAATTTCAAGAACGACCATGTTATCGGGAAATTCTGCCATTGCGGCTGCCACTTGCGCCCACAAGGCAAGGAAGTGCGCTTTTTCGGCTGTGAACTCATTGGCGTCGTATTTGCACTTGGAGCCATCCGATTTTGTGCCACCGCCACCGGCGCAGTTCAATTCTACATAGTGGTGGAAGTTAACAACTACGGCAAGTCCGTTTGCGATGGCGAGTCGAATGTCTGCCAGAACGCCGTTTAAGCGGTCCGGGTCTACCGTATGAGTGCCGTAATCGGAACCGTATTGCCAGCGAACCGGAATGCGCACGGAATTGAAACCGGCGGCTTTGATAATCGCGAAATCCCCGTCGTTGATCGGGTTTCCCCAACCGCTGTCGTCTGCACCTTCCGAATCCCAAGAATTGCCAAGGTTTATACCGCGCCCGAGAATGGCGTTCATGGTTCTGCCTAAGGTATAGTCTACGGGAGTGGCTTTGGTGGTAGTGGGTGCAGTAGGAATTGTTGCAGACCCGCTGTCGCATGCCCAGAATGAGCATCCGAGGGCGCAGCCGATAGCCAAAGAAGAAAGAACTTTTTTAAACATGTTGACCCCCAAAAAGGTTTCGCTATAAATACCTGTTCTCAAAATCTATATTCAATTGCAAAATAGAAAAATGAAAACATGCTTATGTTGTGTTTACGCTTGAGTCCATGTGACGCCTATCAAAAATCTTAATTTGTAAACATTCCGAAACGTTGCGGTGCTAAAAATTTCTGTATACGCTTGAGTCCAGCGTTTATGCGGCTTTGATAGTGGTATTTCGTTGAGGGATCGAGGTTTGCAAAGCCTTTTTTGCAATGCAGGTGCGTTGATTTCTCAAAAAACAAGCTATATTGTAGACGATCCGAATTTGGAGATTTGTACCTATTATGAATGGAAACTTAAAAAAAGCCATTTGGAAGTCCGCTCTAGCGGCGATGCTTCTTGCTTCATCTTCTTTTGCTGGCTACGGCTTTAGCGATTACCGCGACCGCGACCAGTCCCACTTTGTCATGAAGGATCCCAAGCCGTTCCGTCCTGATAAAGAAGTTGTCACCGTTGTCATGCGTGAGGCTATTCCTCGCGGTGGTGGTTATACCTACCAGTATCCGCGTGAAAACCCCGAACCGGTACTCACGGATAAGTACGCTATGGAAGGTGCTCTTTCCATGGAAATCGAACTTATCGCAAGTGACTATTCCGGCGTTGCAATTTGTATTGCGGGTTCCGTGGACTTGACTCCTTATTTGGAAGAAGGTGTTCTCGAATTTTGGATCAAGGGTGCCCAGGGTGGTGAAAACGCCTTGTTCGTGCTCGTTGACGATGGCGTCAAGAGCAACGGCGAATCCCTCCAGGTCAAGCTCCGTTCCAAGAGTCTTGGTGAAATTACGACTGAATGGAAGCACTTCAGCATTCCTCTGAAACTCTTCGGTAATACCGGTGTTTACTGGGATGCAAAGAACACGCGCGAAGTGATGCTCCCGTTCGCATGGTCCAACTTCAAGGGCTTCCGTCTCGAAGTCCGTAAGGATGAAAACGAATCCTTCAAGGTTTGGATCGACGATATTGTGATTAAGAAGCATGGCAAGCCGTACGAAGGCCCGGCTCATTATCCGTTCCGCAACGAGATTTAAGAGGATTTTATGCGCAAAACAGTTTCTTCTCTTTTACTAGCGTCTAGCCTCGGTGCTGCGTGGGCTCTCCCTCCGCAGTTGCAGCTTGATTCCCTTCACGCTTCGTTGGATACTCTTTCCGGTAACATGGAATCGACTCTTTTGGGTAAGGACGATCTGCCACTGGCAGTCTCCGGTTACATGGCTTTCCGTTTGAAGAATTTCCACTATTCCGAACAGAGCCCGTGGGTCAGGGACGATAAGGCCCGCACAAACGTCGACGCTATCTTGAACGTCAACGTTGTCGCAATGCCGAACTCCTACATTACGTTGTTTACGAACCTCATGTTCCCGTTTGACTTGAGCGGTATTTATACGAACTACTTGGCCAAGAATCCGACCAAGTCCCCGACTAATGCCGACAATGAACGTGTCTTGTTCGACCACTCTACGGACTACTATTCTTCGACGATTAACGAAGAATTGAACGTTGGTGTCGATATCCGTGCAGGTGTGTTCGGTGCCTACATTACCGCAGGCGGTGTTATTTGGGCAAACGCCTCTCCGCTTACCATGTGGGAACGTGAAACGAACCCGCGTTTCGTTTGGCAGTACGAACTTTTCGAAGACGAAAAGACCGTGTCTACTTACTATAAGGAAAAGGCTTTTAAGCCGGTCAAGGAAGGTGGTCGTGCATTCTGGACGAACCGCTCTTTCGGTGGTGTCTTTGCCAACGTCTACCAGCTTCCGTACGACATGAAGGCACAGTTCCTTGTTGCCCAGCCGATCGATGCCGACGTGGCAACTCGTGACGGTCTCCGTATGTACGGTGGTCAGCCGGGCGAACTCGAAATGTCCGGTGGTTACGATTTCCGCGGTACAGTGCTCCATGGCCGTATCGCCAAGGAAAAGATTGCTGATAACCTTACCGTCGGTGTGAACTACATGGGTGTTACCTATGATAAGGGAACCATCTTCGAACCGGAATTCCGTTCGCAGTGGACCACATATACCGATTTAGGTTTCCCGACCCTCCTCAATACTCACATTGCAACAATTGATGTGAAGGGTAACGTTACCCCGAAGCTCTACTTGATGGCCGATGTGGGTGTTAGCATTACGGATTCCACGGTGTTTATTCCGGATCCGCAGGCTCTTGATTATGCCGTTGATGCAACCGGAGCTGTTAATAGAACTAAGGGCTATACCACAAATAAGGAAGGCTACCGTTCTAGCATGGCAAACCCGAAGCTCGGTCTTTATGTAAAGGCTCAGAGCAAGTACCTCGAAGGTTGGCCGATGACTGCTGAACTCGTGTTCTTCCAGCCGGGCTTCTATTCTCCGTATTCTCTCACGAACCCGTCCCGTTTCACGGGCTGGCGCAAGGATGAAACCTACCTCAACGCAGGTGCGCTCCGCTACTCCCCGAACATGGCCGGTATCAACTTCAAGTTGGAACCGAGCTTCAACCGTGGTTACTTTGACTTCCAGTATGCTCAGCATCGTCAGATTGACCCGGGTCAAGACGTGATTGCTTTCAACTACCGTTTGAACGGCCGCAATATTTGGGAAAGCACAAACTCCTGGACAAAGCATAAGCCGCTCTTCGTTGCTGACTCTGGTAACAGCTCTAATGCTGGTTATATTAACCGTGTTGGCGCTGAAAAGAATTCTGGTGAAGGCGTCAAGATGTACCGTCAGCGCGGTGGTCTCTATGGTGGTACTTGGGAAATGTGGGAATCCTTTGCCGCTTACGATAATGGCGACCAGGCTGCCCATACGAGTGTTCCGATGCATGCCAAGTGGTCTTCTTACCTCTCCTTCATGGGTGGTTACGATATCGGTCACTGGTTCGGTACCGACCGCAATATCATGATGACTGGCTACTTCGCCCTCTCTGGTATTTCTACTTCTTTTGCTCCGCTTGCTGTTTCCGAAAAGCAGTCCAACATGCTTTTGACGAGCTTCTACGGCCAGTTTGAACCGACCGTCGCCGTGACACCGACTTTCCACATGGTGGGTATCCTCGGTTTCGAAACGTTCAGATCTGATAAGGCCTACATCCTTGAAGCCGCAACAAATACTCTCGGTAGACCGCAGGCTGGTAAGACTACTTACATCTACGAAGTGAATTCTTATCTCGTCAAGAAAGCTCCGATCAACTACAAGGACTTCGCAATTGGCCTTGGCTTTGACTGGGACTTCTCTGACCGCGTGGGTCTCCACTTCCGTTACAAGTTCATGACGCACTCTGATGAAACCGTATCTGACAATGATTGGCATTCCCATTACATTGCTGCCGAAACCAAGGCTTGGTTCTAAGGGAGGATGCTAAAGATGAATATGAAAATGAAAAATATTTTAATCGCCCTTCTTACCGCATCGGTTGCCGCATCGGCATCTGTGGTTGCGGATAATCAAAAGGCATTGCAAGCCAAGGCTGATAGCGCCAATGCAAAGCGCGGTGTCGAAATTGGCGGTAGCATCCGTGCTGTAGCTCAGCGTTCTAGCTTCTCTTCGGATCAGGACAATCGCGGCATCAACAATATGCCGGATGTCGAACGCAATGAGTTTGTCAGTGCAGACTTGAGCTTCGGTTTCCGTCCGTACGAAAGCGTTCGCGCTAACGTGATTATGCGTCTTGGTGGCGGCATGCAGGAATACTTCGCCGCTGCTGCTAAGACTCTCGAAGCCAAGTGGCTCAATGTCGAAGGCAATGTCGGCAAGAACTTCTACTGGGTGGTCGGTGATTTCCGTCAGGCAATCTCCCCGCTCTCTATTTACAATCCCGGTATCGAAATCATGTACGAACCGACGATTTTCGCCCGTAAGCGCCACATGGCCCAGAAGGAACAGCTCCTTGACGGCAACAAGCGCAACCTTCAGGGTGTGAATCTCCAGTTCCGCCAGGAAATCGACCCGATGATTGGCGAACTCCGTGCCGAAGCATTCTTTGCTCGCGTCAATCGCGTGTCTGTGCTTGACTTGAGCGGTGCCGAAGGCAACATTCTCCCGAATGATTCTGTTGCTGGTGTTTCGCTTGCCTCTGCAACGGACAAGTGGCTCGTCGGTGGTAACATCGAACTCTTGCCGGTTCAGAAGAACGTCTACGTCGGCGTGACTCCGATGCTCATTTTCGATAACGAAAATTCGAAGTCTTATGTCTACAGACATCCGGTTGAAGATGATGTTATCAATTTTAACGATTACGTTCGTCAGGAAATCAACCCGTACGAAACCACTCCGCAGAACACGTTTGTGCTGAGTGCACGTGCCGGTGCCGATGTTGCAGGCATTCTCAATAACAAGAACCTTACTCTTGATCTCGTCGCCGAATACGCCATGTCTATCAACAAGGTTAAGACTCCGGCTATTACCGACGAAACGGGAACAATCGTTCTTGCTCCTGAAACAGAAGAAAGCGTAAATGGATCTGCTATCCTTGCTACCGTGAATGCAGGTTACAAGGTTGATAATTCCTGGAGCGCAGGCCTTACTCTTGACGTGTTGATGAACAACGAAAAGTGGTTCAACAACATGGCCCAGTCTCCGAGTTTCTTCGCACAGCGCGTCTTGAATTCTGATAAGGATGGCCAGACGGTCAAGTACGGCGTGAACTCTCCGCTTTACTCCACCTTCGATGCTCTTTACAACTACTCTCCGAAGTTCTCTCCGGTGGGTCGTACTTTGGGCACCGATGACGATGCTTTCTATGCCGGTCAGAGCAAGAGCTACAACATTGCTACCTACAACAAGAATTCTTGGGGTTCCAATGTCTACTCCGCCGCTCAGATCGCTCTCTTGAACATGATGATTGATCCGGCTCTCCAGCTTGCTTTGCCGAATGGCCTTGCTACTGCAAACCGTAAGGGCGTTCGCGCTTTGGTCAAGGGCGAATGGCAGGATAAGATTGAAGCTCAGGCTCTCGTAAGCCTCTTCAACCAGGTCCAGACAAGCGCTCCTGAAATCGACAAGGTTTCTTACATGGAATTCGGTGCCGGTGCAAAGTTCGATATCGCTAAGCTCGCTGGTTTCAGCAAGCCTGCTGAATTCTCCGGTTCTTTCAAACATTCTGAAAATGAAACTAGCTTGGTGGGTGGTCAATCTGTAAAGCTCACAAGCAACTTTATCAACGCTGGTTTCTCGTTCCAGTTCTTGCCGCGTCTCGGCTTTACCGCAGGCTTCCAGATGATCAATACCGATTACGGTATCGGTTCTATCAATCCGTTCGTGGGTCAGGATGTTCCTGTTACAAAGAGCAACCAGAAACACTGGATGGTTGGCTTTGATTATCTGGTTGGTGAAAATGCTTGGCTTGCCATCAACTACGGCATGATCATGGTTCAGAATGACTACAATACGGCTGCTCTTGGCGAATCTATCCGCAACTTGCCGGATTACTTCAGCGCAAAGAGCGGTGACGGTGCTACGGGAACTTACACGCATAAGTTTAGTCAGTCTATTTTTGAAGCTTCCATTAATGTGGAATTTTAATGGGAGGTAACTAGAATGAATTTCAATATGAACATGCGCAAACTTTTATTGACCTCCGCAATTGCTTTCTCGGCTGCATCTGCTTTTGCTGCTGAAAATCAGGCTGAGGTTGCTACGCAACAGAAATCCCTGTTAGAAAAGCTGGATTCTCTCAATGCAGCTGTGCTGGGACTTAAGATTAATGGTACGGCAAAGGCCGGTGCGGTTGCTTCTTTTGCGACTTCCGATCAGTTTGCCAAGGAATCTCCGACTCAAGAAAACCAGGCCTTCACGGACGTGAACCTGCGCTTGACTGCTCGTCCGAGCTCCGAGACCATGATCGATGTCCAGTTGCGTTTGCACAAGGATTGGCAGAGTGCCTTCGATGAAAACAATAACCCGGTTATCGGTCATTGGTTCAGCTACGATGGTACCATCCTCAATAAGCATGTAGACTTCAACTTGGGTTACATGCGTGTCGGTTATACGCCGCTCACCATTTTCACTCCGCAGACCGAAATTCTCCAGGAACCGGAAATTTTCGCAGAAAAGCGTCGTGAAGCTCTTGAAAAGCGCAATCTCGATACAACGAGCCGTCGCCTGTTGCATGGTATCAATGTCGTTTACAATAGCGGTAACGTAGCCGGTGTGGTTGATAACATCACTGCTCAGCTTACTGGCGCCCGTCTCCGCAATACGGCAAAGAAGTTGGACCAGATCTTCTTCGACTTCGACTTCTCGGACCGTTACCTCTTGGGTGCACGAGTCGGTGCTGATGCTTACGGTGCTCACCTTGGCGTGAACTTTGTGAACCTGATGGATCGTAAACTCTCCCGTCGTTCTAGAAGCATTGCTAATACCGATACCGTCTACTACGATAACAACAGGGTCATTTCTGTCGAAGCTGCTTTCGATTCCAAGAAGCTCATGCCGGAACTTCCGGTTACGTTCGGCTTGAATGGCGAATTTGCCATGTCCAAGTGGAAGGTTGACCGTGATTTCAATACGACGGAAACCAAGACGTCTTATAATTCAGTCCAGGCCAAGGAAGACCACAAATTCTTCGTCTACCTGAAACCTGTTACTTCGACTCCGACTGTCGTTAAGAATGAAGATTACCTTGATGAAGATGGCAAGAGCTTCTATGCTGACCTCTTCGTGAAGGGCAATATCAGCGACATCGATTTCAAGGTAAACGCTGGTTACTTCCAGACGGATTCCGGATTCTGGTCTGAACTTGCTTCTTCTCCGGTTTACCAGGGCCGTTCGACCATCTTTAACTCGAACGCATTCTATGGCAATTCGGCAGACAGCCTTGTTCTCGCTACCTTCGGTGGTTCAAGTCTTGAAAACCTCTACTTCAATGTCTACAACTCCTCGACATTGCAGGCTACGAACTTGATGACTTCGAAGAACCTTTCGAATGCATTGAGCGATCAGGACGAAAGCGAAAACATGTACGCTCGCTTGTTCAACAACTACAAGAACGGCCACTTCTACCGTAACGGTTATTCTGGCGTCACGGCCAAGAAGATGGAACTCGACCCCTTGATGATTATCGATCCGTCTGTGGGTCTTGCCTTGCCGCTCGGCCTTGCTACTCCGGACCGCAAGGGTATTACCGCTAAGGCCGATGTGAACTGGGCTGACAAGGTGTTCTTCAATGCTCGCTTTAACATGGTGACTGAAACCAATTCCATCGATTACACCACCATGGCTGTGTCTGAAAATAAGTATACGGAATTCGGAGCGGGCATCGGTGTTGATGCAGGTCGCTTCTTGAGTGACTACCAGCAGATTCTCATTCAGGGTTCTGTGGCCATGGGTTCTGAAAGCGCATTCCTCAAGCGTAAGACCTCTCGCTTTGTGGGTGGTATTACTGCTGATGTCTGGGGCCCGTTTGCTTTGCTCGGTGGCTTCCAGATGTACACGAAGGAATTTGGAAATGGTTTCGGTGTTGCCGCTGCTTCTGTTAGCAAGGCAACAGAAATGCTCGCTCTCGGTGGTGCCCGTGTGAAGCTTGCTCCGCTTTCTTACGTCTCCCTCCAGGGCGGTATGCTTAAGAACGAACTCGAATATACCATTCCGGGTCTTCCTACTAACAAAATTTCCATCAGCAAGCTCGTTCTCCTTGCCGATGTAACGGTGAATTTCTAAGAGGTGCTGAAAATGAAAAAACTTCACCAGTACATGATGATTCTCGTGGCAGGCGTTTTGAGCGCTTGCGGATCGATGAGTGTTAGTGACCCTTATGCAGAAGCTCTTCCGGCAGATTTCAATGCTCAAGAGTATATGGCTCTTCATCCGGAGTTGCGTGTTCGTCAAATTAAGGACTTTGTGGCTGATTCTAATAGCAAGATTAAGGTTAATCTTGGTAAAGATTACGATGCCACAAAGAAAGCTGATGACGAAGCCTTCCTCGCCAATATGGATGTGGTTATGGCTATTTACACGCATCCGCAAATTGGAGGCCATAATGCAGAACAGTGGGCAGATGTTATTAAGGATTTGTCTTTGCCCGATACGTCGCTTCTCTACAGGGAAACACGTAGTGGCTTGACTGAATTCAACTTTATCGGTGTTGCCGATGATGCTTCATTGTTGTTGACTGTTCCTGTGGACTATCAGGCTATTGCTCAGCAATTCAACATTTATGGTAGGGACCATGGTTGGGCATACCGTGCATGTCGCCCGGAAGAAGCTGCTAATCCGCCGCGTAACTCTCTGCCGATTTTCGCGCAACAATTGAATATTGCTGAAAAAGACGGAGCATTTATAGCAGATTCTGGTTATTACTGCCGTGACGCTCTTGGCGTTGATCGTCTGATTCAATAGGATAAGAGGTATTCAAAATGAACTTTAAAGTTATTACATTAGCTCTCGCCATGGGCGCTGCAATGGCCCAGGCTGCTGCTGACAAAGTGATTGGCTTCTATCCGTATTGGAGTCAGTATTCCCAGTTCTATGCAAAGGATATCCGCTACAATCTTGTGACAGACATCCATTACATGTCTATCACTCCGACTGCAGAAGGTACGGTTGCCTTTGCCGACGAATACGATGCCGACAACTTCAAGAACCTTGTAAGCATGTCGAAGGACAACGGCGTGAAGCTTATCGTGTCCGTTGGTGGCATGGAAGCTGAATCGAGCCTCAAGGCTATCGCTTCTTCTGACGAAACGCTTTCCACGTTCGTTTCGAACGTCAAGGAATGGCTCTCGACAAACGGTGGCGACGGTGTTGAACTCGACTGGCAGAACCTCACGACGGACGATTCCGAAGATTACGCCAAGATGCTGAATGCCTTGGTCGATGGTCTTTCGGGCTCTACGGTGACGGCCGTGATTTACCCGGCCGCAGGCATGGATGCCTACAAGGCCGAAGCCTTGAACCGTGCCGCTTACGTTGACGTGTTTATGGCTGACCTTATGAACGAAAGCGAAAGCAGCCTCGTTCCGAACCAGAGTGCAAACTCTGTGCAGGAAACGCTTGATGCTGTTGCTGCTGCCGGTGTGAACAAGGATCTCCTTGCTCCGGTCGTGTTCCTCTACGGTAAGTCCTTTGCTGGCGCCAAGGGCCTCGGCTCTAGCCACACGGGCGTGGGCAGTGGCAATGAAGGCTACCTCCCGTACGCAGAACTCATGAACCGTTTCGATACTCCGGATTACACGGTGACATTCGATGAAGCTTCCAAGTCCGAAGTGGCTGTGAGCGAATCCGAATCTATCGTGTTCATGGGCATCCCGTCTGTGAAGGCTGTTGCTCAGCACGTGAAGAGCGAAGGCATGGCTGGCGTTGCCGTGTATGATCTTTCTCAGGATCATTACGAACCGGTTGTGTCGCTCCTCGTGACTGTTGGTCTCGAACTCCGTCCGGGCATCAACTACAAGGGTGGCAAGAAAAAGTAATTCCCGAAGTTCGCGAGACTTACAAACGCTTTTAAAAATCCTCGACGCACCCGCGCCGAGGATTTTTTTAAAGGGGATGCCGGCACAGTGGCCGGCATGACAATGAATAGTCAATGCCTAATTGCGACACACTTGATACACTTGGTGTTACCTATGGTAAACATTAAAGTGAGTTGGCTCAATACAATTTCATAAAATTAAAGGTATCTTTATATCGTAATTACGGTTTATATATTACGATGTGAAGCCCGTGAATACGGGCGTCTTTTATAAAGTGAGGTTTCAAATGCGTAAACATTTGCTCGCTGCGTTAGCGATTGCAGTTCCGTCTTTTGCCATTCCCTTGGTGAACCAGCTTGGTTTTGCTCCTGAATCTGAAAAGATTGTTGTCATCCCCGGCAATGATGCAAATCCGCTTGAAGTTCGCGATATGGCGGGGAAGGTGGTGCTCACGCTCGAAGCCCCGATGGTCTATGACTGGGAATATAGCGGTGAAGAAGTCCAGACATACGATATTTCTGCAATCAAGAAACCTGGCACCTATCGTTTGTTCAGGGACGGCTATATCGGTAATCCGGTCGTGGTGGGCGAGAATGTTTATGTTGACGTGACAAAGGCTGCGCTCAAGTGGTTCTATTTCCAGCGTGCGGGCATGGCGCTCGATACGCGTTATGCGGGCAAGTGGGCACGTGCAATGGGCCATGCCGATGATAGCGTGATAGTTTATGGTACGGATTTGCCAACGGCAAAGACGGTTGCAAAGGCAAATGGCAAGCCCGAACCCAAGAAGGCCGATGCAAAGATTATCAAGTCGCAGCGCGGCTGGTATGATGCGGGCGACTATGGCAAGTATATTGTGAATTCCGGCATTACCGTGTTTACGCTTTTGGAAATGTACGAGCATTTCCCGACATTTGTAGATACGCTCCACTGGGACATTCCGCGTGAATTCCCGAAGATGCCGGAACTATTGGAAGAAATCCGCTGGAATCTTGACTGGATGCTTTCGATGCAAGACAAGGATGGCGGTGTTTATCACAAACTCACCTCGCTCAAGTTCGGTTCTAGCACAATGCCTGAACTTGATGGCGCCTTGCGTTATGCGATTGAAAAGAGTTTGACTGCAACGCTTGATTTTGCAGCGGTAATGGCTCAGGCTTCTCGCGTGTATGCTCCGTTTGACAGCGAATTTTCAAAGCGCATGCTGAAGGCTTCTGAAGTGGCCTACTATTGGGCTAAGCGTCATCCGAAGACTTTGTATAAACAACCGTCTGATGTTGAAACGGGTAACTATACGTATGGCGAAGAAAACGGCAAGGATGAATTTGCCTTTGCTGCGGCAGAACTTTATCGTGCTACGAAAAAGGCCGATTACCTCAAGGACTTGAAACAGTACAAGTTCCGTCCGGATGGTGCCTGGTGGGGCGACGTGAATATGCTTGCCGTTTACCGTGTGGCGCTTGATTCTGCGGAATATGGCGCAAAGCTTGGTAGCGATGCTCGCAAGGCCTTGCTCAAGGTCGCGAACGAACTCCGTGCTATTGGCGATACGAGCGCTTACAGGCTCCCGGCACTTCCGTCTAGCTGGAACTGGGGCAGTAACAGTGCCATGGCGAATAACGGAATTGTATTGTTGCACGCTTATTACCTCACGGGCGACAAGAGCTATTTGGATGGGGCACAGCAGTGCTTGGATTACTTGCTCGGCAAGAACCCGATGGAAATTTCTTACGTGACTGGATACGGCTTTAGAAGCCCGCGTTTCCCGCACCACCGCGTAAGCGAATCTGACTTTGTTGATGATCCGGTGCCGGGCATGCTTGTGGGCGGTCCGCACTTGGGCAAGCAAGATATTAATTTGGATGGTAAGGAACTTTGGAAGTGCCCGAACTACGCTTCGGCCGATAAGCCGGCACTTGCCTACATTGATAACCGTTGCAGTTACGCGACTAACGAAGTGGCAATTAACTGGAATGCTCCGCTTGCATACCTCGTTGGTTCCTTGCAGGCCATTTACAGCGGCCACGCCAACGCCGTCGTGAAGTAATTCTTTGTTTTCGTCAATCCCGTTTTCATTGTCACCCCGGACTCCGATTGAAAATTATTTTTACTCGGTAATTTTTGCTGGCCTTTAATTTATATTATAACATGGATTGTGGTGTCGTGGGAAAGGAGACTGTGGATGAAGAGAATATTCTTTTCTGTATTTCCCATTGTTATGGCGACCGCTTTTTCTGCGGCATCTGCCTACACCCTAAAAGGAACCGTTAAAGATAAAGACAATTCTTCGCCAATTGCGGCGACCGTGAAATTGCTCCAAAAGGGCAACGAAACTGAAACGGACCGATCTGGAAATTTTGTCATTTATGAAGAGGAAGTATCCTTGCACGGCTCGCGTGCCGCTGTTGGACATTTCAGCTTGATTAACGGAATCCTGAATTTTACGCAGGGTGGTAGCGCTCCTGTGCAGGTCAAGGTATTTGACATGACGGGTAACCAGGTACTTGCGAAAACGTTGCAAGGTTCTGGGACGGTTGATCTTGCAGCTTCGATCCAGGCGCCGGGGACATTTGTTGCAAAGGTGCAGATGGGATCCGCGCAAGAAACGGTTCGCTTTAGCACTTATGGCTATGCTTCTGGGTCTTTGGGTTCCGCAGAAAAGAAGGCGCTTCATAAGGAAGGCGATGTTATTGATACGCTGCGTGTCGTTGCAGAAGATTATGATACGTTGTTTGTTCCCCTGTCGAAACTTGATACGACTCTCGATTTGAAACTCAGCAAGGCTGCCACTAAGCAGACGTTTGCTTTTGGCTATGCCATGGGCAACGATCCTACACCGAGTAAGGGCTGCGGTAAGGACAATACGCTCAAGAGCTACTTCAAGTTCACGGGTGGCGGTATCGAGCACGAAGTCTATCTCGACGTGCCAGACAACTACGACAAGAACAAGCCGTATCGTTTGGTGTTCGGCATGCACTGCATGGGCGGTTCCGCACAGAACGTTGCTAAGAACGAACACTATTATGGTTACCGCGACCAGAAGGGCGCCAAGGAGAGCACCATTTTTGTGGCTCCGCACGGTTACACCGACCAAATGCCGTGGCGCTGTGGCGATAACAAAGACCACTTGTTCTTTGACGAACTTCTTACGCACTTGAACGAGAACCTCTGCGTGGATACGTCTCGTGTGTTCTCTTCCGGTTTCAGCTTTGGTGCTATGTATACAAACTCGCTCGCTCAGACGTTCCAGCATCGTCTCCGCGGTGTCGTGGTGTTCGCGACTGCCGACCAGGTGATTTACATTCCGAAGAATGTGGGCAAGCCTATTGCCTGGATGGGAACCGTGGGTTTAGGCGACGGTACCTGCCCGCCGAGCATGGGACGTAGCGCCCGTGACAGGATTCTGAAGAACAATGGCCCCGAAGGCCATACCGACTGCACTGGCGAAAAGGCTACCGAATACACCAGTGGCAATCACGTCTGCTACGACTATAAGACGGTCGATCCGCGCTTCCCTGTGAAGTGGTGCACCTTCAATGGCGGCCACCAGTGGGATATGCGCGAAAATGGCAAGCTTTGGGCCTCAGACATTGGCTGGGAATTTATTACGCAGTTCTAGTTTTTGAACGCGCCCAATTGTGATTGTAATGAAGCCTTTTGGGATTGTCATGCCGGCCTTAGTGCCGGCATCGCCATTTTATAGGGCAATTACTCACAAAGGGTCACTTCTATAACGCCGCGGACGGAATTGAAGCTTTGTGCGTATTCTTCTTTGGAAATACGTGGCTTTACGATGGTGCCAATCTTGTAGTCGGGTGTTTGCGGTTCGAACGGCTGGAAGGAGTCGAATGCTTCGAAATAAATGAGAGGTGCGCCGCCTGCTGAATTTTTAAGGTCGTATCTCATATAACCTATGAGATAATAGCCTTTCTTTTGTAAAGACTCGATTTTGTCTAGAACGGATTTGATTTCTTTGGGCTCGAAGATTTCAATTGTTTCTATGGGCGTGACAAATTTTTTGTTTGCGTAAATTTGCATAATCGTTGGCGGTTTTTTTACGGCGCAAATTTAATTATTGTCATAGATTGTTAATTTCCTGAAACATAAAACGTGCTGTGTAAACTTTACTTTGTAGTAAAATTGTAATATTTTGTGAATGTGTGGATTATGGACGAGTTTTCAGTATATATTACGGGCATGCAAAACTGGTATCTTATAATCGTTCTTTCTATAGTTTTTGTTTCTGCTCTTTTTGCTTCTACTGCATCGACACCGATGTAGCGGAAAATATTAGGGGGAATACAAAGGTTATATGAAAAAAAGGCCCCGTAAGGGACCTAATTTTTTTTGCGTGATTTTTATAGGAGTAAGAATAGATTGCTTCGCTAGGCTCGCAATGCCGTTTCTTCTTGCTCTCTACTTATTGTTGTCTACTAAGTTCACGAATTCGCGGCAGACGGCTTCTGGATCCGGCTTCCCGAAAATAGCGCTTCCGACAACGAAGATGTTTGCACCTGCTTCCTTGCAGGCGAGGATGTTATCGAGCTTTACACCGCCGTCGATTTGAATGTTGAGTTCCGGCTTGAGAGCACGGAGTTCGCGGATCTTGTCGAGGCAATACGGAATGAGGCTCTGGCCGCCGAATCCGGGGTTTACAGACATGATAAGCACCATGTCGACAATGTCAAGCACGTACTTGACATTGTCGAGCGGGGTTGCCGGATTGATGGCGACTGCCGGCTTTACACCGAGTTCTGCAATCTGGTGCAGCAAACGGTCAAGGTGGTTTGTAGTTTCGGCGTGCACGCTGATGATGCTTGCGCCTGCTTTTGCAAATTCGCCCACGTAGTTTTCTGGGTTTTCAATCATCAAATGGCAATCGAGCGGGAGCTTGGTGCCTTTTTTGACGCAAGCGGAAATTCCCGGACCAAAGCTGATGTTTGGGACAAAGTGCCCATCCATGATGTCCAAGTGAACGAGGCCTGCGCCTCCGTTTTCGATGGCCTTGAGACCATCGCCGAGAGAGAGGAAGTTTGCGTTCAAGACGCTAGGAGCGATGATTTGTTTAAGCATATTTCAAATATAGCAAAATAAAATTTTTTTTACTAAATTTTCAAGTACAAGAATAAGAGGAGATAATTATGTCTAAAAATTCAAAAACTGTGGTTGAAAAACCTGCTGCAAAGAAAACCGCTGCCGCTAAGGCTCCGAAGGCTCCTGCCAAGAAGGCTGAAGCAAAGGCTGCTCCTGCTAAGAAAGCTACAAAGACTGTCGCAGAAGCCCCGAAGGCTGAAAAGTCCCCTGCAAAGAAGGCTACGAAGTCTGTGAAGGCTGCCGCCCCGAAAAAAGTGGCTGTCGAATTTATCGCCGATTGCCCGCTTGCAACGACTGTTTCCATTGCTGGTACGTTCAATGACTGGGCTGTCGATGTCGATATGCTCAAGAAGGACAAGAAGACAGGCTTTTGGGTCGCAAAGATTTCCCTCGTTCCGGGCGATTACGAATACAAGTTTGTTTGTGATGGCAAGAACTGGGATGCCGGCGACAACAAGATTAAGCACGTGTAATTGCGTTGATTGAAAAATATTGAAAATGCACCGGGCAAAACGCTCGGTGTTTTTTTTTGAAGAAAGTATTGGCTAGTTTTTTTTGCTTGTTCTGAAGGACTATTGTTTAGGATGCATTGACTAAAAGAATGGTGCTGTAGTATAAATGAAGTTATTTCGTATTACAATTGGTTGACGTTTCGTTTGTAAATTAAAATGAATATTGTTTAATTGTTAAACTGTAACCTGAAAATTATTTTATATATAGGATTCCTATATAGAATTAATTGCGAAAGCTTTGATTCTGTTGTGAATAAATAATATTAAATAAAGGAAAAAAGTTATGAGAAAAATTCTTTCTTTAATTTTTTCATGTGCTACAATGGTGCTAGCGACAAATTTGTTCTCTATAAATTGGAGCCCAGTAACGGCGACGGTGGATTCGGTGACGGTAAGAAAGGTTAGTACACCATCTGAAGCTGATGGTTATGAATATGGGTCTACAACTGTTCGGTACAACGGAAAGTTTTATCGTTTTTACTGTTCTCATGGAGCGAATTCGGTTCCTTTTATAAAAAATAAAAGTAATTATGAAAATGGTTGGGATTATATTCGCATGAGAACTTCAAGAGATGGAGCGACTTGGTCTGCCCCTCGAGTCGTTCTTATTCCATCATCTGAAAATGATTCGTGTGCGTGTGATCCTACGATTATTAAGGGTGATGATAACTATTGGTATTTGTATTATACGGGATTCAAGAAATCATATAGTACAGTCACATTTGTGGCAAGGTCTGAAAAAATTGAGGGCCCTTACGAGCAACGTTATATAGGACGTGGGGGTGAAGAAAACTGGGCTGTTTATCCATCGGAACCTGCTCCTATATTTACAACTCAGAAGACAGTGGAGGGTCTTGAGGATTCAACTGGTCTTCCTTATGGAGCCGGTCAGGCTTCTGTTGTAAGAGATGACAAGTATTATCATTTTTGGTTTACGGATGTGTCTTATGCGCCGAAGGATTCAATTGGGGCTCGTAAATTCTGGAGATTTAGACATATCAAAGTGGATCGTGATAAACTTTATAAAAAGATTGTAATAAATAATACAATTAAAACAGTTTTTTATGGAAACATCCTTAAGAATTGGCCTAGGACTTCGATATCTTTTGATGGAGAATCTGAGCTTGTAACTGAGGATTTCATTGGTAAATCTGATATTCTAAAAGGGGAATCCGTAGTTGAATATAACGAATTTGGGGATGTTAAATGGAATTCCAAGACAAAGCAGTTTGAAATGTGGATGACATCTCGACATATGAACCTCGCCGCTTATGAAGGTTATGATTATAAGCAATGGATTAAGAGATATGTTTCTGATGATGGGGATAAATGGTTTCCTAAGGATTCCATAGGTCCTTTAAATTTAGTTAGTAATGTGGGAATATCGGGTGATTCTATTGGACATATTATAAATGGCCGCACAATAGTTTCTTTTGCTGGAAATAGTGATAGTATACAATTTAAGTCGGATTCAGGGTATTTTGTACGAGGTTGTAATCCAAAAGACAATTGCAGAGATGCTAGTATTTTCTCATGGGATAATACGAAGAATTCGCCTTGGAAATATCTAATTCGACTTACTTCGGATAAAGAATATCCTAAGGATGTTGATTCTTCTCTTCTTCTCGAACCGCTAGATTCTGCAAAAAAAATCAAATATCCAACATTATTTAAAATTTTTTGGGATACAAATCATGGCTTGGCTCCTGCAGCTGCTGGTAGACCTTGGTCCACTTATCAGTTTACAGTTGGTTCGAATATAGTTACGGGTCAAACCGTACTTAATTCCGCAAATACAAGTTATGCGAATGGTATGCTTTATTACCAGTTTCAGTTTCCTGATAGCCTTGAAAACAGGAATTTGGAATTTATTGCAGGTGACTTTGATGCTGATGGTATAACGGATATGGGCGTTGTGGACAGAAGTACTGCTCGATGGTATATTAGGTCAAGTTTGACAGGACTGAATGGTGCTGCTAAGATTGGTTGGGGGTGGCAATGGCCTGGAATAACTGAGCTCAGTGATGATTATAAAATTGTGGTAGGTGATTTTAATGGAGATGGTGCCGCAGATCCTGCAATTGTCCATAAGCCTAGTATGCTATGGTTTATCTATTCTAGTAAAAATGGTGAGGATATTGTTCGTAGAAATGTTGACGATTCGACTGTTTATATATGGGGAAAAAAGATTTTAGGTTTGAGTAAAAGTAAAATGACTCATGCTCTTACAGGTGATTATGATGGAGATGGTATAAACGATATTGGAGCTGTTGAATGTTTTGATGATGCAAAACCTTATCCCTATTGTATATGGAAATATCTTTCGAGCGAAGAGGGGAAGGTAAAAGGTATCCCGATAATGGAATCTAATGAAGGAATGTGGGGGAGGATGACATCTTATCAAACTGTAGTGGAAGGAGATCTTGATGCTGACGGGAAAAGTGATCCGACTATTTGGGATCCTACATTAGGATGGTTCTCTATTTCCAGTCGTACTGGAAAAGCGTTGTATGACCCAAATCTTGGTTCTCACGACTATATGGGCTATCAAGTTTTTGTAATGAAAAATTCCGATTGCGATCAAATAGGTAATTGCAGACTAGTTGCGTTAGAGGCAATGGAACAAGATACAATAGATAAGTATGTGAACGATGGGTGGATTTTTGAGCCTGTTGTAGGGGCAACAGTATTTGAATATCGTTGGGGTGATGCGCTACATAAACCTTTGGTTGGTGATTTTAATGGCGATGGAATGGGGGATATGAGCTTGGTTAATATGATGAATTTTAATTGGCAAGTTAATGTTTCACCACCTGCTTCTGTTGGTTATTTTCGCGATGTATTAACTTACTTCAAAAAAATTGCTAATCCCCAATTTTTTGTTGGCGATTTCGATGGTGATGGCGTTTCGGATTGTGCTATGGGTGATGCTCAAAATGCTAGAGTCTATTTCTATACCTCTTCATTTAAAGATAAACCTATTGAAAAGACGATAAGTCCTTTGTATAATCCGTTCATGGGGGCTTTGTATAAGGCTCAATTTGTTCCTACGCCATCTGTTGATGTAGAAAAACCTCAGATTGCACCTGTGTTGACGAAGTCGCCGATGTTCAAAACGCAGGGCTTGACTTTGACGATTTCCGATATGGAAATGGGCTCCGATGTTAGTGTTTTCAATATGATCGGTCAAAATATCATTAAGGAAAAGGCTGATTTTGCAGAAAAGAAAATTCAGCTGCCGACTAAAGGAATGTACATAGTCCGCGTAGGAAACCATTCTTCTGTGATTAATGTAAAGTGATTTAGAAACTCATTTCAACGAAAAACCGTTCTTTAGTAATAAAGAGCGGTTTTTTATAAAACTTTGCTAAAGTGTATTCGAAATGTTGAGTGCACAAAAAACGCTGGGCTTTTACCCAGCATTTTGCATTTTTAAAAGAGTGCTCCGCCTCCGCAGAGGCGGGCTAATAGCTTATTTCTTCAGTTCGATTTTGCCGTAGTAGGCACCGCGGGCTTTGTTGCCATTGCCTACGTTACGGCCCTTGAGGTCGAACGTGCGCTTGGTCTTGTTCCAGCGGAATTCGCCTGTGTGGGTGTTGAGCGTGCCGATAACAGTAGTTTGATTCTTGTCCTTGTCAACAATGACCATCTCGATTGTTTCGGGGTAGTCGTTATGGATAGAGGCTGTTGTGGTGACATTGTTTGCGGCTCTTACCTTTGCGGGCTTGGCCGGTGCTAACAGGTATGCGCGCATCGGGTTGATATAGGCGCCTGCGTCAACCTTCACGAATTCTCCTGCGTCGACTCCTTCTTTGGCCTGTCCGGCAAAGCCGTAAGCGCGTCCGAGTTCCGGATCGTCCGAAGTCCATTCCTTGTAAGAGTAGGTGCCTACGAATGTCCAGGAGCTATTAGGTACGGTTGCAATCGGTGTTTCTGTCTTCTTGAGGGTAACAGAACCTACAACTCCGAGCGTTGCGCTTGCCATCTTGATCAAGTACGGCTTGTTGGCTTGAATCTTTGTGTGAGCCTTTGTTTCGTCCCAAAGGGTGCTCATTTCGACTTGCTTGATGCCTTTGTCGTTTAAGCCCATGCCTGTAAATTCAAGAATCGAGGAGACTCCTGTGAGCTGGTTGGTATTTACTTCGAAGGGCAAGACCAAGGTGGAGTAGCCTTCACCGAATGTGAATTCACGCGTGAGCTCGACATCTTCGACTTCGACATCGTCCTTGATTTCGAAAGCCTTGTCGCTGGAAGCGTTTCCGTCGATAGTGACGTGCTTCTTGCCATCGACTTCGTTGATTTCGATAAATTCGTTCTTTGTGTAAGTTCCTTCGATTTTTACTTCAACAGAGCCCGTGACGCTGCTGTAGTTTTCAGTTTCTGCGACCTTGTAGTAAACGGTGTAATTCCCGGCGTTCACTGCGGTCGGAATTTCATCGCTATAGTTCGTTCCGTCAAGGCTGTAGAGCATGAACCCGACATTGGTGGAGCCTGCTGTTACAAGAGCTTGGGCTTTGCCATTGTATTTAAACTTGGTTGCTGTCGGAACTGTAATGGTCGGTTTTGCTTTTTTAATCTTGAAGTGCTTTGTGATGGAGCCGTCGTAATCGGGGTGTTTCTTGCTATCGATGGTGATTGTCACGGTAGCTTCGCCGACGTTGATGTTGTCGGAATAGCTAATAATGAAATCATCGGAAACATCAACTGCATCCTTGATGATAGTGACAGAAGGTTCGATGGCCTTTCCTGTATAATATTCATCATCAATATCGTAGAAATAGAAGTCGTTTGTGTAAGCGATATGTTTTTTCCATTGGGCGTAGAGCTGGACTGTTCCACCCAACGTTGTTGTGAGGTTTTGAACGCTTTGGCCGTCGGCATAGCTGGTGCCGGTTCCGTTAGCGTTGGTTGTCCATGCCGAAAATCCGCCTTTACCCTGGGGTGGGTTGAACGTATTTAGATCGAGATTCTTTGCGGTGCCGTAAGTAAACTGTTGGGTCGTTGATTCGTCTGTACCGTTGTTGGCGTTGAATTGGACTTTGTATGTATTAGGAGTCCACTTGGCAAAGAAATTCTTGTTGCCAGAGGAACCGCTAGAAATCGTGGTCACCTTGGTACCAGAGAATGTGCTAGTTGTGTACCAGCCCGCAAAGGAATAACCTGTCTGGGTTGGGGTCGGGAGTGTGATGGCCTCACTTTCTGCTGTGTAGCTTGTGGGTGCACCCGACGGGTTTGTACCGCCATTCAGATAGTATGTGATGGTGTAGGATGTTGCGGTCCATTTGGCATAGAACGTTTTGTTGCCGGAGGAGCCTTTTGCGATGGAAGTGAATTTGGAGCCATTAAAGTTAGAAGTTGTGTACCAGCCACTGAAGCTATATCCGTTTCTGGTCGGAGTTGGGAGCGTTTTTGCACTTTCTATTGTGTAGCTTGTAGGAGCGCTAGAGGGGTTTGAACCGCCATTCAGATAGTATGTGATGGTGTAGTTGATCGGCTTGTCTGCTCTAGCCACAGAAATGTCTTTGGCAGGCATGGTGAAAGTTCCGGATGAAGAGACGGTGATGTTGCCGTTATCCGCGGAGTAACCGATGGTATATCCGGTCTTGGGATTGTTTCCGCTTGTAGCCGATAAAGTGATGGTTGAATTATAAGCGTAGTATTTTACATCATACCTTGTGAAAGTTGTTGCTCCTGATACAGAGACGCCTGTGCCGGCTGTGATTTTATATACTGGGATCGCGCCGCTGCTGCTAGTAACATCGCCGCTGCCTGTGCCGATTCCCGTGCCGAGGTTGTAGTAGCCGTTCTGGGTGAGTGTTTTGTTGTTATATCCGGCAATGGCGCCTTTGCCTTTGCTTCCTGAATTTTTTTTGTAGCTGGAAACAAAGTTTTTAGTTGCGGTGCCAGCATTAAAACCAACAATACCTCCAATATAGGCATCGCCACCATTGTTTGTTATATAGGACTCTGTTGTGTTGGCTTCAATCGTTCCTGTGTTGTAGCCCGCGATTCCGCCGACATAATTGCTAGCTCCGCTTTTTAGGTTTGTTGTAAGGATATAACTGGATGTAGTATTCTTGATGGTGCCCTTGTTTGTACCGACAATACCGCCGACACTGTTGGTGGTGGCATCCACTTCTACTGTGAACGAATTATTGTCTGCCATACAGTCAATGATTTGTCCATTATTAATGCCTGCGATGCCACCGAAGTCAGCGCTAGACATTTGGAAGCCTGTTTGCGATTTTGTCGAAACTAGTGAATAAGAAGGCTGTTCAACGGTAAGGTTCTTTACAACAGCGCTACTGCCAAGTACACCAAAAACGCCTGCGGTAAGTTCGTATGAATAGCCTGTTCCCACGGTGACTTTTGTGGGGGTCGGGTCGTATTTATAGTAAACTCTAATGGATTTGCCGTTTCCATCGAATGTTCCGTTGAAGACGTGATTGGGGTTGCCGATGGGAATATAAGTCCCTGCTGCGGTTACGTTTGCTGTTAATTTGAATGTTACGCCTTTAGTGGTGTTACCCGCATTTACATAGGTCGCCAAATTATTCAGTTGATCGCCTGTTTTGATTAAGTAGGCGCCACCTGAGTATTCGAAATCGCTGAGTGAAACAGCCCATGCCGAAGCTGCAGATAGTAAGAGTACAAGCGATGTTGACACCGCTCGTGTGAAAGGTGTTTTTTGGTTGCTTTTCATTTGTTCATTCCTGGTCTTGTGTAATTAAAAAGCGTCGAACAAGGCGTTCGACGCAATAATTTTTTTCTAGCCGAGGGGGCCTTTGTACGGGTCTGGTTCGCTAGCTTTCAGCAGGTTGCTCTGGCGCTTGAGCTTGACGACCTTCAATTTGGGGGCCTGGTAATTCTTTTTTTGTTCCAACTCTTTTTTCATTTTTGTTTTCCTGGTTTTGGGCGTTTATGCCCAGTTTTATGAAAAATCGAATAATACAAATTGCTTATAATTTTGTCAACGAATTAAAGTAAGTTTGTAAGATTAAGTTTGTGATTAATGAATGGGCTATAAATTTCGACGATAGCTGGCTTTTACGTTTTACGGTTTTTGTAAAAACGGGAAGCCGTTTTTAGTTCTTTCGAATATGCTCGTTCAAACAAGTTTGACTCGCGCATCGCTCGCCTTTTGACGCTTTTAGCGTCCGTGGCTTCGGCTCAAAAATGCGAAAACAAGTTTTCACGCTTTGTTCGCCTTGCTCACTTTTGCTAAATTTGCGCCTGTATGAACAACTATTCCATTCCTCAAGAAGTTTTTGTGAAGGCTGCCGAACAGTATGGCACGCCTCTCTGGATTTATGACCGCGCTACGATCGAAAAGTGCGTGAAGGATGTTCAGGTTTTCGATACCGTGCGCTTTGCACAGAAGGCCTGCCCGAACCTTTCTGTCGTTTCGCTCATCCGTAAGCTCGGCTGTGTGGTCGATGCTGTGAGCGCTGGCGAAATTGTACGCGCTCTCAAGGCCGGTTTCAAAGGTGGACAGCAGAAGGGCAAGGTTCCTGAAATTGTCTACACAGCTGACATCTTCGACCGCGATGCTCTCGAGCTCGTGAAGAAGTACGACATCGCCGTGAACGTGGGCTCTCCGGACATGATTCAGCAACTCGCTGATTTCGGCGTGAAGTCTGAACTCACGATCCGCGTGAATCCGGGCTTTGGTCATGGTCACTCCCGCAAGACGAATACTGGTGGCGACCTCAGCAAGCACGGCATTTGGCACGAACAGATTAAGGATTGCATCAAGCTTGCCCAGAGCAACGGCATGTGGATTACCGGTTTGCATATGCACATCGGTTCCGGTACGGACTTCGAACACCTCGCACAGGTTTGCGATGCCATGGTCGACGCTAGCCGTCATCTCGGTTCTCACCTCCGCACGATTAGCGCTGGTGGTGGCCTCCCGATCCCGTATCACGAAGAAGAAAAGGGCAACCGCATTGATGTGAAGGCTTACTACGATTTGTGGGACAATGCCCGCAAGCGCATCCAGCAGAGCATTGGTCACGATGTCCACCTCGAAGTGGAACCGGGCCGTTACCTTGTTGCAGAAAGCGGCTACCTCGTTGCAGAAATTCGCGCCGTGAAGAAACAGGGAAATAATTTGTTCTACTTGCTCGACGCTGGCTTTACCGATCTCGTTCGCCCGAGTTTCTACGGTAGCTACCACGCTATTTCTGTGGTCGCTCGTGACGGTCGTGAACTCAACGAAACTGTTGATGCCGTTGTCGCAGGCCCGCTTTGCGAATCCGGTGACGTGTTCACGCAGGAAGAAGGCGGCTTTGTCGTGACGCGCAAGCTCCCGAAGGCTCAGGTCGGTGATTTGTTGATTCTCCATGATGCCGGTGCTTACGGTGCCGCCATGAGCAGCAACTACAACAGCCGTCGCTATGCAGCCGAAACGATGTACACGAAGGGCGAAATCAAGCTCGTTCGTGAACGCCAGACTTTCGAACAATTGCTGCAAAACGACAGAATTATTGAATTGTAGTTGATTTGATATAATCAAGATTAGCGGAGCTATTGCTCCGCTTTCTTTATATAGAGATAAAGTGGTAAAGTTGTGAAAAATGGTTGTTGTTGCGAGAATGGAGCGTCGGCCAAGGATGGGGAGGGTGCAGGGAGGGGCCCGTGCGGCCTTCGCAACTCCGAGCTGGGGCCCCGCCCGCATAATGTGTTTTCTTGATTTTCAAAAATCAAATTACTACCTTTGCTCTCGGAAATAAGACTATGGGAAATTTACGCGCGATTCTCATGCCCATCGCAATTCTTGCGGGCATCCTCATTCCTCAGGCGCACTTTTTGTCGCCGCTCTTGCCATTCACTATCGGCATCATGATGTTCCTTACGTTCGTGACGAAGATTCCGCCGCAGACGCATGGCTACACTTTCAAAATCGAGGCTCGTGCGTTTGTTGTAAGCCTTATCATGATTGCGATTCTCTGGGGCGTTGTCGAACTTTTCCATCTTCCGCGAGAGGTTCTTTTGGGTGGTGCTATTATTGCGCTTTGTCCGCCGGCGAACGCCGCTCCTGCAATGGCGAAAATGCTTGGCGGCAGTGCATCCCTTGCGCTCAAGATTTTCCTCAGCGGAAACTTGATTGCCTGCTTTAGCATTCCGATTGTCTTTGGGTATCTGACGGGGACCGAGGCAAATCTCTCCGAAATTGCGATGAAGATTTTCAATACAATCCAGCCGATTATCAGTATCCCGCTTGCATTTGCGTTTGGACTGCGCAACTTTTATCCGGAACTTGCCGACCGCGCTGCCAAATACCAGAAGTACACGATGTTCGTGTGGACGTTCTCGGTGTTCATTATTTTGTCGAAAGCGAGCTTTGATATCCGCGAGATGGGCTTTGCCGATTTGTGGAACAGCGGTAAGCTCCCGCTCATGGCTGGTGTTTCGCTGGTCCTTTGCATTGTGCAGTTCTGGCTTGGCTGGGTTTGCGAACGTGGTCGCCGTCCGATTGAAGGCTCGCAGAGCATGGGCCAAAAGAATACGACGCTTGTCATTTGGGTCTCTAGCCTTTACGCTGGCCCGGTGGTGGCGCTCGCTCCGACTTGCTATGTTGTATGGCAAAACCTTGTGCTCAGTTACATGACTGCTAAGATAAAGCCGAAAAAATAGTCCGGAATCAGGCGCCTTTTAATTTGGCGGCTTTGCTGCGGTTATTTTAATTCCACATTCTTTTGCTAAAAATTCATTTGCTTTTTTGGGGAGTTTCAGTCTATATTATATATATGGTGTATTCGAAGATAGTCTCTATTCTTGTTGCTATTGCCGCGGTCTTGTTTGTCGCGTTCTTTGGGCGCGACTGGTATGTGCTTTATCAATGCGGCGCCGTGCAATCTTGTCTTGACTCTTCGAGTGATTTTCAAAATATAACCAAGTTTATTGTAACAGCGATTGCAACGTTGATTGCGTTTATGATTGGGCGCCATGCCATAAGCAGGCGAGACCGCTTCTTTGTACAGGCTAGTTTTGCTTTGATTTTGTGTGCTGATTTTTGTTTTAAGATATTGTACAACTATTTTGGTTCTGCGGACAACCGCGAAAATTTCATCACGATTGGAATCGTATTTTTCTTTTTGTCACAGATGATTTTTATTTACCGCCATACGCGTACAAGTGATTCCGATTGGACGTTCCCGTGGATTTATTGTATTCCGCTAGCGGCAATTTTTTCGATGGTTTTCCTTGCGTATTTTCATGTGCTGGATTCGCTGATGCTCATGGCAGTTCTTGTCTATGCTCCGACGCTGAGTTGTTCGCTGTTTGCTGCATGCAGGGCATCAAAACAGAAATTATTCCCTAAAGGGAGTGCGTTCCGGATTATGCTTGGGATGATTTGCTTTGTTTGCTGCGACTTGCTAACAGGAATATCTTTGCTTACGGGCGCAGACCATTCGACCCGTGAAATCCTTGCAGTTGTGTCGAATAACTTTATTTGGCTGTTCTACGTCCCGGCCATTATTTTCCTTGCTTTGAGCGGATATCGCCGCAACGTTTAGCCTTATATGGTTGGCTCTCTTTCCCTAAAATTCTATTATTTCCTCGTTCAAAGAGGTCATAATGATTATTGATTTAAAAGGCATGGAGACGACCGTTCTCCCGAATTTTAAGGGTGGCGAAAAAGAATACAAGGCCAAGATGTATTTTGATGGAACAACGCGTATTATGCATGGTACGCTTGAACAGGGGGCTTCCATCGGCTACCACAAGCACGAAACCAACAGCGAAATTATGTTCTTTGTTTCGGGCAAGGGCAAGGTGCTTTTCGATGACGGAGTTGAATACGTCGAAGCAGGCCAGTGCCATTTCTGTCCGAAGGGCCATTCCCATAGCTTGATTAATGAAGGTCCGGAAGATTTAGTCTTTTATGCTACTGTTCCGGAACTTGGATAAGTTTAATTTATTGGAGAAAATATGTCTAAACTGATGCGTTCTATTTCTGGTATTCGCGGAATCGTTGGTGATACCCTTACTCCGCAGGTTTTGCAGAGCCATGTGCGTGCTTTCCTTGAAATCACGAAGGCTAAGCGCGTGGTGATTGGCCGCGATAGCCGCCCGACAGGTGATGCCATCGTGCAGTTTGTTGCTGGTATTTGCCGCCTTTCTGGCGTGGATGTGGTGGATGTGGGCCTTTCGACGACTCCGTCCGTGGAACTTTTGACGACGCATTTCAAGGCTGATGCGGGCATCATCATTACCGCTAGCCATAACCCGCTCGAATGGAACGCTCTCAAGTTCCTCAACAACAAGGGCCTTTTCCTCGGTCCGGATGATGTGAAGCAGCTCTTTGCTCTCGCTGATGCTAACCAGTTCAGCTATCCAGATTACCGCACGATGGGCAAGTACGAAGTTGCCCCGGATGCCGACGGTATTCACATTGATGGTACGCTCAAGATTCCGTTCGTGGATGTCGAAGCTATCAAGGCCAAACATTTCAAGGTTGCTGTCGATGCCGTGAATGGTGCCGGTAGCTTTATTGTGCCGCGCCTTTTGGAACAGCTCGGTTGCGAAGTTGTTCGCGTTCATTGCAGCCCGGATGGCACGTTCCCGCGCGGTGCAGAACCGATTCCTGAAAATCTTGGCGACTTGCGTAAGGCTGTTAAGGATAACGGCTGCGCTGTTGGTTTTGCCGTGGACCCGGATGCAGACCGCTGCGCTCTTGTCGATGGCCTTGGACAAAGTATCGGCGAAGAATACACGCTTGCAATTGCTACGGACGAAGTGCTTGCTCAAAAGAAGGGTAGCGTTTGCGTGAACCTCTCCACGAGCCGCATGAACGAAGATGTTGCTGCCAAGTACGGTTGCGAATTCAGCCGCGCGAAGGTCGGTGAAATCAATGTTAGCCTCCAGATGATCGAAAATGGTTGCGTTATCGGTGGTGAAGGCAACGGCGGCGTGATTCTTCCGGCTCTCCACTACGGTCGCGATAGCCTCGTGGCTGCAGCACTTGTGCTTAGCTGGATGGCTCACCACAATGGCGGTCCAGAAAAGTTTGTTGCTGAAAATCCAGCTTATGTGATGCCGAAGAAGAAGTTCGAACTCGGCGACAAGAAGGTTGCTGACATTCTCCCGAAGGTCAAGGCTGAATTTGCCGGCTGGAAGATGGATGAACGCGACGGTCTCTGGCTCGGTTCCGAAAAGTCCTGGGTGCATGTGCGCGCCAGCAATACGGAACCTGTAATCCGCGTGATTGCTGAAGCACCGACTGCTGAGGAAGCCGAATCGCTCTGCTCTAAGGTCGAAAAACTAATCTAGTAGAAGTAGACGGTGGATGTCATGCCGCACTTGTTGCGGCATCGCCTTTTTTACCTAGCTCGGTTGGCGGTAACGTCATCCCGGCCTTGTGCCGGGATCATTTTTTTAGAACTGCGTGATAAATTCCCAGCCGGTTTCGATTGTCCAAATCTTGCCGTCTTCACGGGGATTGTACGTGTGTTCACCCTTAAACGTACACCACTTCACAGGGAAGCGCGGATCAACCGTCTTGTAGTCGTAGCATACGTGGTTGCCGCTGCCGGAATATTCTTCGGCGGTTTCGCCACGAGCGTCGGTGAATTCTCCATTTTCATCGGGTATTCCGTTATTCTTGAGAATCCTGTCGCGGGCGCTGCGTCCAAGTTTAGGTGTGCAAAGATTGTCCTCCATGCCAACAGTACCCATCCATGCAATTGGCTTGCCCGCATTCTTAGGCATGTAAATCACCTGATCCATTGTCGAGAACACCACCACGCCACGCAAACGGTGCTGGAAATCTTGAGCAAGCGCATTACTGAACATGGCTCCAAAGCTAAAACCAATTGAGAACACGCGTGAAGTATCGATGCAGAGGTTTTCGTTCAGGTAGGTGAGGAACTCGTCAAAGAAGAGATGGTCTTTGTTGTCGTTGCAACGCCAAGGATTTTCTCTGCCATTTTCATCTGTATATCCATGCGGTGCGACAAAGATGGTGTTTTCCTTGGCGCCTGGCTGGTTTCTAAATCCGTAGTAGTTTTCCTTCTTTGCCACAACTTCGGCGGAACCGCCCATGTAATGCATGCCGAATACAAGGCGGTAGGGCTTGTTCTTGTCGTAATTTTCGGGCATGGTGAGGTAAATTTCGTGCTCAATGCCCCCGCCGGTAAACTTGAAGTAGTCCTTAAGCGTGTTGTCCTTGCCGCAGCCTTTACTCGGAGTAGGTTCATTGCCCATGGCATAGCCGAAGCTGTGAGTTTGTTCAATGACAGGCTTTTTCAGCGTGAGCTCGAGTGCAGTGTCTAGCTTGGAAAGGTAAACGCGGAGTGTATCGTAATCATTTGCTGTGACAATCAAGGTGTCTTTGGAATCGTCTTCGACTTTAAGGAGCGCTCCCCCTTGTTGTGCAGAATAGGAACGGTTGAAAGAGCCTTCGGTCGAGAACTTGATTGCCTGTTGTGCACTGCCGACGCGAATGCGAGCGATGTAACTTCCTTCTGCTTTTACGCCGTCACGCAAATGGACTTGTCCAGTGCCGTGCAACGTTTGACTCAGAACCTGGTGACCGGCCATGTCGAAGATGCTTACTTGTACGGGCGAATTCGAACTTTGTGCAAAATGAAGTGTTCCGTTCTCGTAGCTGATATAACCGGGTGTAAATCCGGCTTTGGAAATACTTATTGTGCTATCCTTTTTCTCAATTTTAAATTTGCCATCGTTATCGGTGGAGGTAGAATCTCCTGCGATAGCTAATCTTACGGAAGCACCTGAAATTGGTGAACCAGATTCACTTTTAACGGTTCCGCTTAAAGTATAGGCAGATGCCGCAGAGAATGATGATGCTAGGATAATAGAGAAAACAGAAAGTATTGCTTTCTTCATCGTGCACTCCTTTTCCACATCCCTTTAAAACAAATTTGGGTAATGTTTATTATAAAATAATTTAATAATAAAAATAACAACTTTGTCTTTGTAAACAAAATTTTTAGAATCATGTAGAAAGGGGGGCGGGATCTACAATAAAGAAAGGCTTCCCGTTCCGGGAAGCCCTTTGGGCGAGGAGAGTTAATTTATGAAGCTTTCTTAGAACTGTTCGAAGAACTTGTGGACTTCTTCGGGGACCCAGGTGCTTTCCCAGTTCCAACCGACACCCATGTTACCGGTGTCGTGTGCAGTCCACTGGTGGTCACCCGGCCAGGAGCACCACTTGACGGGGAAGCGTTCGTCGACATTCTTGAAGTCGTAGCAGACGTGTCCGGTGTTGCCCTGGACTTCTTCGGGCTTTTCACTGCTTGCATCGGTGAAGTTGCCATCGTCATCGGCCTTGCCGTTGCGCTTGAGGATTCTCGGGAGGGCGCTGTTTTTTGCGCGGTTGTAATCGCATCTGCCGTCGTTTTTACCGTGAACGTTCATCCAGGCAATCGGCAAGTTCTTCATGTTGTTGCCTTCGGGGAGCCAAATGTTATAGTCTGCGACAGCATAAGTTGCAGCGGCACGGACGCGGCTTTGCATGTCCTGCATGAGTGAGTAGCTGAACATGGCGCCAAAGCTAAATCCTGTAATGAACACGCGGCTAGTATCAATGCAGTAGTTTTCGTTCAAAGTCGTAAGCGTTTGGGCGAAGAAATCATGGTCGCCCTGTCCCTTAGTCCATACGCCGCCGATTGCATCCAGCGAAACAAAGATGTAGTCGCCATTCTTGTCGAGAACCTGCTGGCCATAGTACGGTGTCGGATGGTCATAATCTGCTTTGTGGTGTACAAAGTCTTCGCCACGGCTGCCGTAGCAGTGCAATGCAAAGAGAACCTTGTGCGGTTTCTTGTTGTCGTAATTCTTGGGCAAGGTAATAAAGTAGTCGCGGGTGTCGCTGCCGACCCTGATTTGGAACTGGTCGCCGTTTTCGACGCTCTTGACTTTTTTCAATGTGGAATTGGTGCCGCAGCCCTTACTCGGAGTCGGCTTGTTGCCAAGTGCGTAACCGAATTTGAATGTCGGTTCGGGAGGGACTGTCTTCGTGAGTTTTACATCGAGCGTTGTGTCGAGTGTGCCGAGCGGAACTGTCAGCGTGTCAAAACCTTCAGCCACAAAGCGGATGGCTTCTCCGGCTTGAGCGTCTTTCATGAGTGCGCTTGCGTTGGATCCGATGGCGCTATTGTAGTTGCCGTTCGTCGTGAATTTGAAGTTCTGTTTTGCGTTACCGACGGTTACTTGTGCTAAGTACGTGCCTTGTGCGCTGAGTCCCTTGCTCAAGTCGTACGTGCCGGCGCCTTGCAAAGTCTTGTTGAAAACTTGGTTGCCGAGGGAGTTGTAGATTTTCACCTGTACGGGAGAAGTGCTGCTCTGCGAATAAGAGAGAATGCCGTTATTGATGCTGATGTATCCGACGGAATTCCTGAATGCCGATTTGATGCCCACTTCTTCTTCGTGGATGGTGAATTTGCCCTTGTCATCGGTCGTTGCGGTTTTGTCTTCTTTGAGAAGGTTTACCAAGGCGCCTTTGATGGCCTTGCCCTGGTCATCGGAAACGGTGCCAGAGATTGTGTATGCCGATGCAAATCCGCAGAACGCCAATAGGCTTGCTGCCGTGAAAAGCTTGGGTGATTTGATACTCATGTTTACTCCTTTTACCAAGACTCCTAATTCAACACACCTAACTATAAACTAATCTAAATCCGGATGCGTCCAAAGTTGCGTGGCCAAGTGCTATGCTTATTGACTAATTGTCTATAAAAAGAATTTTACTGTAAAAAAAAACGACTTCCGGAGGAAGGAAGTCGTTTTTGGTAGAGAGCTGATTTATGAAACTTGATTAGAACTGTTCGAAGAATTTGTGGACTTCCTGAGGAACCCAGGTATTCTGCCAGTTGCCGTTGTCGTAGGCTGTCCACTGGTGCTGACCGTTCCAGCTGCAGAACTTGACCGGGAAGCGTTCGTCGACTGTTGTGAAGTCGTAGCAGAGGTGGCCGCTGCCGCCGACTTCCTTGGGCTTCTCGGCGCTGGCATCGGTGAAGTTGCCTTCTGCATCGGCCTTGCCGTTGTTTTTGAGAATGCGCTTGAGAGCACTGTCACGAGCGCGGTTGTACTGGCAGGTGCCGTCATTCTTGCCATGGACGGCCATCCAGGCGATAGGCAAGCCCTTGTTCTTCGGCAGGTAGATGTTATAGTCGGCGGTTGCATAGACTGCGACTGCACGGAGGCGGTCTTGCATATCCTGGGCCATGGAGTTCGTGACCATGGCGCCGAAGCTGAAGCCCGTCATGAACACGCGGCTGGTGTCAATGCAGTAGTTTTCTTCGAGAGTCGTAAGCAACTGGTTGATGAACTTGTGGTCCTTGTCGCTAGATACGCTCCACGGCATGCCGTCGGTATCGCCACGCGGAGAAACGAAGATATAGTTGCCTTCCGTATCCAGTTTCTGCTGGCCGTAGTACGGACTCGGATGGTCCTGGTCCGGAGAGTGGTGGACGAAGTCTTCGGCGTTAGAGCCCATGCAGTGCATGGCGAAGAGCAACTTGTAAGGTTTCTTGTTGTCGTAGTTCTTCGGTAGCGTGATGAAGTATTCGCGGTTGTCGCTACCGACTCTCATTTCGAAGCGGTCGCCGTTTTCGACGCTCTTGGTCTTCTGCAACTTTGATGTCGTGCCGCAGCCCTTACTCGGGGTCGGTTCGTTCTTCAATGCGTAACCGAATTTGAATGTCGGTGCCGGAGGCGCGGTCTTCGTGAGCTTCACGTTGAGAGTCGTGTCAAGCGTATTGAGCTTAATGGTGAGCGTGTCGTAGTCTGTTGCGACAAACTGGATGGCTTCGCCCTTCTGAGCGTCCTTCATGAGAGCGCTAGCCGTACCGAAAGAACTGCCGTAGTTGCCTTCGGTCGTGAACTTGAAATTCTGTTTTGCGTTGCCGACTGAGACCTGTGCAAAATAGGTTCCCTTGGCGTTGAGGCCCTTGCTCAAGTCATACGTGCCGGAACCCTGCAACTTCTTTTCGAAAACCTGGTTGCCGAGGGAGTTGTAAATCTTCACCTGGACTGGAGAAGTGCTGCTCTGGGAGTAAGAAAGGATCCCGTTGTTGATATTGACGTATCCGACGGAGTTCTTGTAAGCCGGGTGGATTGCCACCTCTTCTTCGTCTTCGTGGATGGTGAATTTGCCCTGGCTATCAGTTTTTGCAGTCTTGCCTTCTTTAAGCAGGCTGACATCGACATCCTTGATGGCCTGGCCATTATCGTCGGAAACCGTTCCGCTGATGGTGTAAGCAAATGATGTGGAACATAAAGCTGCAGCGCATGCTGCAGTAACGAACGAAAGACGTTTCGTTTTCATCGGACACTCCTTTTAAAAATCCAAAAAATTTGTCTTTGGACCTCTTAACCCAATTCAAATTTATTTTCCGATGAGATATAATTACAGAATGTAAATATTTTGTTATGGACAATTTGTCAACGCTTCTGGGCGGTTAATTGAGTTTGTAATAAATTTGTAATATTTTCGAGGGGCAAGCGTTGTACTTGTTGTCCCCTGGCTCGCACTTCGTTGCTCACCACCCCTTCTAGCGGGCACATCCCGCAACGCCCTGAATTCCATATTCTAATAACTATTGCCTAGTAACTAAATGCTATATATATACCCATGAACCACATTGCAATTTTTATCGACGCGGAAAACCTTACCAATTGGATCAAGCACGACGGCGTGCAGTCCCTCATGGACGAACTTTTGCCGTTGGGGCAGATTGTCGTGCGCAAGGCGTATGGCAAATGGTCTTCGCCGCAACTGATTCCAATGCAGTCGGCGCTCAACGAGAACGGATTTGAACTTGTGCATACATTCCATCCGGTGAGCGGTAAAAATTCGACGGACATCAAGATGACAGTCGATACCATGGAAGTGGCGCTCGATTCGCAGGTGCAGTGGATTGTTCTTGCAACGGGCGATTCCGATTTTTCGCCCCTGTTCCGCAAACTCCGCGAACAAGGTAAAGAAGTGATTGGTGTGGGCCCCAAGTCCCCGTTGAGCGAGTGCGTCAAGAATTCTTGCTCCAGATACATTTATACTGACGATGCGACTGTCGCCGATGAAGATTCCGGCGATGAAGTGTCCGATGCCAAGGAACGTGCAAATAGGCTTGTCTCCGAAAAGATTGATTCCATGGAAATGCTCCGGAGCGTTTTGCAAAAAGAAGATGGCCCGATTGCACTTGCGGCAATCAAGCCCAAGATGCTCGGGCTCGATAACGCGTTTAACGAAAAGCGCCTCGGTTTCAAGACATTCAAGGATTTCGTAAAGTCCGCGGACTTTGTGCAAATGACGGATGTGGGCGGCGGCTCTTACACGGTTGCCCTTGCAGAGCAGAAAGTCGCTGTTGAAGAAGATGCGCAGATGATTCTTGCAAAAGCGCTCAAGCGTAAGGGCTGGGATATGTTCCCGCGCAACATGCTCAAAAAGATTTATGCCGAAGCTTGTGACTTGACTTCGTTTGTTCCGATGAACAAGCAGGACTTGGTTCAGGAAATTGTTGCAAAGAATATTGCCGGTACGACAAGCAGCATCATCAACCGCGCTTTGGGAACTTTTTTCAAGGCGAAACTTGTGACCATTAGCGGTGGTGATGACAAGCTTTGGACCGTTGCCGAAACAAACCAGTATTGGAAAGAAATAGACAAGGCCATGCTCGACAGGCTTCGCGTAAGCCTCAAGGAAACCGGTCAGAAGGTTCCCAAGAAAGACATTGTCGCTATTTTGTACGGAAAGTACGCCGAAGGCGAAGCCGAAAAACTCGTGTAATAAAAATGCCCCGTCGGAGCGGGGCATGACACGTTTTGATTTGTCACCCCGGCCATGGTGCTCTTTGACCACTTGCGGTTGACGCTTCGCGTCAGCAATTTCGGCTCGATCATAAAATCAAGTATGCTTGATTTTGCGACACTCGCCTTGAATGCTATTCAGCTCTTACGTGGTCATGATCCGCGAATGGGGACGGGGTCGCCTTTTTTAGTCCAACTTTCCCTGATACAAGTCCAGCAGATTGCGGGCCAAGAGGCTTGTGTACTTGGCGTTCGTGAGCGTGGACTGTGCACTTTCGAGACGGTTTTTCTGAGAAAGGTAATCCGTATAAGTCAGGGAACCAACGTTACGTTGTTCTTCGGCAACCAGTAAGGCTTCGTTTTCTGCTTCGACTTGAAGAATGGCGGCCTTCCACTGCATGTCGGCGCTGAGGGCGTTCAGGTAAAGTTTTTCGATAGTATTTTCGAGGGACTTTGCCTGTTCCTTTAAGGCGACCGCGCTTTCAGTTTCGCTGAGTTGAGCTTGCAGCACCTTGTTTTCGGTAGCTCCGCCATCGATAATCGGGATGTTGATGTTCAACGAAATGCTATGCGAATAGCCGTTCTTGATTTGGGTACCGTATTTTTTGGATTCCCATGCCTGAAGGCCTGTGCTTGCGCTAGCTCCGAGCGAGACCTTGATGGACTTGCCCTTGCCTGCAATTTCAGTATTCTTCTGTGCAACTTGGATAGAAAGGCTGTCGGATTTCAGACTGGGGGAATTGTCTGTTGCGGTCTTTTGAAGTTCGTCGAGCGAGGGAATTGGCGTAAGTGCATCCGGTGTCTGGATTTCTGTTTCCGGAGCAGTAACCTCGAATGTTTCGCTTTCGGGAAGTTCCAAAAGCTGGCGAAGTGTAGTCTTCGAAGTGTTGACGCTCAATTGTGCCGCGAGTTGAGCTGCTTCTTTCTGCAGTACGTTTGCCTGCGACTGGGTCAAGTCTTTCTTGGTGATGGAACCGGCTTCGAACAGTGTGTTGTAGTGCTCGAATTCAGCCTTGGCAAGTTCAACAGATGCATCTGCGGTGTGCAGTTTTTCGATGGCGGCGAGCAAGTTCATGTATGCGTTCAGGACGCTTTCTTGCACGGAACGTTCGGTTTCTTTTGTCGAAAAGCGCGTGGCTTCTTTGTTCAGTTCGTTGGCCTTGATGGAAAGGCGCGTAGAACCGCCATCCCACAACGTGTAAGAAGCATTTATGCCTGCGCTGAGACGGTAATGGTCTTGCGGACCATCTCTGAACGGGGAATCGTAAAGGGAGTTGCCGATGCTGGCCGAAAGGGTGGGGTAGTTCCCGACTTTAGCCTGTTCGAGGCTTACATCTGCCTTTTGTTCACGGATTTTTGCAGATTCTAGCTTTAAGCTTTTTTCTTTTGCCTGCTTGAGACATGCGCTTAAAGTCCATGAACCATCAGCGAAAACAAGAGATGCTGACGCAAAAATACCGAGAACTATTGCTTTTTTGTAATTCATACCTTTTAGATGCCCCAGCTGTATATTTTGGTTGCGTGAAATTTAAGATAGAAAATTTGTACAAACACAAAAAGGCTTCCGTGTGGAAGCCTTTTCGAATGGACGGTACTGGATTTGAACCAGTGACCTCTGCCGTGTGAAAGCAGCGCTCTAAACCAACTGAGCTAACCGTCCGAAGTGAGAGCAAATATAGAAAAGGATTTATTTGCTGTCAAGGGTTATAAGTACTTGTCTTCGGCGGCGCGGAGGATGGTAAGGAACTCTGCCGGAGTTTTCGAGGCGATGAGGTCCTTGCGCACGTTTCCGTCTGCCAACAGGCGGCTCACGGAAGAAAGCGCCTTGAGGTGAGGGCCGACGGTGTTTCCCGGACTCACGATGAGGATGAGCAGGAATACCGGTTCGCCATCAAAAGACTGGAAATCCAGACCCTTTTCGATGGTGGCGGCGACCATGCACATGCGGTCCACGTAGTCAATCTTTGCATGCGGAACGGCAAGTCCGCAACCGATGCCGGTGGAGCGGCTTTGTTCGCGTGTCCAGATTGCTTCGAAAATCTCGTCACGATGATCGAGTTTGTATGCGCTGCAGAGAGTGTCAACCAATTCGTTAAGAATGGCTTCCTTTGTTTCACTGGAAGAATTTATCAAGATGCAATTATCTACAAATCTTTCAGATAGACGCATGGTGTAATTTTTTCCTTTTTATGAACCTATCAAACAACTATTTTAGAAAATAAAATGCTGTTTGGAGAGGGGTATATTTAAAATATGTTTAAAAAAGAAGATAATTCTATCTGTGAAGTGGTCGTTTCGAGCCTGTCGATGGCTTTTCTCATGAGTGCAACATCAATTTGACCTGGGGCGGCCGCTTTCCCGATGGAGCCGTAAGTGAGGTTTGCGCCCTCTTTCAGGGACCAGATTCGACTGATTTTTCCGGTTTCGCCCATGCCGAATGCGGCGATGAATTTGAACCCTTTTGCCTTTTTTGCAAACTTGTAGAGTCTGGTGCAGTCGTCGTCGGAGTTGCTCATGGCCGCAATTTTGATGCCGTCTGCCTTGACCCGTTTGACATCGGTGAGGTAGTTCTTGAGTTCGAGGTCGTTCGGGATTCGGGTAAAGTTATGCTCGGAAACGAGAATCTTTACGCCTTTGGGGGCGGCGATATCGCGGAGTTCGTCAAAGTCATGGAGGCAGTCGCGTTCGAGGTCTAGCCATTCTGGAACGTCTGCGGCTTCGAGAATCTTTTTCCATAAGGCAGGGCGTTCCGTTGCGCGTGCATTGGGGAATGTTCCGCCATCTCGCTTGAGTCGTATGGTGCCCAATTGTATCGTATTCGGTGCGATTTTGTGGACGCGAGATGCTAATGATGGCCAGTCGGATTCATCAAAAAAGTCGTAGCGGATTTCGAGGATGTCGCAGCTTTCGTAGTCAATGCGTGCCGGGTGGAGCTCTTCGCTCTCGGCGGCGGTAAGCGTTTCGGGGTCAACTAGCCCGACGAGATATTTCTGAGAATCTGTTGGCATGGTTTTAAATATAGCAATCGACTAACGACTATTGACGAACGATAATATATTGAATTTTCTAAATTATACTCGAACAAAAGGATGATTTATGGCTGATTGTAACGAGAATAAAGAAAAACAGACCCCGGACATGCTCAGAAAGGCTGAAGAATACCTCGCCTCCAAGCGCAGAATTTTCTTGTGGGGTGGTGTCGATGATGAAAGTGCCGAACGCATTGTGAAGCAGCTCCTGTATTTGGATTCCCTGAATCACGAAGACATTATTTTCTTCATCAACAGCCCGGGTGGCGTGATTTCCTCCGGTCTTGCCATTTACGACTGCATGAACGCAATCCAGAGCGATGTCGTGACGGTTTGCTGTGGACAGGCTGCCTCGATGGGTGCCGTGCTCCTCACTGCCGGTGCAAAGGGCAAGCGCTGTGCATGGCCGAACGCTCGTATCATGATTCACCAGCCGCTTATTCATGGTGAAATTGTTGCCCCTGCAAGTGATATTCAAATCCAGGCCGAAGAAATGCTTCGCATCCGTGGCATCACGGGCAAGATTCTTGCTGAAACGTCTGGCCACACAATTGAACAGATTGACCGCGACACCGAACGCGATAACTTCATGTCTGCCGAAGAAGCCAAGTCTTACGGTCTCGTGGATAAAGTCGAGAGCATCATCTAATGGGTTTATTTTCTGCAATTAAGAGCGGGCTTGCAAAGACCCGCGACGCCTTGCTTGGCGAATTGAAGGGCATTGTCGGTGCCGGAAAAATTACGGACGAGACGCTCGAAGAACTTGAAGAACATCTCATCAAGGCTGATGTTGGTGTCGAGGCTGCATTCCTTTTGACGGATGCACTTCGCGAAAACGCTTTGGGCAAGTCGCTTACGACAGAGCAGGTGCTCGACATCATGCGTAACGAAGCGGAACGCTTGCTCAAGGATCCTCCTCCGTTTGAACTCAAGGGCAAACCGCATGTGGTGCTCGTGATAGGCGTGAACGGTGCAGGCAAGACAACGACTATCGGTAAACTTGCTGCCCGCCTTAAGAACGAAGGCAAGAAGGTCATGATTGCCGCATGCGATACGTTCCGTGCTGCTGCAATTGACCAGCTTGAAACATGGGCCGAACGTTCCGGTGCCGAATTTGTGAAGCATCAGGAAGGTTCTGACCCGGCTGCGGTTGCGTTTGATGCTTGCAGTGCCGCTGTTGCGCGCGGCTGCGATGTGGTGCTGATTGATACTGCCGGACGATTGCACAATAAAGACTACTTGATGGAAGAACTCAAGAAGATTGTGCGTGTCATCAAGAAGGTGAGTCCGGACATGCCGCACGACATGTGGCTTGTGATTGACGGTAACACTGGACAGAACACTATCAACCAGACGAAGATCTTCAACCAGAGCTTCCCACTCACCGGTCTTGTCGTGACCAAGCTCGATGGAACCGCGCGTGGTGGCTCCGTGCTCTCGATTGCTAGTTCTTTGCAAATCCCGATCCGCTGGGTCGGCATGGGCGAACGCATCGACCAGCTTGTGGAATTCAATAAGCGCGACTACGTTGACGGTCTTTTCGAAAACGCTCTGGAAAATAGGGAGTAGTCTCTTGAGGCGTTTGTTTCTTTTCGGTGTAGTGGCGCTAGCTCTTTGTGCCTGTACGGATTCTGCTCCGAAAGCGGATAAACGCCTTGTTTCCGCGTATGTCGAAATGCGTGTTGCCGAACAGCTTTATGGTGGCGAATCTCCCATGGGGCGCCTTGTCCGCCGTGAGGTCTTGAAAAAGTACGGCTACACCCGCGAAGATTTTATCAAGGCTTGTGATAAAGTTCTTGATGACGAAAAACGATGGATGTCGTTCCAGTTGGCAGTCTCGGACCGGATTGATTCTTTGCTTGGAATCCCGAAAGTTGTACCTGTGCAAAAAAAGGATAAGAAGTGATGAAAGCGAGTGTATGGATTGTTGCTGTATTTTGCCTTGCTCTTTCTGCGTTTGCGGCGCCTCCTCCCAAGCCTAAGCTTGTGCATTGGCTGGACTACACCGAAGCTTTGGAAAAAGCGAAGAATTCCAAGAAACTGATTTTTGTAGATCTTTATGCGGACTGGTGTGTGCCGTGCCGAATTATGGATGCAAATACATATTCGGATCCGACGGTCGCATCGCTTTTGAATACAAGATTCATTTCTACAAAACTTGATGTGGATTCGCAAGACACGATTGTCTGTGATGGCAAGCGAAAGACTGTACAGCGTTGCTATTTTGACGTGTGGAACTTGACCGTGCTGCCCGCGTTTGTCTTGATTGCTCCGAAGGGGCTCTCGATCATGACAATCAAGGATTCCTTTACTGCCGAAGAAATGAAGTATTTGCTTTACCAGATTCTTGAAAAAGAGAAGGAGTGGATTTCGAAATGAGTGAAGACATTCTCTTTTATGCACAAATTGCTTTCTGGATTTTATTGTTCCTGATTGTACATTGCTATTTGCTGTTTCCGATGACGCTCCCGTTTGTGAGTGAAATTTTCAAGCGCAAAAAGAAGTCGATGGATGGTTGTGCCGAACTTCCATCGGTGTCGATTTTGATTTCGGCTTATAACGAAGAAGCCGTGATTGAACGCAAGATTCGCAATATTCTTGAGATTGATTATCCCAAGGAAAAATTGGAAGTCTTGATTGGCGATGACGGTTCTGCAGATAAGACCGCAGAGATTGTGGCGCGATATGCCGACCAGGGAATTACTTTGGTAAAGGCTCCGAAGAACGCAGGCAAGGCTGCAATGCTGAACCGCTTGCAGAAAATTGCAAAGAACGATATCTTGCTGTTCTGCGATGCAAATACGATGTTTTTCCCGAATGTTGTGCGTAAGCTTGTCGATCCGTTCAAGGACAAGAAAATCGGATGCGCTTGTGGCCACCTGATTCTTTCGGACAAGAGCGGAAGCGTGCTCGGTAAAGGCGAAAGTTCTTATTGGGACTTGGAAAGTGAAATCAAGAAGTTCGAAGGCGTGCTGGACCGCTTGATTGGTGGCAACGGCGCTCTTTATGCAATTCGCAAGAATCTTTATACTGAACTTCCTGTCAAGAAGAGCGTCATGGACGACTTCTTTGTAACGACGAAAATTTTGCAAAAGGGATTCTATTGCACGTTTGTTGCAAGTGCAATTGGTACGGAACAGACCTCGAAGGAATCGAGCGGTGAATACAGACGTAAAGTTCGTATTGGTCGCGCTAATTTTAATTACTTGTTCTCTTACTTGCCGCTTTTGAATCCGTTCCGTCCGCTGCTTGCTTACCTGTTCTTCTCGCATAAGATTGTACGCTGGTTCTCTCCGCACATCTTGATTCTTTTGTATGTCGCAAACGCATTGCTTTTGACGAAGGGCTTGTTCTACCAGATTTCGTTTGGCTGCATGACGCTTGCCTTGATTGTTGCGGTGACGAGAATCCTCCCGAGCGCTTACTACTTCTTGCTCATGAACCTTGCTATGCTTAAGGGATTCTTCCTTGCATTCAAGCGTGAACGCAGTGGCGGCTGGGCCCGTGAAGCTCGCAGCGACGAGTAGTATCAGACGAAAGACCGCTACGCTGGTAGACGAGAGACGAAAGTATTGTGTCATCCTGAGCGAAGTGTAACGGAGTCGAAGGATCTAGTCAAGTCTTGTTTCGCAGTGTCATCCCGCACTTGTTGCGGGATCGCCATCTCGTAAGTGAATAGAAATTATATATTAGAGTGTCGAGATATGAAGAAAATTTTGATAACATTACTTTTCGCGCTTGCATTTGTCGCTACTCCGGCGAGCGCTTTCACGTTGGATGCGCAGGGCGGTTTCTGCAATCGTGTGAGCCACATGGGATATTTCAACATGAGCTTCTATGGCCATCTGTGGTATCCGATTGACCAGATGGTTTTTGCTGGTGTTGGCATTGGCTATCAAGAATTAGATAATGTCGGCCTTATGCCGTTGTCCGGAAGTCTTTGGGTTCGCCTGCCGATTGGCCGAACTGTGCTGCCTATTGCAACAGGTGATTTTGGTTATCTGTTCGGCAAGGACGATCAAATGTTTTGGCGTGCAGGTGGTGGACTCGACATTAAGAATGGTGACAACTCGTCCATTATTTTTTCGACAGGCTATCAATTCTTGAATCACTCCGGTGAAGGCTACTGGTACTTGCAAGCCGGCATTCTCATCGAGATGTAAATTTGGCTTATCGCTCCAAGAGGCTCTTTTTAACGCAAAAAGAAAATCTTGCGGGCGGGGCCCCAGCTCGGAGTTGCGAAGGCCGCACGGGCCCCTCCCTGTACCCTCCCCATCCTTGGCCGACGCTTTTATTTTCTAAAGTATTGTATTAATCGTTTATTCTTAAAATGGTAAATTGACATCATCATCGTTGCCATTTTTGTAACCATATTTCTTGTTGATGTAATCAGAGTGTTTTTGTTTGATGTCTTGCGAAGCGTATGCGTATGGAAGAAGCTTTCGATATAGGGCTTCGATTTGCGCAATTGAAAGTCTGCTTTGTTCTCTTGCGATTCTTTCTGTTAGTTTTGATTGTAAATAATTTCGTTTTGTAATAATTCTTGATTGTGTGTTAGGGGGAATATCTTTTAATTCACATCGTTCACTAAAAACTATTATGGAACAGTAGGAATTATGATTTCCTAATATGCGTTTAAGAGCGTTAATGTGACCGTTGTTTTGAAAGATTGGATTGTAGAATTGTTTCTTTGTTCTGTTATTAAGTATTATGCACCATTGGTTACTGTTCTCGTCTCCGTATATTTGTCCAGAAATATTTTTGCTTTCGAAAACATATATCCCTGTTTCGTGAATCCATACAAGGTCTATTTCGCAATGAGTCCCTATATTGAGATTTCTTAAAATTTTGTAATTATAACTATGGCAACTTGACCATTTAACAATTTCTTTGAATGTAAGGAATTCGCCGTAATCTCCTAAATCAGATTTGTCTGGGCATATGTTGAATCTGTCATTGAAATTAAAGGAGCTGCTGTTAATGATTGATTCATAGTATTCTTGATTTTCCTGAGCATAGCTTTTTACTCTGTCTGAGATGGTAGAAGTGTTTTTATTTAAAGAATTGTCAGAACTTGAAGATTTCAAAGACTTAATTACTACTACAACAACAAGTACTATTGCAACCTTTATTAACAAAGCTATTAGAGAAGATATCATATTTAGCCTTTAAATATTTGGACTTGAAATCAATTATAATCTAATCAAAATTTTTAATGATTGCGTTTTTATAAAAATCATTTGTTGAAAAAACAAAAAAATGCCCGCTTGTGGCGGGCATAACATTCTACTGTTTACTGTCTACTTCCTACTTCCTACTGTCTACTGCGGCGAAGCCGTTACCCTTTCGCGATCATTTCCATGAGTTCTGTATCGAGGCGTTCGGGGTTGTTGTACTGCGGTAAATTGTTGTGCAGCGATTCGCCTTTAGAGACGAGACCGAAGTCCAAGTTCTTGTAGTTCCAGTAGCTGTAACCCACGTCGGCATCGCGAAGAATGTCAAGGAAGTCGCGCATCCAGGCAAGTTGATACTTGCGAGGAACTTGTACGTAAACACCGAATTCATTGCAGCTTACGGGCAAGTCGTACTTGGCGCGGAAATCAAGGGCGTTCTGGATGCTAGCCTGCAACTGAGCCTTGTCCCATCTGCCGTATTCCACGTGGAGTCGCGTTCTTCCGTCTGTTTCCGGTGCGGCGTAGTCGCCTGGCCACGGGCGTTCAATCTTGAAGAACGGGTCGTCAATCCAGGCTGCGCCTTGGTGTGTGAACGTCACCGGCGTGTAGGTGTGGAAACTGTAGATGGCGTTGTCGTCATCGAGCGGTGTCAAGAATTCAAATTCCCTTGCGCTGTTCCATTTGTTGGCACCTACGACAATCGTGTTCTTCGGAGCGTGCTTGCGGATTTCCCAGAAGATTTCGTCTTTGACTTTGTCCCAAACCTTGGAATCGCTTGCGGCCGGTTCATTCAAAAGTTCCATCATCACGCGCGGCATAGAGCTGTAACGTTCAGCCATGAATGCCCAAATCTTGCGTGTGTCCTTGCGGGCGTTCGCATCGGCAAAGAAAGCTTGTTCGTGATTGCTGGCGAGGTGGAAGTCGTGACCCGGGCACTTGTGCAAATCGAGAATCACATCGAGGTCGGCATCCTGGATGTCCTTGAGAGCCTTGTCCAAGAGCGCAAAGATTTCTTCGTCCGGCTTGAGTTCGTCTCCTTTAAATAAATTAAAGTAGTCCACCGGCAAGCGTACGTGGTTGAACCCCGCATCGTGGATGCGCTTGAAATCGCTTGTTCCTAGGAACGTCTTGATGTGTCCGACCACTCCCGGAAAACCGACAGGGTCCTTTTCTTCGATGCAGTCAACTTGACTGAACCATCCGCCCAAATTCACTCCGCGCAATCTTTCTTTATTCATGCGTGTATCCCATACTTTGGCTGCCGGAGCAGCCGGTGAATGAATAGGTTATTCGTTTACGATGTTCAAATCTTCGTCGGCGATGTTTAGGTCCATGATGACTTCCATATCGTCGGGAAGATTATAAAAATCTACAACAAGGCCCACCTTCTTGTCTTCGTCCTTTTGTTTGTCGAACTGGACAATGTCGTAAATCTTCATTTTGACGACGGCTTCCTGCGTTACAGGAATTTCAATAGTCATGCCCTTGCTGATGGGACCTTCTACAATCTTGCCCTTGAAAACGAGACTAGTCTGGTCTTCGCCGAGCGAGGTTTTCTTCACGTGAAATACAGCCATTATTCTTTAGCCATTAACTTTTGAATTAATCGAATTGTTTTTGACGTGGCATACAATTTAGCCACACACAAAAATTTAACTTTTTTACATGACTCTCTGTGTTGGTCGAATCCCTTTTTTAGTCTGTGCGCCGTTTTTCTTTAATTCTGTCGGTCGCGAAAACGAATTTCCCGAGGTGGCCTTTGTCGATGGTCCGCCGAGCGCTCACAGTGCGGGCCTTAAAGATGGTTCTATTCATCTTTCTCCGGCCTCTTCCATTACCTTTGCACAAAAACCGGGCGCCTTTGTGCTGTCACCTTCGCTTTGTACGTCCTGTTCCTTTGAGGTGCGGTCGGTCAAGCTTTTTTCGCGTTATCCCATTGAGCAACTTTCGGGTAAGCGTATCCGCATGACTTCGCAGAGCAAAACGTCTGTTACGTTATTGAGGATACTTCTTGAAAATCGATATGGGTTGCGGCCTGAATACGTATCGGGATTTGCAGCAGAAGCGACAGATGATGCATGCCTTTTGATAGGCGACTTGGCGCTTGAAGAAAATGAACGCCATCGTTTTGCGTACAGCTATGATTTGGGTGCTCTTTGGCAAGAGTGGCAAGGGCTCCCCTTTGTCTTTGGCGCATGGCTGATTTCGAAGGATGCTCTGCAGCCGCGTTTGAAACCGGTGTTGGTCGATTACATGGCTCGGCTTGAAACGGGTATTCGGGAGTTCCGGAAAAATCCATCGCAGGCGTTGGATTTGTGGCTTGAAAAATATCCGGTAAATTTACCTCGTCCCCTTATCGAAGACTATTTTAGCGTCTTGGACTACCATTTTACGGATGAACGCAAGCTGTCGTTAGCTCTTTTTTTCAAATTAGCGTCTCAAATGGGGCTTGTTGAATCGAATCCGCCGATAGAGTACCTCGAGTAATTTTATTTTGTAGTCCGGAATGAGTGTTAGGATGGTAAGGAGACAAAATGGTAGAGGAAAAGATTCTTATCGTCGATGATGACGATGCTGAGTTGAAAAGAGACTCGGACGTTCTCAAAGGAGTAGGTTACGAAGTTATCGGTTGTAAATCCGGTGCCGAGGCTTTGGAATATTTGCTCAATAATCCTGTAGAGCTAGTGTTGCTCGACGTCAATATGCCTGAAATGAATGGCTATGATGTTTGCTTGAATATCCGTAAGCATTTCCCGTTGGACGATTTGCCCGTTATATTCCTCACAAATCAGGAAAATGAAGAAAGTGTAGCGCAGGGTTTCCAGTCGGGCGCATCGGACTTTGTATGTAAGTCTGCCGCGCCAGATATTTTGCTTGCTCGAATTGGTGTGCATTTGCGCTTGGCTCGTTCGTTACGCAACCTGCGCGAAATCTCCTTGACGGATGACTTGACTGGCGCGTACAACCGCCGTCATGCGATTTGTTCTCTTCGTGAGTTGTTTGCTCGTAGCAAACGTTACGGAACGAATTTCTCGATAGTTTATTTTGACTTGAATGGACTGAAAAAGATTAACGACCAGCATGGACATTTGGCTGGCGATTTGCTTCTCCGTTCTGTAGTGACTTCGTGCAACAAGTTGCTCCGTGAATCGGATATGCTGTTCCGCATGGGCGGTGACGAATTCTTAGTCATTTGCCCGGATACAGATGTGAAGGGTGCTTTTGTCTGTGCCGAAAGAATGCAGGAATCTGTAAAGTCGCTTACGATTGTGGACCAGACGGTTGCCTTTGCGTATGGCATTGCAAGTTCTGCTGAAGACTATAAGGATATGGACGAAATGCTTCGCAGTGCGGATGCATCCATGTACGAGTGCAAACGCAAGATGCGTGCGGAACGTAGTTAGGATTGTGTCATCCTGAAGCCGAAGGCGATAGGACAACCTCAAAAGGCGAGAGTTGCAAAAATGAGTGTGCTCATTTTTATAACCGAGCCTAAGAGGTTGGGGCTTGCCCCATCCATTATTTCTTGGAATTAAAAGAGAAGCCGCGGAATTTTCCGCGGCTTTTTCGCAATTGTTATACCGGACTGTTATGCAATCGCAGCCTTGACTGCATCCAACAGCTTCTGGAGCTTGGCTTCGATGGTTGCCCAGTCGCCCGCCTTCATCAGTTCTGCGTTGAAGATGCTTCCGCCGAACGAAAGCAAGTTTGCGCTAGCCTTCAAGTAGCTTGCTGCATTCTCGGCATTCACTCCGCCGCATGCCATTAAAGGAATGTCGCGGAACGGGCCGCGCAATGCCTTGATGTATTCCGGACCGCCAACGCAATTCACAGGGAAAATCTTGATAGCGGTTGCACCGAGATCGTAAGCCTTCTGTACTTCGGTCGGGGTGAGTGCGCCCGGAATAATCGGAATGCCTGCGGTGTTCGAAAGTCGAATAACTTCGTGACGCGTGTTCGGCGTGACGATGAATTCGGCACCTGCAGAAATTGCTTTTTCCACATCGCTTCCGTGACGTACTGTGCCTGCACCCACCTTAATGCCAAGAGGCTTGGCGTAGGATTTAAGCTTTGCGATAATTTCAGTTGCGGCAGCGGTGTTCATCGTTACTTCAATTGCCTTGAGTCCGCATTTGGCAGACGCGTTCACGCACGCTTCTTCGGCGCCTTGAGGAATGTCGCGGAGAATGCCCACGACCGGCATCGGCTGTAAAAATTCAAGAAAATTCATGACTTTAAAATAGCTTCTGAATAGGGAATGTGACAAGAAAAAATGAAAAAAAGCCGACTGGCGAGTCGGCTTCTATACGAAATATGTAAAAGGCTTATCGAACTTTAAACGCTTTTGTCGAGAGGGCCTTGTTGTTTTGCATGACTCTTGCAACTAGTGTTCCGCGGTGCGGGATATTTGCGAGGTTTACTTCTGCGCGAGTGCCATCGAAGGATTTCTCCAACAGCTGGTTTCCGAGCATGTCGAAGATCTTCAAGGTCTTTGTTCCTTGCGCAGTCGCTAAGACAAAGAGCCTGTTGTCGCTCAACAGCATGTGGGCTTTGCTGACTTTAGCAACGTTTACGATGCCAACGCGGTCGCTGGTGGTTTTGCCCGGGCCGTAGCCCCACAGAAGTTTTCCCTTGTCGCGAATGACGATGTAAGGATCTTTCGGGGCATCTTGGATATCGCCGTAGTCCTTTTCCCAGTCGGGGGCACCGTCGTATGCGGGAGCATCCTTGGTCTCGGCGTGGCTTGCGAAGCTCCAACCGTCGGTAATCTTGGTTTTGGCGGGCTGGGCTAGTGTTTCGCATTTTCCTCCAGATTTCATTCCCGAAGAAGTTGTAACGTCTAATCTGATTTTATTGCCGATGTTAATAGATCCTACAGGAATTGCTTGCGCCCATGTGTATGTTTTCTTGTCCTTGTTTTCCGTTCCTTCCACTTTTTGTGGGCCGTTTTCTTTAAAATAATTGCGGAATTCGCTGCTCTTGGTTGCGCACGTTTGTGAGAATCCTGCAATATCATATAGTGTGCATATATCGACATCGAACATAAGGCCGCAAGATTCTATATCGTCTTCGGTTGCATCGAAGTATATATACGCGGTAATGCTATCCAGTTTTTCAAGGGATTCGTTGACAATGCGGATGCTGAAGTTGTCGGCCTCTTTCCATGTGTAATGGTATGCTGTTGCGTATGCTCCTTCTAAAGCTGGAGTCGCTTCAGTTTTGCAGTTGTCGCATTTCTTTTCATAATAGTCGTCACCGCCATTGCTAAGGATGGTAAGAGCTGACAAAAGAACGGTAGAGGCGTCAAGGCAAGTTTCTGAGAAGAAATAGTATTCCCAGCTCATTCCGTTGGGCTCCCAGGTATTTTTTTCAGTGGGGGTGGGGCCTCCGAAAAGTGCTCCGACCGGGCAATTGTATTTATAGCTGATGCCCGGGGTGTTTCTTCCTTCGGGGTTTGATGCCCTGTGGTGGGGGTGGGCGTCGTTTTTATCGCCAATGCCATATACAAAGGAAATATCCCAGGGGTTCATGCCGAGCATGTAATTCAGCTGGTTGATGCCGAGTTGCTTCATTTCGTTAGCTTTTAAATCGGTCTGAGCCATCTTGGGGAACGTGATGCCTTGCTTTTCGATATCGGCTGCTACATCGGAGTATGCCAGCACTTCGAAAACATTGCCCATTTGATAGCGGTTGAAATTCCAAAGCTGGTCCGTCATCATGTTGTACCAAATGGGATCGTATGAGACTTTGTTTTGCTTGAAGCTGATATCTCCAGCAGGGAGTGTTACTGAACCACCATTATTATTGCCTATATCGCCTAGGTTTGCAATCATGTTCGCAAGGCAATCTTCGATAGCGGCGAGTCGTTCGTCTTCGGTAAGTCCGTATTCGGTTGTGGCCTTGGTCTTGTCAGCAAGAATTAATTTGTACAAAGCGTATAGGGCGTAAGTGTATGAATTGGCCCAGCTAGTGTTCTTCGTGTTTTTCAGGAAAGCCTTGTTGTCTGTGACGAACCATCCACCTTCAAAGAAACCTGCTCCGTTGCCATATTGCTGGCCGGGCACAAGACTCTTGGTGCGGAACATGTCATCGGCATATTGTTTTTTGCCGGTGGCGTACAGGAGCGCTACCGAGGCGAGTGCCATGTCGTCATAGAATTCGTTATTGCCGATGTAGGCGAGAGAGCCCCAGTCTGTGGCTTTCTTGTTGTTCTTGAACTTTTTGTCGCCGTCGTAGCTCGATTTGCCTTGAGCAAGAGCCTTAGCAAAGTCGTACATCTTTTCGGCAACTGTCAAGCAACTGTCCGCAAATTTCTTGTCATATTTTGCGTAATCCTTGCTCAAGATGGCAAGGCCTGCCGCGATTTCGCCTGCGATGTTGGATCCGAGTTCTCCAAGGCGGACCGTTCTAGAGGCTGGACCGCCTCGGTCTGTTGCTATAGAAGAGTTGTCGGTGGGTAAATAATCTTGGGCTTCCGGGCGCGTCCATAAAGCGTGGTCGCTGCCAAAATTGCCAACGGAAACGGGCATGTCATCGATAACGCCCTTGGCAAAATTGTAAGCTTTCAAGAAAAAGTCTGCACCATGCTTTGCTTCGCGTAATACGTCGGGCACTTTATCGGTGTTTACAAAATCAGCTTGGTTGTAAGCGTAATGGTCAACATCCTTTGATGGGTTAGTGGCTGACATTACGGCCAAGGCCATAAAGGCAAATGCCTGTGTTTGCGATTCCTTGAGGTAATCGCCGCAGTCATACCAACCGCCTGCAAGAGACCCTGCACGCGATTCGTCGAATTTCCCGCCGGCTTCATCTGCGTTTGTCACGATGGCGCCACCGCCGTCTTTCATGTGGCTCGGGCCATGGAACCAAGACTCAGAATTGCCGCTGCGCTGGATGCCGAAGAATTTGAGGCTTGCATCTTTGGCCATGGAATAAACATTGTCGCTTACAATGAACGTGCTTGAAATTTCGTTGCCGACTTTGATTCTGAGTCGCTTGTTGGTAGGGACTGTTTGCGGAATTTTTCCGATAAAGACTTTGCCAGAAGGTCCTGTGAGTTCCACCTTGTAGCGTTGTTGGTCGGGGGTGGTTGCGCTTGTGCCCGCGACAATTATCCAGTTGCTTTCTGTTTCGGCTTCGCTTTTGGTGAATGTCCCAGTCACCTTTTTGCTGAGCGATTTACCGTAGGCATCGACGACTTCGAATTCCTCGGCGGAGGAACCGACAAAGTAGAACTGTCGTTCGTTGTCGCTTTCAAGGTAGCCTGCCTGGTTCACGCGGATAGGCGAAATCTTGGTGTTGATTGCATCGAAATAGGCCTGGTCCAACGTGTCGGGCATGAGCTCGCCGGCTTTGAAACTCTCGGGAATTGTTGCTTTGGGGAGCATGCCGGTTTTCTTGGTGACCGAAGTATCGAATTTTTCGAATACCTTTTCATCCCAGCTTAACGGCCATGTGGGCCTAATCAAGTCGTATGGGGATGTTGCTGCAAAAGCGGCAGAAACGGAAATGGCTCCCAATGTTGTAAAGGATGCTAGTAACCTAGCTTTTTTGTTGTGAATCATATTTCCTCCTTGTCACAATAACTTAATAATACAAAAATTCCCGCTTTCGCGGGAATTGTGTATGGCATTGCAGCCAAAGTATTTGTTAGTCTGTTGTTATTCGAATCTCAATGCTTCAATCGGGTCAAGCCTGCTTGCCTTGCGTGCCGGGTACCATCCGAAGAATACGCCTGTTGCAAAGCACACGCCAAAGCTTACGACAACGCTAGTCATGGAAACGCTCATGGGCCAGTTCATGGCGAGCTTTACAGTTTCTGAAGCGGCAATGCCGAGTGCAATTCCGATAGCGCCGCCCAACAGACTGATGATGACAGATTCGAACAAAAACTGTAAAAGAATGTCGCGACCGCGTGCGCCGATAGCCATGCGGAGTCCGATTTCCTTGGTACGTTCGGTCACGGACACGTACATGATGTTCATGATGCCGATACCGCCAACAAACAAACTAATTCCCGCAATGGCGGTGAGCACGAGCGAAAGCATATCGGAGGTACTTGTGACCATTTGGATCATTTCTTCTTGTGTAAATACTCGGAACGGATCTGTCGGTTTTGTCCAGTTGCGGCGTTCCTTCAAGATGTTCATGATTTCTTCGGTTGCCTTTTGGGCATAGCCTTCGCCTATAGAATTTGCATATATCTGACGGATGTTCGTTGTTGCAGAAAAACGCCTCATTACAGTCTGGTATGGAGTGAATATCACGTCGTCCTGGTCTTGCCCGAAATCACCGGAGCCTTTTGCTTTGAGCGTTCCGATGACTTTTAGCGGGATGCTCTTATAGCGAATCGTTTTTCCGATGGGGTTTTCATCTGCAAAGAGGTTCTTCACTACGGTCTGTCCGATGACGCAGACTTTTGCCATGCGGTCTGCTTCGTCGTCAAACATCACGCCGTCTTCTATTTCGTAGTTGCGGATTTTGAGGTAGTCTGCAGAAACGCCGGAAAGTGTGGTGGGGGAGTTGTTGTTCCCGACAATGGCTTGCCCGCCAATGGTAACCATGGGAGAAACGCCGTTGATGTAAGTCGCGTTTTCGCGGATGGCTATGACATCTTCTTCTTCAAGCGATTCGGAAGATTCGGTCTGCACGCCGCCGCGACGGCTTTGGTTCGGCATGATAGTGATAGCGTTTGTGCCCATCGCGGTCATCTGTTCCTTGATGGATTTTTTGGAGCCTTCGCCCATGGCGACCATGGTGATGACGGCTGCAACACCGATGACGATACCGAGTACAGAAAGAAATGTGCGCATGCGATTGCGGAACAATGCGCGGAGTGCGATCTTAGCTAATGTAAACGGATTCATTCCACTTCTCCTTCATCATCGTCTTCAAAAGTTTCTGGTGGTGGCAGTGCTTCGAATGCGGCTTTGGCGTCTTGCACTTTTTCGTTGATGACATCTTTTTTCAGTAAACCATCGCGAAGTGTGATAGTTCTGCCGCTGAACGTCGCTATGTCCGGTTCGTGTGTGACGAAGGCAATGGTCTTGCCCTGCCGGTGTAGCTCCTGGAATATCATCATGATTTCGTAACTGGTGCGTGTGTCGAGGTTGCCGGTCGCTTCGTCGGCCAAGATAATCACCGGGTCGTTTACGAGCGCGCGAGCAATGGCGACGCGTTGCTGCTGGCCGCCTGAGAGCTGGTTTGGCAAGTGATTCATGCGGCTTTCGAGCCCGACCATCTTGAAAGCTTCGATGGCGCGGTGGTGACGTTCCTCGGCAGAAACTTTCGAGTTATATAATAGTGGGAGTTCCACATTCTCGATAGCGGTCGTACGGCTGAGCAAGTTGTAGCTTTGGAAAACGAACCCGAGCTTCTGGCTGCGGATGCGGGCGAGCGCATCTCGTTTTAAAGTTTCTGTATGTTGACCATCTAATATATAATGGCCGGATGTCGGTCGATCCATGCACCCTAGAATGTTCAGCATGGTGGACTTGCCGGAGCCGGATGTGCCCATGATCGTTACAAATTCGCCGGGGAATATGTCGAAGCTCACACCGCGTAAGGCGTGTACTATTTCATCGCCCATCTTAAAGTCGCGACGTAAGTTTTGAACGGAAAGTATTGGTTGTACGGTTTGCATAAGGACCTTTTTCTTGTCTCTTTGGATGCCTTAACCCCTTGATTGGGTTGCTTTTACACGGAAAGAAAGTGTAATTTGGTTGATTTGGTAGGCTATCCACTCTAAATACACCAAAAAATTACATGAATATTATGTTTCAATGTATAAACAATAAAATTTTTTTTATTTTATATTCCGAATTGGACCACGCTCGGTGGTTGGTTCTGTGTCCTTGGAGATTTTTTTAGATGAACAAGAAAATGACTCAAAATGCTTCGAATACGTCTGCCGATGGCGAAATCGACATTCTTGAGATACTGTTGTATCTAAAAAGCAAGTTTCATTTCTTGCTCATTTCCTTGTTGACTGCCACCGATGGTCTGACCTGTTTATTTAATGATATTGCTAATTTGAGCACTGCATTTGTAAGCTTTTTGAAGAACTTGATGTGTGTTTCGAATCACACAACTCAAACAACTGAAAGCATCCAAGATGCCTTGAATACTTTTGACCGCAGCACGGAAGCGCCTTTGCAGAAGGCCGTTGCCTTCAACATGTGCGGATGTTTTGCGGGGACTGGCTATGGTAGCACTTTTGGCTATTATGGCTGTCACAAGAATATTAACCAATAACAAGGAGAATAGATGAAAAAAATAGTCGCAATGTCTCTCTTGGCCGGTAGCTTCGCTTTTGCGCAGTCTGGCCTGATGGGCGGAGCCGATGGTCTCAACCAGAAAACCGCTAATACCCTCGGTGAAGGTGGCTTTGCTGCCGGATTCGGTGGTCAGGTTTCTTATGATGCTTGGTCCCTCTCTCGTGGTGGCCAGTATACTAAGGGTGGTAAGACTGGCTCGTTCTACGAAAATGCTGGTAGCGTCACTGCAAATATCAACTTTGCTGCTGGTGTTACGGACTTCATTGACGTAGGTCTTGCTCTTCCGCTTTACTACGATCATGCTAACTCTCGTTTGAACGACGAAGGTGACATGTGGAAGGCTAGCCGTGGTGACCTCGAACTCTGGGCCAAGGCAAAGCTTCCGTTCGATGAAATGACCGATGGCATGTTCAATGCTGCCATTGCTGCTCAGTTCTACTTCCCGACTGGCGACAAGGCTGTCGGTGTTCGTCCGCGTCATGCTTGGTTCTTGCATGCCAACGGTGGTGAAACCCATCCGTACGGTCTCCGCAACATGGCTTTCGGCGGTGAATTGATCCTCACTCTCGACCTCCAGAAGGTTGGCGCTCCGCTCCGTTTCAACGGTAACGTCGGTTTCGTCGGCACCGTGACGAAGGGTTCTAACACCTTGGTCTATGGTGGTGGCATCAACGTCCTCCCGACCGATTGGATGGACATCTTCGTTGAAGCTAACGGTGAATTCCGTGTAGAAAAGGGTACATACCATCGTGAACCGGGTTACGATCCGTTCACTCTTACCCCGGGTCTCCGTTTCCACCTCCCGGCAAACATCGACATCGCTCTCGGTCTCGATGTGGGCATCCGCGCTCTCTCCAACTTCACTTGGAAGTATAAGGACGAAATGAAGGATGCTGCTGAATACCAGCTCTACTACACTGACAAGAATGGCAAGAAGGTTCAGTACGGCTATACCCCGACTCCGCGTTATGCAGGTACTGCTTCTCTCGTCTGGCGCTTCGGTAACGTCCGCGGTGCTGATGAAGACAATGATGGCGTAGCAAACAACATCGACCAGTGCGCAGGCACTCCGGCTGGTGCTGTTGTTGACGCTAACGGTTGCCCGGTTGACGGTGACAACGATGGCGTGTTTGATGGTCTCGACCAGTGCGCTGAAACTCCGGCTGGTGCTGTTGTTGACGCTGCTGGCTGCCCGGTTGACTCCGACAATGACGGTGTTGCTGATGGCATCGACCAGTGCGCTGAAACTCCGGCTGGCGTAGTTGTTGACGCTGCTGGCTGCCCGGTTGACTCTGATAAGGACGGCGTTGCTGACTACCTCGACAAGTGCCCGAACACTGCTTCTGGTGCTACTATCGACGCTGCTGGCTGCCCGATCGACTCTGATAAGGACGGCGTTGCTGACTACCTCGACCAGTGCCCGAATACTCAGTCTGGCATTGCTGTTGACGGCAAGGGCTGCCCGGTTGACTCTGACAACGATGGCGTTGCTGACTACCTCGACAAGTGCCCGAGCACTCCGGCTGGTCTCCCGGTTAACGCTGATGGTTGCAGCCCGGATGGCGATAAGGACGGTATTGTTGACGCTCTCGACAAGTGCCCGAATACTCCGGCTGGCGTCTCTGTTGACGAAGTTGGTTGCCCGGTTGACTCCGACAAGGATGGCGTTGCCGATCACCTCGACAAGTGCCCGAACACCCTCGTTGGCGTTGCAGTTGATAAGAACGGCTGCCCGAACAAGAACCAGGACCTCGACAAGCTCAAGAAGGGTATCCAGTTCAAGACCGGTTCTGCTAAGCTCACTGCAAGCAGCAACAAGACCTTGAACAATATCGCTAAGTTGCTCAAGAAGCTCCCGGCTGTCAACCTCGAAGTCCAGGGTCACACCGATGACACTGGTTCTGAAGAAAAGAACAAGGTTATGTCTGAAAAGCGTGCTCAGGCTGTTGTCAAGTACCTCGTCAAGAAGGGCATTGACAGCGAACGTCTCCGCGCTGTTGGTTACGGTTCTGACAAGCCGATCGCAGATAACAAGACGAAGAAGGGCCGCAAGCTCAACCGCCGTGTTGAACTTGTCCCGTTCGAAAAGTAATCTTCGAATCTGAATGAGAACTAAAAAGGGGCGTCCGCAAGGACGCCCTTTTGTATATGATGAATGGAGTTAATCGCAATGAACGTACTGCGCAATGTCGTAATACACTGCGCAGTTCCTAATGCAGTGCAATAACGCTGAAAGAAAAAAAGGCGCACGGTTAGTTGACTCGTGCGCCTTTATAATTTCTAACCGCTAATATTGCCTACAGCAATAGCCTAGTTGTATGTTCACTTCGTTCAAGTGCCAATAGTGTGCAAGGTTATGACGCAACTGAATACTTGTATTCAGATATGGCATAACCGCAGCCACGAACGCCAACGGCGTTAAATGCTCGGCTCGGAACTAGGCTTGCAAGCAATCCTGCTTCGCTCGCCTTACGCATTTGTCTTAAACACCCATTTCTTATAGAGCGTAAAGCTTACGAGCACGTATACTACGTTTGCGATGAGGTTTGCGAACGTGGTCGGCTTCATGAACTGAGAGATGAATTCGGTAAAGCTTGCGCACCAAGAAGCTGTTGTAAGTACGTGCGTTGCTCCTTTAAGTACAAGGTAATTAACTCCGTACGAGCAGAGGAAAACGATGATGAAGCGGATGACTTCTGTGCGTTTTTTGTTCGTGCTCTTGAAGTTCCAGATGCGGTTCATGATGTAGCTGTTGAGGCCTCCAACAACGAAACCGAGAAAATTTGCGAGTCTGTAATCCCAGTTCAGGTTTTCGTGGAGAATCCAGAAAGTTACAAGCGTAATTAATGTGTTCATTACGCCGATGGCGTTGTATTTGATAAAGTGTTTCACGGCGGTAAAAATACTATTTTTGCGGCATGACCTGGATTACAACTAAGAAATGCAGCGCCGCAGACGCTGCAGAAATGATTCGTAATGGTGATGTTTTGGGCGTTTCGGGATTTACTTTGGCTGGATACCCGAAAGCCGTGCCCTTGGCAATTGCAGCTCGTGCAGATAAACTCCATGAATCGGGCGAAGAATTTAAAGTAACGCTTTTTGCGGGCGCCTCGACGGGCGATTCCTGTGACGGTGCGCTTGCTCGTGCCAATGCGTTAAACCTCCGTATGCCGTACCAGTCTAATCCGAGCTTGCGCAAGGCTATTAACGACGGCAGTATTCGCTACATTGACGCACACTTAGGCAAGATGGGTTATCTTGTGCGTACTGGTGCTGTCCCTGCGCCTACGGTTGCGATTGTCGAGGTCTCTGCAATTTTCCCAGATGGTCGTGTTTGCCTTTCGACTTCGGGCGGAAACTCCGTTTGCTATTTGGAAATGGCGCCAAAGATTATCTTGGAATTGAATACGCGTTTGGGCGATAGCTGCATTGGTATGCACGACAATGCACTTCCGGAACTCCCGCCGCATGCAAAGCCGCTTGCTATCTATAGCGCTGGAGATCGCGTTGGTGACGAGTTTGTGCGTATTGATCCGAATAAGGTTATTGCTATTGTCGAAAACGAAGCTTATGATGAAGTGACTCCGTTTGTAGAACCGGATGAAATTTCGAAGAATATCGGTGAACGCATCTTGGACTTTATCCGCTTTGAAGAATCCCATGGCAGGCTCCCTAAGGGACTTGCTTACCAGAGCGGTGTAGGCAAGGTCGCGAATGCTGTGCTTTGCGCTATGGCCGATGATGATCGCTTGGGACAAATTGATCTTTATACCGAAGTTATTCAGGAGGCTGTTCTTCCGCTTCTCAAGAAAGGGAAACTAGGAATTGCATCGGGTACGGCGCTTACGCTTTCGCAGGCTGCCCAGAAAGAATTTGTTGAAAATAGCGCCGAATGGAAAAAGCATTTTGTTATCCGTCAGCAAGAAGTGAGCAACAGTCCCGACGTAATCCGTCGCCTTGGCGTGATTTCCATGAATACGGCGCTTGAAGTCGATATCTTTGGTAATGTGAACAGTTCGCTTGTTTGCGGTTCTGCCATGATGAATGGTATTGGCGGTTCTGCCGATTTTGCTCGCCATTGCGCTCTCGGATTTTTCTTGACGCCGTCTGTTGCAAAGGGTGGCGCGATTTCGAGCGTTGTGCCTTACGTGAGCCATGTTGACCATACCGATCATGATACGCAGATTTTTGTAACGGAACAGGGACTTGCGGATCTTCGCGGTTTGCCGGTAGAAGAACGTGCCCGCTTGATTATCAAGAACTGTGCCCATCCCGATTATCGTGCTGAGCTTACGGATGTCTTGGAATATGGCATCAAGCATGCGAAGGGTATCCATCTGCCGCTTGCGCTTTCACGCGCCTTTGAAATGCACACCCGTTTCCTTGAAACGGGTAAGATGCTTTAGCGAAACGCTGTGTTCTATTTGCGAAGCACCTTATTTAAGGTGCTTTGTTCGTTTTTTGTTGTTGCTATTTTTTTGTAAAAATTATAATTTTATTATGGGGTGTTTAAATGGCAAAGAACTTGAATAGGAGAGGGCTTTTCTATGAGAATTTTTTCTCGGAAAGTTTTTCAGGGCCGTGCTTTATGCACCCATATTTTACTTTTTGTTTTATGCGCATCGCTTTTAGCGGCATGCGGTGATGACCCTGTTAGCCACTTTGACGACAAAACAAGCGAGCTGTCTAGCAAAAAAGAAGATAGTTCTTCTTCAAGAGTTATCTCTCAAAAAACATCATCGAGTAGCGTTAATAAAGGGAAGGTCTCGTCTTCTAGTGCTATAACAATCGAGTTGCCTCCGACAGAAGATGGCTTGGATGTTGTCTATGTCTTTGTCGATGGAACTGTTTCGGGGATGATAGCCCTGGACTATTTTGTGATGGATGCAAAAATAGGCATGGTGCAGCTAGATGCTGACTCTGCGTATAAAGAAACAAAAACATTCTATGTGAGTAATGTTGCCAAAAATGGTGCGTACGAAATAAATAAAATTAATTTGACACAGCCTTATGTAAAGTTCACCGTTGATGGCTCCATCAAAAAAGTTGCAGATGGCAAGTACGCAAGTCTTTCGTTTATGACGTTGGGTGATGTGACTTCCGGTGAAATTTTCAACTTGAATATGCTGACGACGCTTGAGGCTCATCGAGTTCTTGAGCTCTTGAAAGGGAACAAACTTTCTTTTGATGAAGCAAAGAAAAAAGCGGCCGAAGAAGTATGGAACATGTTCCATCTAGAATCTTTTGATTACGATGTGAGCGAGATGATTCATGTTTCTGATATTAGCGAATCGGGTGCGGCGCTATTGGCTGCAACAGTCTTGTTGCAAGGCGGGAGTGATGATTTTGCGAAGTTCTTCAAGGAAGTTGTTGACGATATTGCAAAAGATGGCAAATGGGATGACTCAAATGCTCGCTTGTCAATTGCAGACTGGGCTTTGACGAACGACTTGAAGGATGGTTATGCCTCCGTTCGTAAGACACTTGTGACGCAATTGGGCAAGGCTGCTGAATTTGAACCGTACCTCAAGAGTTTTTATTTGACAGAACTTGAGTTCCCCACATGCGATGCTGAAAATGCGGGCGAAATCTTCTTTGTGAAAAACAAGTCCAGCAAATTTTACGCTGCGACATATGATGATGTGTCGAAGTCCACAGCTCGTTTTGTTTGCGATGAGCAGAAAGGCTGGTTGTCGATTCCGGATAGCTTGAAGGACTTCATGGGGGAAACGGCTACGGCTGAAGACGGCGATGTGCGTCGCGGTGCATTCTCGGGCGAGTTCTATACCTATGATGGTACCAAAAAGGAATGGCGCAAGTCTACGGCTATTGAAAAGGACCGTTATTTTGTCCTTGCTTCGAATGTAAAGGAATTTGTCGATATCCAGGATGTTTACGAAAACGTCAAGGATGATGAGCGTGTAATTTTTGTGTTGCGTCATGCGGAACGTGGTGACGATACGAGTAAGGGTGGAACGCTTACGGACAATGGTAAAAAGCAATCCGAAGAAGTCGGTGCTAGACTCACGAAGTTCAAGGAAGACTTTGTCCTTGGGGCATCGGAATTCTTGCGTGCTCACCAGACGGTGATGTCGATTGCAAAAGGCCGCGGACAATCTTACGACACGCGCGATACGCTTCCGCAGTTGAACGATGACTGGTATGCCAAGAACAGTGAAGCTGTCGAAAAGGCAAAGAGCGAATGTGGCGGTGGCTGGGAAGTGACTTCCAAGTATGCCTACACAGGAGCTTACTCGACGGGTGCTGACGCTGCGTACTATGATCTTGCGGAACGTTCCGTGGAACTCATCGAGGATGTTCTTTTGAAGAAGTACACCAAGGAAAAGTTTGTGCTCCTGAGTTCCCATGATAAGTTGATGGTTCCGCTGGTAGCCTATTGCTCAAATTTGCAGATTAATTTGAGAAAATATGATGGAGGCAAGTGGATTAACTACCTTGCGGGTGTCGCAATTATCGTTGACAAGGCCGGAAACCGTCGTTATATCGCGATTCGGGGCCTCAAGTCTGGGTTCGCTGACTAGAAATTTCTAATATTCACCTTATGCGGGTTTGGATATTATTTATATTGGCGCTTCTTTTGTCGTCTTGCGATTCCGTCAAGTACGGGGCTATTCCGTGCGATGGCGACGATTGCGAGACTATATCGGAAATCGATAGCTCAGATTCGAAGGGTAGCTCCTCGAATGAAAAACCGCCAAAAGATAATAAGAGCAGTTCTTCGTTGAACAGCTCTTCTTCGCAAAGGGGTCACCATCATTTTTACTCCAGTTCTAGCAAAGGTTCTGGCAAAGATACTTCGGTCGTTCAAAAACCTATTAACGATACGACGATAACTGGAACCTTCACATGTCACGATGGTGTTCTTGTTCCCGCAGAATCTATTGTAGAAATGGGAGATGATGCGACGGATTTCCGCAGAGCGGGCGTTGCTATTTCGGGCTTTGCGGAGAAGGGGCCTTTCCGTTATGGAACTTCGGTTAAGATTGTCGAATTGGACAGCCTCAAGCGCTTGGCGGATTCCGAACGAGCGCACGAAACCTGCATTGTTACATCGAATGGTTCGTTTAATTTCCCGAGTGTCAATCTTGTATCTCCTTACGTGCGCGTTGAGGCAAATGGCTTTTACATGGATGAACTCACGGGCGAACTTTCTTCGTCGCTTGTGACGCTCCGTGCGGTTGTAGATTTATCGAAGCGCGATTCTTTCAATGTGAACATGCTTACGCATATGGCAGCTCCGCGTGTGATGAAACTCGTGGAAGATTCCGGCAATAACCAGCCGATCGGGAGCCAGAGCGGGCGTGCGTTGACGGATGTGCTTTCGTCTTTCGGAATTAGCCTTGGCAGCTCTGGTGGCGGTGGAGGCTATGGTGGCTTTGGCGGTTGGAACCGTGGTGGTCAGACATCTACGACGTCGAGCAAGTCCGCAGAAGATATAAGTTTATTCGGTTCTGATGATTACAGTGCCGCTCTCCTTGCGGTTTCTGTGATGATGCAGAGCTATGGCTCTGTGAATGATATGCTTAAGTTTGCAGACTTTATTGCTGATGACATTCGTGGCGATGGCAACTGGGGCGACAATTCATCGAAGGCAAAACTTGCAGATAAACTTTTGATGCTCGATGCTGAAGGTGGCCTTGAAAAAATCCGCACGAATATGGAATATTGGGGACTCGGTGACGTTCCTGATTTTGAAAAGCATGTACGTAATTTCTGGACGAAAACTCACGGCTTTGAATCTTGCGGCACGATGACTGCAGGCCAGGTAAAGCATGTGGGTAACAGCCAGAGCGAATATTTTGTCTCTTATTACGAACAACCGGATGGCCCGAAGATCCGTTTTATTTGCGACAGGACGACTAAGAATTGGCGCGTGGCGACAGACCTTGAAAAAGATACGTATGGCTTGGGTGCTGGTGATTATGATGGGCAAATTAAGAGCGGAAAAATCAATCAGGACAAGTCCTACATTTATGACCAGAGTAAAAAGACCTGGCGTGAACCCGAGCCGGGCGAGATTCTTGAATTTGAAGATGTTGGCGATGTTTTGAAGACCGTTGCCGCCGGTGAAAAAGTCATCTTTATTTTGCGCCATGCGGAGCGTTCAGATGATACTGGTAAGAATGGTCACCTGACGAGTAATGGAAAGAAACAATCGCAAACCGTGGGCGAAAAGTTCAAGGGTGAAAATATTTACTTTGCAAACTCGACTTACACGCGCAGCTACGAGACTTGCGAAAACGTGGCTCTGGGTGCCGGAATTACTGAAATGGGGAACGATACGATTCCGCAGCTGGACGGCGAATGGTTCGTAAAGGACAATGACAAGTTTGAAAATTACAAGAACAGCAATGGCGGCGGCTGGGTCGTGACTTCGGAATATGCATACAAAGGAAGTTATAGCGATGCGTACTATCCGCTGAAGTCTCGTGGTGAAGAATTTATGACCGAAGTGGTGGTGCCGCGTTTTGAAAAGGTTTCTAAAATGGCGGTCTGGATTTCTCATGATATGCTCGTGGTGCCGCTGACAGCGTTCTGCACAGAGGGAAAGGTGAATTTGCGCTATTTCGACACGAAACAGTGGATCAATTACCTTGCCGGTGTGGCAATTATCATGGGTGTTGACGGAACGCTTCGCTATGTGCCTGTGAAGGGCCTTCCTTCCGGCACAATGACGATGTAATTTCGTCAAAATTGCTATATTCACGCGCGTTGATTTTTATCAAACAGTTCACTTAATTAAACATGGACGCATTCCGATATGAATGATACACTAAAGAAAGCTATGGTCTTTGCCGCAGTGACAACGGTTTCCGCTGCCTTTGCGTCTGAAATCGTAGCTCAACCTGCTGCTTCCAAGGCTGCAAAGGTTGGCCGTTTTGACGAGCAGATTGCTCTGATGCCGGACTCCATTGCTGCCCCGATCAAGGAACAGCTCAAGTGGATGGATGAATCTACTGTTTTCCAGATTGTGGAAACTCACGGTGGTGGCTATTCCATTCTTTATAAGACATACGAACAGTCCGTTCGCGCCCGCGATATTCGCGATTCCGTTGAAAATGCCAACGGTACGGCCGTGCTTCCGATTGCAAAGGCTAAGCTCGGTAGCGAATACTGCCATGGCAAGATGGAAGCTGGCAAGTGCCATGGTGAAGTCCAGAAGTTCACCATCGGCAAGCTCGTCGAATTCCAGGCAACAGGCCTCATCGTCGTGATGTCTGTGATCATTGGCCTCCTCGTCCTCTGCACTATCATGAGCGCAATCATGAAGAAGCTCGGCTTGGACAAGGTCAAGGCTCCGGCTCCTGCTAAGAAGGCTGCTCCGGCCGCTGCTGCTGCCGCTCCGGCTCCTGCGGTTCGTGCTCCGGCACACTGCGACTGGGATCCGAATGCAAAGAGCATCCATCCGGGATTCACCAACAAGCAGCTCCAGGCGTTCCTCGGCATTGCCGCTGTCGCCGCCCTCGAAGAACATCCGGGACTTACAAACGAACAGTTCCTCGTGATTGCTACCGCTGCTGCAACGCAGGCTCTTGGTCAGCCCTGCCGCGTGACCGCTTACAGAAACATTAACTCCCCTGCTTGGACGATCGTCAAGTAAGGTTCAACTTTTAAAAACTTAACAGGCTTATAAGCCAGGAAAAATAAAAATGAAGAAAACAGTCCGTATCAGTTTCGAAGGCAAGACCTACGACGTCGAAGTAGAAGTTCTTGATTCCGCAGTTGCAGCAGCTCCTGCTGCTCCGGTTGCCGCTCCGGCACCGGCTCCTGCTGCTGCTCCGGCTCCGGCCGTCGCTGGTGGCACCGAAGTCAAGAGCCCGCTCGCTGGCTCTGTGTTCAAGCTCAAGGTTAACGTTGGCGACACTGTTGCTGCCAACCAGGAAGTGGCTGTTATCGAAGCCCTCAAGATGGAAAACCCGGTCGTCGCTCCGTGCGCAGGCAAGGTCACTTCTATCTCCGTCAAGGAAACCGACACTGTTACTGATGGCCAGGTCTTGATGACCATTGCCTAATGAGGTAAAAGTCAATGAGTGGAATTATTAACTCAGTCGCGGACTTCGCCTCGAGCACAGGATTCGCGCAGATTACCGTTCCGATGGTAATCATGTGGATCGTGAGCTTCGTGTTGATGTTCCTTGCGATTGTCAAAAAATACGAACCGCTTCTGCTCTTGCCGATTGCTATCGGTGCACTTGCGGTGAACATCCCGTCCGTCGCGTTCTACGACGGTGGCTGGAGCATCGAAGGTATGTTCAGCCCGACTGGCGGTCTCTACTACTACATCAGCCAGGGTATCCATCTGGAACTCTTCCCTCCCATCATCTTCTTGGGCGTGGGTGCCATGACGGACTTTGGACCGCTTATCGCTAATCCGCGTACGCTCATCCTCGGTGGTGGCGCACAGTTTGGCGTGTTCATGACCATGTTTGCAGCTGTCGCTCTCGGTGGCTTTACGCTCGGTGAAGCAGCTTCCATCGGTATCATCGGTGGTGCTGACGGTCCGACGTCCATCTTCACTGCGAACAAGCTTGCTAAGCACCTCATCGGCCCCATCGCCGTTGCTGCTTACACCTACATGGCTCTCGTGCCGCTCATCCAGCCGCCTATCATGCGCGCTATGACGAACGACGCTGAACGCAAGATTCGCATGAAGGCTCTCCGCCAGGTTTCCAAGGCCGAACGCATCGTGTTTGCCGTGATGGTGATGATCGTTTGCGTGCTCGTCGTGCCGGATGCCTCTGCCCTTATCATCATGCTTATGATGGGCAACATCTTCAAGGAAGCTGGTGTCGTTGAACGCCTCGTGAAGACTTCTTCGAACGAGCTCATGAACATTGTGACGATCTTCCTCGGCACGTCCGTGGGTCTCACCATGTCTGCTGACATCTTCCTCAAGCCGCAGACTCTCATGATCATCGCTATGGGTGTGGTTGCCTTTGGCTTCTCCACTTTCGGCGGTTTGCTCCTCGCAAAGATTATGAACAAGTGCTCTCCGAAGAATCCGGTGAACCCGCTTATCGGTTCCGCAGGCGTTTCTGCTGTGCCGATGGCTGCCCGTGTTTCTCAGGTTGAAGGTGCCAAGTATGACCCGCAGAACTTCCTCCTCATGCACGCTATGGGCCCGAACGTGTCCGGCGTGATTGGTACGGCAGTTTGCGCTGGTTATATGATCAGCCGCTTGAGCTAAGATAAACGCGAGTATTGTCATTCCCGCCTCCGAGCGGGAATCTCCATCGCTTTTAATTCCCTCGGTTCACTGCGCCGGGGGATTTTTTATATATGGCTGGATAAAAGTAATTCTTTATAATAAGTTAAAGACGATAATTTATACTTTGGTTGCAAAGGCTCGCGCTTTAATCCTTCAATAAAAGCATCAATGTATTTTTGAAATTTTTCAACGATAAAATCGTATCGTTTCAAAATTTCTGTATGTTCTTTTGAATCGATATGCGCTGGCATGCCAATTTCGTCATCTTGAAAAATAATCACGCTTTTGCTGAAATCAAGACCAGAAGATTGTCTTTTTTTAGAGTTTCCTTGAAATTTATATGCATGAGTGTGTTGAATGTTGGATCTAAATGGAATGGCAAAACGTAGCCCCCTGTATTCAACTAATAGGACTAAGTAGGGGCGGTTTTTTTTGGATAGAATTTCTGAATTGTTGGAATATCGTTCGTAAAAAAGAGTGGATAACAGTCTTATCAGAGGTTCTTTTGCTGTGCTCATGGTGAATCCTTTTTTAAACAAAAAAAAGACCGTTTTTTATGATATATAAAAAACGGTCTCATCTAATGAGCTTTCTTTTTTATCTCAGGTGGTCGCTCTACCACCCTGTCATCCATTTGGGCTTTCTTTTTTATCTCAGGTGGACACCCTTCCACCCTATCTATGGATAAATATATGAAATTCTATGCAGAAAAGCAACCCCTCGCTTGATGTGAACCCCGAAAGTTGGACACAACTTTCGGGGTTTTCATGTATAAGAAACACACTAAAGAAGAATGGGCTAAGGCCTATGAACTCTACAAGGATGGTTATGACTCGCCGTCGATTTCAAGGATGACAGGTCTTGAACTATCTGAAATCAAGCGTCACATTCGACTTTTTCGACAAACGGGCTTTTGGCAGACGGATAGGAAACCGAATGTTCGTGCAACTTCGGCCTTGAAAAAGGCTGTCATTGACGAGGTCATCAAGAAATCTCTATCTTATGCGGAAACCGTCGCCAAGTACGACTTGAGTTTCTGCTGTCTGAAAAAATGGTTGCGGAAATACCGTCACGGCGGATACGAGGAACT
>NZ_FRAZ01000003.1:0-518073 GCF_900142485.1 Fibrobacter sp. UWB12 | reverse complement strand
CGCGACTCTCGCCTCTTGATTAATTTGACTTCCAAGAAATTTTCTTGGGCCGTCACTAAGCACATCTCCGATTCCTTCAATCTTCCCGAAAGTCTTGCAGGCTTTCGTTTTACTCTCGATTCTTCGTTTTGACCGTCGTTTCGAGGGTGAGACCAATTATAGAATTTTCAGGAATAAAAACAAGGGGTCATTGGCAAAAAAATTCACTTTTTTTCACTTTTTTCGTTAAAAACGGGTTCTATCCCGTTTCTACATCATGATATTCACATTCTATTCACCACTTTTTTAGGAGACCTCAAAAAGAAAAAGGGCAATTTGCCCTTTTCAAGCCCAATTTTTGGTGAAAAAATTTTTGGAGAGTCCTAAAAACGGCCCTTTTAAGGGGCAACCACCCTATTATGGATGTATTCCAGAGGATTTGTACAGGTATCCAAGTCCACTTCAGTCGATTTGACCTGCCAACGGAACCATGTCAACTGCCTTTTCGCATAATTTCGCGTTTTTCGTTTCACTTCTTCAAGGACTGATTGCACTTGATTACCGTCTTTTGCACACAAAAGTTCTTTATAGCCAAGGCTCTGCCATGCAGGAGCTTCTAGCGGAACCGTTTTTGCCAATTCATGAATTTCATCAAGCCAACCATCTGCAATCATTTGATCCACGCGCGTATCAATTCTTGCATAAAGATTTTCACGAGCTCGATTAAGCCAGAACACAGGCAAGACACCAATTCCCCCTTCACGTTTCTTTTGCCATTCCGAGAGTTTGCGGCCTGTCAGCTGGAACACTTCAAGAATACGAATAATGCGCTGAACATTATTATCTTCGACCTTTTCCATCGCCTCGGGATCCACTTCTTTCGCTTTTTTGAACAAACTATTACTTCCAAACTTTACTGCATCATCTTCGAAAGATTTTCGAATAGACTCATCAATTTTGGGAATCTGCGGAAGTCCAAGCATCAAAGACTGAAGATACAGGCCTGTTCCCCCAACCAAGATGTAATTCTGGTTGGGATTTTCAGACAAAAGTTTTTTCGCATTTGCACAAAAATCGCCCGCAGAATAAACCTTGCGCGGATCAAGAAAATCAATCTGATGGTGTTTCACCCGAAGCATGTCTTCCGTAGAGGGCTGCGCAGTTCCAATGGCAAAACCTTTGTATATCTGACGAGAATCCACGCCGATGATTTCGGCGTTAAAGCGTTCCGCCAGTTCCAGTGAAAGGCGAGACTTGCCAACACCAGTAGCTCCAACAAGTGCAAACAGAATAGGCATACGCGCTCAATGTAGTTATATTTATAGGCGTAATGATTAAGCTTAAACACATTGTCGCACTTTTTTTAGCGTCGGGGATTTTTGCCGGTTTGGCATTTTTTTTGAACAACCAAGATAAGGCGCATCATATTCTCGAAAAAATCGAGGAAACTACCGGTATGCACTCCCCCGAATCAGCTCCGGTTGAAAACGACACTATTCCCTTCGAAAAAGGCTTGCAAGACGAGCTCAAGATTATTTCGTCGACTTATTCCAAACGTTCCAAGCGTACTATTTGGACCCTTGCTCGCGGAAAGACCATCGTAGTCTATCTTATGCAAGCGCAAAAGTTTATCCAGAAGCGCGGAGGGACTGTACTCTTGATGGAAGAACTGAACGACAACCCAAATTCGTACCAATCCGCAAAGGTGGATATTTTAACGCCCAAGGGTGATTCGCTTCAGCTGACACTTCAAGTTTCGGACAATATATTCATGAAAAACGCATCGCTCATGTCGATTGCGTTTCAAACAACAAACTTGTCTCATGAGATTATCGAAAAGCTAAACCACCTAGATTTTCCGTTCGACCTGCTCGTTCCTCCCTTTGGTTTAAACGATGATTTCTACAAAGACCTAAACAAAATAAACAACAAAGAAATTGTTCTATGGCTAGCCATGGAATCGACTAAGTTGAACAAAGTCCACAACAAGCTCCGTCCGCTCCGCATACACCACACCGAAGAACAAATTGAAGAAAACATCAACGATGCAAAGGACGTTCTCCCGAATGCAGCAGGCATAGCAACTCGTTATGGAGAACAGGCAGTCAAGCATAAACAACTTTTGCAGGCTATCTTAAAGCCCACCGAAAAGAAGAACATGTGGTTTTTGGATTTATCCATGGAAGAACGTACGGTTGTTCCGCAAACATGCAAGGACTTTGATATTATCTGTAAAATTGCATTCCCGTATAATCCGGACAATAGTTCTGTCGAAGACTATGTCCACCAGAAACTCAGGGAAGCCCCAAAAAGCGGAACATCTATAATGATTCTCCCGCTGACAGAACAAAATTTGTCTAAAATTGAGGACATTGCCAAAAAAGCTGCCAAGCAAGGCACGACCCTCGTTGACTTATCTACTTTATTCAATTCTAAATAGGAGAGCCTATGTCTATCAAACTCGGTGTAAACGTGGACCACATTGCTACAATCCGTGAAGCCCGTAAAGGCAAGGAACCAGACCCAGTCGCAGCAGCCATGATCGCTGAACTTGCCGGCTGCAACGGCATCACCGCCCATCTCCGTGAAGACAAGCGCCATATCCAGGACCGAGACATCAGACTCCTCCGCGGAACTGTTACGACCAAGCTGAATCTTGAAATGGCACCGACACAAGCAATGGTGCAGTTTGCCATCAACCGCCAACCGGACATGGTCACCCTCGTCCCGGAAGTCCATACCGAACTTTCTACTGAAGACGGCCTTAACGTATCTGCAAAGATTGATGAACTTGCAAAGTACATCATGACGCTTCGCAACAACGATATTCTCGTAAGCGTGTTTATCGATGCCGAAACCGAACAGGTCAAGGCAGCCAAGAAGGTCGGTGCAAATTTTGTTGAATTCAATACAGGCAAATATGCAACGGCATTCGAACTTGGCAGCCGCGAAGAAGTCGACCGTGAAGTTTCTGCATTGCAAGACATGACTGTTCTTGCGCACAAGTATGGTTTGAACGTGCTTGCAGGTCGTGGACTTAATTACAGAAACGTAGAAGCAGTTGCCCAGATTGACGGCATTGACGAAATCATCATCGGACACAGCATCGTAAGCCGCGCCGCACTCGTCGGCATGGAACGCGCTGTGAAAGAAATGATTGAAGCAATTAGAAGTTAGTCACTAGCAGCTAGTCATTGGTTATTAGTCATATCATCGCGCCAAAGGCGCCAAACTTTAAAACTAAAGACCAAGAGCCAATGACCAACAACTAAAATCAATAATCCCTATATTCCACGTTCTCTAGCACAAGCCCCTGCGGGGGCGCCCATGTGCGCTCGCCTTTAAATTGCTTGGCGAAAATTTGATTGACCGTCCCTTCGGGATAGCGACCTCGCCCGACATCAAAGAGTGTGCCGACCATGGCACGAACTTGGCGATGCAAAAAACGATTCCCTTTAATGTGGAACATGCAGCTCCAGTCGTTCAATCGTTCCAGGCGAAATTCACTTAACGTACAAAGTGTCGATTTTCCGTCGTTACGCGGAATGCAAAAATCAATAAAATCGTGTTCTCCGAGGAACGAGGCGGCTTCACGCCCCATCGCATCGATATCGAGATTGAGAGAACCACATTCCCAGCCAAAATCACGCATCAACGCAACCGAACGAGTAAAAATCGTGTACTGGTAATAGCGCAATACGGCATCGTAACGCGCATTAAAGTCTGCAGCACAAGGTTCCAAATCACGGATACGGATAAGGCGTTTTGTAAGACCATTAACAGAGCGAACAACCTTCACTGGATCAAGTTCACCGTCAAAATCAAAGTGAACGCACTGTCCCCGAGCATGTACGCCCGTATCGGTTCGGCCCGACCCCGTCACGCGGATTGGTGTACGCAAAGCAATCGACAACGCTTCTTCGAGCGTTGATTGCACAGTTACAAAGCGGAGCTTGCCGCCACAATTCTGTTCTTGCCAGCCGTAAAAGGCACTGCCTAGATATTCGCAACGAAAGCGGTAACGCATTAGTTACCTGCTTCTACAGCTTCCTTGATAACAGCCTCGACCTTAGCCTGAGGAATTTTCAACTTCGAAGCAATTGCCGAAGCAGGGAACCCTCTACGAGACATCTGCAAGATCTTGCTATTCACCGAAGATTCTCGATCAAAGCGGTTCATCTCAAGCGGATGAGCGACAGCCGTAGCTACAACTTCGGGTCTCGGTGGGGTTTGTTCCTTTGGATGCGAGACCTTGGATCGGTCATGATGCAGCACGTCAGAAAGCGACTGCATGGCTGAAGTAATACGTTCTCTTGCGGTCGGACGAAGTACAGTCTTTCCGTTAAACGGCGATGTCAAAATGCGATTTTCAGGAACGCCATGTTCATCTTCAAAAGCAGCCTTTGTCGCACCGACACTAGAAGATTCCACATCAGCGCCCGTCTTTGTTTGCATTTCCATCGTTTCACGACGCTTGGCTGCAAATTCCTGAGCTTCGTCGATAATAGATTTTTTCGGGGCATGAACTCGTGTAGTTGTAATCGTTTCGGTATCGTCAACAGCAGGCAACTCACCCGTTTCTTTTGCTTTAGCAAGCGCTTCCATCATTCGAGTTTCAACCACTTTTTTGCGATGGATAAGCACAAGAACAAGAATCACGGCGCAAAGGAGGACCGCAAGTGAGCCTCCGATAATCCAAAGCAAAACGCCACTAGAAAAGCCGCCTACGTTTTCTTCTGATTCTTCAGCATCGCCTTCCGTATTAGAACGCATGGCCGAAAGATCTTCCCAGGCATTGGAAAGCTCATCGCGGATTTTTACCTGAGTATCGACATTGCCCTGTGCATTCCACAATGCAATTTCCAAAGAATCAATTTTGGCACGAGTCTGCATGTATCGGTTAACGTCGAACGAAGTGGACGAACCCGAGAAATCAACTTTGAGATAAACAATTAAGGCGCAGGCCAAAACAAAAAGAACAACTGGAGCAGCATATTTCTTCATGCCCGGAAATCTAGAAATTATTCCCGCAACATTTTCATTTTGAAAGTTTGACACTAAGCAAAACCTCTTTTTAACATACCTATTGTTAATTGTAGAAAAAATTGCATCGCTTCATTGAGAAGTTCACAACACTTTTCAACACTAATCTAGTGAAAAACACCTTTAGCCAGCAAACTTTAGATACCTTTATGTTCAAGAACTCTTTGTTCTCCTCCTAACCCCAAAAAAAACACCATAGCCCCAACAGCTTTGGTGTTTTTTCGTTTTTATCGTAATTTCGTGCGCAATCATTCCAATTTATACGGTCTATATACGCACTTTTTCGCCTCTATTCGCTCAAAATGAGACTTTTTGCGAAAAGTTTTTATAGTTTCAAGCTATGCAGCAGCAAGCACTTAGATTGTCCCGTATTACGATTTCGAATCTCCGCTCTATCCAGCGCGAGACGTTTCCGCTTAGTGATTTTACCGCTTTGATTGGCTATAACAATGCCGGAAAAACGAATATTTTGATGGGAATTCGCTGGTTGCTAGCCAATTTCTCGCTGGACATCTCGTATTTTGACGACCCGAACCACCCCGTTGAAGCCGAAGGGATTTTCGAGGGAATTACAGAACAAATTTTAAACCGCCTTGGAGACGAAAAGGCGGCAGAACTCGAGCCGTTCCTTGCAGGTTCCACACTCCGTGTCAAGAAAGTCCAGCGCATCCCGGGCGAGCTCCCCGGCAATATTGAATTTTGGGCATTTAGCCCATCTAACGGCAAGCGCAAAGGCAAGGACTGGGTCCGTGTCAACGACAAATTCATCGCAGCGTTCAACCGTATATTCCCGGAATCCATCGCAATTTGGGATTTTGAGGGGAACAACGCCTACACAAAGCTCATGCACGAGATTTTCAAGCCACTCGAGCGCAAGTTCGGTGGCGAGCTGAGTCAAGTCATTGAGCAGTTTACAGAATTACTTGCCCCTGGGAGCGACAAAAGAGCTGATGAAATCCAGGCTTTCGATAGAGAAGTCAACACGGCCCTCCGTCCGCTTTTCCCGAGCGTTAAAGTAGAACTCGACATTCCTGTACCGACTCTTGAGACATTCCTCAAGAGTGCAACGATTAAGGTTGTCGATGAAGATGACGGTTTCGAACGCGACATTTCACGCATGGGTGCGGGTTCGCAACGAGCCATCCAAATGGCGCTTATCCGTTACCTCGCCGAAATCAAAAAGCATCACAACAATCATTATCTGAGCCGCACGCTCATGCTGATTGATTCACCGGAACTGTTCTTGCACCCGCAAGCTGTTGAACTTGTGCGCGTTGCCCTCAAGAACCTTTCGAATGAAGGCTATCAGGTTGTCTTTGCAACTCATTCCGCGCAGATGGTCACGAGTGAAGATGTGAGCACGTCTCTTTTGATTCGCAAGAATAGGCAACGCGGTACATTTATGCGCAAACGAATGGAAGATGCCGTTCGTCAAGTCGTGAAAGATGCGCCGAGCCAGTTGCAGATGCTGTTTAGTTTGTCTAACAGCAATGAACTTTTATTTGCCGATTATGTGCTGCTTACCGAAGGAAAAACGGAATGGCGAGTGCTCCCCGCCCTTTTCGAACGCATTACCGGGCAATCTTTTGCACTTATCAAATGTGCGCTCGTGCGTCAAGGCGGCGTGAGCAATACACGCAAGAGTATGCAGGTTTTGAGCGCGATGGACATTCCCGTGCGAGCCATAGTCGATTTGGACTACGCGTTTACCACGGCAACCCGCGACGGATTTTTGAGCGCTAACGACCCGGACATTACCGAATGTCGCAACTTGTTCCGCGAGCTCGCCTGCCACAACCATTTGCGCTTGGTGAACGGCCTCCCTGTCAACAAGCACAGCAATATCAGTGCCTCTACGGCGTATGCAATGATGGCATCTATGCCCGAAGCTGAACGCCCCATCCGCAATATTCACAACAAGCTTTGCGAGCAAGGCATTTGGGTTTGGACGCGAGGCGCAATTGAAGAGCACCTCGGGCTGAACGGCAAAAACGAGATGGTGTGGCGAAACTTCATTGAACGCAGCAAGTCCAAGAACTTTATCCAGACGCTCCCCGACTACGATGGCATAGAAGCCTTGTGCCAATGGATTATCAACGGGAGCCGCGGGCAATTCTAAGAATTTCACAGCGAAGCAAAAAAAAGGAGTGCGCATTTCTGCGACACTCCTTTTTTAATGCCTTGGATCCTATCGCTACGCTCCAGGATGACAAAGTCCGGGGTGACATTCTAGATGTTGTCGATAATTGCATTGAACGCTTCGACGGGGCGCATCCACTTCTTGAGAAGTTCTGCCTTCGGGATGTAGTAACCACCGATATCGGCAGGCTTACCCTGTTCGGCAGCAAGAGCAGCGACAATTTCCGTTTCCTTTGCGGAGAGAGCTGCGGCGATCGGAGCGAACTTGCCGGCGAGTTCTGCATCGTCCTTCTGGGCGGCGAGAGCCTGAGCCCAGTAGAGAGCGAGGTAGAAGTGGGAACCACGGTTGTCGAGTTCACCGATCTTACGAGCCGGCGTGCGGTTGAATTCGAGAATCTTGCCGTTGGCGGCATCAAGCGTATCGGCCAAGACCTTAGCCTTCTTGTTGCCGTCCTTGAGCGCGACCTGTTCGAATGCAGGCACGAGTGCGAAGTATTCACCGAGAGAATCCCAGCGGAGGTAGTTTTCGGCGAGGAACTGTTGCACCTGCTTCGGAGCAGATCCACCTGCACCCGTTTCATAAAGGCCACCACCAGCCATAAGCGGCACGATGGAGAGCATCTTTGCAGAGGTTCCGACTTCAAGAATCGGGAAAAGGTCCGTGAGGTAGTCACGCATCACGTTACCCGTCACACCGATAGTATCGAGGCCAGCCTTAGCACGCTTCATCGTTTCGACGATAGCCTTGCGTGGGCTCATAATCTTGATGTCGAGACCCTTGAGGTCATGTTCCGGCAAGTAGGCTTCAACCTTCTTCTGAATTTCGCGGTCGTGAGCGCGTTCCGGATCGAGCCAGAAGATAGCCGGAGTGTTCGAGAGACGAGCGCGCGTTACAGCGAGCTTCACCCAATCACGCACCGGAGCGTCCTTGGCCTGGCACATGCGGAAGATATCACCAGCAGCGACTTCCTGCTGCAAGAGGACTTCGCCCTTGCCGTTCACAGCGCGAATGACGCCTTTGCCCTTTGCGACAAACGTCTTGTCGTGGCTGCCATATTCTTCGGCACCCTGAGCCATGAGGCCCACGTTCGGTACGGTACCCATCGTCTTCGGGTCAAATGCGCCGTTCTGCTTGCAGAATTCAATCGTTTCATCATAAATACCCGCGTAGCAGCGGTCCGGGATGCAGGCGACAACTTCTTGCAGCTTGCCTTCCTTGTTCCACATGCAGCCGGAATTGCGGATCATTGCCGGCATTGAAGCGTCAATAATCACGTCGCTCGGCACATGCAAATTCGTAACGCCCTTGGCAGAATCGACCATGGCGAGGTCCGGGCCTGCGGCGAGTGCGGCGTCGATAGCAGCCTTGACTTCGGCTTCCTTGGCATTGCCTTCGAGGCGCTTGAACAAGTCACCGAGACCGTTGTTGGCGTCGATTCCGAGTTCCTTAAAGAGGTCTGCGTACTTCGTGAACACATCCTTGAAGAACACGCGGACAAAAGCACCGAACAGCACCGGGTCAGAGACCTTCATCATCGTGGCCTTGAGGTGCACGGAGAAGAGGAGGCCCTTGGCTTTAGCTTCGGCCATCGCATTGGCAATGAACTTTTCGAGAGAAGCCATGCGCATGACGGTCGCATCGATGATTTCGCCCTTGAGGAGCGGCTTTGCGGCACGGAGTTCCGTCACAGCACCAGCTTCATCAACAAATTCAATCTTGAACGTATCGGCATCAGCCATCGTGATAGACTTTTCATTGCCGTAGAAGTCATCGGCTTGCATGCTGGCGACATAAGTCTTCACGGATTCGTTCCACACGCCGTTGCTATGCGGATTGTTGCGGGCATAGTTCTTGACAGCGTTAGGAGCGCGACGGTCGGAGTTGCCCTGACGAAGCACCGGGTTCACGGCGGAGCCCTTCACCTTGTCGTAGCGGGCGCGAATCGCTTTTTCTTCGTCCGTTGCAGGAGCATCCGGGTAGTCCGGGAGGGCGTAGCCGTTCTTCTGGAGTTCGGCGATAGCGGCCTTGAGCTGCGGCACCGAGGCAGAAATGTTCGGGAGCTTGATGATGTTTGCATCCGGTTCAAGCGTGAGCTTGCCGAGGAATGCGAGGTCATCCGTCACCGGCTTGCCTGCAAACGTCGTACCCGCCGGGAGCGTGTCCGCGAAAGCGGCAAGAATGCGGCCCGGCAAGGAGATGTTCTTAGTTTCGACATCGATATCTGCAGTCTTTGCGAAAGCAGATACGATAGGAAGCAAAGACTGAGTCGCCAAGAACGGCGACTCGTCCGTAAGGGTGTAATAGATTTTAGTATTCATACGCCCCTAAGATAGAAAATAGCTCATGAAAGTTAAGTTCTATATCTTGGAAATGGGCTAGTCTTTACCTACCAATTTTAAATAGTTATCTTCACCAAAATGTTCTATAAATCTTTCTTTACCACCATACAATTCTACATATCTATCCGTTTCAAACAAAGCAAACCATTCTTCATAATATCTGGACCCATCAAACGAAATTGTCCATTCACCATAAGGTTCTATTTTTTCAAGAGTTTCCGGCTTGTCGCAATTCCAATTATCGCTCACATAAGTCGTTTTAACAATGGGGCGATTCATAACATCCCAATCAGGAGAATCCAGCAACAAAATCATCGAATAGTGGACAGTCGTATCTTCAGGGCAATTTCCACTTTTCACAATATCCGTCACGTAAATTCCGTTTGCATCAAAATTTGTTACAAAATGTCCCTTTGCCCCAACATCTTTCAGAACGATGATGTAGAAAATTTCCGGGGGATACCACTTGAGTCCCTCTAATCCATCCGCCGGATAAGTCGCCAGATTCGGGAAGAATTCAGCCACCAAGGAATCTGGCAATACATAAACACCCTCTTTGCGATATGCATCTGCATTTTTAGTATCGGGCAATGTGTTATAAGCGTAGCCTAAGCTATTAACATGCTTGAGAGCGAGTTCGTCATCTTCTCTTTCTTGATAAACAAAGTTATCGCAATCATCTAACCCTACCGTACTATCAATTATCGAGAATTGCCATCTATAAGCATACATGGAATGCTTTTGAGCCCTACTCCATTCATAAACTAAATTACTAACCCTATTCACACTATCTCTATACAAACTATCCGAGAAAGGATCAATATAGACATAATTTTCATCATCGTATGGAGCGTATTTTATTGAATCTTCAAGGCACTGAATTTTATACCCTTCGGTATAAGAATTCAATACTTCATCAGGCGTTTTACCTTCAGGAATAAAAGATGCACAAGCTAAACTCAATTGATTCATATTACAGCCATCTCCAAAATCCATGAAAAGGCCGTTTGATGCGTTGCAAGACTGCTTGAATTCTTTTAAGTATTCACCACAAGAGACGCCATACCCAAAAAACTGATTGAATGAAGTCATGCCAATCGATTTTATAACAACAGGAACGCCATCCACATCAGTAATTTTAGCATCAACAACCGTTTCATTGCGGTGAGTACCCAAATAATCATCTGCAAGGCACCTTTTTTCTTCAAATTTGGAACCTTCCCATTTACATCTATGATTGTGTTCATCGTATGACATCGCGAGAAAAACACCTTTTTGATCTTTTCCATTTTCTTGCTTATATGTCACAACATCACAAACCTTACGCCCATCTTTACTTGGATAACTGAAAACCTGATCGTTCTTGACGCTATACGGACGCGTATTGAAATATTCAATATAACGGTGATCAATCTTTGTTATATCAGAACCAAAAATGGCTTTTAAAGAATCAACTTTCGTTGAATCCACCAATGTGTATAGCGAGTTCGCCAAAATGGTTTTCTGCGCTTCAGTCAGCTCAGCCATCGGCGATGTGCTCGGTTCCGTTGTCGCCCCTGTAACATCAGGAGTCGTCGATACCTCCGCACAAGACACCCAAAAAGCGGCAAGTCCACTCACGATTATTTTATTAGCTCTCATCATCTCATTCCTCCTTCCCTTTTGTAAGTGGGAATAGTTGTAAGTTCAATCGATAAACTTTATCGTATTCTTTTTCTTTTGCTGCCATGGCAACCACCTGCTGCCGGAGCGTTTCAAGCTTTTGCACAAGCCATTGGTACGTCTCTTCGGAGATACCTAGCGTTACACCCGCGATGTGGCGTTTTTCGGGCGGGATTTCGTCAATGGCTTCTGTTGCAAACTTTGACATTTGACGGTTCATGGAACGCAGCGCCAAAGGAATCGCCTCGGAAGATCCCGTCACGACCTTCTCGGTCTGCACATAGGTATCTTCGCCGACCTTCTTTAGGAATTCCGCATGGCACATAAAGTCGAGCGAATGGCGAACTTCGGCGGCACTCACAACTGGGTAGCAGTTACGCGCGAGTTCGAGCGGTTTTGTGCCCGGCATAATCGGAGCAAGTTCACGCAGCACCGGATTTACCCACGATTCGAAATACTTAAACGCCTCGGCATCAACGACTCGTAAGCGGTTTTCCTTTGCGATTTTCTGCATTTCATTAAACGCCTGGATTTTCGTCGCATCGTTCTTGGCATCGCCAAAACGTTCCATCGCAAAGAAATAGTCGCGGTCAGCGCCGGCAAGCCCCATGGCTTCGGCCACTTTTTCAACGCCAGTCTTGCTCAAGCGGCTTTTGCCTTCGCACACCAACTGGATGTAGTTTGGCGAAGTGAACCCCGCCAATTTGGAGAATTCACGCCATGAGAACAAAGAACTGCGTTTGCGTTCTTCGTAGAAGTCTCGCATATATTCTCGGTAGTCTTGATATTCAGTGATTGGTTTCATACCTATAAATTAGTTTTTGCGGCATAGCTCTGCAATAGATTTTATTATACAAAATCAAGATTTTTAAAGAAATTTCATCAATTTTTAGATTTTATAAAAATTTTTAGAAAAATATTATACAGAGTGTATTATAAATAGCCCCATTGTCCAAAGACAACACTTAAAAGAAATTCATAACAAAAATCGGCCTATTATAATGTAGATTATAGAAGCGGTGTGGGTTTAAAAACTCTTCTATAGGTCTTTTTATGAAGAATTTTGGGTTTGGTAACTACAAGTTTTTTGTAGCGGCAATGTCTGTCGCGTCTTTTTCGTTTGCGGCAACCTATACTCCCCCATCAACAGCAGTTTCGAAAATCAACAGCTATCGAGGCTATTCGGAGCTGACCTCGGCGGCATCCGGCATGGATATCGACCAGTACACCTACAACATGACCACATGGCAAATCGCAAACGGCGGTTTTTACAAAGCCATGGCCGACAAGTATAAAAGCGCGTATGGCGGCGGTCAAAAATCCGAATGGCAAGCTAAAGGCGGTGGCGACCTCGGCACTATAGACAACAACGCCACCATCCAGGAAATGCGTTTGCTCGCCGTGCGTTACAAAGAAACGACGAACAACAATTACAAAGCCGCATTTAAGACAAGTTTCAATAAAGCCGTCAATTTTCTTTTGACCATGCAGCGCTCCAAAGGCGGGCTACCGCAAGTTTGGCCCAAGCGCGGCAACTATTCCGACCAAATCACGCTGAATGACAACGCCATGATCCGCGCCATGGTCACGATGATGGATATCGCCAACAAGACAAGTCCATTTGATTCGGATATCATCGACGACGCCACCCGCAGCAAGATGAAATCGGCTCTTGACAAAGCGGTCGATTACTTGCTCAAGGCGCAAATCGTGAACGACGGAAAACACACGGTTTGGTGCGCCCAGCACGACACCAACAGCCTCGCCCCCGTAGGCGCACGCGCCTACGAACTCCCGAGCAAATCTGGCAACGAATCCATGGGCGTTGTGTGGTTTTTGATGAACTGGCCAGACCAAAACGAAGCAATCCAGAAGGCGGTCAAAGGCGCAATCGCTTGGTACAAAAAGAATAAACTAAAAGACAAGGCGTTTAGCAAGACCGCAGGCGTTGTGGACAAGGCGGGTTCATCGCTGTGGTTCCGCTTTTACGAAGTCAACAACGACAACTACTTTTTCTGCGACCGCGATGGTGCTAGCACCAAGACGCAGGACTTCATGAAAATCAGCGAAGAACGTCGCAAGGGCTACCAGTGGGCAGGCGATTACGGCTCTGCAATTCTAGGCACCGAAAATGCATACCTTGAAGCACTCGCCAAGATGGATGACAATTACGTTCCTCCCCCGCCACCACCTGCAATGTGCGGGAGCGACACCTGCAAAACATACATTGACGGTGTAGACTTTATCGACATCAAAGGCGTTAAAGAAACAACCAACACAGGTTTTGTCGGCGAAGGCTACGCCAACGTTGACAACTCCACCGGAAGTTTCGTGACCTACGGCGTCACCGCATTCAAGGAAGGCAAATACACTTTGTTCATCAGCTTTGCAAACGGCGGCGGTTCCGCACGCGGTTACAGCGTTTCTGCAGGAGACAAGACGTTACTTGCAGACGGCAGCATGGAATCGACCGGTGGTTGGACCGAATGGAAAATACAAAAAATCGAAATCGAATTGCCAATGGGCTATAGCGAACTCAAGTTCACAAGCCTTTCGAAAGACGGTATGGCGAACATCGATTACATCGGCTGGATGAACGATGATTTGAAAGTTGGCGAAGTTGAAGTACCACGCTCATCCATTGAAGCAATACGCGCCATCCGCAAAGCCCAGCAGGACAACCGCTACTTTGTAGATTTTAGCAACAAAGCCAATGGCGCAGGGGCTTACTTTATGCGTGGCGGCAATACATTCCGTGTGAATGGGAAAAGTACGAAATAGGAGATTCCCGCTCGGAGTCGGGAATGACAATCCAGAACAAGTCCGGGGTGACAAGCAAAGAAGAGGTCTTATGTTGAATAGTTGGGTTTACAGGTTTGCAGTTTGTATGCCGTTTGCGATGGCGGTAAGTGCGTTCGCCATTACGAAGCACGGATTTGACTTTGTCTTGGGCGTCGATGGAGATTTTAAGGCGGCTATCGCAAAGGCCTCCTCTTCGGGCGCAAGCGAATCTAACCGTTTTATCTTATTCGTGCCAAATGGTGAATACAACATTACCAAAGTCACCGGCGATGAACACGGCAAAACGACTTTCAGCGGATCGAATATTTCCATCATCGGAGAATCCGTTGACAAAACGATTATCTGGAACACGACAGATACCGAAGGCATCAGCACCACAGCAACGATATACTTCCCGAGTAACAAGAACATGTACATGCAGGATATCACCCTGCAAAACAGAAGTTCCGTTAGTTCTTCAAATGCAGCGCGACAAGTCGCTTTGCAGCAAAATGCAGGCGACAAGTTCATCTACAAAAACGTGCGCCTCTTGAGCGGTCAAGATACATACTACACCAAGAAAGGTCGCACGTATTGGGAAGGCGGCGAAATTGACGGCACCGTAGACTTTATCTGCGGTGGCGGCGACGTATTCTTCGAAGGCACCAAACTCGTGATGACGCGAAACGGTGGCTACATTACCGCCTCGCAAAATCCAGATACCTGGGGCTACGTTTTCAACAACGCCATCATTGAAGTCAGCAATTCCGGATTCAACAAGACATTCTATCTCGGGCGTTCCTGGGGCCGTGCAAAAGTAGTTTGGTTAAACACCATCATGCGTGCAGAACCCAAAGCCGAAGGCTGGGGGCCCGACATGAATTCCGCTCCGCAGATTTTTGGCGAATACAACAGCAAGAACGGAAATGGCGGCGCTATCAACACGAGCCAACGCAAAACATACTTTGACGGAGGCAAGGATGGTTCAACAGCAACATCACTCAAAACCGTTTGGAACGCAAGCGATGCCGCGAAATACACGCTCAAGAATGTGCTTGGCGGCAGCGATAACTGGGAACCAAACAAACTCACAGCGCAAGTTTCAGCACCTAAAATTTCTCAGGAAGGCGCCAACATCGTTTGGAACGATGACGACAACGCCATTTGCTGGGCAATCTTTGTGAATGGTAAATACCACAGCAATACCACCACAAATTCCATTGACGTCGGCGGCATCACCGCAGGTTCCAAAGTTACGGTCCGCGCCGCAAATTCCATGGGCGGCCTCGGTGCAAGCTCCAACGAAATCACCGTCCTCGAAGCAAACGTCACTTACTACAACTTAACAATCAACTCTTCTATTGGCGGCTCCGTTATCGCCTCCCCGAATCGCGAAAAAATTGCAGAAGGCACTTCCGTCACATTTACAGCGAAACCCGCCAGCGGCTGGAAATTTGCAGGATGGACCGGAAAAAGCGCAAGCGACGCCGGCAGCGAAAGCACTTGGAAAACAACGATGACAAAGGACATCGAACTCGGAGCCATCTTTGAAGCCAAGGGCACAGACACTTTCCAGGCCGAAGATGGCATCATCGATAACGCCATCAACGAAAGCACAAACGCAGGCTTTGCTGGCACAGGCTACATCAACTTCGGCACGGGAAAATCGACCGTGCAAATTCCCGTATATGTAGAATACCCAGGCGAATACACGATGGAAATGACATACGCAAACGGCAGCGGCAAAGTTCGCAGCCTCGCATTCGCAGCCCCCGGCACATGCACCGCAGGCGTTGACGGATGCAAAGGCGCAGAAGTCGTTTCGTTCGAAGCCACCGACAAGTGGACCACATACCAGACAAAAGAATCAACCATTACGCTCCCCAAAGGCGCAAGCTACATCACGTTCTCCATCGTTGATGGCAATGACGGCCCGAACCTCGACCAAATCAAGCTTACCGAAAAGAACGTTGAGAAAAATCCTGTGGCACTCCCCAAGATTAAGCGCACCGACGGTGCTGTTTTGGAATCGCGAATCTACGACACGAAGGGCAATTTGGTCCGCCAAACAAAAGGAAATGCAAACATGGCAGGCCTTACTCCGGGCATTTACATTGTAAGGACCTCCAGCCAAGGTAAATACAAACAAAAAATTGTTCAAGTCCGCTAGAATTTGTTAATTTTAGAGCATGCTTGGAATTGAACAGAAAAAAGGAAATGACGACCAGTTGTGCGGCAGAATGATTGCCTATGCACGCATTTTGCCCTCCCCCGACGCCGAACCTAGCGAAACTCCGTTTAATGACATGATCAAAAACGGGCTTTTGACATTGGAAGGCGATTTTCGTCAGGCCGAACACAAGCCAAGCAGAAGAGAAGTCAACCGCGCCGTCGACGCAAAGTTCAACAATTTTCTCAAAACCATGGAAGAAAACGGTGTTGAACTTCCTGAAAATATAGACGTTGATGCCATGCGCGAACGCCTCCATGAACTTTCGAACATGGAAGTCATCCCTATTCCAGCTCGCATCGGAAACTTCAACAGCGAAGAAGACATTCTCAAAGAAGAAGCCGACATTTACTATATCGGTGAATTCATTGGTGCAAACCAAGCACACTATTGCCTTACGACGCTCCCGATATACTACCAAGCAAAGTACCGCGAACAAGCGAAACGAAGCGAAATGAACATGCTGAACGAAATGCTTTCGCAGTTCGAAGAAGGTGACTTTGTCAATACAGAAGATATTCAAAAAGACTCCGAAGAGCTTTTCCCGAAAGGCCTCACGCTCAACACTTTCATGGGCGACCTTTCAAAGCTCCTTAACGTGCGCGTGATTCCGTTTTTGCTTGCCTGCGAATCGGACAACGACTACAACACGCAAATTCAACTTTTCTACACGTTCATGAAGGGATACCCCGATCAGAACGACATCGAAAGAATCGATAAGGCTTTGAGAATTCTGCGCAAACAAAGCGATTCTATCGAAGCCCGCAACTTGCTCGAGCTCAGCTGCCAAAGAATCAGCGCTATCTACAACGAAAATTCGCAACTAGCAAACGAACTCGGGAAGCAGATTCAAGCAATCGAAGGCATTTAATTAAGACTTCTAAAAAAAAAGCGGCGCATCAGCGTCGCTCATTTTTATAATGGAGATGCCCGTCCGGTGGCGGGACTAGCACGATTTTTATTCTTTCACCAAGAAGCCGACCGTTGACTTTTCACGGACAAACGTTTTCTTGGCAACATTCTGGACATCAGCGACATTCACCTTATCCAAATTATCTGCCCAATTGATGAAATAGCGATAATCGCCGTAGACTTCATACCAACCAAGCATGGTTGCCACATTTTCCATATCGGTCAAACTGCGGATAAGGCCTGCATAGGCGCGATTTTTTACCTTCTGGAACTCACGTTCACTCACTTGTTCTTTCTTGAGTTTTTCGAGTTCTTCCCACACGATTTTCTCGACCTTTTCGCGGTTGGCATCGGGGCGGAGGTTCACGCGGACCGAGAACTCAGAAACATACTTGTTCGGGCTATTGCTTGCGCTTACGCCAACAGCAAGTTTTTCTTCTTCGACAAGGCGCTTGTAAAGGCGACCTGAACGTCCATTCAAAACGCCTTCAGCAATATCGAGCGCATAGAGCGTGCTATCACCAACTGCCGGAGTCTTGAAGACGAGCGTGTACAAATTCGGAGCGTCCTTGCGCTTTACAATCAAACGCTTTTCGCCCGCCTGTTCCGGATCGCGCACCGTAAGTGCCGGGAACGAATCGCCCGTCGGAATCGGTCCAAAATATTTCTTGACAAGAGACATCGCTTCAAGCGTATCCAAATCACCAGCCATCACGAGAATGGCATTGCGCGGTTTGTAATACTTGCGGTAATGTTCATCGGCCTGTTCTCGCGTCAAATTTTCGATATCGCTAGGCCAGCCAATGGTCGGCACGCGGTACGGGAACGCCTCATAAATCATAGAATTGAGCGTTTCGTAAAAGCGGCCTGTCGGACGGTCATCATAGCGCATGCGGCGTTCTTCACGCACAACAGAGCGTTCCGAATAGAACTCGCGCAACACGGCATTTTGCATGCGGTCCGATTCAAGCCACATGAAAAGTTCAATCTTATTCTTGGGGAGCGTGACCGTGTAGGCCGTCAGCAAATCACTTGTAAATGCATTAAGCCCTGTGCCACCTGCAGCCTGATAAGCGCCCCAAAGTTCATCCTTCACAAAAATCTTGCGGTGTTCATTCACCACGGAATCGTGTTCAGCCGTAAGCTTTTTAACAAGCGCTGTGTCACCCGCCTGCTTTGCAGGACGGATTAGAGCTTGCAAGGAATCTTGAGTCGCCATGAATTTGGCATCGGCAATGCTGTCCGAAATGCCGACTTTTTTAGTACCCTTGAACAATTCATGTTCCAAAATGTGGGCAAGTCCCGATTTACCCGGAACTTCGTGAACAGAACCGGTCACATAAAACAAACGGAAGCTCACCGTAGGTGCCTGCTTGTTGGGGTATAAAAGCACCGTAAGTCCGTTATCCAGAATTTCCTTATGTACGGGCAAATTTACAGCAGCTTTAGACGTTCCGGCAAGCAACGCAGGAACCAAAGCGCAACTTAAAGCAATTCGAGCGAAAAGTTTTTTCATGATAGATAATTTACTAAAAAAAATATGGAGATTTTTTCTCCATACTCGAATGACAATAAAAAAGGGGGCTTTCGCCCCTAGTTTACTTCACTTTAATCTTTTTCGATTTCACGACTTGCCCATTCAATTCGAGCACCGCAATCACAAGCGCTTTTCCACGCAGATTATCCATGTGAACTTCGCAGTATTTGTCGGCAAACGATTTCTTCATAAGAAGAGTTCCATTTACATCGAACAAAGCAACCGTTTTAAGTCCATCTATATCTGCATGGACCTTCAAAGCTCGGTCAGCAACAGAGAATTGAACTGCAGACGGAACTATGTTTTGCGTTGCAAACATAAATGGTTCTGATGACGAACTCAAGTCTTTTGAAGTACTAGAAATAACGTTAGAAGAAGAAGACTTCGCCTTACTGCTAGACGACACAGACGAAGAACTTACGCTTGAAGAACTCGAAGCAGGCTTGCTCGAAGAAGAAACCGCCTTGCTTGAAGAAGAACGAACGGCACTAGAAGAAGATGCCGGTGAAACTGGAGATACTCGGCTTCCGCGAGTTTTGAATTCCACATGGTCATCTACAATTTTTATATCATAAACTTCAAGTCCAAGACTATCACCACCCCATGTCACAAAGCCATTATAGCTATTAACGCCCCTACTCGTCGGGAAAGCATCATCTTTAGCACTGTAGACATCCGCTTTACCATCAGCTTCAACTAAATCGACTTTCATGGGATCCGTGGTATTGACTTCGTTGTACATCCAAGAATATCTGTCATAATTGATATGCCAAATCAACAAACCCTGATTCGGAAGACCCTCGTCAAAATCTTGTTTTAAACGGAAATCGACAAAATAGTATTCAGCATCGTTTTTCGAGGTCAGTACAAGACCATCATTTTCTTGAATAGTCTTCAAAACAAAAGTCGTATCCGAAATTTCTAACCGGCGCGGTTCAAGCCAACCTAAACTAAAGCGTTCAAAAGCGGACAAATTCGCTGGCGAGCACGAAGTCGACTTATACTTATTTTGCGGACAGTTATAAGAACCAGCATCCATCAAGTCCCAAGCGCCCGGCGTATAACGAACTTTCATACGCGTGTCATTGACATAGACATCATAGTGGTCCTGCAAGCCAAGGACATGGCTAAACTCATGGCAGAATGTTCCAATACCATTTAATGCATCTGTACTTTTCCGGTACAAATAGGCCTGACCATCTATTTCAGGAGAACAGGCGTAACGATACATGGACATATTGCGCGTAAGACGCTTGCTTACATTATAAGAATGTGGCCAAATAGCGGATTGCACATCCGTATCTGCCGAACCGACACCTGCATAAATCATGTAGACAAAATCTACAATTCTATCGTTGTCACTATCGTAAGGCGTAAAATCGACACCAGCTGCCACAAGCGAATCCATAGCTTCGCTGACGGCATTGACAGCTCCTGCCGCTATATTATTGGGGTCAACCAAAGCGCCATAGGAATCGCGAGTACCCTTAAGGGTTATAGGGCCATACACATCAAATGTAGGACGATATTTTCCAGAAGAATTCAAAATAAAGAAGTCTCGCGCGCTACCTTTCATAAAGTAATTCGAATATCCCTCTTTATTAAGGAAATCGTGGTATTCCTCATAGGCATTATCGCGCTTAAACTTTACATCGCTAAACTGGACAAGAATAACAAGCCCGCGAACATCACCTTCTTTTTTGACGTTATTCACAGACGGGCGCATCGGGGTATTGGTATTTTGGGTTGTCCGCCCTCCCCAAGCATTAGCCTTCATGGGAGACGAGGACTGGAGCACCTGAGGCTCGGAAGAGCGCTGTTCCTCCAACTGTTTTAGGCGTTTTTCGCGAAAATTTTCAAGAATTTGACGAGAATTGCGTTTTTTGAGGAAATTTTTCTCTTTGGCACCACGTTTAGACTTGGCATGGACCCTCATCCCCGTCTTTTTGCCATGTTCGTCGGCATAATTCCAATAGCCGCTGGAGTCACGTACCACAAGTACGCTATCATCTCCAGTAACAGTGTAATTAAAGTGTTCGTTTCCGACCTTTCTAATCTGCACAACGGAACCATCAGGCTGCGTTGAATTGATTAAAAACGGTGCAGCTTTAACGGCCCACACAGATGCGGTACCGACTAAAGACCCAATCAATATACACTTCCACCAACTCATATTATAAACATATATTCTGATGGCGGATTTAGCAAAACAACAATAAGTTTTTTACATGTTTTTCGTTGACAGAACGCCAAAAATTAGCAACAGCCGATACAAAAACTTACATTTTTGACAGTGCAAGAAGCGCTCCGCCGCATAAAATCACAGAAACGGCAATCGCAAGCTTGATTCGTTCCGATTTTGTCGGATATTCACCGAAAACGACCACCCCCCAAAGCAAGTTCACCAAAAGGTTCAACTGCGTCAGCGGATAGCCCACGGCATACCCCAAGGAGCCCTTCGTGTCGATAGCCCAGAAGCAGCCATGCTGCCCGACGACCCACAAAATGCCCATGAGCATGGAAGAAATCGAAGGAGCCAAGCCATATTCAAAAAGGGAACGGCGCTTTATACACAAAATTGCAACCAAAAGTTCTGCGGCTACGAAAATACCTATAGAGAACGAGCTCATGAACTCGAGTATAGGAACTTCGGCAAACTTGTACGGTATGAGGTAAAGACCAAAAATGAGACCGCCCAACAAAGAACGCCAATTTCTAAAAATATTCCCCTGCGGAGGAGCAAGCCTACTCAAGCCAAAAAGCAAAAGAAGGATTGCCGGAATTGAAAAGTAAAGTAACGTCGATTCCGAGAAAACAAGCACGCCACTTATAAATGAAGCAAGAATGCTCACGCCCATCGAGCGCACACCGGCACCTGTCAAGTCCTGTTCGGCCTTTACGGCCCAAAAGCAGAACGCCCCCGCACATACCCAGAAGAACCCGCAAAGGAGGCCCACCGGCAAAACACACAGCGTGTCCGTTGCAATCGAAATGGCAAGTTGGCCAAGGAACATACCCAAAGCCATGCAAGAGAGGTACGCCCAAGACGAGAATTTGGACCAAGCCTTGAGAGGGACCATGTAAGTGCCGAACGCAAATACGGCTAAAACGAGACCAACGTAACTATTTCCCAATGCAGAACCCCGCAAATATTTTTTGTAAAACGTCTTCGGACGAAATTTCGCCCGTTATACTTTGGAGAGACCGGCGCACCAGTTGCATTTCAAACGCAATAAGTTCCACCGCCGGATTCGTACGAATAAGAGAAAGCGTACGGTCGATGCCCGCGAGAGCATCTTCGAGGCAGTTCTTTTCGCGCTCGCTCGTAATCCAGAGGTCTTCGGAATTTTCCATTTTCTTGAAAAGAGCGGCATTCATCTTTTGGCGAAGTTCCGCGAGACCCTCCCCCGTCTTCGAAGAAATGCGGAGGTTTCCGCCCTGACGAGATGGGTTCAAGTCCGATTTCGAAATGACGACAAGGTCCGGTTGGATTGCTTCCGCCACGCTCTGCTCGCGGCAGGCTCCACTATCGTTCCTCGCAATGACGTTGTTTCCATCCACGACAAGAATCTTCATGTCAGCTTCAGCGAGGATTTCCTTGCTCTTTTCCATGCTGAGTGCATCGAGCGCATCAGTAGCCTCGTCCGCAATACCCGCGGTATCAACCAAGCGGATTTCACCACCATCCAAGAACAGACGAACTTCAACAAAGTCACGGGTCGTGCCCGGAATATCGCTCACCAGAATTCGATCTTCGCCAAGAAGTGCGTTTACAAGGCTCGATTTGCCCGCATTCGGAGCGCCGTACAAAACTGCAAGCGGCAAACGGCTCACATTGGCTTTTTCCTTGAAGCTTTTCAATATAGATTGCACGCTTTCGCGAATCGCTTCAATCTTTGTGCCCCAAGTTGCGTAATCTGGGTCGGCCTCTTCTTCGGCAAAATCAACATCAAGTTCGAGACGCGCCGAAATGTCCATGACCTGTTCCGTGAGCGTCTTGACCTTTTTCGAGAGCGCACCGCCGAGCAAACGATGGGCATTCTTAAGTTCATCGCGATTTGCACTATGGATCACATCCGCGACAGATTCCGCCTGCACCAAGTCCATGCGACCATTCAAAAACGCACGGCGCGTATATTCACCGGGTTCCGCAAGACGCACTCTTTCAACACTCTTAATGACCTGAATCAGTTCGCGAACGATAATCGGGTTTCCGTGCGGATAAAGCTCCAGCACGTCTTCGCCAGTATAGGAATTTGGACCTTCGAAAAAGATGTACAGGAGGCTATCGATAACCTGGGCCGTTTTCCGGTCGCCATTCACAATAGTTCGGTAATCCCTTGCCGTTGCAAGTTTCGCTTCGCGAGCCTTTAAATTTTTTATCGCAGATTCGCCAAACAATAACCGAATTACATCTCGCACTTTGGAACCGCTTACGCGGATTGCGGCAACGGCACTCACGCCGGCCGGCGTCATCGGGGCTACAATCGTTTGGGAATCCATGAAGCGAAAGATAGTAAATTGTAGTTACTAGTTAATAGTTACTAGGTACTAGAAGAATTAAGATACAAGATGTTTTTTCTTTCCAAAATTTCTAGTAACTAGTAACTTAGAACTGATTACTTATCTAGTTAGGAAATTACTAAATTCCCTAGCAACGAACAACTATTGACCAATGACGAACAACCAATGACCAGATTCAAACTTATTTCCCGTCCTTTGGGCACTGTGCAGTGCTACGTTTTGCAGCGCGACGACGGCGCTGAATTTGAAATTTTAAGCGGATACGGTGCAGGCCTCAACGCCTGGCGTATTCCCGACAGCAAGAGCGGTAAACTTGCCGACCTCCTTTTCGGCTACCGCGAAGGCGATGACATTTACAAAATGGGGCCCGACACAAACGCCGGTTGCCGACTCGCCCCCTTCCCGGGACGCGTGGCTTACGCCAAGTTCAATTGGAACGGGAGCGTTTACCAGCTTGTCAATAACGTGAGCTGGGCTCCGCACGCCCTCCACGGTTTTTTACAGAACAAGGAATGGAATCTTTTGAGTTTCGAAAGCGATAGCGAAAAATGCATCGCGACATTCGGCATTGATTGGCCGGGAGCATTTACCGGATTCCCGTTCCCCTTCCGCGCCATTAACAAGATTACGTTCACCGGCGAAAGTTACAGTGTCGAATCGACCGTCACGAACATCGGCAAAGGCGACCTTCCCTATTCCGAAGGCTGGCACCCCTATTACACGCTCGGTGAAAAAATCAACAATCTCGTCATGAAGCTCCCCGAAACGGACCTCGCCCTCCTCGACAAAGCCGATATTCCGACAGGCGAATTCAAACCGGATACCCGTTTTGTGGGCGGCCGGCTCATCAACGATGAATTCATCAACGACTGCTTCGTTCTCAAAAATGAGCAAAATTTTGAGAACATTTTAGCCACCACGGAACTCAAAAGCGATTCCAAAACTCTCCAAATTTGGCAAAAAGCCGGCAAAGAACAATATAACACCATCCAGATTTATACTCCACCCGACCGCATGAGCATCGCCATCGAGCCGATGACCGCGGAACCCGATACTTTAAACCACCACAGAGGTTTAATCGTTATCAAGCCGGGTGAATCTCGTACATTCAGTTTTGGGGCAAGTATCCAGAAAAACGCCTAAAAACGCTCAAAAACACCCTTATATTTTCTATAAACATATTTTTTCCTTTCCAAGCAAAAATGTTGTTGCATTTTTGCTTTTTTCATTATATTTTTGAGAACATAAATACTAAGGAGTGAACATGGGATTCAAAAAGGTTTTCTTAGCATGCAGTCTTTCCGCAGCATGTTCCGTTTTTGCAGCACAATACGAAGCTGAAAGCGCAACCCTTTCCGGGGACGCAGCCGCAGCCTCTAGCACAGCAGCTTCTGGCGGCAAATACGTCAAAATGAACGGTGGCGACATCACATTCTCTAAAGTCGTAGCTGAAAATGCGGGCAAATACACCATCGTCATCCATTACATGAATAACTACGGTGGTTCCAAGATCAACAACGTAGAAGTTGGCGGAGCCTCTTCCGCAGTCACATTCGACGAGACGGACAAGGGCAAATTTGCCGACGTCGAAACGGTCATGAACCTCGCCGCCGGTGAGAACACCATCGCTATCACCAATAGCTGGGGATGGATTGACGTGGACTATATCGAAATCAAGGGCTACGAGGCAAAAGCATTTAACCTCTGCAACGCCCCGGTCACAAAAACCGCTACCCCGTCCGCCATCAAGCTTTATAACTTCCTCGTCAACAACTTTGGCAAAAAGACCATCTCCGGCGTCATGACCGGCAACATGGACGCCTATACCAAAGGTGACGCCACCCAACACGAAGACGTTCAGGCCGTATTCAAGGCAGGCGGCAAGTACCCCGCACTTGTTGGAGTCGACCTGATGAACGCTACCGGCGCAAGCAAGGACAACAGCTGGTTCCAAGAATATACCGAAAAGGCCATCGATATTGCCAAGAGCACCTGGAAAAAGGGCGGCATTCCGGCATTCACATGGCACTGGCGTCCAGGTGAAGAAGAGAACTTCTATGTCAAAGGCGCAAATGACAATTACACCGAATTCGACTTCACCGAAGCTTTCGTGACCGGTACGACCAACTGGGATACAGTTTCGACCGCTTACAAGGCTCTCGTCGCTGACATCGATCTCGTTTCCAAGATTTTCCTTGACCTCCAGAAAGAAGGCATTGCCGCCATCTTCCGCCCGTTGCACGAATCTGGTGGCAACTGGTTCTGGTGGAGCACCCACACAGGCAAGCAGTTCGCCGCACTCTATCAGTTACTCTACGAACGTATGGTCTTCACGAACGGCGTAAACAACCTCATTTGGGACTTTAACCCGAAGGACGCCGCCACGATGTCCTGGACTCCGGGCGAAACCTACTATGACGTGTTGAGCGTAGACATTTACAACAATGCAAACGATCACCAAAGCAACAGCGCCGCATTCATCGATCTCACGAACAAGGCAGGCACCAACAAGATTATCTCCCTCAGCGAAAACGGCCCGATTCCTGACGTCGACAAGATGTACGAAGACGGTGCCACTTGGAGCTGGTGGATGCCGTGGTACGAATCCCCGAGCTGGAACGGTGGCTACGTAAGCCAGACTGCAGCAAGCGTATGGCAAAAGAACCTCGCTGACGAACGCATCATCACTCTCGACAAAATGCCGGGTTGGGACAACTATAGCGAAGCTGCCGCAGCAACGAACGTTTGCCCGACTTCTACGCAGAACGCCAAATTCGGTGCAGACACCGCCAAGGCTAATCCGGAAAACGTCGACCTCGTCATGGGCGTGACCTACAAGGCTATCAACGATAGCGGCGCTAACATCCAGTACACCAAGGTTCCGAACTTGACCGGTGCAAAGAGCATAGCAGTCACGATCGAAAACAAGGGTTCCGGTGGCGAAATGAACGGCATCTGGATCGGCATGGCATTTGTCCGCGACGGTTCCAAGGACAAGGCTTGGACTTGGGAACAGTCCCCGTCTGACGGCTGCTGGCTCAATGACGGCGCCAAGGCCACTTGCGAATTCGCTATCGAGACTTACACCGACGACGCAGGCGTTGAACACCCGATGGACCTCGACAAGCTTTTCTCCGTCACCTTCATCTTGGCTGGCGCTAACGGATTCGAAGGCACGGTGCTCTTTGACAACATGGTCACGGACAACGGCATCATCATCAATGGATTCAACAAGAATACGGAACTATTCACCGCCGCAGACCAGAGCAAGGGCCACATCGCAAGTATCGAGCTCTATAACAAGGACGGCACTCCGGCAACTCCTTCCTCTATCAAGCCGATTGCAGCAACAAAGAAGGCCGGAATCCGCATGAACGGAACTAGCATCGCCTTTACCGCAAGCAAGGCAGGCTTTGCAAGCATCGACGTATTCAACATGAACGGCAAGCGCGAAGCAACACTCTACCGAGGCACCCTCAGCGCAGGCGAACATTCGTTCAGCCTCAAGAACCTCTCCAAAGGTCAGTACATCCTCCGCGTAAAGGGCAACGGAATCGCAGCCTCCAAGCCGATTCTTGTCAAGTAAGTTTATAACACATAAAGCTGAATACACAAAGGCGACCGTGGAAGCGGTCGCCTTTTCTTTGTAAAGAGGAAATCCAGCTTCTTAGCTAAATCTAGATACTCGCGAACGCTCCGTCAACTGTTTGAATTTTTGTCAGAAAACGCCTCAAGGAACTCATCTTAATAAAAAATCAAGGCGCTGAAAGATTTACGCAGTGATTTCCTTTTCGTGCAACAAGTTCATAACCAAGAGTCGAAAGCAAAGCATTCAACGTCTTTAAGGTTATGTTCACCGGTTGCATGGCTCGTAGATTTTGAATCACCGATGTCGAAATTCCGGACGCTTTCGATAAAGCACGAACACTAACGTCCTGTTCCGCCATAGCATCTAAAATAAGCTCAGACAAAAGGAAATTTGCATATTCCTTTTCAAAGGCTTTCTTTTGTTTCGGATCGGACATGATCCTTTCAAATGTCGATTTAGCCTTCTTCATAATACTCTCCCTTCTGTACACGAGTGTTATAGCTTTGCATAGAAAATATTGCCCTTTGTTTTTCGTTTTCAGGAAGCTTTTGCGCATCACCTAATCTATTGAAATAGTCAAACGCCTGACTTGTACCATTTTCATCGTAATACCATTCTACAGTAAAGCACGGACCTTCATAAGCTAAAATTTCTCTCATTACAAATGTATCTCCTTTTTGATACGCTGTCAAGAGCGGCAATTTCAAATACGGATACATTTGCGAAATTCATGCCAGCAGAAAATTACCGTTTTCACACGAAAAACGGCAAATTGCAATTTGAGAAAAAGTGATTAATCGATTTAATCACTGATTAATCAGTTCATTAACTCAGCAAATCACTAGTACATTTAAGGTATTAAGATGTTTGTCTATTTTAATGACAAAGTCCATCATTTTCTGCTTGTTAAAGACTCATTTCCACTACAATGCTGTTGCTAAAACGCATTATTGTTACTAGTTTTACTAGAGCATAACCCCCCCCCCGGAAATGCGACCATACCTTGAACTCTTGTAGTCCCCAATAATCAGCAACGAGGAAAAAATCTCGCCTAAAATTATTTTACCACTGCAGACGGACGATAAATTTTACTAAGACGTCTAGACTTGGTTATAATACTCACTGTGTTTTCCGTCACGTTTGGCCCCGTCCAAACATTCATTTTTCTTACAATCGTGTGAAAAACTTGCACTTTTTCACAGCGCTTATTGACTTCATTTTTCACGAATTTATTTTTCTATAGACGATATTTAGGATGTTTGGGGGTGTGGACATTTTCCACAAGTTTTGTCAACACTCAAAAGTCGGGATTGCCCTATTTCATCGTTATTTATCTAGTTTCAGAGAAAAATAAGGATACGCTATGAATTGCATCAAGACTTTAATCGCAGTTTCGCTTCTTGGAACAGCCGCATTTGCAGCTCCGGGACTCACCGTGAGTGGCACAGACCTTCAGTACAACGGAAAGAAAATTTTCTTCTCGGGTACAAACCTCGCTTGGAGCGACTACAATTCCGACGTGGGAGCCTCCCCTCTTGACGAAAACGCATGGCGCAAAGCCGTGGAAGGCACGCGTGCCGCAGGTGGTAACGCAATCCGTTGGTGGCTCTTTAACAACATGAGCCAAAGCCCGACAATTGACGAAACAACGCACTTGGTCACTGGCCCGAAGGAAAATACCATCGCCAACATGAAAAAAGCTTTGGACATTGCCGAAGAATACGGCGTGATGGTCTCGATGTGCCTCTTTAGCCACAACTTGATGGAACCGAACCAGTGGGGTCTTTACAACGAAAAGCTCGACATCACTGCTAACGAATTGCTTTTCGAAGACGCGGGCACCAAGGCGTTTATAGACAACGTTTTGATTCCGGTTGTGAAAGCGATTGGTAACCACAAGGCTCTCATGACTTGGGAAGTCTTTAACGAACCCGAGGGCATGACTAGCGAATGCAGCGGTTGGACCACAAAGAAGATGGCACTCGCCAAAATCCAGAAGTTTACGAACAAGGTTGCAGCGGCCATCCACACGACAAACCCGGAACTTCTCGTTTCGACCGGTAGCGTGAACATCAAGTATCAGAAGCATTGGAATGACGCAGCCCTCATCGAAGCGGGTGGCGAAGCGAATGGTACGCTCGACTTTTTCCAGACCCACTATTACCCGTACTGGCAAGACAATTCTGTTAGCCCGTTCGTGAATACGGCAGCCCAGATGGCGACCAAGTACAGCTACGATTCCAAGCCGATGATTATTGGAGAATTCCCGGCAAGCGGTTGGGCTGGCGATACATACCGCTCCAATTTTGCCGCAAAGACAGAAATTACAACGGAAGAATGTTACCGCAAGGCTTTTGACGGTGGTTATGCGGGTGCTCTCGCTTGGCAGTACATTGGCGACAAGACCGAAGCAAACTTTGGCGGTTACAGCTACACGATTGAACCTGCGCTCGATGCCATGAAGAAGCTCGCCGCAACGGAAGAAGCAAGCATCAAGATTAAGGATGTGAACATTGAAGGCGGCAATGGCGGAAACGGCATGATGGCTGTGACCTACGGTGCCGACAATGGCCAGGTGGAATACCAGAACAAGGGCGGTTGGGACCTTTCCGGTGCAACGACGTTTACGTGGACCGCAAAGAATAATGGTTCTTCTGACGCAGACATTTACCTCATCTTCAAGCTTACGGATTCTTGGACATGGACCGAAACGGATGGAAGCTGCAAGGTTCCGGCAGGCGAAAAAGTTACATGCTCTATCGACATTTCTAGCTTTGCCGACCGCAACAAGACACTCAGCATCACGTTTGCAAACTACGCCGCAGGCTACACCGGCACGGTTATTTATGACGATATCAAAGCTGGCGACTTGACGCTCTTTGACTTCAATACCGACAAGTACGACGCCTTCAAGCGCGGTTACGAGAACACCGAAGAAATGATTCCAGAAATCAAGATTGTGTTCGATGAAAACTACGTTTTTGGAAAGACCAGCTTGGTCAAAGGAAAGGTCGCAGCATCGTCCAAGTTCACCATCAGCGGCAACAAGATTATGCTCAACACAAAGGCTAAGGGTCAGGTCAGCGTTGACGTATTCAGCATGAACGGAAAAAACATCGCGACACTCTTTAACGGAAAGCTCAGCGCTGGTAATTACGTGTTTAGCCTCGCCGACATGCCGAAGGGCCAGTACATTGTTCGCATGAAGGGTGCAGGCCTCACAGCCACGCAGCCGGTGATTATCAAGTAAAATTAAAAGGAGATTCCCGGTCATCCCCGTCAAGCGAGGACAAGCGCCGGGAATGACAATGTAAAGGAGTCCCGCGAAAAAGCGGGACTTTTTTGTGTTCACAAGATGGAGGTGCCCGATCGGTGGCGGGCAAGACAATGCTGTTTTTTGGACGAAAGCAGTGACGAAAATCCTTTGAATTTAAGGTGCAAAAATATAGATTTAGAGATGGAGAATGGAATGTTTATGAAGAACTTTAACTACACAAATTTTGTCGCTACGGCAACTGTCGCAGCACTCGCAGGCACCGCTTTTGCGGCCACCCCCATCCGTTTAGAAGCCGAAGACGCCGTCCTTGCCGATGACCACAAAGTCGTCGTAATCACAGATGCCAAAGCTTCGGGCGGAAAGTCCGTCGATATGAAAGACGGCAATTTGGAATTCAAAGTAACAGTCCCCGCAACAGGCTATTACACGCTTTGGGCAACATACCAGATACCATCGAATTCAACCAACAAAATCCAGAACTTGACCGTCAATGGCGTTTCTGCAGGGCAGATTTCTTTTGGAATTTCTGACGAATTCACGACCATCAAGGGTGCGGGCAAAATCAAACTCACCGCAGGCGAAAACAAAATAGGCATTATTCACAGCTGGGGTTACGTCAACCTCGACTATATCGAGCTCACCGAATACGAAGCTAGCCCGTGGAATCTTTCCCCGACTCCAGTCACGCCTGAACCGACCGAAAGCGCACAGAAGCTATACAACTTCTTGCTTGACAACTTCGGCAAACGCGTGATTAGCGGTGTCATGACAGAACGCCCGTTCGAAAACAACGGCCAATATACACCACAAAACTACGAAACGCAAACCGAGCTCAAATACATTCACGATGCAAGCGGCAAGAACGTAGTTCTGGTTGGTTTTGACTTTTTGCACGCCTCCGGCAAGAATTCTGAAGAACAGTGGTATCAGGGCTACACACACGCTTCGCTAGAAATGGCAAAGACCGTTTGGAAAGCAGGCGGCATTCCGCAATTCAACTGGCATTGGAAAGATCCGACGCACGAAATCGAAGCATTCTACACAAAATCAGGCAACGAAACCTCATACACCGAATTCAGCATCAACAAGGCTTATGACGAAGCCTCCGGCAAATGGAAAACTGATAGCGATGCATACAAAGCTATGGTCCGCGACATGGAAATGATCGCCGATTCGCTTTTGACCTTGCAAAAAGAAGGGGTCGCTGTTCTTTGGCGCCCGCTCCACGAAGCCAGCGGCAAGTGGTTCTGGTGGGGCACCGATGGAGCCAAGCCGTGCGTTGCTTTGTACAAGCTCATGTTCGATATTTTCGTGAACAAGAAAGGTTTGCACAACTTAATTTGGGTGTGGACCACTGACGAAGCAAGCGATGCACTCGACTGGTATCCGGGCGATGAATACGTGGATGTTGTTGGCCGCGATTACTATTACTACCCGCGTGAATCCAATCACTCTAGCCTTGTGGGCAGCTTCGAAACAGTGAAAGAAATGTTCGGTGGCAAAAAAATTGTAACGCTCAGTGAAAACGGCTCCGTCCCCTACCCCGACGAAATGAAGGCTGATGGCGCCAACTGGAGTTGGTTCATGCCATGGTATGGTGATTACGCCATGGAAAGTTGGGCAAACGACAACAATGCCGAAAGCTGGAAAACCGTGATGAACAATGATTACACGATTACTCTCGAAGACATGCCGGGCTGGGAAAAATACCAGATTGTTGAAGTCCCGACGACGGGAATCAAGAGCGTTATGGCAGCAACAAAGGCTACCGCTAATTTAGTTGTAATCGGAAAGAATTTGCAGATTAGTATTCCGGGCATTGCTGCAGGTGCTACCGCAAAAGTCGCCATTTTTGACATGCAAGGCAATCAGGTGGTGATCCGTGCAATCAATGGAGCAAATGCAAGCATCAATCTGAACGGAATTGCTGCCGGGCAGTACATCGTGAAAGTGCAAGGAAAAGGATTTGCACAAAACGGAAGGATTCTAGTGAAGTAATAGGAAATGGTGATCCCGGCACTGTGGCCGGGATGACAATGTAAAAGCAACGCTTCCGGCGCAAGTCCGGGATGACAATGCAAAAAAAATGGAGAGTATGATTATGGGATGTAAATTATTCGCGGGCGCACGCTCCGCAATGGCTTTTGCCACAGCAATCGCGGCAACATCAGTTTATGCCGCACCGACAACTTACGAAGCCGAAGATTTGAGCGGCGCAACCGTTGCCGAAGGCGCAGACTTTTCGGGCGGCAAATACGCAAAGCCCGCCGATGCTAGCGGTATCACGTTTACGGTCAAAGTCGAAGAGACCGCCGTTTACGACATTACCACGAAAGTTTTCATCAAGCAATACGACTGGATTACCTCTAAAATCGTAGTGAACGGCGTTGACGCTGGTTCGCTCCTTACTACTCCGCGCAATTGCGATTCCACTTACGTCATCAGCGCATCGGCAAAGATGAAAGTCGGCGAAAACAAGATTACAGTGGGCAATCAATCCATTGGCGTCGACTACATCACCGTCGAAAAGCATCCTGATCCAGAATTCAAAATCGGAGCAGCCCCTGTAACGCCAAACGCTTCGGAATCTGCGCGTAAAGTATTCTCGTTCTTACGCGAGAACTTTATGAAAAAGACAATCAGTGGCATGATGATCAGCGACCAGAATTTTAATTACGATTATGGCAACATGAAACTTTTAAAGCCTGGTGAATGTACTCCGGCGGATTCCTGCAAATATAGCGATGCAGAAGTTTCATGGAAGGGTCAAACCGATATTGCCGAATTCTACAAACGTAGCGGCCATTACCCCGCTATTGGCGGATTCGACATGCTCTTTGCTACAGGCGGCCATCATGAAGAAGGTTGGTTCAAAGGTTACACCGAAAACAATCTTGCCATGACCGAAGAACTTTGGAAAATGGGCGGCATCCCGACTTATACTTGGCATTGGAAAGTCGGCAAAGACACCGTATTTTATACAAAAGATACTTATCCGAACAACGGATTTAACGCTAGCGGTTGTACAGAAGGCGTTCAAGGAACCTCCGAAAGCAACACATGCTTTAACTACACCAAGGCTTTCAAAGGCGAACAATGCAAAGAAATTGACGAAACCTCTCAAGAATATAAAGACATTGTCGCTGACATCGATATTGTTTCGGGATATTTCCAGGAACTGCAAGACAAGGGTATCGCTGTCGTATGGCGTCCGCTCCACGAAGCTAGCGGTGGTTGGTTCTGGTGGGGTGCAGGTAGCCCTGAATGTTATGTACAACTTTATCGATTGGTTTTCAACCGCATGGTCGGCACAAACAAGCTCAACAACTTGATTTGGGTTTGGAACATCAATACTGATCCGAAATACGGTTACGATTATAGTGCACTCAATGCAGCATGGTACCCCGGTGACGAATACGTCGACATTGTCGCCGTCGATATTTACGACCCGCTCAACAACCACAATTCCGGAGCCAACTACTTCAACAAAATCATAAGTGATGTAGGTACAAGCAAGATGATTGCTTTGAGCGAAAACGGAGCCATTCCAGACATCGACAGCATCGCCGAAGACAAAGCCTATTGGAGCTACTGGATGACATGGAGCCAGACTTGGAGCGGAAACTTCTTGGAAAAGACCCCCACGGACATGTGGAAAAAGAATCTTGATGACGAACGCATTATCGCTCTCGACAACATGCCGGGTTGGGACAAAATGACCGTACACAATTCCGTTCAAAAGCGTACTACCAAAATTCCAAACAACATAAATATTGCTATAAATGGTAAAAATTTGTCACTTTCAACAGCCACTAACGGCAACGCCACAGTCACTATTTTTGACATGACCGGGCACCGTGTTGCAACGCTTTTGCAGGGAAATATTTCGGCCGGAACTCATAGCTTTAGCTTGCAATCCATCACAGCAGGAAACTACATTGTAAAAGCAAGTGTCAACAATCACACTACAATGCAAGTTTTGCGTTTAAAATAGTGAGTGATGCAACATGTATTTTAAAAAAAAGGTTCACTTTCGAACCTTTTTTCTATTTTTAGAGCATGACCGAAAAGAACCCCCTTTATTTTACAATTCACGGACATTTTTATCAACCGCCCCGCGAAAATCCTTGGACTGGCGTTATCGAAAACCAGCCGAGTGCACGTCCGTTCCACGATTGGAACGAACGCATTGCAAGCGAGTGCTATAGCCCGAACTCCGCAAGCCGTATTTTAAATTCTAAAGGCAAGATTGTAGACATCGTAAACAACTACGATTTCATGAGCTTCAACATCGGCCCGACTCTCATGGGCTGGATTCGTACAAATACGCCTGACACATACAAGCGCATTAAAGAAGCGGACAAGCGCAGCCAAGATCGCTTGAATGGCCATGGCAACGCCATAGCCCAAGTTTACAACCACATCATCATGCCGCTTGCAAGCGAGCAAGACAAGCGTACACAAATCCGCTGGGGCATCGAAGATTTTAAGTTCCATTTCGGTCGCATGCCCGAAGCCATGTGGCTCGCCGAAACAGCAATCAACTTCGAAACCGTCGTTGAACTCATCAAGGCGGGCATCAAATTCACAGTTCTTTCGCCTACGCAGGCTGACAAGTTCCGCAAGTTTGGCGACAAGAAGTGGACCGATTGCAGCAACACGAACATCGACACTACGCGCCCGTACCGCATTTACCCGCGCGACAAAGAAGGCAACCTCGTCTGTGACGGTTACCTCGACGTATTCTTCTACAACCCGTGGCTTTCGAGCGCAGTCGGCTTTGAACATTTGCTCCGCGATGCAGGAACATTCGGCCACCGCATTGAAAGCGCCTGGGACGCCAATCGCAATGAACCGCAACTTGTAAGCATCGGTACCGACGGTGAATCTTATGGTCACCACGAACCGTTTGGCGACATGTGCGCTGCATGGCTTTATAACAAGTTCGCACCGCAGAATAACATGGTCCCCGTAAACTACGGCTGGTACCTTGAAAAGTTCCCGCCCAAGTACGAAGTCGAACTCAAGAATTTTTATGGCGAAGGCTGTGCATGGAGTTGCGCCCATGGTGTTGGTCGCTGGTACAGAGACTGCGGCTGCTCCACCGGTGGCGGCGCCGACTGGAACCAAAAATGGCGTGGTCCGCTCCGCGATGCATTCAACCACCTCAAGGAAGTGGCCGACAACATTTTCGTTCGCGAATTCGAAAAGATTTCGAAAATCGACCCGTGGGATGCCCGCAACAATTACATCCAGGTACTCGTTGCTCCGGAAGACGAATCCCGCAAGGAACAGTTCCTCAAGGATACGCTCAAGGATTACGAAAAGCAAGAAGACCGCGCTAAGGCAATTCGACTTCTCGAAATCCAGAAGTTCTGCCTGTTCAGCTTCACGAGCTGCGGTTGGTTCTTCAACGATATCGAAGGTTTGGAACCGGTTCAGAACATGCGTTACGCCCTCCGCGCCATGCAGCTCTTAAAGCCGTTCCTCCCGATGGGTGATAACCTCAAGAGTGAAATTCTCTACATTCTCGCCCGCGCCACAAGTAATGAACACAAGTGGAACGGCGCCGAAGTGTTTACCAAGTACGCCGAAGAAAACGTGCCGTCTGTCATCAAGCAGATGTCCGAACGTGCCGCGATTTACCACCTCGAACTTGAAGAAGACTATCTCAACAAGGATTCCCGCATCACCGCAACAAAGATTGCCTCCCGCCGTCGCCAGACGCTTGTGCGCACATCTTACGAAGACAAAGATCTCGGTGAATCTTGCGTGACCACGAACTTGGTCGTTACCGACCAGCTCAGCCGCGTGAACATCGTTGTCGCCATGGGCGAAGAAAAAGAAAGCGGGCTCACGTTTGTTGAAAATACGAACATGACGACGGAACAGCTCCACGAGCTCTATCCGACAGCATACGTTGTCCGCATGAGCAACCTTGCGAGCGATTCCTTGAAGCGCATCAATTTACTTTCGACGCAAAAGCACCTCGAGAACATCACAAAGTCGTTCTCCGGTTTTGCTCTGAACCACGGCATTTCCATCGACAGCCTTGCAGACCCCGACCATACATTGCCGGACACCATGAGAAAGATTCTCACGGTGGAAATCAACGCTCGCATCCATCATGCTGCATTGCAGTTGCTGAACGAGCATAACAAGGCAACCATCGAAGAAATCCACGAGCTCATTGACGAAGCTACAGCACTCAACACGCACTTTAGCTTTGGTGGGCTTGGCCACATGTTCTTCCACAAGCTCACGCTTCTCATTGACGAAGTTGCAAAGAAGTACGACGAAAGCACTCTCAACTACATCACAGACCTGATTACAGTTGCAGATTGGCTGAAGCTCTACATCAACAAGACTTCTCTTGAGAACTATGTCTTTGGATTCTACAAGGAATACAAGGCAGAGCCGAAGGGCAAATTTGCAGCCCTCAAGCTCATGTTCCAATGGCTGAACTTTGAGGTTGATAATGTATAAATTGTCAAATGCCCCGCTTCTAAACGCGCCGCAAATTGACAAGCGTCTGGAATCACTCGCCCAAGAACTAAAGGCGTGTGATTTCGACATTATTTTATCAGCACTCACAGGCAGCTACATATTTACCGCCGATTTGTCTCGCCGTATCGCAACTCCGAAATTGCGCATTGCATTTATCAAAGCATCTAGTTACGGCGAATCCGATCAACCGAACGCAAACGTCCATATTTCAGGCCTTGAAGGTCTCGACATCAAAGGCAAGCGCGTTTTGTTGATTGACGATATCCTTGACACTGGCAACACGATGTACACCCTCGTGAAAGCCCTCGCGGACTACTCCCCCGCTTCTATCAAGACTTGCGTACTGTTGAATAAGGAATCAAGGCGAACAGTTGATTATCACGCTGATTTCGTCGGTTTTGAAATAGAAAATAAATTTGTGGTCGGTTACGGTCTTGACTATGCAAACGATTACCGTACCTTGCCCGAAATATGGACTCTTGAAGAAGTATGACAGACAACAATAACAACCTGAACGAAAATGATGACTTGAACGAAGTCAAGAAACATGCGACCATGACGTTTGCCGCCATCGAGCGCAGTTTTACAAGAATGGCATACCGCAAGAGGAATGCCATCCGCATCATCGTCTGCCTTTTATTCTTTATTGCAGGCTACAAGGCAAATACGCTATTCAGCAGTAAAATTCCGACTGAAAAGATCATCGAGAAAATTGCGGCACAGCCGGACCTTCCGAACAAATGCAAGTACCGCTATGACCGTTCCATGGAATACGCCATCATGCACGAATGCGTATTTTCTCACGACACGCCTACGGATGTAACCAAGCTCATCCAGCGCATCAATTACTGCTCTTGCGCCTTGGAACGCGTACAAAAAAAGAAGCCCTTCCAGAAGATGTTCGAAAACAATCTGGAGGACTTCACATTCAAAATCCGCGAAGAAATTCTGTGCAAGGATGAAAAGATTCCTCCCGCACTCGAAATGGATTCTGTTTCAACGCCAAAATAGCGTTTTACAAAATAAGCATTCCGTCGCCGTAGCTGAACAGTTTAAGTTTGTTCTCTACGGCCATTTTGTATGCAGCGAGCGTATTTTCGCGACCATAGAATGCAGACACAAGCAAAATAAGCGAGCTCTTTGGCCAATGGAAATTGGTTAAAAGCCCATCCACCAACTTGTACTTGTATCCCGGATAAAAGAACGCATAAGTGACACCCTTTTGCGGTTTCAAGAATCCGTTCGCATCGGCAATAGTTTCGACAACACGCGTACTTGTAGTGCCAACAGTCACCACGCGGCCACCATCACGTTTTGCCTTGTTGATGATGTCGGCGTTTTCCTTGGTGAGTTCATAATGCTCGCCATGCATCTTGTGTTGCGAGAAATCTTCGACAGAAATATTCTGGAACGTGCCCGGCCCCACATGAAGCGTCACTTCAGCAACGTACACGCCCTTCGCTTTCAAATCGTTGAGCATTTGTTCGCTAAAATGGAGGCTTGCCGTCGGCGCTGCCACAGCACCAGCATACTTTGCAAAAATCGTCTGATACGCTTTTTTATCATCTTCGTCATCAGGGCGATCAATGTAAGGCGGCAGCGGAACGTGGCCTTCCCTGTTCATGACTTCTTCCATTTCGGCAGGAGTCTTTTCAAAGCGGAGAACGCGGTTTCCGTCTTCTTCATGAACTTCTTCCACAAACGTGCGCACGCCAGCAAGTTTAAGTTCGCGCCCGACCTGGAAAGCCTTGCCCGGATGCACCTTGGCTTCAAAGCGCGCCTCGCCCGCCGTGGACGGGTTTAACGCCTGAACCAAGAGAACTTCCACCTGGCCACCAAACTGAGTTTCGCCATAAAGGCGTGCCGGAATCACCTTCGTATTGTTCACCACAAGACAATCGCCTGGACGGAACAAATCGACAATTTCAGGAGCCTTCATGATGCGGCGTTCACCACCATCTTTCGGGCAATACAGAATATTCGTTTTGCCCTTACCTGCTGTACGCGAGGCAATCAATTCTTTCGGGAATTCAAAGTTATAATCGGAAAGACGGTATTCCATTACTACGCCTTCATGTCCTTCAATGTATTTTTCAAACGTTCAAGCATTTCCGTTTTCAAGGATTCCGGCTTCAGGATTTTCACATCCGGCAATACGCCAAACAGCCATGTTTTAAAGTCCGGAGTCAAGCGGAGTTTCAACGTCACAATCATATTCCCGTCCTTACCTTCGCTGATTTCTGCAACCGGAGAAAAACGGGACTTGTTAAACTGCGTTTTGAGCCAGCCCGACTTGATCTGGAGCGAAACCGTTTGCGGGTCTTCTGTAGACACGTACTTTCCGAAAGCGTACTTGTAATGTTCATAGACACAGAACGGTTCATCCAAGCGAATCGCACACTTATTAGTCTGAGCAATATTCAAGATATTTTCAACAAGGTAATTCTTGAAAATATGGGTTTCGGGATATTCATCATCAGCAGCGATTAAATAAAGAGTATCAATTCGCATCACAAGCTTGACAGGGCAAACTTCAATCGTTTTCTTTTCGCCATCTTCATTTGTGCTCTTGTAAGTAATGCGGATTTTAAAGCCTTCGCGAATTGCAGACAAGAGTCTCGAAACCGTAGAATCTTGAGCTTTGTGATCGCAGAATGGGCCATAATCCATAATGTAGTTCGGATCGAGCGTAATTGCTTCGGCCTTGAATCCATCCGGATCGGTCGTCTGCATAGACGAAATGACACTATCAATGAGCTTTCTATTCTTCAAATCCAACGGAGTCGTATCGTTCATCGTCTTTTTCAGTTTTTCCAACTGCTTGACGATTTTCTGGTTAAAGTCGACCTTTTGCTCGGTTTGAATAACATAAAAAGTTTCACCATCTTTTTTGAACTTATGGAGTCCGCAATTTTCCTGTTCCAAAGCATTCAAGTGGCGAAAAATCGTTCTCGGTCCGCAGCCCATAGCATCTGCAAGCATCGAGACCGTCATCGGCACACGAAGTTTGCATTTGATATTATTTATTTTTTCATATCCAGTAGCCATTATTCCTCCTTAATTAATCAAGCCTTAGATATTCTAAGACGGTTCCCAACAGCGACTGACCGTGCAAAGCCTGCAACAGCCAATAACGCAAATTCTCTCTGAATAATATTGGTCACTCTTCCTTCCACCAAGAATCGTTTCCCAACATATGTCACATGGACAAATGAATTTTTCAGGAATCGATATGACGCCAGTTTATTCATAATACGGCGACAAAGATCCTGTTTTCCCAAATTCTCTTTTAAAATTGCCGTTCCGTGCATGTTCAACGAGATAATGCCAGGAATACTTTCTAACCGAGACTTCAATTCATCTGGATAAACTTCATCTTCGTAATAGAAAGTTACCTTTGCCGCCCCCGATTTGACTTTAACACCATATTTGAAAATGGGATGGGCTGCATCGTCCATGACATTCCAAATACTTTTTTCCAAATCTTCATCGGAGACTTTTGAATTTTTGCGAACACGCACCATATTGACGCAGCCACGCAATCCAGCAATACTATTAACTTTTGTTTGTATTGCACGTTTCGTTGCAAGGCTATCTACAAAACCTCGCAAATAAACAATTCCCTGGCCTGCTTCTACCGTAATATCTTCACTCAGCCCATTCGACAAAAGTTCAAGTTGCTTGCGCACAACAGAAATCACCTCGGCATTAGGCGGATTTTCTGCATAACGCGGATAGCTCATAAAGACAATCAAGCCATCATCCATCTTCACGACCAGCTTGTCCTTCGTCTCGTCCTTAACGACACCAACGGCAATTCCAAACTGTTTGCGAATAACGTGATAGACATGATCGCCAAGCAAGGTAAGTACGCACTGGGCCGGCAAAAGCCTATAGCCTTCAGGCGCCACCTCATGCTCTATCGAAATTTTCGGACCTTCGTACTTTTCGTCCGGCAGGCCATTTCGTTTATAAACAACAACTTCCCTGTCATTAGACTGGAAGAAGCTCTTTACAATGCAAGGCCGAGCCGCACCTTCGAAATAAAGCCAGTCTCCCGGAAAAATTCGATTGTGGCCATAAACCTTTGCATACTCGGAGTTTTCGTCATCCTTGTGGCAAAAGGCAAACTCTTGCGAAAAAGCCACATGGAACGTGCCGCATTGTGTACAAACACAAAGCAGCGGAATTCCACGTTCAATTCCCCCATACGTCGAATGTTCTTCCATGGCGCAAACGTCATGGCGCACCGCCTGTCGGCATTGCCGACAGAACAACTGTTGCGAGTATAAACGATAGGGGAAATATTGGCGCATTACTTCATCAGCGGCATCGCCACATCCATGCGGCGGAGCACTTCTTCCTTGCCAATGAGTTCGAACATTTCCCAGAGACCCGGGCCAGCGGTAACGCCAGACACTGCAAGGCGCGGAGCACCGACAAGTTCACCGACCTTGTGACCGCAACGTTCAGCAAGTTCGTAGAAACCCTTCTCGATGACCGGAGTCTTGAAGTCTTCGATGGAAGCGAGCATGTCACGCACGAGCGTTGCAATTTCCTTGGAGCCTTCGCCAAAGTGCTTCTTCGCGCCCTTTTCATCATAAGTTGTCGGAGCGACAAAGAAGTACACAGCCATTTCAGCAAGATCCTGCACAAAGTGAGCGCGCGGCTTGAGCTGCTTCACGATTTCATCGAGGCGTGCTTCAGGTTCGTTGGAAAGGTCAATTCCCTTTGCGGCAAGGCCTTCCTTCATAATGCCCTTGAGGAACGCGTCGTCGCACATGTGGATGTGCTGACCGTTCATCCACTGGAGCTTCTTTTCGTCGAAGCTTGCAGACTTCGGGTTAATGCGTTCGAGCGTGAAGCTTTCGACCATTTCCTTGATGGTCATGACTTCGCGGTCATCACCCGGATTCCAGCCGAGGAGTGCCAAGTAGTTCACGAGCGTTTCGGGCAAGTAACCGAGATCGCGGAAGTCACCCACGGAAGCTGCACCCTTGCGCTTGGAAAGCTTACCACCGTTCTTGTCGAGAATCACCGGCAAATGGCACCATACAGGCGGCTGCCAGCCGAATGCCTTGTACAAGAGTTCGTGCTTCGGCGTAGAGCTGATCCATTCATCACCACGGAGCACGTGAGTGGTACCCATGAGGTGGTCATCCACGACACTTGCAAAATGATAAGTCGGGTAGCCGTCGCGCTTGATGAGCACGAGGTCGTCCAAAAGTTCGTTCTGGTAGCTGATGTGGCCACGGATCATGTCATCGAATTCCGTGACGCCCGTTTCAGGAACCTTGAAGCGGATAACAGCCTTTTCGCCAGCAGCAATGCGAGCTTCAGCTTCTTCGCGGCTAATGTTACGGCAGTGGCGGTCGTAACCCGTGACCGGCACATGAGACTTTTCTTGTTCAGCGCGAACTTCTTGCAGACGTTCTTCAGAGCAGAAGCAATAATAAGCATAGCCCGCATCCAAGAGCTTCTTGATTTCGCGGTGATAAATGTCCAAACGTTCGCTCTGGAAGTACGGACCACAATCGCCTTCGCAACCCGGACCTTCATCCCACTGGAGTCCGAGCCACTTGAGATCGCGCATCAAGTCATGGAGGGCCGTTTCGTTATAACGCTTACGGTCAGTATCTTCGATGCGCAGGTAGAACGTACCACCCATGTGTTTTGCAAAGAAGTAGTTATAAATTGCGGTACGTGCTCCACCAACGTGCAAATAACCCGTGGGGCTCGGAGCAAAGCGAACACGAACTGGACTTTTTTCAGTCATAATTTCCTCTAATGAACCTTTTTACTTTTTATGACAAAAATTAGCAAATTCAATTGTGTAAAAAAAATCCATAGCTTTATATGAAGCGACTTATTGGAACTCATAGCCATAGCGCTTCCCGACAAACTTTCAAAAATACGCCGCAAATATTACGCAATTATTTTTTACCCTACAGAATGAAAACACAAGCCAAGGACCCGCCCCTCTAATTTCTAACTTGCGAGCGCAAGTAAACTATGGAGTCTCAATGATTATCAAGCCAATGATCCGCAGCAACATGTGTGTCAACGCCCACCCGAAGGGCTGCGCTGCCGATGTCAAGCATCAAATCGAATACGTCGAAAAGAAATTTGCCGAACGAGGCATTCTTAACAACATCCCCCAAGACGCTCCCAAGACAGTCCTCGTTCTCGGTTGCTCTACCGGTTACGGTCTTGCAAGCCGTATCACAGCAGCCTTCGGTTACAAGGCTACAACCATCGGAGTTTCCTTTGAAAAAGAGGGTTCCGACGGATTGACCGACGGTTCACGCGAAAAAACAGGCACGCCAGGCTGGTACAACAACATGGCTTTTGACAAATTCGCAAAAGAAGCAGGCCTTGAATCCGTAACATTTAACGGGGATGCTTTTTCGCACGAAATGCGCAAGAACGTTATCGATACCCTTAAGAAGATGGGCAAAAAAGTAGATCTATTAGTTTATAGTGTCGCAAGTTCCGTCCGAGTCGATCCAGATAACGGAACAGTCTATCGCAGCGTCCTCAAACCAATCGGCGGCGTATTTACCGGAGCAACAATTGACTGTATCACCGGCAAAATCAGTACCATCAGCGCAGAGCCCGCCACCGCAGAGGAAGCAGCAAGCACAGTTAAAGTAATGGGCGGCGAAGATTGGGCTCTTTGGGTCCGTCAGCTCAAAAAGGCGGGCGTACTTGCCGAAGGCGTAAAGACAGTCGCTTATTCGTACATCGGGCCAAAACTTTCCCATGCGATTTACCGCGATGGCACCATCGGAGGCGCCAAGAAGCACCTTGAAGCAACAGCTCTTGAGCTCAACAAGGAACTGCAAAACGACCTGCATGGCGAAGCCTATGTTTCAGTGAACAAAGGACTCGTGACACGCTCCAGTGCCGTCATTCCCATCATTCCGATGTACATTTCCGTGCTCTTTAAGGTCATGAAAGAAATGGGTAATCACGAGGGCTGCATCGAGCAAATGGAACGATTGATGACTGAACGACTTTATACAGGTTCCAGCGTTCCAACAGACGAAAATCACCTTATCCGCATTGACGATTACGAATTAGATACAAAAGTCCAAGAAGAAGTCGACAAGCGCATGGCAACAGTCACGCAAGAAAACCTTGCCGAAGTCGGCGATTTCGAAGGTTATCGTCATGATTTCCTTGCCACAAACGGTTTCGATATTGATGGAGTGGACTACGAGGCGGATGTCAAAACGCTAACTAGTATCTAATTTAAACGTATATGGCGCCCCCGGAATAAATCCGGGGTGACAAAAGCAATCGACATTGCGTTCCATAATTTCTAACTTTAGGACAAAACCCCTTAACATCAAGGACAACTTATGGAAACACTCAATTCCATTCTCGATGCTATCGATGGGTACGTCTGGGGCGTTCCCCTCATTGTCATCATTCTCTTTGTAGGCATCCTCCTCACCATCCGTCTCGGCTGTCTGCAGGTCATGAACTTGCACAATGCGCTGCGCTTCATGGCCCACAGCGAAAAGGATGGCGCAGGCGAAGTCTCTAGCTTCGGTGCACTCTGCACGGCTCTCGCTGCCACAATCGGTACGGGTAACATCGTCGGTGTGGCAACCGCTATCGGCACCGGTGGCCCTGGCGCTCTCTTCTGGATGGAAGTCGCCGCATTCCTCGGCATGGCTACAAAGTACGCCGAAGGTTTGCTCGCTGTCAAATACCGCACGGTCGATAAGGACGGCAAGGTTCTCGGCGGTCCGTTCTATTACATTGAAACAGGCATTAAAGAACGCTTTGGCTGGAACATGAAATGGCTCGCCGTGATTTTTGCCATCTTTGGCATGGCAGCAGGCCTCCTCGGCATTGGCACCATCACGCAGGTCAACGGCATCACAAGCGCTATGGCTCGCCTCACCCCGAACGCCGCTGAATTTGTCAACATCGGCGGAAACTCCGTGAGCGTCACGACCGCTATTGCAGGCCTCCTCGTCACAATCTTTGCAGCAACCGTCATCATCGGCGGTCTCAAGCGCATCGCGAAGGTTTCGATGTACATTGTTCCCATCATGGCAATCATCTACATCATCGCCTGCGTACTCCTTTTGCTCCTCAACTTCTCGCAGATTTCTTCTGCCATCGAAACGATTGTGAAGGCCGCATTCAACCCGTCCGCAGTCACTGGCGGTGTTGTCGGTTCCATCTTTGTTGCCATGCAGAAAGGCATTGCCCGCGGTATTTTCAGTAACGAAGCGGGCCTCGGTTCTGCACCGATTGCAGCAGCCGCAGCAAAGACAAAAGAACCGGTACGTCAGGGTCTCGTTTGCATGACGGGCACGTTCTTCGACACAATTATCATTTGTACAATGACCGGCCTTGCAATTGTGGTCTCGGGCGCTTGGGATCCGAAACTCGGACTCGAAGGCGTGAACATCACGATGGAAGCATTCTCCCGCGGCCTCGCCATTATCCCTGGCGGTGCAGTGATTGCTCCGTACTTCCTTGCAACAGCTCTCGTATTCTTCGCATTCACGACGATTCTCGGCTGGGCCTACTACTCTGAAAAGTGCTTGCAGTACTTGATTGGCCGCAAAGACAAGAAGGCAATACTTACCTACCGTTGGCTTTATATCTTCGCAATTTTCATCGGACCATACCTCACAGTAAGTGCCGTTTGGACAAGCGCAGATATCTTTAACGGTCTGATGGCATTCCCGAACTTGATTGCACTCATCCTCCTCTCCGGGATTGTGGCAAGCGAAACAAAAACATTCCTTACTAAGTTCAAGAACGAAAAGTACTAGTCATTAGTCTTCGGCAATAAACATTGATTATTAGAGCCCGCGAAAGCGGGCTTTAATTTTATAAGCAAAACAGATCCACGAAATATCCAGTTTTTTCTTGTAACTAGACATGACTGGATGGGGCTACGCCCCTACTCCTTGGCTCGGTTATAAAAAAGAGTTTACTCATTTTTGCAACACTCGCCTTCTGAGTAGTATTCGCTTCGCTCAGGATGACGAAGCATGCAAAAAGACCTCCCATGCGGGAGGTCTTTTTAAATTCGTTTCTAAACTATTTGATTAGTAAGCAATCTGGCACTTTGCAGCAAGATCAAGACCAACCACAATTGCGCTCTTATTCATCGTGTTTTCCACAGGGATAGAAAGCGTTGCAGAGTAATCAGCCTTAGAAGATTGCGTACCGACCGTAATCGTAACAGGGCCACCAGCATCATCGCATCTCAAGGTGCAAGTACCTGTATTAGCACCACCATGCCAGCCAGACGGTAAGTCAAGCACCAAGGTCGATTCACCCTTCGGCAATTCAATCTTCGTATTCTGTTCCGTGAGAATGTAGTCCGGATCAGTTGCATCAACGGAAACAACCTCATCGCACTGGACAGGTTGAACCGTATTGTCATTGTTAGAAACATTCACAACCGGAGCAGCCATCTGGTTCTTTTTCGTAAATGCCTGAGTTGCAGTCGGGCCATCACCAACAGCGCCAAGCCATTCATAACCAGTAATCTCAGCACCAGCAGAAGTACAGCCAGTCACGGTCCAAGATCCGCCAACAGAGACATCCGGTTTCTTATCAGCAGCAGTGCACTTGCAACCCGTAATCGGAGCACCGTTCACCTGAACCGGCGTGCAAGAAATATTGTAAGTAGCACCCGAAGTCTTCACAAACACAGACACCGATGCATTATGCTTACCTGAGGCAGCATACGTTACTGTATCGATACGTCCCTTATAACCGCCAATCGTTGCAGTAGGCACATTTGCATCAGATGTTGTCCATGTGAAGTCCGAATTCAACATCATGTTACCCGGAAAGTCCTTACCGTTCTTGAATACCCAGATAACTTTTGCACCACTTTCTACAGTCGGCGTTTCCGGACCGCAGGTACCAATATCTTCACCAACAACAACTGGCGTAGATGAAGAAGAGGAATATACAGGAACCGGGTTTGGGTTATACGAAGATGACGATTCGTACACCGGAGGTGTAGAAGACGAAGTTGCGCTATTAATTATAAGCTGGGAACTCGAAGAAGAATTCACAAACGGATTTCTAGAGCTAGAGGATCTAGGAGTCGGAATAGCCCTGGAGGAACTAGAAGCAGTACCTTTAAGACAATCCGGGCAAAGAGTATCAAGGACTCTAAGGTTTACCATTTCGGTAAGCTTTGTAGGTTCCTGATCTTCCAAAGCAGCAATAACTAAAGCATTCTTATCCGTCAGTTCATCGGGTTTCAAAATTTCACCACTACCACAAGCCCAAAAACTTGCGGCGACACCGAAAGTAATCATTCCAGCATAAATCTTTTTATTCATAAAAAACCTCTTAGCTGAAAAATAAATTAAATCAAGCCAATATGCAAATACTGTAAGTGATTTTTATTCAGGAAATTAAGAAAAAACGTCCCGGATTTAGCTCCAGAACGTTTTGTAAACTTAATTATACAGTTTGTTGTATAATATCATCAGAAGATGCAGCTTTCAGGGTCTTCTAGACACGGATCAACAGCCTTCGAAGAACTGGACTTTTCTTCTTCTTCAGAAGAAGAACTTTCCTCAGGAACCTCTTCAGAAGAGGAACTCTCAGGCAATGTTTCTACGACAAGCAGAGCATCGAAATCATCTTCATCCAATTCATTACGATCACAGCTAACCGTTTTACCATTCCAAGTGACCATAGGCTCAACCTTGGAATTCGGCCTTGTATACTTCACTTGAATTCGAGTGCTTCCCGACCCGCTGCGTTCACCATCAATCAATTCGGCAGTATCATCGCCTAACTTAACCCACTGATGCACACCAGAAAGTTCGTTTCCATTGACATCCACGATATACCAGTCAACCATTTCACCCGTAAATATCTTACGCTTGCTTACAGCGCAATAGCCCTTCACAGAACTTGAAGACTGTGCCGACGAAGATTCCGGTTCCGAAGAAGACGATTCCGGTTCCGAAGAAGAACTTACAGGATCGTCCTTGGCGGCCACCTTCACATTCTTACATTCGAAGCCCTTACCGTCAAATGTCAAAGTCGGAGCCACCTTTGTTCCCTTCGATTTGAAGGTCACAAAAAGCTCAGGTGTTCCGGTACCCGAAACTTTACCATCGACAACCCAGTTTTTGGCATCGTCGTCATTAAAGCTCCATGTGAATTCGGCTTCTTCCAAAGAGCCTTCATCCGGGACATAACGCCAGCTAATTTGGTCGCCAATATAAACAACATCCGGCATAGTCAAGACGCACTCGCCCGAGGCCTTCAACTTAGCACTAGAGCTGCTAGCGCCACTAGAAGAGCTGTTCACGGGTTTAGAGCTGCTGCTCGACCCGCTCGGGCTGGATTTTCCGTCATTGGAGCTGCTGGAATTTGTTTTACCAGAGCTAGAAGACTTCGATGTAGTGCTGCTAGAAGAATTCGAAGAAGCACTTCCGCCATCACTGCCCTTGGAGCTGCTGCTCTTTTTATACTCAGCCTCGCAACCATCCTTATGGCCTTCCTTGCCATTGCAGTATTCCAAGAATTTGTCTACAAATTCATGAACGTTTTTTTCGTAGTCTTTCTTCGTCGAATCAAGCTTTTCTAACAAATTCGCTTTAGCTCTTTCATCCACATCAGTGACTTCATTGATGCTTCCTTCGCCGCAGGCCCATAAAAAAGCCATCGCAGACGATAATAATAACGGTATAAACTTTTTCCTTTCCATAATTTTCCCCACTTTTTTAAAATCTACTCTTGAGATTCCCCATCCACCGATATTTTTCGTTGCCCAGTAATGAACTGGTGCACATACGGATTACTCGTATTCTTGATTTCATCGACAGTTCCCACTTCGATGATGCGGCCATTATAAAGCATGGCTATGCGGTCAGCGACCTTGAAGGCGCTCACCATGTCGTGCGTCACCACGACAGACGTGACACCGAGCTTGCTCTGCATATCGAGAATAAGGTCGTTAATCACGTCACTCGTAATCGGGTCCAGACCCGTCGTCGGTTCATCGTACAAAAGAATTTCCGGGTTCAGCGCAATGGCTCTTGCAAGCGCAACACGCTTACGCATACCGCCCGAAAGTTCAGACGGCATCTTTGTACGGAAAGACGGCACGAGGTTGATCATCTGGAGTTTTTCAGTGACCACATTCTGGATTTCCGATTCTGACATTTCCGGGTGATGTTCACGCAAGGCAAAGGCAATATTCTCGCCTGTGTCCATGGAGTCAAACAAGGCACCCATTTGGAACAACATTCCCATCTTGCGGCGGATCGTTCGCGTATCGAAGAATTCCGGCGTACTGATAGTCACGCCATCAACAGTCACTTCACCGCCATCCGGCTGCAAAAGTCCAATCATGTGCTTCAAGATAACGGACTTACCACCACCGGACTTTCCGATAATCACCATCGTTTCGCCACGGCGAATATCGAGGTTCACATCTTCAAGAACCGTTTGAGGGCCAAAGGACTTTTTAAGTCCCTTGAGTCGAATCGCAATGTCGTTCGGATCGATTTTTACATTCGGCATAACTCAACCTCTAGAAGAACATGAACGCATCAAGAATAAAGTCAGAAACCAAAATCATAAGGCAACTTGAAACCACGACGCTCATCGTTGCAAGGCCAACACCATGGGCACCCGGTTTAGAGTGCGTTCCGTGATAGTAAGCCAATACAAAAATAATCGTCCCAAATACTATCGACTTGATAATCCCCGCCCACAAGTCCAAATTATCGAACAGGTACTGCATACCGGTCGAATAGGTGTAGGTCGTGATATCCAAAGCAAGCACACAGACAATCCAGCCACCAATCAACGCAAGCGCATTCGAAATGGCGGTCAGGCAAGGAATCATCGTCAAGAACGCAAAGAATCTCGGCATCGCGAGGTAGCGGTACGGGTCAAGCCCAAGAACCACGTAAGCAGATAGTTCTTCTTTTTCTTTCATGGAACCGATTTCAGCAGCAACTGCACTCCCCACACGTCCGGAAAGCACGATAGCCGTAAGGAGCGGTCCAAGTTCAATGAGCACCATTTTGCATGCGGCGGTTCCCACAAACTTGTCGGACACGAGATTGTGGAATTCGAATTCAGCCATGATGGTTGCGACCATGCCCGTAAAGATGGAAGTCACAAACAAGAGCGGAAGCGAAGAAACGCCAACAGAAATCATTTCCTTTACAATCAAGGAAGGATTCTTGTGCACATAGCGGAACTGCTTGAGTGTAACAAGCAGGATGCAAATGCACTCGCCCACGGAGGCGATTGCATCGACAATCTTTTGCCCTATCCAGTATATCGGTTTCAGAATCAACGGCATCTTCACCTCTTAGAAATCGCCGAAGTCGGCAACCTGCGGTCCACCGCCCTCGTCATCTGAACCATACTGATAATCTTCGTCACCGCCAGCCTGCTGGTCGGTAGCATCGTAGAACGTCGTGTATTCCGGCACGAAGCTCATGTCGATATCCTTCACAGAACCATTACGGTGCTTCGCGACAATGAGCGTTGCCTTGTAGCGGTCTTCGTCCTTATGCGTCTGCACAAACGGGCGTTCCACGAACCACACCATGTCGGCGTCCTGTTCGATAGAACCGGATTCACGCAAGTCCGAAAGTTGCGGGCGTTCACGGCCTTTTTCTTCGACTTTACGGCTGAGCTGAGCAAGCGCAATAACCGGAATACTCAGTTCCTTTGCCAAAATCTTAAGACCACGAGAAATCGCACCGATAGCGACGGCACGGTTTTCTTCCTTGCCGGTCTTCATCAACTGCAAGTAGTCGATGATGAGCAAATCAAGGTGGCCCTTGTGCTTGAGCTGGCGCGCCTTGCTCATGAGTTCCATGATGCCAAGGTCAGCGTTGTCATCGACAAACAGCGGAGCCTGGTTAATCGGAGTCACTGCAGCGATAATTTTCTTGATTTCGTCAGAGTTGAGCTTACCATTGCGGAGCCTACTCTGGTCCACCTGCGCCTGCGAGCAGAGCAGACGTTGGGCAAGCTGGATGCCGTCCATTTCCAAGCTGAAGAAAGCGACGTTCTTGCCATAGCGAATGGCTGCGTTTGCAGCAACCGTCATAGCGAAAGAAGTCTTACCCACACCAGGACGAGCTGCTAGAATGATCAAGTCGGAATTCTGGAGACCGTTCGTGAGTTCATCCAGTTCCGTAATGCCCGTAGGCACGCCTGTAATGCCGCCTTCCCTGCGATTGTTAATGCGTTCCAGAAGAGGCGCCACAAAGTTGTCGATAGACTTCAAGGTGTTGCGCACCTGGTTATCGGCAATCGCAAAGATATCACGTTCGGCATCTTGAAGCACATTGTCCGGAGTAGATGCCGGGTCCATCGCCTGACGGATAATATCGGATGACGTGCGGATGAGCTTGCGGAGCACCGCCTTGCTGCGGAGGTGCTCCAATTGCCACGGGACATTCGCTGACGATGCGACGGATTCCATCAATTCAAAGATGTATTCACGTCCACCGACAATGTCGAGCTTCCCCATCTTCGTAAGTTCCGCCGAAAGCGTCACGGGATCGATGGGGGTCACCGCCTTGTTCAAACTGCAAAGTGCGTTCCAAATCAACTGATGACGTTCCATGTAGAAAAAGTCATCGTCACTGATGGCCATCACAGCGACGCCCATCACTTCGGGGTCACGCAAAATACCGCCCAACAGGCAGCGCTCCGCCTCAACATCGGCGGGCATTTGGCGACCATCAAACGACTTGGAATTATTTTCTTCTGACATAACTATACCGATTTAAATATACAATAAAAATTTACACAGGACCTTTAGTGACAGCGCAAAAGCGGGGGGAAATGTGCCATAAATGGCGACCCCATCCCGGAACAGAGTCCGGGATGACATTGCGTCCGAGGTGACAATGCAAAGTGAAAATGCGCGGGGGTATGCGCGGGCTACTTGGCGGCGGTGAAAAGGCCGCTACGCGGGATATGAACTTTCCACGTGAGCCATTTAAGCTGTTTGTCCGTTGTCATCGCATAGGCATCGACAAGCGAAACAGTCTTTGTGCCGTTGAAGTCGAGCGCTGTACCGGCGAGATCATTGAAGTTCTTGCCCTTGCTGAACACGTCATAGAAAAGTGGTTCACCAAAGGTTATCATGATTTCAGGTGCAATAAAGGAAAGTTCCTTTGTTAGCATTCGGCGGAGCGAGGCGAGCAGGATCGGAGATAGTGCTCGCGGAGCATCCTTGTAGAAATACGTGACGCCAAGAGATTCCGGAGCGTAGCCGAGGCTTCCGAACAAACGCACAAGCATTTCGCCGGTGGGAGACTGGAAAAAGTTGCCAATCTGTTCGCCCTGTTTGGGAGCAGCAAGGAGAATTAAAAGACGCGGGTGCTCCGGGCCAGCGTAGCGAACAACGTTCGCAGTACGCGCGTAGAGAGCATCTGTCTTGAGCGCATCGTAGAAGGCGCCGATGGAATCGGCGAGTTCGTACGCGGCAGTCGTCTTCTTGACGGCACGCGGAGCAATGGTGAGACCCGCATCGAGCTTTGGCGCCGGGGCCGGCGCGGGTTGCGCGGGAGCGCCAAATACAGACTGCTGAAAAGCGGGCTGCGCCTGATTTGCAAACGGTGCGGGGTTTGAAGGGAACGGCGATTGTTGTGGAATCGGCGCCGGGTTCTTCGGAATCGAAGGCTGCGGGAATGGCGCCGGATTCGCCGGACGCATCATTTGCGGCATCGGATTCGCAGGGCGCGGAGCCCCAGCAGGAACGACAGACTTTTTGCGAGTCAATGTCCATGGTTCATCAAGGAGCAAGTCCTCCTCGCCCATGTCCATTTGGCCTTGCAGATATTTGCGAAGTTCGCTAAAATCAAATTCTTCGGGCATGTCGTTCCTCTAAACGTTCTTTAACTTATCTAGGCTAAAATCTACAATTTCTTGCGCCAAATCGATTTTCGAGCCCATCTTCATCTCGGGAATTTCAACCTCGCCTGCATTTTGAGCATTGCGGGAGTTCGCGCGGATCAAGGTGTAACGGACTTCGTCAAAACCAAAACCGCTGTTCGCTGCGACAGGGGCATTGAGGAGGAGCGCATCGGCGCCGCTCTTCTTGAGCTTTTCTGCCGCATGTTCCTTGAAGTGGTCCGTTTCTAGCGCAAAACCGATGATAACCTGATCCGCACGTTTTTGAGCAACGCTGTCGCGCAAGATGTTCGGATTCGGCTCGAGTTCCAAGACGAGCTGGCTACGGCTATCCTTGATTTTTTCGGTAGCGGCAACCTTCGGACGGTAATCGGCCACGGCGGCACAATGCACGAGCACATCGGCATTTTTCATCTGTTCGAGAACGGCCTTGTGCATGTCGCAAGCGCTCTTGATTTTTGTCACGTGGACAGCACCTGGAAATTCGGCTTCCATCGGGCCTGCGACAACGCTCACGTCAAAGCCATTTACAAGAAACGTCGCAGCGATTGCAACAGCAGTCTTTCCGCTGCTGCGGTTGCTAATGTAACGCACCGGGTCAATCGCTTCTTCGGTGCGGCCAGCCGTAATGAGGACCTTCTTGCCGTAACCGGGAAGCGTCGGATCCACTTCATTTTCAGCAGGAAGAGTTTGAAGATCCTTCGACTTCGCGCGCGGCGCTTCGCTCAGGATGACACTACTAGCTTCTAAATAAGCGACAATTTCTGCAGGGTCGAGGAGACGGCCTTTGCCGACTTCGCCACAGGCAAGTTCGCCCGCAGGGCTGTCCATCACGAACGTATTTTCAAAACTACGAAGCGTTTCAAGATTGCGCTTGACCGCCGGAGAATTGAACATCGCGACATTCATCGCAGGGGCGATAAAACGCGGGCCCGTGCAGCTCATAAAGCAGAGGCTCACAGGGTCATCGGCAATGCCATAGACGAACTTTCCGATGACATTTGCGGTCGCCGGAACGACGAGATAAAGGTCGGCCCAACGCGGGAAATCAATATGCTGGAAAGGACGCGCTTCGACGGCGCCATTTTTCAGGTAAACCGGGCACTTGGAGAGGCTAGCAAACGTAAGCGGGGCCACGAACTGTGTAGCGGCTTCGGTCATGCAGACGCGCACTTCGGCGCCTTTCTTTTGCAACAGGCGCAAGAGTTCACAAGACTTGTAGGCGGCAATTCCGCCCGAGACTCCAAGAAGAATTTTCTTTCCAGCGAGATTCATGAAGTGCAAGATAGAAAAATAAAGAGAAATAGCTTAGTTCATAGTCATTGGTCAATAGTCATTAGAGATTTCCGTGATTCGAGCTGTGCAAGGAGTCCCCCAGCACTAAGGGATTCTTCTTTATGTCATGCCCGCGAAAGCACGCACCTCCATCTTGTATCAAAAGGAGATTCCCGGTCGGAGCCGGGAATGACATGCAAGGGTATCAAGCGAGAGGTCTCTTGTGATCTCACATCATGCTCCGTTAGGGGAACGACAAATTAACAAGGTCAAGGAGACTGAGCAAAGCGTGAGAAGAATTTCACAACGGCATCGCTTATCCGCTTTAAAATCCAAGAAGCAATTAATATGACGCCCATAGTTAGACCCAGCAGTACCATGACATTCCATTCCGTAAAGTTCCAGTGCATTCTTTCGAAAATCTTGACAAAAGCCATTTGAGCCCATACAATGCCCACATGCTGCACTAAAAACACACAATACGAAAGCGTCGCAAGTTTTTGAACAGTAAGGTCAATCATCTTATAACGCAACAGGAACGGGGCTATATAAAACACGATTACAAACAGAGCAAAGGCGGCTACAGCCCCCAAGCAATCCGTATTGATTCGACCGGGGATATCGACAAACGTGAGCACAACAAAAACCACAGCCGAAACCAAAACGAGTCGCAAATCATTTAATCGTTCCAAGTTTTCGACCAGCATAAAACCGACGCAAAATTTCAAAGATAAAGTCACAGGTAAGGCACCAAACACATCATCATATTCTGCAGGAATCAAGTATTGACAAGAATAAAGCACCGCAAGAGTAGACAATGTCAAATAAGGCCTATGATGGTAGCATTTGGCAAGCAACGGGAACAATAAGTACAAAAGTACAATGGCCCCAACAAACCAATCACCGCAAAAAACATAGGTATCAACGCCATACTGCCGAACGTAGCCATCAAAGCCCACTATCGTAAACAACAGCTTAAGCAGATGCCCCATAAAGAAAGCATTACCATCCGCCATAAAATGGCGGATCATCGTCAAGGGAATATAAAGGCTCAAAATCCAAAACGGCGGATAGATTGTCTTGAAACGCTTTATATAAAATTCTTTAAAAGCACCTTTTTCAGAAAAACCGATTGTTCCATACTTTTTATAAAGTAGCCCTCCTGAAAGAGCTATAAAAAGTGTAACAGCAATATTCCCAAAATCATAGTTTACTGTTGTGCAGAACAAATTAAAGCAAGGGATACCTTCTGCTACATATTGCAATGCGAAATGGTATGTAACCACAAACAACATTGCCAACACACGCAAAACATCTAATTCTTGAATACGTTTTTGCATAAAGTTAAAATAGCAAACTAATAAAAAAAGAAATCCCACAGTTGCCTGCGGGATTCCTTTAAGCTTTAGTTTGAAACCAAATTAAGCTTCAGCTTCTTCGGACTTTTCAGCCTTCTTCTTGGAAGCCTTCTTCTTCGGAGCAACAGCTTCGCCAATCGTGGTGCCGTTTTCGCCCGGCTTGTGGGAGTCCATCCAAGCCTTGAGTTCAGCGGATTCACGGTTCTTGAAGTAGTCAACAACGGAGAGATAGATCTTGCGGTTGTTCTGATCGATTTCGGTTACAACAGCCGGAACTTCGTCGCCAACCTTGAATGCATCGGCCGGAACCTTGATGTATTCAGCAGTGAGCTTGGAGACCGGGATGAAGCCTTCGATACCGTCAGCGAGTTCAACCACGACGCCGCGGTCGAGCATGCGAACGATCTTGCCCTTGACTTCAGAGTCAACCGGGTAGGTGGAATCGATAGAATCCCACGGGTCTTCGGTGAGGTGCTTCATGGAGAGAGAAATGCGGCGCTTTTCCTTATCGACGGCGAGCACGACGCATTCAACCTTGTCACCCTTCTTGACCATTTCGTTCGGGTGGGTGATCTTCTTGGTCCAGGACATGTCAGAGACGTGGATGAGACCATCAACACCTTCCTTGATTTCGACGAATGCGCCGAAGGAAGCGATGTTGCGGATTTCACCGACGACGCGTGCGCCCGGCGGAAGTTCGGTTTCGATAGAATCCCACGGATCAGATTCGAGCTGCTTCATGCCGAGAGAGATACGTTCTGCATCTTCTTCAACCTTGAGAACAACAGCTTCGACTTCCTGACCGACGGTGAGGATTTTGGACGGGTGCTTGACGTGCTGGGTCCAGGACATTTCAGAAACGTGGATGAGACCTTCAACACCGCTGTCGAGTTCGACGAATGCACCGTAATCAGTGATGGAAACAACCTTACCCTTGACGATAGCGCCTTCCGGATAACGTTCGGCGATATCCTTCCACGGATGCGGCTTAAGCTGCTTCATGCCGAGAGAGATGCGTTCCTTCTTGTCGTTGAAGTCGAGAACCATGACTTCGACTTCCTGACCGAGCTGGAGCATTTCGGACGGGTGGTTGATGCGCTTGTAGCTCATGTCGGTGATGTGGAGGAGGCCATCTACGCCGCCAAGGTCGATGAATGCACCGAAGTCGGTGATGTTCTTGACGATACCCTTGCGGACCTGGTTCTTCTCGAGAGTTTCGAGAACGTCGCCACGCTGCTTGTTGCGTTCTTCTTCGAGAACAACACGGCGAGAAACGACGATGTTGCGACGAGCCTTGTTGACCTTGATAACCTTGAGGTCGAATTCCTGGCCGATAAGAGCGTTGATGTCCGGAATCTGACGGAGGTCGATCTGAGAGCCCGGGAGGAAGGCATCGATACCAAAGAGGTCGACGACAACGCCGCCCTTGATGCGCTTCGTGAGAGTGCCGCGTACGACTTCGTTGTTTTCGAATGCAGCGTGGATGCGATCCCACACGCGAACGAAGTCAGCCTTCTGCTTGGAGAGGATGAGGCGACCGTCTTCGTCTTCGAGCTTTTCGACGAACACTTCGATTTCGGAACCGAGTTCGAGAGAATCAGTATCCTTGAATTCGGCGCGATCAATAACGCCTTCGGACTTGTAGTTCACGTCGACGAGAACTTCCTGTTCGTTCACCTGGCTAATCTTACCCGTGACGAGCTTGCCCTGTTCGAGGCAGCCCATGCCGGCATAGACGTCAGCGTTGGCCTTGCGGAAGTCCGGGGAGCATTCACCCTGAGCGGCGAGAATTTCTTCGAGATCTTCTTGAGTTCCGAATTTGAGATTTTGAGACATATTAGTTAATTGGGTTGTGGTAACAAAGGATTCAGGCTACGCCACTACACCTACGTAGTCGAGAATCTTTTGAACCTGTTGTTCGATTGAGATGTGTGTAGTGTCAATTTCAATAGCATCGTCCGCCTTCTTTAACGGGGCGGTCGCACGAGAGGAGTCCAGGCGGTCGCGTTCGACCAAATTGTTAAGGACTTCTTCGAGGGTAACTTTTTCGCCTTTTTCAAGGAGTTCCTTGTAGCGGCGTTCGGCGCGGACCTTCACGTCCGTCACCATGAAAAACTTGTACTTCGCATCGGGGAATACGACCGTTCCGATATCGCGGCCATCCAGGATGCAGCTCTGCTTCTTGCCGATTTCACGCTGCTGTTTTGTCATTGCGGCACGGACCGACGGGAGGGCGCAGTAGATGCTTACGTTGCTGGAGACCTTCATGCCACGGATTTCGCTTTCGCGAGAAACGCCGTTGATAAGCACGTGGTTTTCGGAGTCGAACCCGAGTGTGAGGTTCCCGAGCAATTCGTCCATGGCAGCACCTTCTTCAGCCGGCAACCCCTTTTCGAGGGCGGCAAGCGTCACGGCGCGGTACATCGCACCTGTGTCGAGGTAGGTAATGCCCAATTTCTTTGCAATAATCTTTGCAGTGGTACTCTTGCCTGTGCCTGAGCCACCATCAAGGGCGATAACAAAATTTTCCGAATTACTCATGAGTGGGGCATAAGATAGAAAAAGTAGGCAGTAGGCAGAAGGCAGTTGACAGTAAATGTAAGCGAAAAAGCCCCTTATTTGCCCCTTTTTTAATAGTAGTAGTCGTAATCGCGGTAATAGTAGTAAGCCATTCTTTCGTAACTATCGATATAGACGAGTTCGGAGCCATCTTCATAGACAGTCATCCTTACATCGTCCCCTACAAAATCATAATAGCGATCCCCATGATCATAACCCACATCGTACTCACCCGGATCGTAATACGAGCATTCACCATCGACGCAAAGAGTTACATAACCATCGCGAGTCACCTGCAAACGCGCCCCCACAGACGGAGACAAGGAGTAATAATCGGTACAGTCGTAAGAGCCAAAGGAATCATAACGACAGTCAACCCCATAATAGTAACGGTAACTTCTGTTGATTGAGGCGCCACCGTCATTAGGGCCAACGCTCCAATCCCCACCACAAGCCACAAGAGCAAGGGCAATCAGCAAAAACGGAAGAGCAGAGAATCTTTTCATGGGGCACTCCTAAAAAAAATCCCTCGAACATGTCGAGGGATTATAATCTACAAAATTTGAACTCAGACGATTCGACTACCTGTAAGAACCATTGTAGGTTTCTTCGGTCGTGCCATCGTCACGGGTTGCTTCCGGAGCGAGGAGTTCACCGGTGCTGCCATACTTACGCTTTTCGTCGTCGGTAAGGCGGTTGGTGAGAACTTCGACCTGCTGTTCCTGGTGAGCTGTAGCTTCTTCTTCCTGAAGAATCTTCTGACCTTCTTCAAGACGGCGCTTGATGCGATCGTCTTCCATCTGCTTCAGGTTCGTACCGACCTTAGCCTGATCTTCAGAAACCTTGTAGCGTTCGTTGGTTTCGTCCATCACAGCCTTGATACCCACGAGACGGCCATCGCTATCGACGCTAAGTCCGGCCTTGCGGAGTGTAGAAAGCGGAAGACGGCTTGCTGCAGTCTGGTATTCCGGCAAAAATTCATAGCCGTCCGAAGTGCCAATCTGGCGTGCTTCGTCCGGAGTCACATAGTTAAGAGCTTCTTGCCAGCGAGAGCTCTGGACACTAGAGGTAAACGACACGAGGGCATTATCCAAAGCCTCGCCATTATCTTCCTGCGGGGTGCCAGCGCAACCCAAAAGGAACAAACTCATTGCAGACAAAAGAACTAATAATTTTTTCATGGGGTACTCCTCCGAAAAAAATCCTATCAAAATATACACATATTTCTCACATTTTTTTTAAGTTGTTCCGTTTTTTACTTAAAATGTACCCAAATTCGGCATTTTGCGATTTATCCCCCTATCTTTTTCTACATTACCTCTACCGTATGAATGAAGTCAATTCTCAGTCTGAAGAAATTAAGAACGCTGTAACGGGTGACAAGTCCGACGTTTACCGTATCCACACCAAGGACAACAGAGAAATCGTCCTCGTCGGGACCGCCCACATTTCGCAAGTATCCAAAGATCTTGTTCATGAGACCATCGAAACCGAATCCCCGGACACCGTCTGCGTGGAACTCGACGAAGGCCGTCTCAAGTCCATCCAGGACCCGAACCGTTGGAAGAATACAGACCTGAGAGACGTCATCCGCAAAAAGCAACTCGCCACCCTCATTGCAAACCTCGTTCTTGGCTCGTACCAGAAACGCATGGGCGCACAGACAGGAGTCAAACCGGGTTCCGAACTGAAGGAAGCGGTCGACGTTGCAAACGAAAAAAATATTCCCATCGTGCTCGCGGACCGCGATATCAAGATCACGCTCAAACGAACCTGGGCCTGCACTCCGTGGTACCGCAAGTTCAGCTTGCTCGGCGGGCTATTCGCAAGCATTTTCGACAAAACCGAGATTAGCGAAGAAGAACTCCAGAGAATCAAGGAGAAGGACGCCCTCAACTCCATGATGCAGGAGTTCGGAAAGACGTTCCCCGAAGTTAAGCAAGTGCTCATCGACGAACGCGACCAGTTCCTCGCAAGCAAAATCAAGAACGCTCCAGGCGACAAGGTCGTGGCTGTTGTGGGCGCAGGGCACATGCGCGGCATCGCAAGCATCATCGAAGAAGACAAGGAACTGCCGAGCGAGGAATCCATTTCTGTCATCCCGAAGGGAACGGCAATTTGGAAGATCATCGGCTGGACCATCACGCTCGCGATTATCGCAAGCATCGTGCTCGTTGGCTATTTCGCAGGAATCGAGAAGGCCGGACAGTTGAGCCTGCAGTGGGCCATGCTGACTGGCGGTGGCGCCATGCTCGGTGCTATCATCGCTGGCGGCCATCCGTTGACCGTACTTGTGGCGCTGGTCATGGCTCCGTTTACAGGGCTTACACCGCTTATCGGGGTTGGATTCTTTACAGCACTGACGCAGGTTTACGTACGACCGCCGCGCGTCTCCGAAATGGAAACGCTAACAGACGACATTTGGCAGGTCAAGCGCTGGTGGAAGAACCGTGTGACGAGAGTCATCCTCTGCTTCTTGTGTCCAGGCATTCCGGCCATCATCGGAAAGATTCTCGCGATACTCAAAATTTATCAGGCGTTCTAGTTAGTTCAGACTGCCTAGATTGTCAAAATTATGTTATTCAAAAAGTCCGCCTAAAAGCGGACTTTTTTTGATAGCCAAGCAATTCCGTAACAGCAACCGGACGTATCCGCTTACTGCACACATCTCACCGAGAATCCGAACGCTTTCGGTTTCATCATGTAGCTAAAACCCATAGACTTTGAGGAAAGATACCACACCGATGCATCGCTCCCTTCTACGTTTGCACTCCAAAAGAACGCGAACTTGCTTTCGTTACCGTAGGTGCCGTCATCGAACATGTTGCCAGACGGCATGGCGCTAAACTTGAGCGTATCGTTTCCGTTCGTCTCGCCTGACCAGCCGTAATTCGTTTTAATCAAGTAGCCCGCATTGAAATCGCCGCCAGCAGCTTTCCACAAGCTTTCGAAGTCTTCATTTGTTGGCAAGCGGAACCCTGCAGGGCACGCAGACTTAGCCGCATCCCATGTGTAAAGGCGTCCGTAGACCATGCAGTTGTCATCGTCTTCTCGATAGCATGTACTGCCGGGCATTTTGTAGTTTAAGTTGTCCGCCATCCAGGTGCGGTCGGCTATTTTGACAAGGCGGTACTTTTGTTTATCACGCGGATCCTTGAGTTCCTGCTTTTTTGCTTTGGGAGCGGCAAGAGAAGCGCTAGAAGCGACAAGTGCTAAAAGGAGGATAGAAGATAAATAGTTCATTGTGAAATTTTGATTGTATAGATTGCTTCGCTTCACTCGCAATGACGTGCAATGACGTTATGAGAGATGCCCGCCTGTCATCCCGGACTTGTTCCGGGACGGGCATGACTAATTTACTTTTCTACGCCAATAAGCTGAGCTTCGCCACGGCCTGGAAGTGGCTTGAAAATTTTGACGTTCGTCTGCGTTGCCGGGCCACCGAAAGCCTTCATTTCGCAAACGAAGAGATAGTTCATTCCAGCAACCACCTGCGAAGACACGCTAAGCGGTTTCAAGCCCAAGTATGCATAATCCTTCGTCGCTTCGGCAAATGCAGCGGAATCTTCTGCAGTGAGCGGACGCTGTTCCGAGAAACCGCCCATAAGCATTTCTTCGGTCTTGCCCGTTTCAAGATTTGCAAAGAACGCCGCAACTTCGGCCTTAGCCGTTTCGACACCGCCTTCGGCGTTGATTCGCTTGTTAGAAATTCCATAAGCGAGTGTCACGTTAGCATTCGGTTCAAGCGTTTTGAGTTCGTTTGCACTTGCCTTGCGACCGCCGCTACCATAAGTGCAGAAGGGCACCACGACCTTTCCGCTCAAATCGTTCGCTTCGAGGAACGTGTAAATTGGAGTCGTAAACGTCCCGAACATAATCGGATAACCGAGGAACACGGTATCGTACTTGTCAACATCGAGCTTTGCGTTCACGAGAGCGGGCCACTGCTTGCTTTCGCGTTCGGCACGGACTTCGGCAATCGTACTATCGTAAGTCGAGGGGAGAGGTTTTACCAATTGGAGTTCAAACTCGTCTGCATTGCGTGCTTCCTTGAAAACTTGTGCCAACTTTTTGGTCGCTCCCGTCTGCGAGAAATAAACCACCACAGACTTGGACTGCTGCGGAGCAACTTCGGCAACCGGCGCAGGCTGGGTTTTGGACTGCGCAACTTCTTGCTTGTTGCAAGCGGAGAACATCGCCGATGCGGCAAATACCGCCGACATAGCGAGAACAAATTTCAAGGAACGGGACATAATCACCTCCAAATTAAACTTTTTTCAATGAAAAGATATTTATTTTTAAAACGAAGGAGTCCCATGGAATTTATAATCGTCCTATTTTTCATTTTTGCACTGTTCGTATTTATTTTCGGATGGGGAATAACAAAAAAAGAGCGGCAAGCATCCGAGCTACCGCAAAATAAAGACTTATTTACTCAAGCCAGCAAAGCCGCAAAAGGTTTCAAAATAGCCACAATCATATCTTCATCCATACCCTTATTATTGCTCATTCCATTCCTCTTCGATGAACCAACACACTCCACCGGGGATGACCTCCTTATATTTTTCATTTTTTTATCTATAATCATACTCTTTTTGTCAGGGACCTGCATTCTCAGCTACAATTACCTATTCTTCACATCTAGCGATACAAAGGCATTCTATATTCTGCTGACTCCATTCATCCCCATTTTCATCATAGGCTCTTTTATAATACTAGTGGGCGGCGGATTTCTCGGAGTTGTTCTGATGCTGCCATACGTTATTATTTTGGCCGTAATGGCGAAAATTTTGTACTTTAAAAGGCAAAAATTCAACGCAAAACAGAGCGAGAGTTAATCCCCCAAAATATCATATTCGCAAATGTGGTAAGTATCTTCGAAACTGGTAAAAGTTCCGTCTTTTTTAGCATGCCGACAGACTACCGGAAGCGAGCGTTCTCTATTAACGCATCCATTATGGACAAGAGTTTTTCCGTCAGCTTCATAGACGTTCATACAATCGACATCTTGACAAGGGCGACCGCCCATGCCCATCGTAGAATAACCGTAATCAAAAACTTTGCCTTTGTATGTAAACCTGATTGAATAAGTTCCATGCGATCCGCCACCGTAGTATTTCACATCCGTAATTTCTTGTTTGGAACCGTTGACAAAAAATTCCGCCTTATGAACATCATATACAGGGGTTAGCTCGCTTCCGATGCATTTTGTCGGATTACTCTGCACATACACAAAGCCTTCTTCGCCATCATATTTAAAGCTACAAATGAGATCTTTTTCTTCAACATATCTTTTAAACACTGTATATGCAGTGCTGTCCATACAGAAAAGAGCTTCCTGATTTGGAACGCGGGTATCGAAAAGTTTCGTCGGGTCCGCGAGCGTTTCGCTGCTGGACGACACGGCAACCGTCGCAGAAGACGAGGACACTGCAAGAATCGCAGAACTAGAAGGGGCAGCAACGCTTGATGAACTATTCACGTCATTGCGAATGCTTGACGAACTGCTCACGTCATTGCGAGAGCTCGAAGAACTCGAAGCAATCCAAGAGGAACTGGAAGATTCCGGGTCAGGCACGGAATGACGGGAAGAACTGGAAAGGAGATTCCCGCTCGAGGCGGGAATGACAATCGAAGAGGAACTCATTAAATTTTCAGATTCCACATTAAATATACTATCGGAATTATCATCAGTACAAGCAATAAAAAGCAATGAGCAAATTGGCAATATTTTATACAAATTCATATCTATATCTCTTAAAGAATATACGGGCGAACCTGTTTAAAAATCAATTTGCGTTCCTCCCCCATGACCTTAAATTCAATATCAAGGGCTAGAGCGTCCGAATACACATTGTAAAGCACCGCAAAACGATTTTGAATTCTCTGAACAAATTGATAGAGCGTGTAAATTTCACCATCCGACAGAATCAGCGAATCGGGGCTCAGCGAAGAATGTTGTAACAGCACACTTTGCACACCACGCTGCGGAGGCGGAGACGGAATAATCGAAATGATTTCCGGGAGTTCACCGCCCTCGGGATTCGTAATCGACGTTTCGCCAACTTGAATGTTTGCGTAAATACCCGCCACAGAATAGTCCGCGATGTTCTGTGTAATGATGACCCCATTCGCCACTTCGTCCGGATAGGCTTCATGAACTGCGACAGCCATTTGAACGGACATGTGGTCGATGTTCCAAAGAGTCCGTTCCTCGAACACCTTGAAACTCCACACAGAAGCCCAGACCTTGCGGATTTCATCAGACGGCAAATCCTTTTCGCGCGCCGTCGCCTTGACAGACTTGTAAAGCCCTGCGCCGTTGAAGTCTTCCAAATCCTCGGAATTTGTACTGGAACGCAGACGCACACCTGCTTCGCCGTAAAGTTCACGAACCTTCGCATCTAAAGCATCACCAAAAGTTTTTTCAACGGGAATATGCTTGAACATGTAGCGGACATTGTCGAGCATCGCTTCGCGGAGGCGCGTATCGGTCTTAAAATCATCACGAGCGATAATGTTTGTGATGTAACCACGGAGAGACGCTCGCGGCGCCACAGCAGGCTCAGTTTCCCTAGATACAGCACTCTGCACTTGCCGAAGGGCACTTACACAAGCATTCTTCACTTCCGTACAAATTTCAGACGAACGGCCTTCTTTTCCGCAGTCTTCAAAAGAGCGTCCGCACAGTTCTTCCGTAACTTGAGCGTAATCCATAAAATGGCTGTAATGGTAAAACGGCACGGCAAAACCATCAGGAGTATTTTCGGGCAGCAGTTTGTGGAGTTCAGCAAGATTTGCGGCCTTCACGCCCACCGATTTTGACGACTTGAAATTGAGATTTGCAAAATTGATGAATCCCGAATCAGACAAATCATACGTCAATTTTATCGGGTTTCGCACATTCTTATTCCAGAATGCTTGAGCTTTTTCAAGCGAAGTTTCGCCCACCGTGTAGGAGTTCGCCTTGACATCGAGTTTCACCAACTTTCCGCAAAGTGCAAGCAAACTATCGGGGAGTTCGTTCCCGTTAAAGGCTATGTTTGGCGTCTTGCGTGCTTGAGCGGCAAGATTCACATGCGAAAGCGGAGTCTGCGCATCCTTGCTGATAGTCGCCGCGACAAGCGGAATTTCGGCCGGGAGCGTTTCGAGAATCAGAATGTCATGCGAAGAGACTATTGCCGTATCGAGTTCTGCTGCAGAGAGCTTGCGGAGCGTCCCGTAAGCCGTTCCCGTATTCATAATCTGATACGGAATATCGCCAAACAGTTCCGCATGCGTAAAGACGAGAATGTCCGCTTTTTTAAATTCGTTGGCGTATTCTGCAGCAGCCCTCTCAGCGGTCGAGCCCGCCGGCATATAGAACAGCCGGTTCTTTGCACCTTTTGAATTGAGGAAAAGCAAGCGATCTTGAACTAGCCTATAAACCGCAGCGACTTGCACAGGCGTAATATAATCCGTCGGGAAAAACGTCAATGCAATCATGGAATCCACAGAGGCGTAATACGCAAGCGTTCCAGCGACAGTATTTTTCTCCGCACTGAAATAAGTTTCCTGATTGAAAACAGCAAGCGAGCGAGTTTCACCCAACACCATTTCCGCAAAATCATAATGATAAATGAACTTATTCGAGTTCATAAAATGAACTTCGGCAGAATCCGTACCAAAATCGCTAATAAGTATTTTTACCAAATAACTTGCGCCCATTTCTGTTTTGGACGTATACGATAATTTGCGGAAGGCATCATAGCCATCTTGTTTGTAAAAACCGGTATATTGGTCATCGTTCTGGATAAAGATAGGGAGCGGAAAATCACTGGAAGATTCCGGAACAGGCCCAGCTTGGCTAGACGAGCTGAAATCGAACGACGATGAACTCACCTCAGACCACGCGTCAGATGCGCTCGTAGAATCGTCACCGCAAGCGATAACGAGAACAGCAATACAACCGAACAACAAATTACAGTATTTCATAGTAATAATATACCTCGTAAATGCCTAAACGCTCCAGTTCATTCTAAAAACAACCAAAACACGATAAGTTTTAATTTTTTCTCAATTTCGCGAATCCCCGTCGCAAACCTTAAACGTGTCAGTAAAGTCAAAAACTGGATTTTCCGCATTTACCCCTCTACAAACGATAGGAATAGAACGCTGTTCATCACAACCATTCACAACATAAGTTTTTTTATCTGATTCAAAGACATTTAAGCAGTCCATTCCTTGACAAGGACGCCCTCCCCAGCCCAACGATGATTGTCCGTAACGGAATACCTTACCTTTATATGTAAACCACAACTTTTGCACGTGATGATTTCCACCCCATTCATATTTAACATCCGATATATCCACAAATTTTCCATCAACATAAAGTTCCGCTTTATCAACGTCATAATTGGGCGTTAAGGAAAATCCGAAAGAACAAGAAGTAGGCGACAACTGCACATACAAGAATCCTTTTTCGCCATCGTAATCGTATGTGCATACAAAATCATTCTGCGAATATGTTTCTGTAAAAACGCCGTCTCCCCAATCTCCTCTTTCCTCGCATGTGTAAGCATCCCGTTTCGGGACTCGCATTTCGAAAATTTTCGAAGGATCTGTAGGGATTTCACTAGAAGAGCTGCTTACGTCATTGCGAGAGCTCGATGAGCTCGAAGCAATCCATGAGGAAGAACTTATTGCACTCGATGATGATTTGTCATTCTGGAAGCTCGAAGAGCTGATAGAATCCATGCTACTTGAAGATTCCGGGTCGGGTCTGGAATGACAAGACGAACTGCTACTGGATCCTTCGCTAGAGCTCAGGATGACGTTATGCGACGAACTGCTCAAGTCATTACGAGAACTCGAGGAACTCGAAGCAATCAATGAGGAAGAACTTATTGCACTCGATGATGATTTGTCATTCTGGAAGCTCGAAGAGCTGATAGAATCCATGCTACTTGAAGATTCCAGATCGGGTCCGGAATGACAAGACGAACTGCTTCTGGATCCTTCGCTTGAGCTCAGGATGACGTTATGAGATGAACTGCTTATGTCTTTACGAGAGCTTGAAGAACTACTTACGTCATTGCGAGAACTCGAAGACTCTTGAACATCTTCGCTCGAGCTCGAGCAATTTTCCGCCCATTGATAATTTGCGCTAGAAGAATCATCACCGCATGCGATAACGAAAAGCAACACACCCAAAGGCAATATCATTCGTTTCATAAACATATCCTCAACCATTTTTACAATCCTAAATATACTACCTCCACGAAATCTAGTCAATACGTTTATGCAACAAAATATCAATTTTTATTAAAATTTAGCCATTTTTATTAACTAAAAACACAAAATAAGACCATATGCTACATTTGTAGCATATGGACGATTACTATTCCACACCTATCGTTCCATTAATTTATCCCACACGCGCACGCATATTTTTGTTTACATCTTTTGCGTCTCTTTTTATTTATTTTCTATATGGGTTATAAATTAGGATTAGGGTTAAAGGAGTACCAAAGATGAGAAAGACTCACGCATTAGCGGGTCTTGTGTTAAGCACAACCCTTCTTGGCGCCGGCCTAACAAACGCCTTCGCCGCAGATGAAACCCTCAGATCCCTTGCAGATAAAAACAACATCTATATCGGAGCCATTCTGAACTCACAGTGGTTTGGCGGAGGCCTTCCCGGCAATTACGAACAAATCCACAAATCCCAATTTAACATCGTCGTCGCCGAAAACGAAATGAAATTCGACGCCACCGAGCCGCAGGAAGGCCGATTCAACTACGGCAACGGCGACAAGATGGTCAAGTACGCCCAGCAAAATGGAATGCGAGTCCGCGGTCACGCCCTCGCCTGGCACAGCCAAGTTCCGGGCTGGGTAAACAACTACAGGAACGACAAGCAGAAACTGCTCAAGGTGCTCAAGAACCACATCCAAAACGTGGTCGGCCACTGGAAGGGCAAAGTCGCCGAATGGGACGTAGTGAACGAAGCCATCAGCAATAACGAACCGATGTGGCGCTCCCAATCCGTCTGGTACCAGGGCATCGGTCCGGAATTCATCGACTCCGCATTCGTATGGACGCACGCCGTGGACCCGGATGCAGAACTCTGCTATAACGATTACAACCTCGAACAAGGCGTCAATCCGAAAGCCAAAGCGGGCTTCTTGCTGGAACAAGTGAAGCGTTGGGTCAAAAACGGCATTCCTATACATTGCGTGGGCTCCCAAACTCACGTGGAAGACACCACCACCGACAAGCACTTTATCGGCTCACCGGACAGCCTCCGCTCCCTCGCTAAAGAACTTGCAAAACTCAATGTCAAGCTGAAAATCACCGAACTTGATATCGGCTTCAAGAGCGGCATCAATGTCAGCAAGAGCGATCTTGAACGTCAGGGACAAACGTTCCGCCAATACTTGGACATCATCCTCGAAGAACCGAATGCGGACACTTACCTGATTTGGGGCGTATCTGATAAATGGAGCTGGCTTGGCGGCCTGAACAGACAAAAAGGCCTTATCTATGACGACAACTTAAAACCGAAGCCCGCATTCGACAGCATTATGGTGAGACTCCAGACATTCGAACCGCCCAAGGACACCACCAAGAAGGATACTGTAGCTACGGACACGACCAAAAAAGATACAACAGCAAAGGATACAACTAAAAAAGATAGCATCGAATCCATCAAGCCGTTCATCACGCCGAGCGGTATCTCTATGCAACTTGCAGGTCGCACGCTGTTCGTGACGGGGTCCAAGACTGCAAAGATTGACGTATTCGACATGCAAGGCCGCCCGATTTTCAGCGCCGAAAACGACAAGGGCGTCTTTGACCTTACCTCAATAGCCGAAGGCCTTTACGTGGTACGAGTGCAAAGCGGATTCTCGAATTTAACAAAACGAATTTCCATAAAATAGATTTCACCTCTTAATTAACTAGGGACTAGGATTTTTCCTGGTCCCTTTTCATTTGACTTTCGCAAGCGTTTTATGTATCTTTCGGGTTGGTGCAAATGGGTTTAAGAGGAATAAAATGAGAAAGAATCATTCTTTGTCACGTATTGCACTAGGTGCCGCAATTATTGGCGCTGGCTTTATGAACGCCAACGCTGCTGACGAAACCATTCGACAACTCGCTAAGGAACGCGGTCGCTTTATCGGCACAATTTTGAACAGCGAATGGTTCAATAACGACATCGAACCGGAATTTGAAGAAATTCACAAGACGCAATTCAACGTGGTCGTCGCCGAAAACGAAATGAAGTTCGACGCCACCGAGCCCAAGGAAGACGAATTCAACTTCGAAAAGGGCGACAAGATGGTCAAATACGCACAGGCAAATGGATTGCGTGTTCGCGGCCACGCCCTCGCCTGGCACAGCCAAGTGGCAAACTGGGTGAATAACTACAGCGGTCAAAAAGAAAAGTTACTGGCCGTACTCAAGAACCACATCACAAAAGTCGTCGGCCACTGGAAAGGCAAAGTTGCCGAATGGGACGTAGTGAACGAAGCCGTCAATGACGACTACAATGCCGATTGGCGTTCTACAAATTCCGTTTGGTACGAAGGCATCGGTGCAGAATTTTTGGATTCTGCATTTGTCTGGGCGCACGAAGCCGACCCGGATGCAGAACTGTGCTACAACGATTATTCCATCGAATGGGGCCTCCGCGAAGGCTCCAAGGCTAGCTTTGTCGTGGAGCAAGTCAAGCGCTGGAAAGCAAACAACATTCCTATCACCTGCGTGGGCACGCAGACCCACATCGAAATTGCACACGAAACGACTCCGCAAAACGTGCGCGCACTCGCCAAGGCACTTGCAGAACTCGGCGTGACATTGAACATTACCGAGCTCGACATCGGATTCCCGAAAGGTTCCGCAGGCAAGCTCACTGAAGCGGACTACGCCAAGCAAGGACACTTGTACCGTCAATTCATGGACGTGTTCCTCGAAGAACCGAACATGGGCGAATTCGTGATTTGGGGATTGACCGATGCACACAGCTGGCTCGACGAACAACAAGGCAAGACCGAAGGACTTCTTTACGACAAGCAATACAAGCCGAAGCCCGCATACGATAGCGTCATGGCAAGTCTCAAGGCGCACCCCGCTTCCGAAGTCAAAACACCGTACCCAGAATCCGTCCTCAACCCGCCCAAAGATTGCGGAGACGAGAACTGCGGAGATTCCACAATCGCAATCAAGCCGAGCTTAATTGCAAACAACATTTCAATGCACATCACCGGTCGTACGTTATTCATAACAGGAGCAACTGCGGCGACTAGCGCAAAAATCGATATATTCGATATGCAGGGGCGCCCCATATTCAGCACAAAGTGTAAAAACGGTCGCGCGGACCTTTCCACAATCGCCGAAGGACTTTACGTCATTCGCATAAATAACGGTTTTTCAAGCATCGTCAAAAGAATAGCAATCAAGTAGAAAAAAAAATTGAAAGTTTCTATTGGAGTTGAGATTCTCCAAGAAAAAAAATTCAACAGGTCGCAAATAAATTGCGGCCTTTTTTGCGTTTTTAGCCTATTTTCTGCAAATTTCCGGCTCAAAAAAATTTTTTCGTTAATGTAACCTAGTCACAGATTAAAGCCTTGGGATTATCTAAAATATAGGTGTAAAGAAAAGAGTTTAAAATAAAAAAAGGAAAGGTAAAACAATGGCAGAATTACACATCACCAAAGACAACTTTGAACAAGAAGTCCTCAAGTCCGACAAGCCCGTTCTGATTGATTTCTGGGCGCCGTGGTGCGGCCCGTGCCGCATGCTTTCGCCGACCATCGCAGAAATTGCGGAGGAATGCAAGGACAGCATCAAGGTCGGAAAAGTGAACGTCGACGAAGAAGAGGAACTCGCAAGCATGTTCCATGTATCGAGCATTCCGACTCTCCTAGTCATCAAGGAAGGGAAAGTCGTCAACTCCTCTGTCGGCGTCCGCCCGAAAGACCAAATCTTGAAAATGCTTTAATCTATTCTCCTCTACCCATAACCCCCGCCAGCAAAAGCTGCGCGGGGCTCTTCGCTTTAAGAAACAGCAAAAGGCAGATGTTCTACGCACCAAAACAGCCAACTTTTATATATTACAAGAGGGAGCATTTTATGAGCACAGGACACAACGCAACGCCAATCAGTCAAATTCTTTCAAAAATTCCATTTTGGGCAAACCTTTCTTCCGAAGAGAAGGCGCTCGTGTCGCAACGTGCCTTGACAAAGAGTTTCAACAAGGACCAAATCATAACAAGCGACCGTTCCGCATGCCTCGGGATTATCCTCATCCTCAAGGGAGGGGTCCGCATCAGCCTCATTTCTGATGAAGGTCGCGAAATTACACTCTACCGCGCCCATGCAGGTGAATTTTGCGTTTCAACTGCTTCGTGCGTCATTCACCAGCTGACATTTGAAGCGAACGTTTCAGCCGAAGAAGATACGACCGTACTCGTCATTCCTTCATCCGTTACAGCTCGGCTCATGGAAAAGAACATCTACGTGCGTTCATTCGTCTTTGAACAGGAGACTGAACGTTATTCGCAGACAATCTGGGCAATCCAGCAGATGCTCTTCAAAAAGTTCGACCAGCGCCTCGCCGCTTACTTCATTGAAGCCTACCAAAGCACAGGCAAGCCCGAAATCAAGAAAACCCAAGAGGAAATCGCCCGTGACGTGAATTCCGCCCGTGAGGTAGTCGCCCGCATGCTCAAGGATTTTGCTGCCAAGGGGTTTGTCGAAATCCAGCGCGGGAAAATCGTACTCAAGAACGCCGAAGGGCTGAAAAAACTGCTGTAAAAACTAAGTTTTATTTTGCCGCCCACTCCAAAAAATTCTAAATTGCCGCTCGTTCGGCGCATGTTGCGCCGCATTAACCGGAGGCTAAAATGGCACTTCAATTCTACAACACAGCATCGCGTAAGAAAGAGATTTTCACACTTCCTGAAGGCGTTCCCGCCGTGCGCATGTACTGTTGTGGCCCGACGGTGTACCATTTCGCCCACATCGGTAACCTCCGCACCTACATTTTCGAAGACTTCCTGGTCCGCACGCTGAACTACTACGGCTACAAGGTGAATCACATCGTGAACATCACTGACGTGGGCCACCTCACCAGCGATGCAGACTCCGGCGACGACAAGATGGAAAAGGGCGCAGCACGCGAAGGCAAGTCCGTTTGGGACATCGCGAAGTTCTACACCGACGCATTCATGGCCGACTGGCACCGCTTAAACATCCAGGAACCGACCCGCTGGACGCCAGCAACGCAACATATCCAGGAACAAATTGACTTGGTGAAGACCTTGGAAGAAAAGGGCTACACCTACCGCACTAGCGATGGCATCTATTTCGATAGCCTCAAGTTCCCGCGCTACGCTGATTTTGCTCGCCTCGACGTGGAAAACCTGCGCAAGGGTAGCCGCATCGACATGGGCGAAAAGAAGAACGCCACCGACTTTGCCTTGTGGAAGTTCAGCCCGAAGGACAAGAAGCGCGCCATGGAATGGGACAGCCCGTGGGGCGTCGGCTTCCCCGGCTGGCATATTGAATGCTCCGCCATGGCCATGAAGTACAACGGCCCGACCCTCGACATCCACTGCGGCGGTACCGACCACATCCGCGTGCACCACACCAACGAAATCGCCCAGAGCGAATGCGCCAACGGTGTCCCGTTCGCACGCTTCTGGATGCACGGCGAATTCCTCCGCACTGCAAGCGAAGAAAAGCTCGAAGACGGCACCACCGAGACTAAGTTCGGCAAAATGAGCAAGTCCTCGGGCGAATTCTTGACCGTCTCGCTCCTCATGGACCGCGGCTTCAACCCGCTAGACTACCGCTTCTTTGCCATCGGCAGCCACTACCGCAACTACCTGAACTTCACTTGGGAAGCCCTCACCGGCGCCAAGGAAGCATTCAAGAGTTTGCACAAAAAGACCGACCCGCTGATCGGCAAGGCAACCGCAATCACTAGCGATGCTGCCAAGGCTTTCCAGCAGGAATTCAAGGACGCCATCGGCGACGACCTCAACATGCCTCGCGCACTCGGCATCATGAACACGATGCTCAAGAGCGATATCGATGACGGCGAAAAGGCCGCCCTCGTTGCCGACTTCGACAAGATTTTCGGTTTAAAGCTCGACCAGCCTCGTGAAGAATACGCCAAGAAGGGCGCCAACGACGGCGTGGATGTCGCAAAGATTGAAGCGCTGATTGCGGCCCGTAAGGAAGCCCGTGCCAACAAGAACTGGGCCGAAAGTGACCGCATCCGCGACGAACTCGCCGCGATGAATGTTGTCATCAAGGACTCCAAGGAAGGCACGACCTGGAGCATAAAGGAATAAGCCATTTTCCTCCTCGTTGTCATATACGTTGCATTTATTGGGCTAGGCCTCCCCGACACCATTCTTGGAGCGGCTTGGCCCTTAATGCATCTAGACCTTAAAACGCCGATTTCTGCGGCAGGCGTACTTTCCATTATTGCCTCCCTTGGAACAATAGTCTCTAGCCTTTGCACGCCGAAAGTTCTCCGCATTTTTGGCACAGGAAAACTCGTTGCCTACAGCATCGCGCTTACCGCAATCGCCTCCATCGGTTACGGTTTGGCGGACTCGTTCAACGTTCTTTGCCTTTGGGCAATCCCCATGGGCATTGGCGCAGGAGCCGTCGATGTGGCGATGAACAACTTCGCCGCAGTTTATCTAGAATCCAAACACACAAACTGGCTGCATGCAAGTTGGGGCATCGGAGCTACACTCGGACCATCGCTCCTTTCGTTATCGATTTTGACCGGTGGCGGTTGGCGCGGGGCTTACGAATATGTCGCCGCTGCTCTCGCTGCAATTTTCGTACTGATTCTTATTTCACTCCCGCTTTGGAAAAAAACGGAAGCCCGCGGAGGGCTTTCGGAAAACGTCACTATCCAGGCAAAATCACCCGTAAAAGCACCGCAAATCAGCATTTGCGAAGCACTTCGGGTCCCGGGAATGAAGCTTTCGTTCCTCACGTTCTTCTTTTATTCGGCATTGGAAATTTCCACAAGCCTTTGGTGCGGCACCTACCTCATCGCTTGCGGATTCAAGCCCGAAATCGGAGCATTCATCGTGTCGCTCATGTTTGCATCCGTGATGATCGGCCGCATCGCAAGTGGATTTTTTGCGATTAAATTCACCGACCATCGCCTGATTTATGCCGGGATTTTCATCGTCGCCGCAGGCTGCCTTGTACTTTCACTCCCGCTTCCGCTATGGATGCAGCCCGTTTGCATTTGCCTGCTCGGCCTCGGTTGCGCCCCTGTTTATCCATCACTAATTCACGCCACCCCTGCGCGTTTCGGCGAATCGCTCTCCAGCCAAGCCATCAGCATCCAGCTCGCCGGTTCTTACGTGGGTTCCATTTTGATGCCGCCTGCATTCGGTCTCGTTGCAACCAAATTCACAGTCCATCTTTGGCCTATCTCGCTTTCGATTTTTGTCGGATTATTACTTTTATGCGTGTGTCTGCTGGACTACGTAACGCACAAGAAACTGAACAAATCTTACGCCCGCGAACGTGTCATTGATATCCTCCACACGGTCTCGATGGAAACGCTCAAACGGGAGCGCCGCATACAACGCCGTTTACGCAATCGTCATAGAAAACATTAAGGGTTTATTATGGAGATAAAGCAATTTGTATTCAATCCATTCGGAGTGAACTGCTACATCCTGAGCAACAGCAAGGGCGAAGCCATTTTGATAGACCCGAGCGTGAGCAACGCCCGCGAACAAGCGGCTCTCGCTGATTACATCAAGTCGGAAAACCTCAAAGTCTGCCGCAACCTGAACACGCATTTGCATCTCGATCACGTGCTCGGAAACGCATTCGTAGAACGCACATATGGCATCAAAGCCGAAGCGCACAAAGATGACACGTTCCTTCTCGAAGTGCAAAAAGAACAAAGTCAATTGTTCGGACTCCCGTGTAACGATTTAGCGCCAGCATTGGGTAATTACCTGAACGACGGCGACATCATCGAAATTGCAGAAATTCGCCTACAAGTGATTCACGTCGCAGGGCACTCCCCGGGCGGTCTCGCCTTCTTCTGCGAGAATCCAGGCAAAGTCAACGGACAAGATAACGTACCGCCGCTCCTTTTTCCAGGCGATATCATTTTTGCAGGCAGCCGCGGTCGCAGCGACCTCTACGGCGGTGACGAATTTTCCCTCGTAAGCGGCATCAAATCAAAGCTCCTTACGCTCCCGGCAGAGACAGTAGTGTTCCCCGGCCACGGGCCAAGCACTACCATTGGCAACGAAAAGGGATGGTACTAATTTAAGCCAGAAGGAGATTCCCGACTAAATCGGGAATGACAGTGAAGCAATAAATGAACAACGGGCAAGCGAGAATCGGTTGGATTGACGAATTCAAGGGATTCGTTCTTTTGCTCGTCTGCCTATTCCATATCGAGCAAAATTTCCCGAACGCACACTTGGGAATGTGGCATTTGAGCGCACTTCGCATGTCCGCATTTTTCTTTATTTCGGGATTTCTTTTCAGCACAAAACGGTTCACAAATTTTAAGGGGTACTTTACCCATAAAACGCGCGTTCTGTTAATTCCCTACCTTTATCTTTCGTTCCTCTTTTTTGTAATTGACCCGGTCGTTTACAACTTCGCGCTCTACCCGAAATCGCCCACGATGATGGTCGTAAACACCATTCCCGACATCAATAACACTTGGCAATACACCTATTGGAACATCGCTAAAATTTTTATCGCCGGGAAATCTTCCGTGGGCGCAGGGCCACTGTGGTTTGTATTTACTTTATATTCCGTCAGTTTGCTTTTTTACCTGCTTCACGAGATGTCGAAAAAGCAAGTCAACCCCAAGCTGTTTTTCGCCGTCATATCCATAGAAGGGCTCCTTTGCGGTTGGCTTCTGAACGAAAATCATATTCACTTGCCACTTGGTATTGAACGCGACCTTACCATTCTATTCTTCTTTGGTTGCGGCTATCTTTGCAAAGAACCCATCAAAAAAATCCACAACGCCATTTCTACGGGCGCAGTTCACGCCACGAAAAACACAGCTATCGTTGCCGCCATCGGAATCGTAAGCTTTATCGCCTACGCATTTTTAGAATCGCCAAGTCCGAATTTCAGCATCATGAACAATGACTTGGGCAAGAACCTCCCCCAATTTGTCGCAAGTTCCATTACAGGCATTATCGGCCTTATCGCCACGTTCCTGCTTGCAAGCAAAATTCCTGACTTTGCACCCATCCGCATTTTCAAAGGAATTTTCCGCAATATTTCCCGTAACGCACTCGTGATTCTCGCTGTTCACTGGTGGATTGTCCTGATTTTAAGACTCTTTTTCAGGCAGCAAATCAACCAGCCGGGATTAGCCTACATCGCCATCCCGATTGTAGCCCTCGGCACCATCGCCGGCATCCCGCTTTTCCGCTGCAAACTCAATCGCCTACTCGGTAAAGAGAAAATCAGCGTAAAAGAAAGCCTGAACATAAATAGCTAATTATTTCGAAAATCATTTAACATGTCATGCCCGCCACCGAGCTCTTTGATCACTTAGTGCTTTAGCACTTATGTGAGCATGATCCGCGAATGGGGAGGGCATCACCCTTTTAAAACGCAAAAAGAAAATTGAGCAAAATTTAGCTCGATGGAGATTCCCGCATTCGCGGGAATGACAAGATAATAATCGCTGAGCATCTCGAAAACGACTGCGCAACGTGCAATTACAAATAGCTCTTGAACTTGGGCGTTGGTGCTTCGGCAGGCTTTTTCTTGGGCACGTAGATTTTTACGGCGTACACGTTAAAGTCCGTCTCCGCCAAAATATCACCTTCCTGCAAGTCTTCGTAAACATCGATTTCAATTTCGACGCCATCGCGTGCGATGCAGCGGATTGAACGCGCCGTCAGTTCCTCGCGCAAAAGAGGAACGTCAACGACCTTCTTGTAAGTGCCGTGATGAGTCGTACCAAGAATTCGATTGCAAATCATGGAATGCAATATAGAAATATTGCTATCTTATCACCTAACCATGGCTCGCGCACGTAAGACTATTACTCCTGATCCGTATGCAAAACCGATAGCGAAACCGCTACCGCCTTCCAAGAGTTTGCCCGGAAAACTCAAGCAGTTCCAGGCACCCACCCGTGCGGATTTTGACCTCGTGAGCCCTTACGGTGCTGCTGGCGACCAGCCCAAAGCCATTGAAGAATTGACCGAAGGATTCAAAAACGGCGAACAGTTCCAGACGCTTCTCGGCGTAACCGGTTCCGGCAAGACGTTCACCATGGCAAACGTCATCAAGAATGTCGGGAAGCCAACGCTCATCCTCACGCACAACAAGACGCTGGCCGCCCAGCTCTATCAAGAATTCAAGTCGTTCTTCCCGAACAACGCGGTGGAATACTTCGTCAGCTATTACGACTACTTCCAGCCCGAAGCGTACATTCCGCACACGGACACGTTCATCGAGAAAGACGCGAGCATCAACGATGAAATCGACAAGCTCCGCCTGCGCGCCACTGCAAACCTTCTCACCCGCCGCGATGTCATCATCGTCGCTTCCGTGAGCTGCATTTACGGTTTGGGTAGCCCGAGCGAATACTTCGACTTGATGGTCCGCATCAAGAAGGGCGACGTTTACGACCGCGACAAGATTCTGCGTGACCTTGTCCACATCCAATATTCCCGCAACGATTTTAGCCTCGACCGCGGCACATTCCGCGTCCGCGGTGATGTGATCGAAGTCCACCCGAGTTACGACGAAGACGGCCTCCGCATTGAACTTTTTGGCGACGAAGTCGACCGCCTTTACCGATTCAACATCGTCACCGGTGAAGTCATCAAGGAAGTCGAAGAACTTACCATCGCCCCCGCCAAGCACTTTGTCACCAAAGAAGAAAACCGCGCGGGTATGCTGCAACGCATCCAGATGGAACTGACCGAACGCCTTGCCGAACTCGACAAGGAAGGCAAGGTTCTCGAATCGGCACGCCTTTCGAGCCGCACCCGCTACGACATGGAAATGCTCCGCGAAACCGGCATGTGCAACGGCATCGAAAACTACTCGCGCATCATCGAAGACCGCGCTCCGGGTACTCGCCCCTTCACGCTCATCGACTACTTTGGCGACGATTGGCTTTTGATGATTGACGAATCGCACGTGAGCATCCCGCAAGTGGGCGGCATGGCCGAAGGCGACAAGTCCCGCAAGACCACACTCGTGCAATACGGGTTCCGCCTCCCCTGCGCTCTCGACAACCGCCCGATGAACTTCGCCGAATTCGAGTACATGTACCCGAAGCAGGTGCTTTTCGTGAGCGCCACCCCCGGCGATTACGAACTCAAAAAGACCAGCGGTGTGGTCACGGAACAGATCAACCGACCGACCGGACTTTTGGACCCGAAGATTGAGCTGTTCCCGATCCAAGGGCAAATGGATGTGCTCCTGTACCGCATCGAAGAAGTCGTCAAGAACGGCGACCGCGTACTCGTCACGACGCTTACCAAGAAGATGGCGCAGGACCTCACGGAATTTTTCATCGAAGCGGGCATCCGTGCCAAGTACCTCCACAGCGACATCAAGACACTCGAACGCCACGAACTCATCCGCGGACTGCGCAGCGGCGAATTTGACGTGCTCGTGGGTATCAACCTCTTGCGCGAAGGCCTAGACCTCCCCGAAGTGAGCATGGTCGCGATTCTCGATGCCGACAAGGAAGGCTTCCTCCGCAACTACCGCAGCCTCATCCAGACGATGGGCCGCGCAAGCCGCAACGTGAACGGCACCGTCCTTTTGTTCGCAGACAATATGACCGAAAGTCTGCAAAAGGCCATTGACGAGACGAACCGCCGCCGCACCTTGCAAGAGGAATTCAACGCCGAGCACCACATCACGCCGAAATCCGTGACCCGCAAAATCGAAGAAGACCTGCGAATCATCGACCCGCTCGGCGACATTGGCGACGACACCACCGACAGCGAAGAGGAATGGGAAGACAAACCCGGCATCCGCCCGATGGAACCACTGCAGCCCTCGCGCTTTAGGAAGAGCTCCACAAAGAAAGCAGCAGCCCCCGGCGCACATTCTGGAGCACCGTCCAAAGCATCCGAGTCCAAGCTCGCCGACCTGGAACGTCAAATGAAAGAAGCGGCAGCCCGCCTCGACTTCGAAGAAGCCGCCCGAATCCGCGATATTATACGCTCCATGAACGTTTAGTGTATAAAATTGTTTACAAATTTATTATAATGTCCATCACAGTCCTGTAATTACACTACCATTTCGTAAACTATTTTTTGTATTATTATAAAAAGAAAAAATCTTGGTGCTTTTTTTCCATAATTTGTTTATTTTAACCTAAAGATTACATAGAAAGGGTATTACAATGAATTCAAAATTTGTCACACCTCTTATTTTTAGTTCGGCTCTCACATTGGGAGCGTTAAGCTTTGTTGCTTGTGGTGAAGATAGTAACCCCGGTTTTCCCGGTGGCCAGTCTACCGGTAATAGCTCTTCCAGCGTTTACGTTCCGCCAGAGCCAACACCGACCACAGCTATTGTATTCTCGGCTCTCAGCGCACCTCCGAGCCTTACAAAGATTGTTTTCGATGGTACTTTGACACTTGACCTCAGCGACTCGAACACGGTCATGGACATTAATGCAGTCCGCTTCACTGGTGTCGACTTCATGATTGTCAAAAAAGAAACCCAAGTACCGCAGGGTACCGTAAAAATAGCTCAGCCTAGGGACTACGTAAACACCTTGGTCTCTACCGTCAGCTTGTCTGAAATGGGTGTCACCACGGACCTCGATGTCGGCTATACCGATTGCGGTGAGTTCGAACTCATCATCACGGCATACGCAGACGATGGCTACGTGCCCTCGACCTCTGTTGCAAGAATTCCGTTTACTCGTAGCGAAGAAAAGTGCAAGGTTCCGGAAAGCTCTTCTTCTGCAGAACCGGAAGCACCGGGCATTCCGCTCACGTCTGTCGAACTCCAGTTCAATACCAAAATCAACAGATGCTTTAGCGCTGCAACCGGAGCAATCTCTGCAGACGAAACCGGCGATGTTTGCTTCAAGGCTACAAGTTCAACGGCTATTGGTTTGTACAGCACGACCGGATTTAAGTTTGCAATCTACAACAACAGAAACGATGGTGATGACTGGAACGACTGGACACCGAACTGGCTGCCGGATGTTCCGCAAACAACTAGCTTCACCTACCTTTCTAGCTCCTTGCAAGAAACCATTGGAAACTTCATCAGTGAAATCGGTGAACAGTTCGTCGTTGGCGTAGCCCCGACATACGCTCCGCTCACTGGTTCTGCAGCAGGTTTCGTAGCATTCGGCGTAAAGGAATCCATTCCGCCTGATGCAAACGGCAACGTCACAATGACGCTTATTATCTACAAGGCCGCTCAGTAATTAAAGCTTCTATGCTTTTTCAGGACCCTCGTCACGAGGGTCCTTTTTTATATGTCATTCCGGCCTCCGTGCCGGGATTGTCTTTTCATTTTTCTATCTTTGCGCCGTAAACATTAAAATGGAGTAAATCATGCTCAAGAAACTTTCCAATTTCCCTGGCATCAAGGGCCCGGTCGTCACCATCGTGATGGACGGTTTTGGTATCACCGATAAGGTCGAAGGCAACGCCATCAAGGCCGCCCGCACCCCGACTCTCGACAACCTCTTCAAGATGTACCCGAACGTGCTTTTGAAGGCTCACGGTCGCGCCGTGGGTATGCCGACCAACGAAGACATGGGTAACTCCGAAGTGGGCCACAACGCCATCGGTGCTGGCCAGGTGTACAACCAGGGTGCCGCCCTCGTGCAGGACGCCATCGTCTCCGGCGACATCTTCGGCCGCGACGCCTGGAAGGAAATCGCCGGCAACGCCCGCGAAAAGAACACCGTCCTCCACTTCATCGGTCTTTTCAGCGACGGTAACGTTCACTCCAACATTTCTCACCTGAAGGCCATGGTTGCCCAGGCCAAGAAGGAAGGCCTCAAGAAGGTCCGCGTGCACATCTTGCTCGACGGTCGTGACGTGCCGGAAACCTCCGCTCTCGATTACGTTGGCCCGTTCGAAAAGTTCCTCGACGAACTCCGCAGCCCGGAATTCGACGTCTGCATTGCTAGCGGCGGTGGCCGTATGCAGATTACCATGGACCGTTACAACGCTAACTGGAAGATGGTGGAACTCGGCTGGAAGACCCACGTGCTCGGCGAAGGCCGCTACTTCGACAACGCTACGCAGGCTATCGAAACGCTCCGTGGCGAAACCAAGGCTATTGACCAGGACCTCCCGCCGTTTGTGATTGCAAAGGACGGCCAGCCGGTCGGCACCATCAATGACGGCGACTCCGTGGTGTTCTTCAACTTCCGTGGCGACCGCGCCATCGAAATCACCCGCGCCTTCGAAGAAGAATCCTTCAACGAATTTGACCGCAAGCGCTTCCCGCACGTCTGCTACGCTGGCATGCTCCAGTACGACGGCGACCTCAAGCTCCCGAACCGCTTCCTCGTTCCGCCTCCGGCAATCAAGGAAACCAGCGGCGAATGGCTTGCCGAAACCGGCGTCAAGCAGTTCGCTTGCTCCGAAACGCAGAAGTACGGCCACGTGACTTACTTCTGGAATGGTAACCGTTCCAGCAAGTTCGACGGCGAAACCTACCTCGAAATCGAATCTGACGTTGTTCCGTTCGAACAGCGCCCGTGGATGAAGGCTGCCGAAATCACCGACGCCATGATCGAAGCTTTGAAGAGCGGCAAGTACCAGACTCTCCGCTGCAACTTCCCGAACGGCGACATGGTGGGCCATACCGGTTCCTTCCGCGCTGCTACGATGGCTATCGAAGCTGTGGATATCGGCCTCGCCCGTTTGCTCCCGGTGATCGACGCCCTCGGTGGTGTTGCCATCATCACGGCTGACCACGGTAACGCCGACGAAATGTACGAAATCGACAAGAAGACCGGCATGCCGAAGGTCAATAAGGATGGTTCCTTCAAGGCCAAGACAAGCCACACGCTCAACAAGGTGCCGTGCATCCTTTACGATAACGTCACTGGCGGCAAGCTCGGCCTCAAGGAAGGCGACTGGGGTCTTTCCAACATCGCTGCAACGACAGCAAACCTTCTCGGCCTCGAAAAGCACGAAGCTTGGGACGATTCCATGCTCATTATCAAGTAAAAACGTCATTGCGAGCCCTGCAAGGGCGAAGCAATCCACAAGAATTCAAAAAAGGAACCCTTCGGGGTTCCTTTTTTTGCATATAGCCCATTTTTGGGGTGATACTCACCACGTTGCAAAAATATTTTTTCATTTTACTATCAAAAAACGTATCTTTAATAGTAAAAAAGACGTGGTAATGAGGAAATCTTTATGACCAACCTCAAAAAGAGCAAAGGCGGTTTTGGAATAGTCGAAGCTTTGGTAGCGGCGGCTGTACTTGGTTTTATGTATATGGCCATAATGAACATGCATGGCGGAAACCACGATTCCCTGCTACGCATTCGAGGCCGTGACGGAGCAACCGAAGTCGCCCAGAACCTTATCGATTCCCTTGGGGCACTTGGACTTGCCAGCCTTTACGACGAAAATCTCGCCAAAGACGATGCCGGCAACATAAAACCTATAATTATCGACCCTATCGTGCGCACCTGGCAAGGACAGCCTGGAGCTGTCACCAATACTATGACCGTGAACTACAGGGCCGAAATTACCGTTTCGCGCGATGATGAGTACAAAACAAAAGCCTCGTCCATGCTCCTTGGCTCAGACAGCATCGAGCACGTGTTTGCCAAAAGGCTAGACGTTACGGTCAGCTGGAAATTCAAGAACTCCACGCAGTCCATAACTGTATCGGGGGTTGTCAGATGATGAAACCCAAGAATTCTAAAGCCGGTTTTACCCTCATGGAGCTCATGGTCTACATGGGCATTGTTGGCATTATTGTAGTTATCGCTGGCGAAGCATTTAGCAATTCTACCAAGGTCCGCGTGCGTACCGACAACATGATTAGGGCGAACCAAGATGCCGAAAATATCGCCACAATTTTCAAAGAAGATGTAGAACAGTTAGGCACAAAAAGTGCTAAGGGCGCAGGCAACACCTTCGTTTACGCGGGCAAAAGAATCTACATGGACCCCGATAACGCGGACAACAACAAGAAGGATTCTTCTTCGTTCAAGATAGAAACAAGTGCGGGCAACAGTGTGCTTACCTTCAAACGCACACGATACAACGACAATGGCCAATACCTGGCAATCGACTCTGTCCGCTGGTATGTGGAAAACAATGTACTCAAGCGTAGTTGCTTTGTTCTAGAACCGACAACGGGCTTTACCTTGCCTACCGACGATCCGTGCGTCACCGTGGGAGCAGAACCCAACCCCATAGAAATGATCTCCAACATTTCTGAATTTACTATAGAAGCCGCAAAACCAGGCGCACTGGAAGGAGCAACACAAATATTCCCGGCAAGCGCGTCAAGTGAGTTCATCCTGTTTCCACGTATGGGGGAAACTAGTGAGTATAACAGAAAAATCGTTACGTTCAACTCCGCAAACGAAGCTAACGAAGAACTTCACCCTGGCTCAATAATTACGCTTTCCGGTTTTACAACAAACTACCAAAATCAAGAAGACAATCTTGAAAACGCTATTCTTGCAGAGGGAATCCAAAAAATAAACCAGGCAATAGCCTTAAACGCTAGCGCCCTAAGTGATCTAGGAACAGAATGGGAATCAGTTTGTCTAGCACATGGTGCAATGAACTTTGGCCCCGACACAGTCTACGAAATTTCATTTGAAGTTACATCACAAGAAACCAAGGATAGAAGTACTAATTTTGTTCCTGGCAAAGACCACATGTCAGTCGGGTTTAGAAAAAGTACTGGTGGCTACGCAGTGTCGAAAACCGATGAGACCCGTATTATCTTACCAGACTTCTTCTTTTATCCGCCCAATACAGCAGAAGGTGCAGGGAAACGTGTCATGAGGTTTACGGTTCCTGAACACATCGAAAAAGTATGTCTAGCATTCACATTCGCTTTCTATTCGCCTTTAGTCTCTTCAGGGCTAGTAACCATAAAAGATTTGAAAGTTTCACAAGTGGCAACAGCCAACTATAAATTTAGCGGATTCAATTCAGAAGCAAGCAGCAACATAAAAGAGAAAAAGAAGGTTAAAGCGTTAAAGCTTAAATTGCAAGTGAGCCGTGGCGCCAAAAACGGCGGCAAGGGCGAAACAGGAGACGTAGACCTGATAATCCCTGTTCCTAGCAACGGAACGGGAGACTAATCATTGAGTGAAGTGTGAGGTTTTGATATGAGAAAGAATTATTTAAAAAACAGAGCCGGTGTTTCTCTTATCACCGTACTTATGTTCATGCTCGTCGCCACTATCGCTGCGACAGCAACTTGGAAATTTATCTCAAGTGAAGGTTTTTCTAGCGCAAGCCGTATGCTCAAGCGCGAAGCCTACCAGAGCGCACAAGCCGGTATCGAAAATGCCCGCAGTTGGATGACGTTCCACGCCAACGACGTAGGCGCACTCATCAAGCAATTCCAAGATCACGGGAAAGCAATCAATATAGATGACCAATTGCGTCCCTTGCAAAAGGCAGGGCAAAACTATCACGTGTGGGTGACCGGTGTAAACACGACTAATTCGACATACAAAATCAAAGTCCTTTCTGCAGGTGAATCCCGTAACGAAACGAGCCATACCGAAGTGGCCATATTTAACGTGGACGGATTGTATCGTGTCAAATTACCCATTACACAATCGTCATATAATTTTTCAGAAGCCTTTCATGGAGCATTAAAAACCATTGACAAGCTCAACATTGATAAAGCCATTATTACAGCAACTCCTGACGTTTTAAATGCAGGTGGACAAGCTGCAAACGACATTACAGTTACGGACTATCTTATCTTAGACGGCTCTTTTTACGCCAACAATACTAATTCAATAAAGGACCTTTATGCGACAGGAGATGTAGGAACCTGTTCAGGAATTAACGTGACAGGCAACCTATATGTCGGAGGGATATTTTATCCTGGCAACGTAAAATCAACAATAGAAGGGACTCTTTACACAGAAGGCGGAATAGATCTTAAAGAAGCCTACCATATCAAAAATAGTACCGGGGGATGCGCCAGCGTAACAGTTGGAAATGTTGAAATAAACGGCAATATCACATCAAACGGCCCCTTTATTTATTATGATGCAAATGGGACAGATGGTGGATCTAGCGTTTTTACTGCAAAAAGTAGTATGGTATTAAACAGCTCATTAAAATTTCCAACTACCGCTATTGGATCTCACGTAAATGACAAGATAAAAATAGAACATAACGTCTATGTTAAAGACGATTCCCCTGGGAAAATGGGAGACAAAACCATTTGCGGAAAAAATGATGGGCGTGATGCAATACCCCGAACAACATTTGGATCTGGAGATGGGGACAAAGTATGGTTAAAAGGATTCGTCCATTACAAAAGCGGAGCAACACCAGCAGGTTTTTCCGTTTGCACCGACAATCTTAACAACAATTGTCAAGTAGATGGTTTTACCTGTGCTAGATCAGAAGGTTTTAAAAAATGGATAGGCTATAAAGGACAATTCCTTGTTACAGAACCTTCTGCCGAAAACATGGCTGATTGGAACGCCAATAAACTAGATAAATACAAAGAAAGATTGGAAGAAAGGGACGAGTCATGTAAAAGAGCCAAAACACCAATTCAAGTAAACACCAAAATTTTCACAGAGGCATACACCCATATATATGATGGAGATAAAGGAATTGATGATAGAAAAGGGTGTGATGTAAATATTTGGTCAGATTGGAATAATACAACAGAGCTGTTAAACGCCTGCTATCAAATAGCAAAAGCCAACAACAATCTATACAATAACGATTGGCTTATTCTAGAATTTCCTAAGGATAGGGGTTGGATGCTTAGCAACATGAACGGAGCACTGAACGGAAACTTTATATTTAAATTTAATGAAGGTACAGCGAGCCAAGTATACCTCCCCCCAACAAGCGGTTCGTCCAAAGTTTTGTTGTATTTACCAGATGGTTGGCCAACAGGTTATTTTGAATTTGCAAACAATAGCGCTGCACATCGTTACTTTATTTTTAGCGAAGGTAACGTTCGAAGATTTGACATGAAAGACCTTGAAAGTCCCATGAGCGGGTCTGTTGTCGCGGCAAACTGTTCTGAATTCAATCAAAAAGAAGGCGGAAACAACACTTTAAAGGCTCGTTTTGACCAAGAATTGACGGACGCCCTTGCCGAAGCAGCCATTATTTGCGACAACGACGGCACAAAAGAATGCTCTAATACGGCAACCATTAATTCGAGTGCAAGTGGATCGAGTGATGACGAAAATACAGACCGTTACTATATATCCATGGCTCCACAATTAGGAATTTCTCTTGAATCACAAAGCAAGAGCTTCGAAAAGGTAGACGATGATAAAAGCGAAAAACTCGCACCATCGTTCATTATTCTTCCTCGTGTAATATCATTACCGAACGACCCCTATGGCACACTCGGAGACTATCTCAATGTAATAACATTGAACAAGCCACAAGGTTCCGCACCTTTAGCCAAAACAGATCTAGATCTAAACGCATGCGACAATGTAAAAGGATCCTCTTCTTTGGATATAACCTTAAATTCAAAATTATTCTCACCTACTGGAAGCAAACTGCCTAAGGGAACCTACAAATGCAACATATCCGCAGACGGTTACCAAGGTACAGTTCCTGTTTGGGTATCCATAGACAACAAAGAATTGCGCAATTTGCACCAAGTTTCATTCACCGAAGCGAGCCAGGAAATTCAATCAAGCGGAACTAGAGAAGTTAAAGTACGTTTACAGCCAAACATTCCATCAATTGATTTAAAAGTATCCTGTCCGAACGCACCAAACGGCTGGGATTACGCGTATGTTCTTAATGGTGTTACTACAGGTGAAAATTGCATATTTAAAGTATCCAATCTCAACAACACCGAAAAAGAGATAACTTTATTTACAGTCCGAACAACAGGAGCCACAAGTGGAACCATGAGTTTCCAAATTCTCCCTAACGAGAATAGTGAAAATAGCTACATAGCAGCAAAACCATCTACCACCGGCATCTATATATCTTCTACAGCGTCGCTTACCCGCGGCTCAGCCCTCTTTAGCGAAATTGATAAATACTGCGAAGATCATGAAAATATATGCCCATCTTCTGACGAACGGTACAGTTGGCCAGATTGTCCAACAGAAGCAACTGAAAAATGGGTCGAACCAGATGTAACTGGATTCCAAACAGAAGAGCTAAACAATTCTTGGCTAATTTCCTCTGCCATAAACACCACCGTAAAACTCACTGACGTTTTAAAAGAACAATCAGACTGTGTTGTCATCATTCCTGAAGAAGACAACTCTTGCACTTTTACGGATGAAAGAAAAACATGTACCTTGCATGCCTCCGCCAAAGAAAAAGTCAACAAAATTAAATTCAAATTTAAAAATGTCGAAACAGGCAAAAACCCTTCCTTTACAGTAGAAAGAGGCGCCGACATCAAGAGATGTTCCTACAATGACACCCCAGAACACGAATGTATCGTAAACGTATATAGCGCTGGTCCGGTTTCGATGCAACTCGAATCTAACAATGACGATAATAAAGACTTTAAATATTGGGAATGTGAAGGACCAAGTTGTCCGCCCAACATTAATAAGCTAAGTGCGGAAACGTACCCTCCATTTTATGTGGAAGACAACGAAACCGTAGTAAACTTAATGTACAACGAAGTGGACAAGCATTGCTTCTTTGACAAATTTAAAAACAAAGCTGCAGCCTGCAAAGACCTTGATTTAAACGAAAGAAAGGAATACTGTATTGATTATTGCGCCCCAGCAAGCCACTGCGCATCAGCCATATCAACAGGAAGTTACCCTGACGCCAAATGGCATTTAATCAAAGGAAACATGAACAACATTGATTATGAAAACGGAAATATTTCCGTCGTTACTGGCGGAGATATTACAGTGATGAGCACAATCAATGCCGATGCCGGAACACATGGTTCCCTTAAAGCTATGGTTCGCTTACCAAAGAACGATGCAACTTCAGGCTTTTTACTAGGTTCAAGCTCAGATGCATCCAGCCACTTAATGCTTTTCGCATACATCGACAACAACGGCTATGTAAGAACAAAATTATGTGACGAAACTTTGCAAAAATGCAAAGAAGGCGTCTTCACAATTCAAGTAACTGAAAATGACATGGTAATGATTGAAGCGGAAATCACAGCAGAAAATATTGCGATTATGGCTTCAAAAGGTAACGAACGATCCTTAATATTAGTCAAATTTGATTTGAACTATTGGAGTGGCAGCTACGAAGGCTCTTTTGTAGGCTTCCGCATCGCAAACCCAAAATTCAAGATTTACGGTATTGGTTGGAAGAGTACAAACTATGAATGTTTCAATACTTACCCCACAATCAAGTGCTCTTTTGCAGCCGTAGCTAGATACGGCGTTGTACCAAGAGAACAATATGTAAAGCCCTGGGTGGGCTATTCTGGTTGGGAAGGTTGGAACACTGATGCCTGCACCGAAAAATACTATTACATAGGAGACGATGCATGCGGTGGAAGTAATTATGGATATACAGAATGTAGCAACAATGGCTATTATTTTGATGCTACAAGTAGTGGAAAGCACGGTTACACCAAGAACGGAAATGACATAAAAACAGCCAAAGTCGGTCTTGACTGTGAAAGCAGCCTCATCAGCGCTGACGAAATGATGTGGGCAAGTGATAGTGCCCATTGTGGCGTATTTTGGACTGGAGCGCAAAGCGCATGCACTTCTGTAGAAAAGATAGATGAAGAAATCAGGGTTGACGCTTTAACCGGTCACCAATCAGCCGCATTTACAAAAACAGTAAATATGCGTTCTGCCCAAATTAGATTCGAAACAAATATTGAAAACGGTAGTGAAATTTGGATACAGTTATACAGCGAGGGCGAAGGAGAAACACTCTACCCAAGTGAGCGCGTATCCATGAACACAGCAACAAAGACTTTCGATATAAAAGATTTCATAACAGAAACAAGCGGATTTGACCCAGGAAAAGTAAAAAGCGTATACTTTGAAAACAACAGCAATAATGAGGTAACAATCAAAAAGGTTATCACAATTTGTGAAACCGCCGTTAATGTAAAATCATGCAAAGCGGAAGAAAGACTAAAAGGAACTGGTTTATGGTGGAACTATACAACAACGAGACATGTTGAAATCACAGCAAACATAAACAATCGAGATGCTGCTGAAGAATACCAGATTATAGCCAAAAAAGGCCCAGCAAAACAAAAGACCTACGTATTAAACAAAAACGATATTTCGGTAACAGGCACATCAAACGCAATTCTCACACTTCCCATGGATGCAGAAAATATTGATGGTGCTATTAACGAATGGGTATTCAACGTTAGTGCGAAAGCTGAAGACGGAAACTATAGTGATCAAAAGCCATGTAACACAGTCACAGGATTCACACCACAATGCAAAATTCATCAACCCGGTCCTGGAGAAGATCCAGAAGTAGCACAAAACAGGGTCGAATTCCGAGCAACATTATCAAATTGCTATGGTTGCAGTTATGTAGTCACACTTGATGGCACTGAAAAAAAACGAGGAGACTGTACGACAGCCACCATGTTTAACATTTGCAACATAACGATACCAAACGAAGACCTAGCATCTTTGACTGTGGGAAGTTCCTATAAATTCAGACTCTATAGCGAAGAAGACAAATTTATAGAATGTGAAAAAGAATTTTCGGTCAAGGGAGCAGCAGCGGAGCCTGGTGCACCACATATAAATTCTTGTTCAGTAGAATCAGTTGAAGGTTCTTCAGTCTCCATCAGCACCGCCGTAACAGGATGCGCCGGTGCAAACGAATGCACTTATAATATAGAACCGTCCGTCGCAGGATACGGAGACTACCATGATAACGATCCCTTATACTTCTCCTATAACAATGGTTCAGGTACAGTCACACACACACTAACTATAACCAAAGGAACAAAAACAGATAACTGCACCTTTGATGTGACCTACGTAGCCAGCAGTGAAGAGTCCAGTTCTAGTTCAGAAGAAGAAAAACCCAGCAGCAGTTCTAAGGCAAATCCTTCAAAAATTGACACTGTATTAACATCTGGTTTTGTATTAGAAGCTGGTAAGACCTACACATTTACAGGGTGTATAGCAAGTGATGGAAATACTGGTGGCACCCGCATTCAAATAGGTAAAGCAACGATGAAAAACTGCTTGGACCCGATTACTGGAACAAGTAAAAATTATTGGAACAACAGTGATTCATATTGTAATGGAGAAGTGTTTGTAACATATCCAATAACAGTACACATACCAAACAATGTTTCTGAATACAGTATCAACTATTGTGGTTGGTAGCATACCGGATAAAACATTGCAATAAAATTTTCAAAGCTCCCCCACCGGGGAGCTTTTTTTGTATGCTCGCTTGACCATATTCTACACAGGCTGCACAGGTTGCAAGAAAGACTAAAGTACGGAAGCCGCTGGAGACAGCCACATATAATGCGAATTTTTCAGCAAAACACGTGCAAGAAAGGCGCTATTTTTCTAAATTTCGCCGTACTATGAGTGAAGCTATTAACAATGTCAAGCAGGCCTTTGATGCAGAACTTGCACAAACGGACCTCACCAATCAAGAAGCGGTCAACAATCTCCGCGTAAAGTACCTCGGCAAGAAGGGCGCCGTCACCGACCTCATGAAGCAGATGGGTTCGCTCAGCGCCGAAGAACGCCCTGCTTACGGCAAGCTCGTGAACGAACTGAAGGTTGCTGTTTCCGAAGCAATCGACAAGGCTATCGAAACGGCAAACGAAGCCGCTCTCCAGAAGAAACTCGCCAGCGGCGCTGTCGATATCACGCTCCCGGGCGCAGGTATCGCCGCCGGTTCTACGCACCCGCTGTACGACGTCCGCGAAGAAATCATCGACTTCTTTGCGCAAATGGGTTTTGATGTGGACTTCGGCCGCGATATCGAAACGGATTGGTACAACTTTGAAGCTCTCAACACTCCGCCTGACCATCCGAGCCGCGACATGCAGGACACGTTCTATGTGGACAACAAGGTCATGCTCCGCACGCACACGTCGGGCACCCAGATTCACTACATGGAAACGCACAAGCCGCCTTTCCGCATGATTGCTCCGGGCCATGTGTTCCGCGTTGATAACGACGCCACCCACGCCCCGATGTTCCAGCAGTGCGAAGGTCTTGTCGTTGACGAAAACATTAGCTTCGCCGACCTCAAAGGCGTGCTCCAGGTGTTCATGAACAAACTCTTTGGCGCAGGCGTCAAGACTCGCTTCCGTCCGAGCTTCTTCCCGTTCACGGAACCGTCCGCAGAAATGGACGTGAGCTGCGTGTTCTGCGGTGGCAAGGGTTGCCGTCGTTGCAAGGGCACAGGCTGGATGGAAATCGGTGGTTGCGGCTCTGTGGACCCGAACGTGTTCAAGAACTGCGGCATCGACTCTGAAAAGTTCACAGGCTTTGCATTCGGTTTCGGTCTTGACCGTATCGCCATGCTCCGCCACGAGATTCCGGAAATCGGACTTTTGACAGCCAACGATCAGAGATTCCTGAGCCAGTTCTAAGTTAATTCGGAATCAGGATTTCGAAATTAGGAATTAAAAAGTGAAAAGGCGGGCCATAGCCCGCCATTTTTCATTAGATCCTTCGACTACGCTCAGGATGACAGAAGCGGGCGAAGCCCGCCCATGTTTAAGAGCGCTTGTAGTCGTCCTGCACGCGGATGATGTCGTCTTCGCCGGTGTATTCGCCGACCTGGACTTCAACAATCACGAGCGGAAGCTTGCCTTCGTTCTGCAAACGATGAACCGTTCCCGACGGGATGTATGTCGATTCATTCGGACGCACATAGAACACCTTGTCGCCAACAGTCACTGTAGCGGTACCGCTCACAACGACCCAATGTTCAGAACGGTGCAAATGCTTCTGCAACGAGAGGCGTTCGCCCGGACGCACGACAATGCGCTTCATCTTGTAGCGGTCTGTCGATTCGAGCACGGAGTAAGTACCCCACGGGCGATTGACCGTCTGCGGCACCGTCGGCAAGTCAGAGCCGCGAGCCTTGAGTTCGTCAACAACTTTCTTTACCTTCTGGCTGCTTGCAAGCGGAGCGACCAAGAGAGCATCCGGCGTATCGACAATCAACATGTTATCCAAATCGATTGTGCAAATCTGACGCTGACCGCCAAGCACGAGCGAGTTCTTGGAACCAATGCCCAAGTGCTTTGCGTTTATGTTGTTGCCGTTTTCATCGTGATCGAATTCACCATAGAGAGAATCGAAAGCACCAAGATCAGACCAACCGATATCGCTCGGCACGACCTTCACCTTCGAAGATTTTTCCATCACAGCGTAGTCAATCGAATTCGAAGGAATGTTCATCATGTCTTCATGATCGACACGAATAAGCGAGTCCTTATTTTCTTTCTTGGCATTTGCAAAGGCTACCTTAGCGGCGCTCAAGATATCCGGAGAATAAACTTCAAGTTCGCTCAAGAACGTAGAAGCCTTGAAACAGAAGATACCGCTGTTCCAGAAGAATCTTCCAGAAGCGACATACTTCTTTGCAGTTTCCAAATCCGGCTTTTCAACAAAGCGCTTGACATCTTCGCCATTCGCTTCGATGTAGCCGTAGCCAGTTTCCGGGCCCGTCGGCGTAATGCCAAACGTCACCAAGAAACCTTTCTTAGCAAATTCTTCGGCCTTGCGCAAACAATCTTCGTAGGCGTCAGCCTTGCGAATCACGTGATCCGAAGGAGACACGAGAACGATATCGTCCGGATTCAAGCCGAGGCAGGCAAGAGCAATTGCCGGAGCCGTATTGCGGCCCACCGGTTCCAGGAGGAAGCGTGCCTTGTCAGCGCCGACTTCCTCGAGCTGGTCCTTAGCCAAGAAATACTGATCCGCATTGCTAACAATGTATTGAGCTTCACAAATGCGAGAATTGGTTTTTACAGTACGCTGGAACAAGGATGCACCGTCAAAAAGACGTGCAAACTGTTTCGGCATAAGGGAGCGGCTGATCGGCCAAAGACGCGTTCCGCTACCACCACACAAAATCAAGTTAATCATTTTAATAGCCCTGATAACTGTTATTTAGAGCTGGCTTTCTTTTGAGAAGGAGTCTTCCAACCAGCGTTATTAATTTCCTGGATATTCTGAACGATATTCGTACCAGTGTAAACAGCATTCATCGTCGGCAAGATCAAGCTAAGAAGACGGTTCCAAGTTGCAATACCAGAAGCATCGACATAAACGATATCACGCGGATTCAATTCGAAGCGGTCGGCCATTGCTAAAGCCAAAGCATTCTTTGCATCCAACTGATAGATATCAATCTTTTCTTGGGACGTGTTTCTTATAACATAAACATCTTTCGGCGAAGCATTGATGGCATTCACACCACCGGCAGAAGCAAGAGCTTCAGCCAAGGACAAATAGCTATCCATGCGGACAATGCCGGTTCTGTTCACTTCACCAAGGACGTACACCTTTCTGTCACGTTCCATTTGGCTTCTTAACGGGACAAAGAGTTGGTCACCCGGCTTCACAAGAATACGGTCAATGGCAATATTATCCTTGAATGCACGGACATAGTCGATGTTATAGATTTTTTCGCCACGACGAAGCTGAACAAACGAAGGATCGGCCAATTCACTAAAGCCGCCCACATTTGCAATCATATCAGAAATCGTCATCGGGTTTTCATCAAACCTTACAACACCCGGTCTATTGACGGCACCAGAAACAAAAGCCTTACGGCTGTGGTAACCAGTCACGCGAACATCCACCTGAGGATCGTTAAGAATCTTGTCCGAAAGGCGTTTTGTAATTTCGGCGCGAAGTTCCTGAGCGGTAAGACCAGCAACCTGAATTTCACCGGCATACGGGTAGAAAAGCTTGCCATCGGTCGTCACCTTTTGGCCGGCCGGCTGGTATTGACCCATCGGGGAAGTCAGTTCCGGATGTTCCCAGACAACCACCTGAACCATATCCAAAGGTCCAATCCTGTATTCCAAGTCAGGAAGGGAATCCACCAGCAAATCTTCCAATTTGCCTTCGTACGGATTCGGGGCGACCTGCACCGGTTCACCCATGTCACCTTCGTCAATGGAATGTAGTTTGAACGTAATTCCATTATAGGTCGTGGAGTCTGTGGGAATGTCCATTCGCATCTGAGGAGCAGCAAAGCAACCGCTCAAGATAACTCCGGCTACACCACAAAGAGCAATACCAATTTTATTCATACGTTTCCTTTTTAGAATTATTTTGCGGCTTCACTCTGCCTAATTTTTTCAACCCAATACGGAGTCAGTTTGGAAATAAAATTCCAGGCCATGACATACGCATTTTCCGGTCTTCTGTACGGGTCAGGAATATCGACCTGGCGGGATTCACCATAGCGAAACACCTTACCTTCGAGCCACGGGTATTTGTGCAAAAGTTCCCTTTTATGCCCATTTTCCATTACCAAAATCAAATCGGCCCATTTAAGAATGTCCAAATTGATTTGACGTGCCTTGTGAGCGCTCATGTCAATGCCATGCTGCAAGGCTATCTTCTGGGAAATTTCGTGAGCAGGATTATCCACCAAAGCACCAAGGCCCGCACTCATTACATTGAAGTCCGGTCCGAGTTCTTTTTTTAAAAGGTACTCCCCTGTTGGGCTGCGGCAGATATTCCCTGTACAAACGACAAGAATGTTTTTCATGATAGCGTAATAATAGAAAAATAAGTTTAAGTTTACAATCAATAGGCATCAGTCATAACTAATGACAAACGTCTAAAACTATAAATCAAAAGCGAAGCCGAGATCCTTGAGGCACGGGTTCTTGGTATCCTTTTCGGAGAGGAGCGGTTCAAAACCGTCTCCCACCGGCCACTTGATGCCAATTTCCGGATCGTTCCACATCAGGCCACCTTCGTCGCCCGGGGCGTAGAAACGCGTGCACTTGTAAACAAACGATGCCGTTTCGGAAAGCACTACAAAGCCGTGAGCAAAGCCTTCGGGAATGTAGAATTGCTTCTTGTTTTCGGCAGAGAGCGTAACGCCCACCCATTTGCCGAACGTATTGCTGTTCTTGCGGAGGTCGACGGCCACATCAAAGACTTCACCTTCGATGACGCGGACGAGCTTGCCCTGCGGATTCTGCTTTTGGAAATGGAGACCGCGAAGCACGCCCTTCTTGCTGCGAGATTCATTATCTTGCACGAAATCGACATCAATGCCACCTTCGGCAAAGTCGCGGCGGCTGTAGGTTTCCATAAAATAACCGCGGGCATCGCCGAACACGGTCGGTTCAATGATTTTCACACCTTCGATTTCTGTATCTATAAAGTTAAACTTTCCCATTTTAGCAATTACCTGTTCTTGTACATCGTTTCGTAATACTTTTCGTAGTCGCCGCTCGTGATGTTGTCCAGCCATTCCTGGTTGTCCAAGTACCAGCGCACGGTCTTTTCGATACCTTCTTCGAACTGCAACGACGGTTCCCAGCCAAGTTCCTTCTGGAGCTTGGTGGAATCGATAGCGTAGCGGGCATCGTGGCCCAAGCGGTCCGTCACGTAAGTGATGAGGTTCAAGTCTTCGCCTTCGGCACGGCCAAGGAGCTTATCGACGGTCTTGATGACGACCTTGATGATATCGATGTTCTTCCATTCGTTGAAGCCGCCGATGTTATAGGTTTCAGCAATCTTACCGTTGTGGAAAATCACGTCAATCGCGCGGGCGTGGTCTTCGACAAAGAGCCAGTCGCGGACGTTTTCACCCTTGCCATAAACCGGGAGCGGCTTCTTGTGGCGGATGTTGTTGATGAAGAGCGGGATAAGCTTTTCGGGGAACTGGTACGGACCGTAGTTGTTGGAGCAGTTCGTCACGATGGTCGGCATGCCGTAGGTATCGTGGAACGCACGCACAAAGTGGTCGGAGCCAGCCTTGGATGCGGAATACGGGCTATGCGGCGTGTACTTCGTCGTTTCGTAAAAGAAGTCGTCACCGTAAGCCAAGTGATGTTCCGAGCTAGAAGCCGTCGTCGTGAACGGAGGCGTGATGCCTTCCGGATGGTTCATCTTGAGGGCGCCGTAAACTTCGTCGGTCGAGATGTGGTAGAAACGCTTGCCTTCGTACTTTTCGGGGAGGCTTTCCCAGTAAAGCTTGGCGGCCTGGAGGAGGCTCAAAGTTCCCATGACGTTAGTCTTGGCAAACGTGAACGGGTCCTTGATGGAACGGTCCACATGGCTTTCGGCAGCAAGGTGGATGATGCCATCGACCTGTTCGTCCTGCATAAGCTTGTAGAATGCGTCAAAATCGCAAATATCCATTTTCACGAACTTGTAGTTCGGCTTGTCTTCGACATCCTTCAAGTTCGCAAGATTACCCGCATAGGTAAGCTTATCAAGGTTGATGATTTTATATTCGGGGTACTTGTTCACAAACAGGCGTACTACATGACTTCCGATGAAGCCTGCACCACCTGTAATCACTATTGAACGTTTCATGCTTTTCTCCAATTTACAAGGGAAATATAGAAATTGTAAAAACAGATCCCATTTAAAGCGCCCTACAATAACAGTATTTGACATAAAAAAAGAACCCGGCAAAGAAAGCCGAGTTCGTTGAGATAATGAGACGTTTAAAACTAAAGTCCTGCGTCTTGAAGCAATACAGGATACAAATAATTTCGATAAACCCACATAGCCTGTTCTCGGCCTAAATTTTTATATGTAGTCGATTGTAGGACAACTTCATCATGTTGTCCAGGATTAAAGACCGCGGCAAAAGTCGAAACAACACCAATATTTTTTTCATCAGATATTTTATCGCAGTCGTTTTTATAATATTGGACATTCGATGTCGTAAAATAATAGCCATATTCATGCCTCTTTGCAAGTCTGCTTTCTCGGCAATTTCCAAAATCATCACAATCTTCTACACACACCGTTCTAATGTAAAGAAAATCAACCTTTGTAACATTCGCTTCATCTTTATTCACCCATACTCTCCCATAGCCTCGATTAAAAGCATTGTTTTCCACACGAGCCTGATGTGAATACGTGTATTTATGACCATAAGGGTCTTTAAAAGTTCTAAAATAAATACCATCGCCGCAATCATCTAGAGAGCAATCATCTACAACAGCCTGCAAATTAGGTATTTCAGCAAATTCTATAACAGGCCCTTGCTGAGCAGCACCTATTGAAGACGCAACAGAATTATCCATGCCCGATTCAGAGCAGCCCATCATCGCCAAAGCCCAAACAACGGCCCCCAAAGTAACTTTTTTCATAATTATCTCCTTTTAAAAAAAGTTGGGCCACAATATATTTTATTTTAATTTAGATTTCAATACAACATTTTCAATTATAACATAAAAATAATTTATCTATTAAAACTCCATACATACTACAAACTAATAACTCTTTATCAACAATCAACAAACTAATTTATAATAAAACTCATATTAATTTATTTTCATCATACAAGCGTACTAAATCCAAAAAGAAAAAAATCCAGCTACAAGAGCCGGATTTCATTTTCAAAAGAATGATTTTATAACAGAGCGTTGCGTCTGAGCTTAATAATGAATTTTTCCTTCAGCAACTTTTTTCAAGTGCTGGCCGTAAGGAGACTTGCCATACTTGGCGGCTGATTCCAAAAGTTTTTCTTTGTTGATCCAACCGTTGATATAGGCAATTTCTTCGATTGCAGAAATCTGGATGCCCTGGCGGTTTTCGACCATTTTCACGAACTCGCCCGCTTCGATGAGGCTATCCATCGTGCCGGTATCAAGCCATGCAAAACCACGGCCCAAGAGTTTCACGTCAAGTTCGCCCTTGTCGAGATAGGTCTTGTTAAGGTCGGTAATTTCAAGTTCGCCACGAGCACTCGGCTTTTGCACCTTTGCAAATTTCGAAACGCGATTGTCGTAGAAATAAAGGCCTGTAATGGCATAATTGCTCTTCGGTTCCTTCGGCTTTTCTTCCACCGAAATCACCTTGCCATCCTTATCGAATTCCACGACGCCAAAGCGTTCCGGGTCCTCGACATAATAACCGAACACACTTGCACGTCCGTTTTCTTCGGCGTTTTTCACAGCGGCCTTCAAAAGCGGGCTAAAACCGTTTCCATAGAAGATGTTATCGCCAAGGACCATTGCACAGCAATCATCGCCAATAAATTCTTCGCCAAGGATGAATGCCTGAGCAAGTCCGTCCGGGCTCGGTTGTACCTTGTAACTCAAGTTGAGACCCATGGCAGAACCATCGCCAAGCAAGCGTTCAAAATTCGGTAAATCCGTCGGAGTCGAGATAATAAGAATATCACGGATACCCGCCAGCATAAGCGTAGACAACGGATAATAAATCATCGGCTTATCATAGACCGGCAAAAGTTGCTTCGACGTGACCATCGTAAGCGGATACAGACGCGTGCCGGAACCCCCAGCGAGTACGATACCTTTCATAACAAATCTCCTTGATTTCGAAAATAGAAAACTTCCTACGAAATATTTTCAAAAAGTTATCTTTGAGGCATTATGGCAGAGCAAAACAAGCGTATTCTCAAAGATTTTTTGAATGAACTTCTCGAAAAAGTCAACGGACACCGTTCCGATATATCGTCCGAAGACGTTTTAGAACAATTTATGGCATGGGCTGAGGCCCGCGGGACAACGTTATACCCCGCTCAAGAAGAAGCAATTTTGGAAATTTTAGACGGCAAAAATGTCATTCTCAACACGCCGACCGGAAGTGGAAAATCCATGGTTGCGCTTGCTCTGCATTTCGACAGCCTTGTGCACAACCGCCGTAGCGTTTACACGTGCCCCATCAAAGCATTGGTGAACGAAAAATGGATGGCGCTCTGCAAGGAATTTGGCGCCGAGAACGTCGGACTTTCGACCGGTGACGCAACCGTCAACCGTGATGCGCCCATCATCTGCTGCACGGCAGAAATTCTTTCGAACATGGCGCTCTGTGAAGGCGAAACGCTCACCATCACAGACATCGTGATGGATGAATTCCATTACTATTCCGACCGCGAACGCGGTGTCGCCTGGCAAGTTCCGCTTTTGACGCTCCCGCAGTCGCGATTCCTTTTGATGAGTGCAACGGTCGGCGCAACAGAATTTTTCGAACGCGACATGACAAAGCATACAGGTCGCGAATCGGTAACGGTCCGTTCTTCACAGCGCCCGGTGCCTCTGGACTTTAGCTACAGCACTACAGAAATTTCGACCGAAGTGCAAAAGCTCGTGAACGAAGGCAAAGCTCCTGTTTACGTTGTTCACTTTACGCAGGCTGCGGCTGCAAGCAACGCCCAAAACTTTATGAGTCTGGACCTCTGCACCAAAGAAGAAAAAGTCAAGATTAACGAAGCAATTAAAGAGGTTCGCTTTTCTAGCCCATACGGCCCGGATGTCAAGCGCTGGCTCAAGCAAGGCATTGGCATTCATCATGCAGGGCTCTTGCCCAAGTACCGCATTCTTTGCGAAAAGTTGGCGCAACAAGGTTTGCTCAAAGTCATTTGCGGAACAGACACGCTCGGCGTTGGCGTGAACGTTCCTATCCGCACGGTCCTTTTCACGCAGCTATGCAAGTACAGCGGCGACAAGACCGCCATTTTGACCGCGCGAGATTTTCACCAAATTGCAGGACGCGCAGGTCGTAAAGGTTTTGACAATGTTGGTTACGTTGTCGCTCAAGCACCTGAACATGTCATCGAAAACTTGAAACTTGAAGCAAAGTCCCGCACGACCGGTAAAAAGTTCCAAAAGCGCAAACCGCCTGAACACGGCTACATTCCGTTTGACGAAAACACGTTCAAGCGTTTGATTGACTCTGCACCGGAACCACTCACGTCAAGTTTCCAAGTCAACCACGGGATGCTTTTAAACATTTTAAGCCGCCCGACGGACGGCTGCCGTGCCATGCGAGCACTCCTTAAGGATTGCCACGAAAGTGCAGCAAGCAAAAAGCAGTTGCAGCACCGCGCCTTTCTCTTGTTCCGCAGTCTCGTCGAAAAGAAGATTATCGAATTTGTTCCAGCGGTAGCCAAAGGTTACAGCCACTTGCGCGTCAACATGGACCTGCAAGATGACTTTTCGATGAACCAACCGCTTTCGCTGTACCTGCTCGACACACTGCCGAAGCTCGACAAAGACTCGCCAGAATACGCGCTCGATGTCATTACCTTGTGCGAAAGCATTCTTGAAAATCCTGATGCCATTTTGCGCATCCAGCAGAGCAAGGCCCGCGACGCCCGCATGAACGAACTCAAAGCGCAGGGCATGGAATACAACCAGCGCCTCGAAGAATTGGAGAAAGTCGAATACCCGAAGCCATTACGCGATTTTATTTACGACACATTCGATGCATTTGCAGACATTCACCCGTGGGTAGATGAAAACATTGAGCCTAAGTCCATTGTGCGCGAGATGTTCGAGAATTTCAGCACATTTAGCGGCTATGTAAAGCAGTACAACCTGCAGCGCATGGAAGCCATTTTGCTGCGCCACTTGAATGGCGTTTACAAGGTGCTATCGCAGACAGTTCCCGACGGCTACAAGAACGAAGAACTCCTTGAAATGCAGGACTATCTCGGTGAAATGATCCGCCGCGTAGACTCGAGCCTCTTGGAAGAATGGGAAAAGATGGCGCATCCGGAAGATTACCAGAAACGCTTGGACGAAGGTACCGCCGAAGACGAAGCCGAGAAAGCATTCGGTGCAGACAAGGCCGCCGCCGACATCACTTACGACAAGAAGCGTTTCCTCAGCTTGGTGCGCCAACGCATTTTCCAGATTATGATGAGCTTGCAAAAGCAAGACTTCAACGATGTGCTGGACAGCCTTGCCGACGACCTCGCCGAAGGCGAACTTTTGGCAGATGCCGATGGCACGCCATGGACCGAGAAGCGCCTCATCGAAACGATGGCCGCTTACACTGCCGAACACCACAGATTCCGTATGGACGTGGAAGGCCGTTCCCTTACCCACACTATCGTCACCTACGAAGGCAACATTATGCAAATCCAGCAGATGCTGCAAGACGAGGAAGAATTTAACGATTGGAGCATTGATTTCACGGTCAATCTCGACGAAAGCCGAGAAGCCGGAATGCCATTAATAAAATTAGCACGTATTGGCGAAGTTTAGAGTATATTATAAAAAGAGGGTGTTGGTATGAAAAATACTCTTTTTATTTCAATCTTCGAAGGGGTTATATACTCTGCAACAATTTGCGCTGTTACAAGTACGACTTTTGCATGTTCCGCTCACGCCGAAGAATCAAAAAAAATTTCGCACGCGCTAAAGGTCGATTTCGCATACTATCCCCAAAGCGACTATCAAAAAGGTGGTGATCACTTCGCTAAAATAACGGGCCCCTTTGACGGAATTCTCGCCAAGGCAACGTGGAAATCAACATACACAATTCCCACGCCACTCGGCGAAGGAGAACTCCTTTCGGGAGCGAATGTAGAGCTCAACGGATCTCTAGAATTTTCACCTTTGAGCATACGTCCCATAGCAAAAGTTTCATTCACGCCACTTCCATTCCTTGTTTTTGACGTTGGTTCTAGTATTGGCTCGGGCTGGAACGCACTCGGCTTCGAAGGTTTCTGCAAATACAACGGTAGCACCTATAAAAACCTAACACTCTTTGCTCATTACTATCACGACCATTGGGTCGGCGCAACATTCCAATTCGACACAGGTGAAATTTTTGAAGGCGACTGGACTCACGTCGTCATGGTCGCTAATTACCAGATGATTTACAAAGGAATCACGGGCCTCGAAAAAGGACAATTGTGGGCATGGCAAACAACCGAAGGCTACGCAAACGGACTCGGTTATGAATTCATTGCATTGCTCGGCTACCAGATGCCCAAAGTTGTCAACTTCGTTGGAATCATGGCCGATATGTACGGGAACTACAGCAAAAAAGATTTTGGAGACTATGCCGATACTTTTGGCAAATTCATGACCGTCAAATTAAACTTTCTTGCAAGACTTGCTTTAAACAAAACAAACTCCCTTACTATTGATGCTATAATAGCAAGCCGTAGAAGCTTTACCACAGACCACAAAAAAGGCGAGGAAGAACCTCACCTTATTCAGTCTGGACGCGAATGGTATTTTGACAGCATTGCGTTCAGCTGGGAACGATCTTTCTAGGCTTCGCCACCGAATTCAAAGCCAGCTTCTTCGATAGTTTTCTTTAAAGCCGCTTCGTCCACAGAACCTTCGATAACGAGTTCTTTTTTTGCGACATTTGCCGCAGCAAAGACAACGCCTTCGAGCGCAAACGCAGCTTTTTCGACACACGCTTTGCAGTGACTGCAAGTCATTCCAAAGACTTTGTATGTTTTCGTTTTCGGTTCCGATTCGTGTTCGTCATGTTCCTCGTCATGGTCTTCATCATGATCGTGGCAGCAGCAATGTTCATGTTCTTCATCATCGTCATCATGGTCTTCGCAGCCACAATGAGAATCACAGCAACCACATCCGCAATGTCCATCGCAACCTTTATGTGCGAACTTTGCATAAATCATAAACAAAGCAAGGAGACCGGCACAAATGTAATCGAATACGCCTAGCGCTCCATGACCATGACATTCAGCAGCGCCCTGCGGAAGCATTGCCGAAAGGAACGTATCCATGAAGAACGTATCGACAATGAAGCCAAAGAACATCGCACCAAAAGCAATCGAGAACAAGTATGCAACGAGAGTGCGCTTACCAAAAGCCTTGCCAACCACAAGCATCGAAGCGATACTCGTTGCAGGGCCAGCCATCAAAAGCACAAGAGCTGCACCAGGAGTAATACCCTTTGCTACAAGCGCAAGCGCAAGCGGAATGGAGCCCGTCGCACACGTGTACATCGGCATCGCCAAAAGCAACACACAGACCATGCAAAGAATCGGGTATTCACGCAATGCAAGGAACAGTTCGTTCGGGACAAATGCAGAAATCAACGCACCAAGCAAAAGACCAATCATAAGCCACTTGCTCACATCGCCCACCATATTGACGAGTCCATATTCGATGGTTTCACCGAGTTTTTGAACAAAAGTTTTTTTCGCGGTCGCTGAGTTTTTCGAGATGTCACACTCACAATGTTCATGATCGCCACAACCACAATGCTCATGATGGTGTTCGTGGTGATGATGTTCGTGATCATGTTCATGATGGTGATGTTCGTGAGAATCCTTGTGTTCCGCACCAGCAACTTCCGCAGATTCATTGCGCGTTGCAAAATTTGTCAGCACACCGCCAAACATAGCAGTCGCAAAAGCAGCGATCGGACGCAGAATGGCAAACGGAAGTCCAAGCAAGGAGTATGTTGCCAAAATAGAATCTACGCCCGTCGCAGGAGTCGAAATCAAAAAACTCACGCTTGCGCCCTTGCTAGCGCCTTCACGCCTGAGCGCAATCGATGTCGGAATCACGCCACAACTGCAAATCGGAAGCGGCACTCCAAATAAAGAGGCCCAAAGCACAGATGCAAAATTCGGCTTCGAAATTTTAGGCACATACACTTGATTCGGCACCCACACATGCAAAATTCCTGCAAGCAAAAAGCCCAAAAGCAGGAACGGAGCCATTTCCGAAAACAGCGTAATAAATTCAAGAATAAAAGTTGTAATGTATTCCATGACTATGCCTTTTTCTTATGCAAAATATGAGCAAGACCCGTATTGAAAATTTCGCCAATATGCTCGTCGTCGAGCGCGTAATAAATTTTACGCCCGTCACGAGTCGGCTTGACCAAGTTCGCCGTGCGCAAAATACGCAACTGGTGACTTACCACGGATTGTTCGAGGTTCAGCTTTTCGGCAATGGCACTTACCGACATCTCGCCCGAAAGCAAAAGATGAATCACACGGATACGTGTCGTATCGCCAAAGAACTTGAAAAACTCCGAAAGTTCAAACAGAGTATCGATAGAAATATTTTGCATATTCGATGCTTTGCACATACTCGTTCTCTTTTTTTAATTGTTTAAATACATGAACAACAATTCATATATACATATTTTCATTCATTATGTCAAGACGAACGCCTCATATTTCAGTCATTTTGGAGCAAAACACATCAAAACAGATTAATCTGTTTATTATATTATCATTACAAGCCAGGAAATCCTTTAAAAGGATTGTATTAAAAAGGAGTTTTTATGAAAAAAATCGCAGCCAGTCTTTTGACCGTTCTCTGCGCTACCGCAATCGCAACCGCTCAAGACTATTCACAATCTTCTGAATGGGATAACGCACAACCCGTAACAACAACCCCGGCTGCCGTTGAAGTTCCTGCTCCGGCATACAACGAACCGCAAGCCACACAAGCGACTGCACAGCCTGCAACAACAACACAGGCCGAAGCCGCCCCAGCCGAAAGCAACGATTCCATGCCTATCGATGAACAGCCCGCCTACAATCCCAAAAAACAAGCAATCGGATTCGGCGCACGCGCATCATTCATCTATGGTAACTTCTGGGGCTTCAAGGACCTCGACGACTTGGACGCGCCTACAGGTTTCGGTGCTGATTTCGGTGTTGCAGCACGCTTCACCATCACGAAAGGACTTTTGTTCACTCCAGAAATCGCCTTCCGCCTCCTTTATCTTGAACACGGAGACGACGATTACACCAGAAACTTCGACATGACCTTCCTTGATTTCGCATTTTATGTACGAGGCGAAATTACAAAAACATTCTATCTTGAAGTCGGTCCGCAGATTTCTATCAACACAAGCGGTGATTACACTATAGAAAACGAAAGCGGCGCTTACGATGATTTTGAAAACATCGAACAAAGCGCTGTCGAACTCGGCATCAATATCGGTCTCGGCTACCACATTTTGGACAATTTAACAGTCGGTTTTCGTTGGTACATGGGCTTCAACGACGTATTCCCTGACACGAAGTACCTCGACGAACTCACTGCAGACGACTACGAAGGATCCAAAATCAAGAGCAGTGTCAAATGCTCGTTCTCTAACCTGAAGGGCGCACACACGATGATGTTCAAACTCGGTGTCACCTACTGGTTCATCTAATACGGTGTAAAAATGTATTCGCTCCAGTCTTTGAATTTGCAACCCATCCTTTCAACTGATGGCATACGCGGTCTTGATACTGCGTCAAAGAATTTCTTAGCAAACGAGAATACGAGCGAACCTTCCGAAAAAGACGTTATCCAAAGCGGATACACGTTAATGCAAGAAGCAGGGCTTGCGCTTTTCAAATTTGTTCAAGAAAAAGCGCTTGAGCCCATCGCTATTTTTATCGGTGGCGGCAACAATGGCGGAGACGGACTCGTACTTGCAAAACACCTTTTGCAAGCCGGGATTAAAAGCACCGTATTCAGCCTCGCCAACGAAATCAAATTCAAGAACGAAGCCAAATTAGCCCTTGATGATTTTCAGCAAGCGGGCGGCTCCCTTTTTGATTTCAAAAAAATTATAGAAGACCCCAAGCAAGCCTCACTCCTTTTGCACGATGGTTTTAAACTCATTGTCGATTGCATGCTCGGGAACGGCGCCAAAGGCGAACTCCGCCAAGAATTTGCAAGCACCGTACAAGCAATAAACAATAGCGGTCTTCCAGTAATCGCAGCAGATGCCCCCACGGGTTATGATTCAAAAGCACACATTTGCAACGACATTTGCATTCATGCAGATGAAACAATGTTGTTCGGATTTCCGAGGCTCGACGCCTACACAAAAGAAGGCGGACCATCATTTGGCAAAGTAGTTATCGCTCCGCTGAACTACCCTGCAGAACTCGTTCAGCAATTTGACGAAAGAGTTTATCTCATCACAGAAAGCGCCATTCCGCAACTCACGCCCAAACGTGACGAATGGGGAGACAAGCGCATTCAAGGCAGTCCATTAATTATTGCCGGCTCCAAGGATATGCCGGGAGCAGCCGCGCTTTGCACAGAAGCAGCCCTCCGCAGTGGAGCAGGCCTTGTAACATTGGCCGTGCCGCAAAGCATCGCACAAGTTTTGCAAACTAAGCTCTCGGAACCTGTTTTTTGTAGACTCGAAGATAAAGCAGGCGAAAATCGCCGCGACGAAGCTCACAGCGAGAATCGCGGAGTTCTGCAACCTGAACACATCCCGACTTTATTAAAGCGCGCGAAACACGCAAGCGCCATCGCCATTGGACCAGGGCTTTCGACAAACGCAGGCGCAGTCCAAGCCGTTTTTGATTTACTCCCGCAGTTGAGCGCACCGACCGTCATCGATGCCGACGCATTAAACGCCATCGCGACTTTAAACGAAGGCGCAATCAACACCGCTTCACAGGATTGCGCTGCAACAAATAACTGCGCGGCCATTAGCGATAGCGCGGCAGTACAGTATTTGCGTGAGATGAAGGCGCCAGCGATTTTAACTCCGCACATTCGAGAATTTGCAAGGCTTTTCGGCAAACTCCCCGAAAACAGTTGCGAAATTCCGAGCCGATTAAGAGAAATCGCCACAAGCATAAATAAAGTAATTCTTTTAAAAGGAGCCCCCACCTTTATTGCTGCGCCCGATGGAAACGTCTACATTATTCCTGTTGCAAACTCCGGCATGGCAAAGGGCGGCAGCGGAGACGTTCTTACAGGCATTATCGTAGCCTTAATTTCGCAGGGGCTCGCCGTAACAGAAGCAGCCGTACTCGGAGCTCTTTTGCACCAGAAAGCAGGACGCATCACACGTGAAGAACTCGGTGCATTCAGCATGCTCCCGAGCGATGTGATTAAGAATCTGCACAAAGCATTTTAACGAGCTCCGCGCTCAGCAACCTGCCTCGGCTATGCCAAAGCCAACTTTGGCGCGATATTCGACTCGGCTCTTTTTGGCAAATTACTACATTCCCCAGTATGGCAGAAAAGACTTTACTACTTCTTGATTCATTCGCACTCGCGTTCCGCATGTTCTACGCTTACAACCAGAACCCGCTCGTCAACAGCAAGGGCGAAGAAGTTTCCATGATGCACGGCTATTGGGGCGCAGTGCTCCGCATTTTAGCAAAGCACAAACCCACGCATTTTGCAATCGCCCGCGATGTCGCGCACACCAAGACTTTCCGCCACGAACTTTACCCGGACTATAAGGCCAATCGCGGCCCGATGCCCGACGAAATGGCCGCCCAAATGCCACTCCTTTGCGAATCCTTGGAAGCAAGCGGCATTCCACTTTTGTCAGAACCCGGCTACGAAGCCGATGACGTGATGGCAAGCGCCGCCGAGGCCGCAGTCAACGCAGGCTTCGACCACGTTGTGATCATCAGCAAAGACAAGGACATGTCGCAAATCGTGACCGACAAAATTCACCTTTTCCACTTGGAAAAAGGCGCCGACGGCATCGATTTCGGACCGCAGCAAGTCCTCGAAAAATACGGCATTCCGCCTGAAAAAATCCGCGACTACCTAGCACTCATGGGCGACTCGAGCGATAACGTTCCAGGCGTTCCCAAAGTCGGCCCGAAGACCGCCATCCAGCTGTTGACCGAATACGGAGACATGGACAACATTTACGCAAACCTCGACAACATCAAGAAAAAAGGTTTGCACGACAATCTCGCAAACAACAAGGAACAGGCATTCCTCAGCCGCGAACTCGTGACGCTACAGACAAAGCGTGCCTACAACGGCAACCTCGATGCCCTTGAATTCTGCGGCATCCACAGCGACACGCTCGAAGGCATTTTCAAAGAGCACGAAATCAACAGTCTCATTCGATTGCTAGAAAACGTTCCGAGCAAAACCGGCTTTGTACGCAAAGACGATAGCGGCGAATCTAGCGACTCTTCCGACGACGCGGCCGGCGATTCTAGCGAATCCAGCAAAATCGTAAAAGCAAGTTTTCCGGTCGACCTCCCGCCCACCTACATCTGCATCGACAACGAAGAAACCTTCGAACAGATGAAAAAGGAATTCGACGAAGCGACCGAAATCGGCATCGACACAGAAACCGACGGACTTGATCCGATGCAATGCAACATTGTCGGGCTTTGCCTTGCGGCCACCGCAAAAGACGGTAGCGTTCCCAAGGGCTACTACATCCCGCTCGGGCATACCGACGATATCGGATTCCCGTACCCCGCCGGCAAGGGCGGCAACTTCGACTTTAACGTAACAAAGAAGTGGTTCGTTGATTTCTGGAACGATTCTTGCACACTCTCCGGCGACATTTCCAACAGCGAATCCAAGCAGTCCGGCAACCCCAAGCGTTCCCTCGTTTTCCACAACGCGAAATTCGACTTACACGTTCTCGCCCGCACGTTCGGTCTCACACAAAAGCAAATCGATTCTGCAAACATTGTCGATACGCTCATTGCCGCTTGGATGCTCTCGCCCGGCCAAACCGGGCTCGGCCTCGACAATCAGGTGATGCAACTTTTGCAGCACGAGATGATTCCGATTGAAAACCTTATCGGACGCGGCAAGAACCAAATTACGTTCAACCGCACACCCATCAAGGACGCCACCGAATACGGCGCCGAAGATGCGGTCTACACGCTCCGCCTCTGGGCTCCGCTCCGCGCCAAGCTCCAGAAGTACGACTACGAAAAGTATTTCTTCAGTCAGGAAATGCCTCTTCTCAAGGTACTTTACCAGATGGAAGGCGTCGGTGCATTCGTCGACACCAAGATTCTAAAGGACCTGCAAGCCGATTTGCAGCACCGCATCGAAAAGCTCGAAAAAGAAATCTGCGACATGGCCGGTTGCGAATTCAATATCGGTTCACCCAAGCAGCTCGGCGAAGTGCTCTTTGACACGCTCGGACTCCCCGAAATCAAAAAACGCAGCACTGATGCAGCCGTCCTCGAAGAACTCAGCTTCCGCGCGGCCCACCCCATCGTCTTTGCGGTCATCGAATACCGCGAACTCAAGAAAATGCAGAGCACCTATGTCTCCGTGCTCCCGACGCTCGTGAATCCAGACACCAAACGCATCCACACGAGCTTTATCCAGTGGGGCACCGCGACAGGCCGCCTTTCGAGCCGCGACCCGAACTTGCAAAACATCCCCGTCCGTAGCGAACTCGGCAAGCAAATCCGCGCCGCATTCGTACCGCAGAACCCGAACAACGTGATTCTCGCGGTGGATTACTCGCAAATTGAACTCCGCATGCTAGCCCACCTGAGCGGAGACGAAGCGCTCATCGAAAGCTACAAGGAAGGTATCGACATTCACGCCCGCACTGCAGCCGCCATCAACCGCGTAAGCCTCGAAGACGTGACCGCCGACATGCGCCGTGACGCAAAGGTCGTGAATTTCGGCGTGCTCTACGGCATGACCGCCTTCCGCCTCTCCCGCGATTTGAAAATCCCGATGGCACAGGCCAAGAGCTTTATCGACGGCTACTTCGAAATGTACCAGGGCGTGCAAAAGTTCATCGACGACACCAAGGCAGCCGCCCACCGCGACGGCTATGTGGAAACGCTTTCCGGCCGCCGCCGCTACATCGCAGGCATCGACAGTTCCGACCGCATGGAATCGCAAATGGCCGAACGCATGGCCGTGAACACCCCCGTGCAGGGCAGCGCCGCCGACCTCATCAAGATTGCCATGATCCGCATCCAAAAACGCATCAATGACGAGAACCTCCCGCTCCGCATGATGCTCCAGGTGCATGACGAACTCGTGTTCGAGTGCCCGAAGGACCAAGTCGAAGAACTTTCTGCCATGGTCAAGTCCGAAATGGAAGGGGCCATGGAACTTAAAGTTCCACTCGTTGCGAGCGTCGGATTCGGCAAAAACTGGCTCGAGGCGCATTAAAGTTCGCGCATTCCCTGCGCAGCCCTAAATGTTCTCAAAAAAAGTTCTCAAAATTTTTGAGACTTTCATCACACAATAACTTACAAAGTTGATATTTTTTGTAAAATATCAATTTTCTTGTTGCGCACTCAAGCATTTTCATATATATTACTAAGCAAAGAACGGGTGTATCCTCGAAAAGGATGAAAAAAGGGATGTTTGTGAGTATAAAAGCGCTGTAAATTTCGCGCCAAATGTTCTCAAAAAATTCTAAAAATCATCAAAATTTCAGCACAAAGGCACCCCAAACGCAAGTTTTAATAAGGAGTCTTAGCAATGAGATTTAATACCTTCGGCATCGCCGCTAGCTCCCTCCTCATGGCAGCAGCATCGGCATTTGCACTTCCCAAGGCAACCGCACTCGTTGAACCCATGGGCATGGGTTACAATATCGGTAATACCATGGAAGTTCCGGAAAACCCCACAGCTTGGGGCAACCCGCTTCCGACCGCCGGCTATATCAAGGCCATCAAGGCAGCCGGTTTCAACACCGTGCGTATTCCTTGCGCTTGGTATTCCCATTCTGATGCTCTCGCTAAAGATATCGCAGCAAACGGCGGTACCGCCGACAACGGTGCATACACCCACGTAGGCAAGGACGCCACATTCACCAACCCGACAATTGATGCTGCTTGGCTCAAGCAGGTGAAGGACGTGGTGGACATGGTCATCGCCGAAGGCATGTACGTCGTCTTGAACTCCCACTGGGACGAAGGCTGGCTCGAAGACCGCGTTTATGAAGGCACGGCCAATCCGCGTAGCGGTTCCGGCGACATCGCTAACTCCTCTGCAACCGTCAAGGCCCGCCAGGCCGCATTCTGGGCTCAGATTGCATCTTATTTTAAAGACTACGACGAACACCTTCTCTTCGCAGGCGCCAACGAACCGGGCGTGAACGACCCGTGGGGTTCCAGCGGCCAGTGGGCATTCGACAACTCCCGTATGCAGATTTTGAAGGGCTACTACGACGCATTCATCACTTCCGTGCGTAGCGCAGGTGGCAACAACGACACCCGCACCTTGATTGTGCAGGCTCCGCGTACCGAAATGGATAACGCTCCGATGCTCAGCACGAGCTGGCCGACCGACCCGGCTGGCGAAGGCTACATGATGGCCGAAGTCCACTATTATCCGTATCAGTACTCCCTCATGACCGCTGACGAAGATTGGGGCAAGCAGTATTATTACTACACCGGACTTTCCAGCACGAATGACAAGGAACACAACATGGGCTGGAACGTTTACAGCAAGAGTATCGACAACTCCGCTCTCGGCACTCCGAACCAGATTGCAAAGGCATTCGGCGAACTCAAGACGATGTTCTGCGACAAGGGCATTCCTGTAATTATCGGTGAACTCGGCGCCATCAAGCGCACCGGTCAGATTACCGACGCCGCAAACCTCAAGCTCCATTTGCAGGGCCGCGCCCTCTTCTACGGTGAAGTCGCCAAGAATGCGAAGGCAAACGGCATTGTTCCTTACGTTTGGGACACCGGTGCAGAAGACGACGGCAACATGACCATCATCACCCGCCAGAAGGGCACCTACTCCATTCTCGACCCGGATGTCTTGAACGCATTGCAGAAGGCATACGGCATGGAAGGCAACAACAAGAGCAACCTCGACAGCCTCGTCAACGAAAACGAAGTTCCTGAAACTGCAGACGGCAAGGGCGTTCTCGTCACCTACACAAGCAAGACCGCCGACTCCAGCGAAACAGGCACGCTCCGCATCAACCTCTCCGGCGCAAACAAGGACCTCTCCAAGTACGTTGGTCTCGAAATCCGCATGAAGGGTGAAGTCGCTACAGCAGGCCCCTGCACCAACGCAGCAAAGGATTGCGGCGAATACGGCTGGACCTCCATGGACCTCTTCATGATGACCGGCAGCAGCTGGGATTGGTTTGACGCAAGCGTTTTGGAACAGGCCGACCAGCAGCTCGACGCTACCACGTTCCAGACCTTCAAGATTATGTGGACCGACTTCCGCACCGAACCCACAGGCCTCAGTTCCGCCAACGCAATCGGCCTCAACCTTTACGGCACGCAGGTTTCTGGCACTATCACGATTGACTACATCAAGGGCATCAAGGCTGACGGTTCTACCGAAATCATCGATGACTTCGACAAGAAGCCCTCTACCGAAGGCACCGCATCTGGCAAGATTGTCGCCGTCTCCGGTTCCGGCTCCTCCGCCATTAAGGCAGTCGCCGCCAAGGCAACGGGTCTCCGCCTGAACGTCGCTCAGGGCTCCGTCACGGCAATGTTCAACGCCAACAGAGCTACTCGCGGTACGGCTATGCTCATGAACTCCATGGGCCAAGTCATCGCCCAGAAGAACTTCAATGCCCACGTCGGTGCAAACGAAGTCCAGTTGAGCACAAGCGCTCGCGGCGCTGCAGTCCTCATAGTCAAGATGGGCAGCCAGAAGAGCGTACAGCAAGTCCGCCTCCGCTAACTTTAAACCCCTTGCATGTTGGAGTGTTTACAGCAAGGGAATAACAGAGAGAAAAATCTCCTGTTGTTTAGGGAAAAGGGCCCGGCAATTGCCGAGCCCTTTTTTCTTTTCCTCCTAACAAATTACCATTCAGTTTGCCAATCGCGTATGAACGCACCATTTTCATCAATAAACATCATGTGGATGGCGCCAATGCCAAACCTATAATCACCGTCCACTTCATCTTGAATCTTCAGCCTTACAGAAATCGTTTGCTTAGCAGCATTTTCCACTTTTTCTTCAATACGAGACGCTTCGTAACTTCCATGCATCATCATCTTGGTCACGTCACTCATGTCATTTATTTCACCTTCATAAGGAGCAATACTGTCCTTAGGTAGTTTGAAATGGCCCCAATCTACGCATCGTTTTACAGTCTTTCGAGAGCTAGGCAATTTCGCCCACGGCAAGCCATCCGACGTATCGCTTACAACCAGTTCAACCCTTATGGGTATTTCTGAATAATATTCAAAACAGACCGCATTCCAATTCGATATATCAACAGGCAACGGTTCTCCAGAAGCATCCTTAGCGATTCCAAAGCCGAGCGACACATACGGATCCGTCTGGCTAGCCCCCTTCTTCAGGGACGCAACGCCACAAACGCCCTTGCACGATTCGACAACCGGAGTCAACGAATTTTCCGCACCTACTACCACCGGCCATTTTACAGACGACATTCCGCCCACATCTTCGTCCGTAGCCCAATACCAACGGCCATCTTCCACGGCATTTTCCGGCCAAACGTTTTCAGCATAATATGATGTTTTAACTCGGTCCGGATTTTTAGTTGGAGTCCACAAAACGCCGTCATAGCCGTACAGAACAAATTCACCTGACGAATCGACCACTCCAGCATCACCTATAGATTCCGGGTTTTCTACTTCCGGCACACCGTCTGCTTTCGTTCCAAAATACTTGATATTGAACTTATATTGCCCAGGTTCATTCTGAATTCTAAACATCAGACCTATCAACTGTTTAGCAGACTTCTCCCCGGCTTCTCGACTCCAGCCATCCGGAAATTCTTTTTTCCAAGATGGGAATTTAAACTGGCTCCAATTAAAGCACTTGGTAACCTGACTAAGCGCTTTCGGCAAAGCCACAGCCGGGAATCCAAAGCCATCGTCAAACAATGCACCTAGCGAATCTCCCAAATCAAGCACTAGCGAAGCAGCCACATCAGATGTATACGAAATGCAAACGCCATTCCAATCAGAAACATCAATCGGAGTCGGATTATCAGCCGCATCTCTAGCCATTACAAAGCCAACGCCAGCAAAAGGTTGCATGGTCATTGTTCCCTTCTTCAAGTTGGCTACACCGCAAATGCCCTGACACGACTCAATAACAGTAGACAGGGAATCCGCATCACTACCGAGTTCTACAGGCCAGATTATGGAAGACTGCCCACCTTCGTTTTCATCCGCGCCACGAGCCTCCCAGAACCAATGACCATCAGCCTCTACATTCGCAGGCAGCCTCGACGCGTAAATTGCAGTATTAACATGGTAATCTCCCGCCTGAGGATTCCACAAATCATATCCATTCAGTCCAAAACTCCCCGAAGAAGATTCCCCCACGGAACTTGACGATCCAAACGCCACCGTATTCGGCTCCGTTGAAGTGCCGCTGATGTTTCCGTTATCTCCAGTACATGCTGCAAGACTCAGCACCATAGCACCGCAAGCCGTATAAAGTTTTTTGTTCATATCAAACCTCCTCTTTTTTCACAATTTCCTTTGATAGCGGAAACAGCTGTAAATTCAACCTGTAAACTTGAGTGATATCGCTACACTCGTTTGCAATATCAGTAATCTTTTTGCGGCACTCGTCAAGCACTGCGACAATTTTTTCGTACGCTTCACGATTCACGCCCATCGTAACCCCCGTAACGTTTCGCACGTCCGGAGTAAAACGATTCAGAGAATCCACCGCCAAATTGCCCATGGCTCGTTGCATCGAACGGATTGCAAGCGGCAAGCCCTCCTTGGAGCCTTCCACAGACTTTTCAGTTTGTTCGTAAACATTTTCGCGCACTTGTTTTAAGAATCCCGCGCGTTCCAAAAACGCAAGCGACTTGCGGACATCCAACGCAGAAACATCTTGCGCGCAGGCTTTTGCAATATCACCCGGCATGGCTCCCGGCATCAACGGCGCCAACTCGCGCACCACCGGATTTTTCCAAGTATCGTAATACTCGAAAGCATCCTTATCGATAATGCGAACTTTATGATCGAGCGCAATCGATTGCATCTGTTCTAAGAAACTCTTCTTAGCATCGTCCGTTTTGGCGTTATCAAATTGGACCATCGCCTCAAAATAAGTGACCTCGCGTCCAACAAGACCTATAGCCTTAGCTACACGGTCCATAGTCACCTTACTCAAATTCGTCTTGCCCTCGCAAACCATCTTGAGGTACGACGGCGAAACAAACCCCGCAATTTTGGCAAACTCGCGCCATGAAAACGCAGAAGTCCTCTTGCGTTCTTCATAGTAGTCGTTCAAAAAAGCGTGATAATCTTGATATTCAACTATTGGTTTCATACTAATAAATATACCATTCCGTCCACCCAGCCGTCAATATTTTATAGTACATTTTCTTTAAAATTTATCAGTTTTTAGCATTTTTGTTCATGTATAAAACGCAATTTAATTATATATAGTACACCCTGTACTGTATAAGCCCATTCCATCATGCGCCAAGGCTGAGAAGCCTATCAAACTACCGGATTCGCACGCACAGTTTCAACACATTCCCTCCGTCATACGAAAAGGGCCCGGCTTTCGCCGGGTCCTTCTTTTCCTCCTTACTATAATTTTCTAATCGCGATTCGTTCCAAGGGCCTTTATATTGAAAGCTCCCACGTTGCCATTTTCGCCTTCGATAATGAACCTGACCGCTACAGCCCTTTTGGCAACATCTTCGCCCGATATCCTGTACTTTTCGGGATTCGGCAACTTGTCCAAATAAGGCTGGGTAAATTCATTCCATTTATAGCACTTAACGATTTCTAAAGAAGACGTTTTGGGTAAAACAACAGAAGGCCATTTATAAATATCCAAATCGGCATCTTCGATAGCGCTTCCCGAAGTCAAGGTATCCGTGCTCATTTCCAACGACACCGGATCCAAATCCATCCTTATAGGATGATCCGACTTATAGGTAACACAGATTCCGCCCCAGTTGGAGATATCGACCGGCACGCCCTGGTTAGAATCATTTTGAGCCAACTGGAACCCAAACAACGCATACGGCTTTCTGGAAAGTTCACCCTGGTCCAATATGACATTATAGCAGCACAGGCTACCGCACGCATCGATAATCACATCAAAAGGTGCAACATGCCCATCGTACTGATCGCTCCAATACCAGTCAAAAATCGAATTTCCGCCTTCATTTCGATCCGTATACTCGAACCATCGACCATTTTGCAAATGGTTCCACGAAGAATCCGCATAAAGAGTCGTTTTGACATTAGTCTCGCGAGCCTGACCATCCCACAAATCACGGGGATAATCGTCACCTGCATACAAATTCCCAGACGATTCGGTTCCCGAAGAAGAGCTTGACGATGGTTCGGAATAAGTTCCTAACGACATGATATTGAATTTATATTCTCCAGGCCGCCCCGCAAATTCGATTCTAAACGCAACTAGCTGTTTCGCTGCTTTTGCTCCCACATCGGTTTTCCAATATTCCGGTACATCTCGCTTCCACGTAGGTATTCGGAAGTCACTCCATTTACGGCATACCGTCTTAGGTACACCATCCTTTGTCCTAGGCAAAGAAACAGCCGGATAAGCGAAAGTGGGCCAAGTTCTTTCATCAAGCAAATCCAACGAGTCGCGGATAGCCAATTGCAAGCTAAACGATTGATCCGATGTAAGAGTTACGCAAATACCACCCCAATCAGAAACATCGACTGGAATAGGATTGCCACTACTATCCTTCGCAAGCGTAAAGCCAACATACGCAAAAGGATTTTCATCTACATCCCAAGAAGAACTTTCTTTCAAAACGACCGTTCCACAAATGCCATTGCACGCTTCAACAATAGCCCGTTCGTCTTTCGAGCTCACATAATCCATCGGCCAAACGACTGACGATGAGCCCCCATTTTCGGCATCCGTTGTCAAAACCCAATGGCCATCGGTTTTTGCGCCCGCCGGCAACGACGCCGCATAGCGAGCAACATTAACGGTAAAATCGCCCGCACTCGGATTCCACAAGTCGCCATCATTGAACTCATAATTCCCCGATGAAGATTCCACCACCGAGCTCGATGAAGCCCCGGGAACAGAACTCGACGAAGAATTTTGCGCCATCAACACATTGGGTTCTTCTGACGAACCCGATACGTCAACGCCCGAACAACCAAGAGCTGCAAGCGAAAATCCGGCGCATACCATATGTAGTTTTTTATTCATACTATTCCTCCGTTACACAAACGACTCTTTGAGTCAAAGGGAAAAAATGCAAATTCAACCTGCAAACCTGATCCAGTTTACCGCACTTCGCCGCTATCGAAATTATCTTCTTACGGCATGCTTCGAGTTCCTTCACAATTTCTTCGTAGCCCTCACGATTTACACCTAAAGTAACACCTGTGACGTCACGATCTTCGGGACCAAACTGGTCAATAGATTCTATGCCAAGGCGCCCCATTTCACGATGCATCATGCGGATTGCAAGCGTGAGGCCTTCCTTGGAACCCACAACCGCTTTATCGGTCTGCTCATAAACATTCTCGCCGGTCTTTTTTAAAAAACCAGCCTTTTCCAAAAAGGCTAAAGACTTGCGGACTTCAAGCGCAGAGATTTCTTGGCAACACATCTTCGCCATGTCGCCCGGCATCGCGCCTGGCATCATCGGAGCAAGTTCGCGCACGACCGAATTTTTCCAACTGTCGTAATATTCGAACGCATCCTTGTCAACAACGCGCACTTGGTTCGCTGCAGAAATTGCCATCATCTTATCGAAGTAAACTTTCTTGACATCGTCTTTCTGAGCATTGACAAAGTTTACCATCGCTTCGAAATATTCAATTTCATAGCCGGCAAGACCCATCGCAACAGCCACACGATTCATCGTCACGCGGCTCAAGCTGCTCTTGCCATCACAAACAAGTTTCAAGTACGAAGGCGACGTGAACCCCGCAATCTTCGCAAACTCACGCCATGTAAAAGCCGAAGTTCTTTTACGTTCTTCGTAATAATCCGCCATGTAGGCTCGGTAATCTTTATATTCTACAATCGGTTTCATATTGACATATATACATTCTGCAAAACCAAATGTCAATATGAAATGATACAAAAATCATTAATTTTAGCAAAATACATCATTTTTTATTAAAATAAAAACGTTTTACAAGTCATAAATGATACAAATGTATCATTAGTAAAAAATCGCCGCAGTTTTTACCTGCGACGACTTTTAAAAAGCGACTAGAATCGCGGGCGCGCAATGCGCCGATTACCACATCTTGTCGAACTTCTGGCGGTTCTTTTCTTCGTCCTTCTTTTCCTGAACGATGGCGTCGATAACAGCAGCCACCGTGAGGTTAAAGATATCGTGGACAGAAGCGTCGGAGTCGGTGAAGTGAACCGGCTTGTTCAAGCCCATCTGCACAGGACCGATAGATTCGCCAACGCCCATTTCCAAGAGCATCTTGCAAGTGGTATTTGCAGAAGAGAGGCACGGGAAGATAAGCGTATTCACAGTCTGGCCCTTGATCTTGTTGAACGGGTACTTCGTATCGCGAAGATCCTTGTCGAGAGCCACGTTCACCTGCATTTCGCCATCGAGGACGTAATCCGGATACTGTTCGTGAATCGTCTTCACGGCTTCGCGGACCTTGTTCACTGTGCCGCGAGCAGCTTCCTTGTCACTACCGAAGTTTGCATAGCTAAGCATTGCCATCACCGGTTCGTGAGCGAAGAAACGGACAGCGTCGTGCGTAAGCTTTACGATATCGACGAGCGTTTCGGCATCCGGGTCGCGGTTCACGAGCGTATCGGCGAGGAAGAACGTACCCTTCTTGGTGCTGAGGATATGCATGGCACCGAAGTGCTTGTATTCCGGACGGATACCGATAATTTCCTTAGCAAGTTCAATCGTTTCGGAATACTTGGAATAGCCACCGGAAATGAGCGCATCAGCATCGCCGACCTTCACCATCATCATACCGAAGTGGTTCGGTTCGAACATGTCGTCGCGTGCTTCTTCGAAGGTCACGCCGTTACGGCCGTTTTCTTCGGCATAAATTGCAGCGTAGTTGCGACGGCGTTCGAATTCCTCCGGAGAACGCGGGTTCACAATCTTGATACCCGTGAGGTCGAGCTGTTCGCGCTGAGCAATCATCTGGATGCGTTCCGGGTTGCCAAGCAAAATCGGGTGTGCAACGCCTTCGGCCTGAGCCTGGACAGCAGCCTTGAGCATGTTGAGGTTGCTTTCGGCAAACACGACGCGCTTCGGGTTGCTGCGGGCGGTATCGCTGAACTGACGGATGAGCTTGTTGTCATAACCCATCATGTCGCGGAGACGATCGTAGTAAGCGTCCCAATCCGTAATCGGCTTGCGGGCCACGCCACTTTCAATAGCAGCCTTAGCAACAGCGATAGAAACTTCCGTGAGGAGGCGCGGGTCAAGCGGCTTCGGAATTAAGTATTCCTTACCGAACGTGAAGCGCTGCGCGTTGTAAGCAATGTTCACCACATCCGGAACCGGCTTGTGAGCGAGTGCTGCAATTGCGCGAACTGCAGCGTGCTTCATGTGTTCGTTGATTGTCGTTGCACGAACGTCGAGAGCGCCACGGAAAATGTACGGGAAACCGATAACGTTGTTCACCTGGTTCGGATAGTCGCTACGGCCCGTTGCAAAGATGAGGTCGCCACGACTTGCCATGGCTTCTTCGTAGCTGATTTCCGGAGTCGGGTTTGCAAGAGCAAAAACAATCGGCTGGTCGGCCATGCTGCGGACCATTTCGCGAGTGAGGATGTTACCCTTAGAAAGGCCGACAAACACGTCAGCGCCCTTCATGGCATCTTCGAGAGTTTCGATGTCGGTGCGGTCCGTTGCAAAGAAAGCCTTTGCTTCGGTGAGGCCCTTGCGGTCCTTGCGGATAACGCCCTTGCTATCGCACATCACAAGATTTTCTTTTTTGAGACCGAGAGACAAGTAGAGACGTGTGCAAGCGCAAGCAGCAGCACCAGCGCCGTTCACGACCATCTTCACGTTGCGAATGCTCTTGCCAGCAACTTCGATAGCGTTCAAGAGGCCTGCAGAAGAAATGATAGCCGTACCGTGCTGGTCATCGTGCATCACCGGAATATCGAGCTCAGCCTTAAGCGTGTCTTCAATTTCGAAGCATTCCGGAGCCTTGATATCTTCGAGGTTGATGCCGCCGAACGTCGGAGCAATGCCCTTCACGATTTCGATAAACTTCTTCGGATCCTTTTCGTTGATTTCAATGTCGAACACGTCAATGCCCGCATAAATCTTGAAAAGCAAAGCCTTGCCTTCCATCACCGGTTTACCGGCCAAAGCGCCAATATCGCCGAGACCAAGCACAGCCGTACCATTACTAATCACAGCGACGAGGTTTCCCTTGCCCGTGTATTCATAAGCGAGGTTGTGATCCTTTTCGATTTCAAGACACGGTGAAGCCACGCCCGGCGTGTATGCAAGGCCCAAGTCCGTCTGCGTGCTGTGCGGCTTGGTAGGCACGATTTCGATCTTGCCTGGCTTGCCCATGGAATGGTATTGGAGAGCCATTTCCTTTAAGTCTTTTCCCATTTCGTTCTCCTGTGAGTCATAACATTATTTTCGCGGCAAATTTTAGCCCAAGGCGAGAGCTGCGCCAATACTTGTATTGGCATTGCCGAGCCGAACTAAAACGCGTTCTCAAGAACGCGAATTTAGAAAAATTTACACAACAATAAAAGGGTGCCAAAAATGTGTTTTTTGTTACATTTTAACCCAAATTTGCTATTGTTAAGCCGCAAACGAGACTTTTAGCTCCCATACGACGCGCATATTACAGAAAATGAAACAAACCATTAAACAGACTGTACTCGAAAACGGAATCTCCATTTTAACTGATTACATGCCGCACGCATACTCCGCCGCCGTAGGCGTCTGGATTCCACGCGGAAGCCGCCATGAAGCACCGGACGAATTCGGGCTCAGCCACTTTTACGAACATCTCGTTTTCAAGGGAACCGAGAACCGCACCGCACTCGAAATCGCGCACGCCATCGAAGACCGCGGCGGAAATCTCGAAGCGTACACCACCCGCCAAGAGACAGGCTTTTACGCGCAAGTCGAAAGCAGCGACATGCCGCTTGCTATCGATGTCATTTCGGACATGCTCATGCATCCTCGCTTCGACAAAAAAGAAATGGAAAAAGAGCGCCACGTCATCATCGAAGAAGTCCATAGCTACGACGACATTCCCGAAGAACTTGTGGGTGACATTTTCAACGCCATTCATTTCAAGGGCTGTGGCATTGCACACTCCATCACCGGAAACGTCAAGCAAGTCGAGGCCCTCACGCGCAAGCAGATGCTTAAGTACGGGCACCAAGTCACTGACGAAATTCCATTATACGTTTTTGCATCAGGCAAAGTAAATCATAATGAGCTAGTAGAACTTTGTGCACAAAAATTTGAACAAAAAAAGATTAACGGTTTCACACCCGATGACATTTACACATCCAAAAGCTGCGTAAAGATTGTTCAGAAAAGCGACATCACACAATCGAACCTTTTCTGGGGACTCAGTTTTGACCGTTCCCTCATGAGCGATCGAGATCGCTGTGCATTTTCGATTTTCAACGTGGCGATGGGCGCCGGCATGGCAAGCAGACTCTTCCAAAAAATCCGTGAAGACAAAGGCCTTGCCTACTCCGTCTATTCCACAGCCGACCTTTACAAAGACTGCGTGGACTGGGGCGTTGCCCTCGCGACTGAACCGCACCAGCTCAAGACCGCACTTGCGCTTTCCATCGCCGAAGTCAAGAAATTTCTGCGCCATGGATTCATCAAAGATGAGCTTGCACGCACCAAGACAAACATTCTCGGAAGCATGCACCTCGGCGCCGACAGCCCCGAAAAACGTCTCATCCGCATGGCAGAGCAAACGCTCCACCTCGGTGAATTCCATACAATGGAAGACGTCGAAAAGAAAATCCGCGCCATCACCGAAGACGAAGTTCTCGAAACAATCAATCGTTTGTTCAACACAGCAAAATATTCCATCGCCGTCGTCGAGCCCAAAAGCAAAAAGAAGACAGTCCTCGACGTAGATTTCTTTTAGGTGCTAGGTTTTAGGAGATAGGTTATACCTTAAACTGCAAAATTTCTTCAGCAGTCAAATCTTCGATTTTCTTTCCAACACGCTGTGCATATTGCACAAGCTTTTGGATATGCAATTTACTTTTAGGAGGTTCTTTATACGGATCTGGCGTAGCCATGTATTCTTCCATAGAATCCGCCAGAATAACCGCAGGCTTTCTAATTCCATTCATAGGTATAGACCTCCAAAAGTTTTCGTGACGCATCCCCTTCAAGAATAAACTGGTAAGGATGCTGAGCACCCAAATAGGAAGCTCCTAGAACTTCAATATAGTGATTTAGCAATTCTTTGTTAAGGGCAAAACCATGAACAACACCCCTATACCCCCATTGCATAGCCTTGTCAACGGCAATTGCAAAAAGATGACCGCCTACACCACTATATTTTTGACTTCCAAATGAATGTTTGTTGTTTTGCGGGGCAGAGCAAGCCCAATGTAGATAGGCAGCTTCTACATCAACATCGTTTTTCACACCCACAAGCCCCTGAATTTCGTTATTTTCCTTCAAAGCTAAAGCATATATTTCAACATTGCAAGGAACCTCAATCCAATTAATTCCCCATCCATCTTTTTCCTTGAATTTTCTCAGAAACGAACGGCTTTCGATTTTGAAAACCACAGTTTCCTTGATTTCTCCAGTTTCGGTATCCTTGAGGCAAGGGACAATTTCGTCCAACCAAATATCAACACAACCGCTAATCAGCGAATTCTTCATCTTTTACTCCTTCCCGCGGACATGCGTAAAACGGCGGGGCTTTAGTTTTTTATTGTAAAATGAACATTTGTTCACTACTCAATATAGATTCATAAAAGTATTTTGTCAAGTTTTTTTAACTTTTAGGGAGAATGCATGCAACTTTTAAACTTCACCTTACCCAACGCATTTACAAGCCCTGCATAATCAAGAGTTTGCAAAGGCTCTTTTTCACCCGCATAGCTGCAATGGTTCACCTTTTTATCCCATGATACCGAAACAAATTTTTCTGGAATTTCACATTTGAGCAAACAAGATGGGCTTTGAAAGGGGGCGTTTCCGGCGACGGAGGCAAGTTGTTTTGCAGTAGGCGTATTTCCGAATCGTCTAGGAATAAGAATTATCTGGTCCGGTTGCAAAAATTCTAATAATTTTGCATAGGTTTCTCGACACGCATCAATAGAATTGTCGGAAACAAGCAAATTGACACCTGGTTTTATTTTCGTTCTGGACAGTTCCTTTACTTGTTCGATAACTCGCAACACTTCACTTTGGATATTTGGATTATGTATTGTTATATGGACTTTATCTGGGCAATGCTTGAGTAGCTGTCCAAATACAGATTGTTTCAGAAGAGGCAAGCCATTGGTCGTTACGCTCGTATAAGTTATCGGATATAGCGCATCGACAACATCAAAAATTCCATCGTATTCAAAAGGTTCTCCACCACCTAACGAAACAGCCTTGATTCCATGATTCACACAGTCTTTGCAAAAGGAGATCACTTCGCTTGGCTGCCAAGCGGTTGCACCTTCAGGATTGCTCTGATTATAACAAAAAGGGCATCTTTTGGAGCAATAATTGGATAAATCAACCGAGAGAATCTCTTTCATTTTCTTTCACCCATTTCTCCATATCTTCTTTATCAATAGTCAGCAAGAACTTCTTACCACGATAAGGTTGTTCAGCCAATGATTCAATTTCAGTTTTTCGTTCATTTAACACGCTTAATAAATAATACGGATATTCCATTCCTAGAATGGATATTTTTTCGCCTTTAACATTTAAATCTTGAGCAACTTTTTCATAAATTTCATCTTCAATAACCACAACATAAGGATTAACGATGTCAAAAACCTGATCCCAATAATCTTTAAATCCCGAAAAGTATTCCCACCAATCCTCTCGCATTTTTTTTATTTGGGCGATAAAAGTTTCATCAAGCCTCCCCGAAGATTTCCTTATAGAATCATGTTTGTCAATTCCTGTTTTTTTATAAGGAAACACGGCATTACTTTTCATACCAAGAATAGAATCCTGGGCAAACAGTTTGTCATAATCTGGTTCTTTTCCAATAAATAGGATTGTCGGTTTATCTGTATAGCACCTACAAAAACCTGCAACCGAAGGAAAATAGATACGAACGTATTGGAATTTTCCATCAGACAAAGGCAACAGCGCAAAATCACCGCACTCAATAGAAGCGTATTCACTTCCAGTGCAACTAGATGGTAAAAATTCCGCGACTTGAAGTTTTGGAAAATCATCAAAGCTTATTGGCAAACGTAAAACTCGTTTTTGATCTCTTGGATTCAACTGTTGCAATTTGAATTTATATTTGGGCGTAAATGTCCGCTCTGTTAAATGAGCTGTCCAATAAGGTTGCTGGTATAGATAGAAAGGAAAATATTCAAAAAAAGCGTCATGGACATACTTTATCGTTTTATTTTCTTCATCATAATTATCGCTAAGATCCCACGCATCAATTCCTGCAGCTTTTAAAACAACTCCCTTTTCAACCATCTTGTTTACATGTTCCAATGCTTCGCAAGGATCAATGAGATATAATCCTTTTGACCTAGAATAACACGCTAACAAATAGTTGTATTTTGAAGCAAATCGGACAAATTCATTCGTTTGAGAAACATCTATCTGAACAATATATCCTCGGCTATATTCATCAAACTTTTGGGCATCTTTTAGATAAGCAATTAACAAATCAGATTGATTATCATCAAAATTGAAATTACGAATTCCCAGCTCATTTGGCAAAAGGAAATCATCTTCTAAAATGCTATCTGCACTACATTCAGGAATATCGCACGGAACAGGGCCATTTTCGTCAAAATCAAAAATGGCGACATTTCCATCCTTGTCCGCAATGAACCATGCGGTGGACATAGAATGAGTTGCAGGATATTCTTTGTCAATAAGCATAATACTGATTCACCATGATGAGAGACTTATATAAATATACACTCACAGCATTGTCAAAAGATGACATTTTGAGAAATTCAACGCATTTCACAAAAAAAACGCCCCACTCGCAAGGAGCAGGGCGAATTTCTCGCGTTTTCGCTAAGTCAGAACTTAAGCAGCCTTCACGATTTCGACGACCTTAGCAAATGCTGCCGGATCGGCGACGGCCAAGTCAGCAAGAACCTTGCGGTTCATGTTGATGTTAGCCTTGGAAAGCTTGTAAATGAACTGGCTATAGCTGATGCCGAATTCACGAACAGCAGCGTTCAAGCGAGTGATCCACAGAGAGCGGAAATCACCCTTCTTGTCGCGGCGGTGTGCATAGGCATACTGACCAGCGTGGGCAACGGCTTCGATAGCAAGGCGAAGGTTCGACTTGCGGCGGCCATAGAAACCCTTGGCGGCCTTGAGGATTTTTTTGCGGCGTTCGCGGGAAGGAACTCTAGTTTTTGCGCGTGGCATTCTTACTCTCCTTATGCTACTACAAGCAGACGCTTGACGTGATAGGTATCGACTTTCTTAACGAGAGCGCCCTTACGAAGGTTACGCTTACGCTTAGTGTTCATCTTAGCTTGAATGTGGCGCATACCAGCGCGCTTGAACTTGACATGGCCGGAACCAGTCACGCGGAAGCGCTTCTTAGCACCGCTGTGAGTTTTCATTTTAGGCATTTTTACCTCGTAGGTTTAAAGTTAAGCCTCACCTGCTGCCTTTGGCTCGGTTACGGGCTTCGGTGCCTGGTCTTGTTTCTTACCGGCACCACGTTTCGGACCGTAGATAGAAAGCATTGTGTTGCCTTCCACCCGCGAATCCATTTCCAAATCGCCAAACGGAGCCAAGTCTTCCTTGGCACGTTCCATAAGGCGCTTGCCGTAGTCCATGTGCGCCATTTCGCGTCCACGGAACTGCATGATAAGCTTCACCTTCATACCGTCCTGCAAGAACTCGCCCGCCTGCTTGATGCGGTACTGGTAGTCGTTCTCGGCAGTCTTCGGGTGCATCTTGATTTCCTTGAGCTTCACCACGTGCTGCTTAGCCTTAGCAGCCTTAGCCTTCTTCAGTTGTTCGAACTTGTACTTGCCGTAGTTGATGATGCGGCAAACAGGCGGCTTAGCGTTCGGGGAGACTTCCACAAGGTCCAGTCCGGCGTCTTTCGCCATCTGCAATGCCTTGCTCGTCTCGATGATGATAGCTTCGCCATCTTCTTTCACGAGACGAATCGGAGAGATATGGATATCTTCGTTGGTACGGGTCCCATCGCTGGGACGGTTGGGCATGCGACGATCGCGCGGATTAGGGAACAAGTATGCTACCTCTGATATGATTGTTTTGTTTATGCGAGCGTAAATTTAGAATTTTTTTCATATTTTTCCAACAACTTTTTTCATAACCCCTTTAAAAAACGCAATATTTTTGTATAATTGTTCACGCTCGCGGCGGTAGCTCAATGGTAGAGCCTTAGCCTTCCAAGCTAATGGTTGCCGGTTCGATCCCGGTCCGCCGCTCTTAGACCTCTCTTTCGAGAGGTCTTTTTTTATTTTTCAACAAAATCTTTATCGAATCACTTTTTTTGAGGGTTGCCGATACTTTTCAAAAGTCCATACACCCCTCTTGAATATGGCGTTGCAGGAGCAGCCTCTAGCGCATCCCCTGGAGTGCAGGAGCACCTCTTATGCTTTTTAAGTTCGTCTTGAGAAGGCATTTCCAGGCCAAAGGTTTCGTACATATCCTTGGACAGATTCGCCCAATCGCCATAACTAGAATCAGCGTCGTTCATCAACCCAAACGAGAAAAACGAAAAGCCAGCATTTTTAGCCGCTTGCACTAATGGCTTATAAGAACGAAGCCACTGGAGAAAATCCGCGCGGTTTCCATTCGGTTCCAACGCAAAAAGAATATCATTCGTATCTGGACGGTCTTCAGCCTTCTTGCGGAACTCAACCAAATTCCAGGCAACTTCATCAAGAGCCGACAAAGGAGCAACAACAACATTACCGCGGCGTTTTAACTTATCCCTCAACGGTGGCGGTATTATTCCCCCTTCGCCAAGCCCTACAGCCTTATACATTTCATGGTTCTTATCGACGATTACGCTATCGAGCGCGCCATTCTTTTCAGTATACAAAGCCCACATGATGCGGCCTGGGTCATCAGCGCTTTCGCGATGGAGCGTCACATAGCGCATTCCATATTGGTCCGACAATGTTGTATAGAAAATATTAGGCGAAAAGCCGCCCCTAGCGCCAACGACCATAAAATCTTTTGCAATCATTACAGAAAGATCAAGGGTATGGCAGTCGGCCCAGCAAAAAGTAAAGCAAGCCCCAAGAATCGCAATTACAAATTGAGTTATCCTGAGCATTTTCACCCCTTGATTCTATTTCTAGTTTCCTTCGCAAGTCGCCTTGGCGGCACGATAAGCCAATTCCACACCAACTTCAGATTCCATATTGTACATAGAATAAGACTTGGTATCACTTGAGCCATGCGCATCCCTAATAGTCACAATCAAGTCACGTCCTTCGGCCTTGTAGATGTATTCCGCATCGTCACCGAATGCATCTTTGCGAATAAAGTGCCACGTATTCACATCTTCCTTGACCATTTCGTCGCAGGTTTTCACATTCGTGCGGTCAATACCCGCACTTGGCGAAGACGAACTATCATCGCAAGCAAAAAACAACATCGCCGAGGATGCAACAAACAACTTAATTAAACTAGAATAATTCATACCATTCCCTTTGATTAATACCATCCCTGGCTAGCGCCATACCACGCATCTTCGGCAGGTCCCTGATTGGTCGTGCTTTTTTTAGCAGGCTTGCCATCATCGACAAACGTGAACGGAATCGTAACAGTGCAATTTGTATAATCCCCAGCATCAAATTCCCACTGCAAAATATCATTCAGCACAGCCTTTTCAAATTCAGGGAAGTTTGTGGTTGCACTGACTATTTCGCCCGTTTCCACTTTGCCATCCGGGAGTATTTTAAACTTCACCGTAACCTTGCCTTCAATGTTCGGATTTGTTCGCAAGAAATCATTGTACAAAGGTTTTAAACGGTTCGGGGTATTAACCTTGACAACCTCCATAATCTTTGCAGAGGAACGTTTTTTTGCAGCTGTAGTAGAATCACTCGCGACTTTATCCTGAGCACTGCTTTCTTTGGCCGGGACCTCTGAATTCGGCACGGTAGTTGTAGCCTTGGGCGCACAAGCCACCAGCATTGCAGCAGCGATAAAAAACGCAACCACTTTAAATTTCATAACAACCTCCAAAAATTACAATCCCGAACTGGGTTGGTATAAACTATTATCATTCAATCTATCGTCAGAGAAAACTGGCTGAATTTCCACGACGCTATTGGAGAACGTCCCACGACCAAAACTCCACTGCATAATATCATCGGCAATGGCCTTTTCAAACTCAGGATAATTGGTAGACGCATGAATTATATCGACTTTTTGCACGGAGCCATCGGGATTAACCGTAGCATGCAAAGTGATTTTCCCAGAAAAACGAGAATGTTTTTTCAAGAAACTATAATAAATCGGATATAGACGTTCTTTCTTATTCTTTTCTACAATCTCAAAGACTTTCTTTCCATCACGGGGACCTTTAGGGCCACCATTTCTAAAGCGCAAAGGCCAGCCAAGATTAAACACGTCATATTTACCACTTTCGAATTTCCACTGTTTAATGTCATCTGCAACAGCCTTTTCAAACTCAGGATTACCGATATTCGATTCCAAAATTTCAACAGAATCTACCGCACCACTACCGGCAATCGATATATTCACAACCATCTTGCTATTGAAAAACGTATGCTTTTTCACATACTCCGCATAAATCGGCGGCAACCGGGTTTTCATAAAACCGCTAATCGCAGCCATGACTTCTTGAGGAGAGCGTTCATTTTTAAAACCAAAAACGCCCTCGTCAGAAAAAGTAATAGACGTTGTAAATGTGGGAGAACCAAAGCCCCCATGATCATGTTTCAACAGCATCAAGCTCTCCTGAATTGACTTTTCAAACTCAGGATATTTGACTGTAGATTCGACAATTTGAACACTATCCACGTCACCACTTTTACGGAAAAATACCTGTATCTTCATATCACCGACAATACTCGCACCATTTTGGCGATATTTTTCATAAACCGGACGCACGCATTTCAAGAATTCTGCAACAACACCCTTTTCTTCGGATGGATCCAATCGTTCATTTTCACTGGCAACATTCGCTTCTACAGGCGTAGACGTTTCCGTAGACACGGGAACAGCCTTAGGCGCGCAAGCAACAAGTATCGAGACAAGAAAAAGCCCAGCGGCTTTCAAAAAAGCGGATGGTTTCATAAGATTCTCCAACTCAATTATTAACTATTCGTAGATAATATAAAAAAAGACTTTAAAGTTTCTGTGAACTTTTTAAATTTGGAATTGTATAAAAAAGGGTTAATATGTTTTTTGAACAAGCCATCGCACATAACCTCCCGAATTACACGAAGGAATCCGATTCCGCTTACGGTGAGACTCTAGCTCCGCTCGATTATAAAGACGAACTCAAAGTCAAGAATGCCGCCATCCGCGAATTTTGGGAAGTCAACCGCCTTGCCCGCGGCCCGCAGCCGATTGTGGCTAGCCCCATGCCACGCAATTACCGCACCACGTCCAAGCGCCAAGTCGAAATGAAACCGGGCGATTTGCGTTTTAACGAATACGATAGCATTCTCGAACCTGAAGAACACAACGCAATTTACCGTCTGCTGTTCGACAAACTCATCACGCCGGCATACAAGCCGCTCGCCTACGCGCTCAACTGGATTATTATCCGCGGCACATACAAATACCGCGTCGTGATTTTCAACGTGAAAAAGCTCGATGCAAGCATCGTCCGCAAGCTCAAGCAAATTTCCGAAATTTTGCAACAGAGCCCGTACCACGTGACCGCAGCTCACACCTACGTGGATACAACGGAATCGAACTACTACCTCGAAGCCAAGCGCCCGACAGACGTTTTGAACTTCAAACAGCTTTATGGTCCGCGTGAACTTTCACTCGACCTCGGCCACTTTAGGCTCAAATATCCGGTGACGGGATTCAGCCAGATCAACGAAAGCCAAATTCACAACCTCATCAAGTCCGCAAGCCGCCTCCTCGGTCTCGAAAAGGGCGACCATTTCTTGGACCTCTACTGCGGTTACGGCCTCTTCAGTTTTGCTCTCGGTGAAGCCGCCAAGTCCGTACTCGGCGTGGAATGGGAAGGCCCGTCCATCGATTGCGCCAAGGCTTCCGCAAGATTCTTGAAGAAGAACTACAAGTTCATCGCAGGGAAGATTGACGAAACGTTTGTGCAAATGAGACTTCCGCGGCCGATCCCTGGCGAACCGGAACGCATTTTGTTGGACCCGCCGCGCAAGGGAACCGAACCGGGCGTCATCCGGGCTCTCGCGATGCGCAAGCCCGTGCGCGTGTTGCACATTTTCTGCGGCACCGACGAAATCCCGGCTGCCCTCGCCGAATGGGAACGTTTCGGCTACCGCGTCAAGGAAGTGTTGCCGATGGACCTTTTCCCGGGCACGCCGCACCTCGAAACGCTCGTCGCACTAGAAAAGAAGTAATTGGTCAATAGTCATTAGTTATTAGCTTCATATTCGCGACTTCGTCGCCATACTTTAGACCATTGACTACTGACTAACAACTAGTACCTACTTCAGCTTTTTCAAGAAAGCATCAAGTCTTACGCTGAACTGAGCTGCCCCTAGATAGCTCACATGGTTGGGATTATTGGCCATCTCGTCTGTATAGTCGTGATGGCCATCTTTATATTCATCGAAAATCACAACGCCCATATCTTCCACGGCATTGATTATCTTGTGCGCGACATCCCAACTCGGGCCATACGGATCAAACGCCTCCGTATCCTTATATCCCGGGTTACGTGGCGGAATGGCAGCAATCAGCTTGATACCCTTCGAATCTGTAAATACTTTTAGAGCCTTAATCTTTTTCAAGTTTTCTTGCAAGTACGGCGAATCGTATGGCATTGCAGAAATATCGGCATTCACAATCGGCACGCCCCATTCACCCACCGGCAAAAGGAACGTCCCCTCTAAATACTGCTGACCGAGCAACACCTGCGGGAATTGCTGATCTTGACTTAGTGCAGCAATTTCATTTTGCGTCGACTTTGACAAATGATTTTCATCATAGCGGATGCCCGGAGAATTTTCAAGAACAGGCCCAGTCATCTCCTCATAACTTCTATACATGAACCCTGGCGAAAGTTCCACCACAACGTACTTCAGCTTCGAACCATACGGAACAACATAATGACGAATCAGATAATCAAACAGATGAATATCGGACAACGTCACACCCATATTAATAGTCTTGAAAGACTTGATTGAATCTTCGATAACAGCATTCAAGAGCATCGAACTTCCAAAAGTTGCGACTTCAATTTTATCGTTTTGATTCCAGAATGACTGTAATCTCATCCCAAGTTCTACCACAGCAAACGGGTAAGGGCTAGGGGCCTTGCTATCATAATAGGCGCCAGCGCTATCCACATCTACAGTCGGCTTCGGATAATTTTCACCATCTTGCCAAACCCACAAGCAGGGGTGCCACAATTCTTCCCCTTCGACAAGCGGCACGACATCGCCATTATCCAAATTCACAAGCGCCACTTGGCGGTGTACACCATTGTAATCCGTGAGACTCGCAACAATCAAGTTGCTAGCCTCATCCTTCAACATACCCACAGCCCATTCCGTATGGTCAAACGTGTATTTCGTTGGAGACGCCACCGTACGCACCAAATGCCCCGTGCTATCCGCCACAAGAATTCTTTCATGAACACCGTAATTTACGCCCACAAAATCACGTCCGCGCGTTCCACCAAAATCAAGGAACAACGTACGCTTCGTTCCATCTTTTGTCAAAGACACATTACAAGCTTGTTCTCCGTTGTACCAAATCACATCCGTTCCCGTCAACACATCCGTCAAATGCGCGCGCAGCAATGTAGAGCCTGAAATACCAAAACTATTATCCTTTTCGACTCCGCCATGATAAGCACCATCAAACAGCTTTTCCGGCGTTCCAAATTTTCCTTTTGAGAACTTGACCTGCCATGTACTTTCATTCATAAACGATTCACTTTTATTATTTGCCGCCGAAGACACGTACACAATGACCGTATCGCCATTCGGATTCACGCGCCAGCGGGGAATCGCCGCATTTTCTACCGACAATTTCACCAAGTTGCTCCCCGATTCGTTCAAGTCGCGGACATAGACTGCAGATTCCTTCAGCACGCCTTCCATTGACGTGCAAAAAGCCACTCGCTTACCGTCCGGTGAAATATCCGGATGATAGACATCTATTTTATCCTCAATTTCTACAATCTTTGCAGTTTTGGCAAAATCAACATATACGAGATTACCGCTCGCATCATTTCGGAAAGCAAGTTTGGCGTTATAGGAATTCGTCAATTGCCTCAATTCAGAAGCGTCAATCAGCGGAGTAATCGGAGCAGACACAGAACTTCCGTTATCCGTAAACCATGTCGCATCGGGAATCGAACCGCTCACTAAGCGGAACCCAAGATAATCGCCTTTTGTCGAACTCAAAATTGGGTACGTATCGCCCCTATTGTACAAATGCATGGAAGCCGGAGAACTAAAATAGCTTCCGCCCTTTACAACGCAAGAACCAATAGCATCACCGTCAATCGAACCCACAAAATTCATGACAACGGTATCCCTGAAAGAAGCATACCTGTCGTTCACGAACTCAAGCATATTCCCGGCCATGTCACAAAAAGCATTTGCCGATTCGTTCAACGAACAAACTTTATGGACCTCATTTCCAGAGTACAATCCGTTCCAGCTCAACTCCGGATTCCAATTTTTAGAAGCCACAAAAGTCCATTCCGCTTCCGTCGGCAATCTAAAGCCATTCGCCTGCGGTTTGAACTTAAAGCTTTTCATATTGACACAGTGCTTCCCTTTATCGAATTCGGCAGAAGTGTATTCATAAGAAGTGTCAAGTTCATTTTCCTTGCTTAAGGCATTAGCATACAAAACAGCATCATAAAAGGTCACATTTGCGGCAGGCAAGGAATCTTCTTTACAAGTAACCTTCACCCCCGAAACCTTACGCATGACATCGTTGAAACTTTTGCAAATAACTTCATGACGGTCCATGTAAAAGTCATAGGAAAACTCTACATTCATCTTTGGGCGTTCTAGTGTTTTTGCAGAAATATCATTTGTACCAAGCGACGTCTTTTTACCAGCCGCATTGACAAAGAGCATCCCCTCAAACCGGCCCTCCCCCATAACAGGCATGACAGAATTGTCCCCGCCGGAATGTTCGTCAGAACAAGAAATAGCTCCCAATGCTGTCAAAAAAAACAGCAATAAAACTTGATTTATTTTCTCCATATCCACAATATACTATTTTTTACTTACATGGAATCAAATATCGAATCTTCGAATAATACACTTTGGAGCCGCACGTTTATCACGGTCGCCGCGGCGAACTTTTTGCTTTTCTTTAGCTTTTACCAGCTATTGCCGATTCTACCGTTATATATCATCGACAAGTTCCAGACAGACAACGCCACCGCAGGTTTTATCATATCGCTATACACGATCGGCGCCCTCGCCTGCAGACCGTTCGCCGGATTTCTCGTCGATACTTTCAGCCGTAAGCCGCTTTATTTTTGGACGTTCTTCGCATTCACGCTTTGTTTTTTAGGCTACAAGACTGTAGGGTTATTGCCGATTCTAGCGGTCGTTCGCTTTGCACACGGACTCTTCTTTGGTATTTCGAGTACAGCAAGTAATACGGTGGCCATCGATGCACTGCCCGCGAGTCGCCGAGGCGAAGGCATCGGTTACTTCGGGATCAGCGTGAACTTGGCCTTCGCCACCGGTCCCATGACCGGTATGTTTCTTTACGAAGCATTCGGCGACGGAATCGTTTTCGCCATTTCCACCGCACTTTGCGTCATTGGACTTGTGCTCGTGCAAACGCTCAAGGTCAAGCCCCGCGAAAAGAAAAAACACACTCCGCTTTCGTTAGACCGATTCTTCCTCACACGCGCTATCCCGCAATTTGCAAATTTCATCTTCGTCGGTTTTGCCTATGGTCCAGTCACGAACTATATCGCCATTTATGCAAATGAGCTCGGAATCAGCGGCACAGGCTGGTTTTACGCGCTTATTGCAACAGGGCTTATCATGAACCGCATTATGACCGGGAGGCTCATCGACCGCGGCTACCTGATTCACCTCGTCGGCACCGGCATGACTTTGAACGTTATCGCTTACTTTATCCTCGCCTTTTGCCATGGTCCCATTACATTTTTCTTGTCCGCATTCCTCATCGGTACAAGCCTAGGACTAATCTTCCCCGGTTACCAGACCATGTGCGTGAACCTCGCCCGTCACGACCAACGAGGTACAGCAAATAGTACATACCTCAGCGGATGGGATATCGGTATCGGTGCAGGAATTCTTGTCGGTGGCGCTATGGCAAACCACTTCGGCATGCACCAGCAAGTATTCTTTGCATGTGCAATCGCCCTCGTTATTGCAGATATCATGTACCTTGCATACACAGCAAAGCATTATTTGAAGAATAAATTGGAAGGGTGATTTTCAATTCTGAATTAGGAAGTAGGAATTAGGAATGGAAAAAACGCGGCGAAACCGCCCAATTAAATAATTCCGAATTCCTAATTATCTACGCAAGTCTTTTGTCTTCGTACATTTTTTTGTCGGCGTTGACCATGCTTTCTTTAAAGCTTTCTGGACGACCATCCCAATGGGCAAATCCCATGCTGGCCTCAATCGTATAAGAGCGCGAATCATCCTGCTTCGATATTTCTTCTTGCAAACAGTTCTTAATCTGTTTCACCACTTCGTCAGGCACATCCGTCTGCGCAATCAACAAGAACTCGTCACCCCCATAGCGGCAAAGGAACATCGAATAGCTCAAACGTTCGCACGCTTTCTTTAACGCCTGCGAAACAAGCACAAGCGCGCGGTCTCCTTCGGCGTGTCCATAAGTATCGTTGATTTGCTTAAAGTGGTCCACATCCACCATAATTACAAAAGAATCTTTTTCTTCGCGCTGCTGGAGCAAAAAATGATGCAAACGATTGCGATTGTTAAGCATCGTCAACGAATCGGTCGATATCAATTGGTTCTGCAAATGCAAATAGACAAACAAAATAATAAAAGTACACCAGAAGCAGAAAATCGGGGTCGTTAGCGAAAATAAAATTTGTGCGCCACCTGCAATCATCACGCCAGGTGTATAGCTAGCCACAATCAAGTATGTTCGTAAATTTGGACGGCTTTGCAACTGACTAGCACGAATAAGCCCACGAATCGTCGCTATAATCAAGTAGACGAAGGGTAAAAACGAAAGGATAAAGTAATACAAATCGCGAGGTTCAAGATTTTCGTCTAGCCAAAAACCCGGAGCAACAATAAACGATACAAGCAAAGCAAAAGTCTGTACAAAAATTGGGATTCGCAATTTCATCTGAAGGTGATCTATCTGCTTGCGAGTCATATCTGGCCGAGTGCTAATTTCGGCAAAAACAAAACAGCTATATATTACCATCGGCATAATGGCTGCATTTAGGAAATTTACCGTCAACACACTAAACGTATTTTTGGGAATTACACTATCGTTAACAAGAGCCCACAACGAATCATTAACAAAATAGAAGATATGCCATAACACCAATTTTTGGAAAAGAGGGTATTTCAGCAAAGGTGTAGGGAGTTTCTGGATACTGTATAGCAAAAGCATCAGTATACAGACGCACCCAAGATTAACTGCAGTATAGAATCCAAACACGCTCATATTAAGAAAAATACTCTTTTTCCTAAAAAGTGTTAAAAATTTCCCTGTTTATTCTATAAAACATAGTTTTCATCACAACACTAGCAATCCTGCCCCAAATGTTGCATATACAAAACTTTTTATCATCAAACACACTCAAAAATCGTAATTTTAACACATTTTACGCAATTATCGTTGCATGAAAATATTGTTTTTTCGTAAAGATCTATTTATATTTATTATCAAATGAAAGCCATTATTGAATACTCCGACTTCCGCAAGTACATGCGCGACTTCTACGAAGAGCGTAAGCTCCGCCATGTTTTCTCATGGCGTGAATTTTCCAAAGCAGCCGGTTTTACATCGTCATCGTACATGAAAGTCGTCTGCGACGGGAAAAGCAATTTGAGCCGAATCGGAGTCGAACGCACCGGACAAGCCATGGGACTTGTCGGCTTCGAAATGGACTACTTCAGGGCAATGGTCAACTTCGGGCAAGAAACCGACGAAACAAAAAAGAAAGCCGCCTACGAAGAAATGCTTTCCATTGCCAAAATTCATAAAGTCCGAGTCATTGAAGGCGATTTGTTTGAATTTTACGAGAGCTGGAGAAACCCCGTCTTGAGGGAACTGGCCCCGCTCATGCCGGGCGCCACGCCGAGCGAACTCGCGAAAATGTGCTATACAGACGTCACCGCCACAGACATCAAGCAGACACTCGATTTTTTGGTCAAAGCGGGATTTATCAAAAAGACCGGCGAGAACACATTCGTCCAAACCGAGACATCCATCAAAGGTTCCCCCGAGGCAACAAAGCTCGCCATCCGCGAAATGCACCGCGAAATGGCGAAAATTGCAGCAAATTCACTCGACCTTGCCAAAACAGAAAGAAACTTCAGCGGCATCACCATGGGCATATCCAAGGACTCTTACGAACAAATCGTAAAAGAGCTGGACGAATGTCGCCGTAAAATCGTAAGCATTGCCGCCGGCGACAAAAACATCAACCAAGTTTATAGATTAAATTTACAGTTATTCCCTCTCACGCGAAAAATCAAGGAGAATGGCAATGATTAATCTGTTCAAAAAAATTTCATCCGTGGGCATAACCACCACCGCTTTTTTTTGCGCATTAGCCTGCTCCGACAAAATCGCAGGGACAGCCGAAGAACCAAACCAGGTCGCTTACGGGACTAGCTCCAGCAGTGAATTTATAAATGAAAATCCTGATGTACGCGTAAATTCATCTTCTTCCAATATCGAATACTCGAGTGGCATAATCACCAGCAGCGATACCACCCCAGTCCCAAATCCGTCAACATCATCATCTGTAGATCCGATTGGCAACCCCGGGAACTTCGGTCATAGCGAAGGATGCTACACATCTGATGGCCAAAAACGACAATGCGGCGACACCGAGACTTCATCGCGTTCTCTTAATGACTATCTCAATATGTACGGCATAACGAGAGTTGCTTTCGATACAAACGTACTTGCATACAACAAAACTTTCGTTTCCACTCAAGATACCGCCGATAACGCGACCGTCGCTGAACTCAGAACACTCGGGCTACACAAAATCACTAAAGAAAACCAAATTGGCTTAGTTTACCTTTTCAAGAAAACAACCACGTTCATGGGCGGCAAGTTCTACGAAAAAGACGGCACCATTTCATTCCAAATGGAAGGTTGCCAACTTTACATATTAAACATCGAGGAAACATCGCCAGCGGTACACGTGCTCTCCAGCATCACAAAAGACACGATTACCATCGCTGACTTTCATGACAAATGCGATTACGAGCGGCTTCCGTACTATTTGCACGTCGGATTCCTATTCGAATACTGCGGTGAGTTTTCCGAAAGCCCTGAAATCAATAGAACATCCACGTACAAAGAAACCATAAAATGCGGTTCAGTAGAGTACGACGAATTTATCAATAAGAAAAAACGGTAAATAACGAACAAGGGGTGGGCGTACCCACCATACAAAAAAGGGCCGCAGCATTTTATTGCTACGGTCTTTAATGTTTTTGAATCCCCTCCCGCGCTACACTTGGTCGAGGATGACTTTAGGCATTACACCTCTTCAATGCTTGCGTGATATTCCTGAAGAGATTTAACTGCGCCATGTCCGTTCCTTGCGGCGGCGATGCCCTTGACGGTGTTGTAGGCACCGGCGAGCGTCGTGATGTAAGGCACCTTGTACTTGATGGCGGCCTTGCGGATGGCGCTTTCGTCCTTGATGGCGTCGCGCTTTGCCCACGGCGTGTTGATGATGAGGTTCACCTGCTTGTTCAGGATGATGTCGAGGACGTTCGGACGGCCTTCGGCAATCTTGTTCACCACTTCGCACTTGACACCGGCAGCTTCGTAGAACTTGGCGGTACCTTCGGTAGCGTAAATCTTGAAGCCGAGCTTCTGGAATTCCTTACCGATTTCGATAGCCTGTTCAGACAAGTTAACCTTGTCGGAGAGGCTAATCAGCACGGCACCTTCGTTCGGGAGGAAGGAACCTGCGGCTTCCTGGCTCTTGTAGTAAGCGAGGGCGTAGTCGTCGGAGAGGCCGAGCACTTCGCCAGTGGAGCGCATTTCGGGGCCGAGAACCGGGTCCACCTTCGGGAACTTGTCGAACGGGAACACTGCTTCCTTGGCGCCGTGGTGGTTGAACTTCTTGTCCTTGAGCTTCAAGTCTTCGAGCTTCGCGCCGAGCATCAGGCGGGTCGCGAGGCGGGCCATCTGGGTGTTGCAAACCTTGGAGACCAGCGGCACCGTACGGCTTGCACGCGGGTTCGCTTCGAGCACGAACACCTTGCCGTCTTCGATGGCGTACTGCATGTTCATGAGGCCGCAAACGTGGAGGGCTTCAGCAATCTTCCTGGTGTAATCCTTGATGGTTGCCAAGTTTTCCTTAGTGATGGTCACCGGCGGGATAATGCAAGCGGAGTCACCGGAGTGGACACCGGCAAGTTCCACGTGTTCCATCACGGACGGGATGTAAACGTGTTCGCCGTCAGAGAGGGCGTCGGCTTCGCATTCCAGAGCGTTGTGGAGGAAGCGGTCGATGAGGAGCGGACGGTCCGGGGTCACACCAACAGCCTTCGCCACGTATTCGCGGAGCATGTTCTCGTCGTAGATGACTTCCATGCCGCGGCCGCCAAGCACGAAGCTCGGGCGGATCATCACCGGATAGCCACCGATCTGCTTGACGCAAGCGAGGGCTTCGTCGATGTTCGTGGCCATGCCGCTTTCCGGCATCGGAATGCCGAGCTGGTCCATCATCTTGCGGAACAAGTCGCGGTCTTCGGCGATATCGATAGAGTCGATGCTCGTACCGAGAATCTTGACGCCTTCGTCGGAGAGGGCGCGGGCGATGTTCAGCGGAGTCTGACCACCGAACTGCACGATCACGCCAGCCGGCTTTTCCTTGTGGTAAATCTGGAGAACGTCTTCGAGGCTGACCGGTTCGAAGTACAGCTTGTCGGAAGTATCGTAGTCGGTAGAAACCGTTTCGGGGTTGCAGTTCACCATGATGGTTTCGTAACCCATTTCGCGGAGGGCCATTGCAGCGTGGCAGCAGCAGTAGTCGAATTCGATGCCCTGGCCGATTCTGTTCGGGCCACCGCCGAGAATCATGATCTTCTTCGGGTTGGTGGAAGCGGTAGATTCGTCCTTGCAGTTGTAGGTGCTGTAGTAGTAGAACTGGTTTTCCACACCGCTCACCGGCACGGCGCACCAGCCTTCGACCACGCCGAGTTCGGTGCGCTTCTTGCGCACGTCCTTTTCGCGGATGCCGAGAATCTTAGCGATGTACTTGTCGCTGAAGCCGTCCTTCTTGGCCTTGATGAGGAGTTCGTCAGCAGGCAGGCGACCCGGAGTCTTGAGCATTTCTTCTTCGAGTTCCACGAGTTCGCGCATCTGCTGCACGAAGTAAGCCTTTTCGTAGGTGGCGGCGAAGATTTCTTCGTCGGTTGCACCCTTACGGAGGGCTTCGTACATCTGGAAGTGACGTTCAGAAGAAGCGGTCTTCATCATTTCGAGGAGCTCTTCCTTGCTCTTCTTGTTGAAGTCCTTCGCAAAGCCGAGGCCGGAGCGACCGTTTTCGAGGCCGCGGATAGCCTTCTGGAGGGTTTCCTTGTAGGTCTTGCCGATAGCCATGACTTCGCCCACGGCCTTCATCTGGGTGCCGAGGCAGTCATCGACGCCGCGGAACTTTTCGAATGCCCAGCGAGCGAACTTGAGCACCACGTAGTCACCGCTCGGGGTGTACTTTTCGAGGCTTCCATCGCGCCAGTACGGAATCTGGTCGAGGGTAAGGCCTGCAGCGAGCTTTGCAGAAATGAGGGCAATCGGGAAGCCGGTAGCCTTGGAAGCAAGGGCAGAAGAACGAGAGGTACGCGGGTTGATTTCGATAATCACCACGCGGCCGGTCTTCGGGTCGTGAGCGAACTGCACGTTGGTACCGCCAATCACGCCGATGGATTCCACAATCTTGAAGGCCTTTTCCTTCAGTTCTTCTTCGAGCTTCTTGTCGATGGTGAGGAACGGGGCAGCGCAGAAGGAGTCGCCAGTATGCACGCCCACCGGGTCGATGTTTTCGATGAAGCAGATGGCAATCATCTGGTTCTTGGAATCGCGCACGACTTCGACTTCGAGTTCTTCCCAGCCGAGGATGGATTCTTCGATGAGGCACTGGTGCGTCATGGAGAGTTCAAGACCGTTAGAGCAAATGGTGCGGAGTTCTTCCACGTTGTAGCAGAAACCGCCGCCTGCACCGCCCATGGTGTATGCCGGGCGAACCACCACCGGGTAGCCGATTTCAGCCACGATCTTTTCGGCTTCTTCCACAGAGTGGCAAATGCCGGAGCGCGGAGTGTCGATGCCGAGCTTCTGCATGGTTTCCTTGAAGATTTCACGGTCTTCGCCGCGTTCGATAGCGTCGAGGTTCACACCGATGACCTTCACGCCGTACTTGTCCAGCACGCCGGCCTTGCTCAGAGCAGAGGCGAGGTTCAGGCCGGTCTGACCGCCCAAGTTCGGGAGGAGGGCCTGCGGGCGTTCCTTTTCGATAATCTGGGTGAGGCGGGCGACGTTCAGCGGTTCAATGTAGGTGGCATCGGCCATGACCGGGTCGGTCATGATGGTTGCCGGGTTGGAGTTCACGAGCACGATCTTGTAACCCTGTTCGCGCAGGGCCTTGCAAGCCTGGGTGCCGGAATAGTCGAATTCGCAAGCCTGACCGATCACGATCGGGCCAGAACCGATGATAAGGACTTTGTCGATGCCTTCAATCTTCATTTTGTTTATCTCCGTTGACTAATTATTAAACTCTAAAAAAAACGCTGAACCAAACGGTCCAGCATTAAAATCAAAAATGGAAATAGAAACAATAGCGGTTTCCGCAACATGTTGGGCGCCACAAGCGCACTTCATATTCATCGAAATTCCGTTCATCACTTTCCTATTTCGCAAAGACTTAAACTTGCGCAAATATAGAATATGTGAACGTACCTTTCAACCGTCCGTATAAAAAAAACGATTTCTTTATTCTAGCGAAAACTAAAAAGTTTCATTAGATGTATCTTCTTCCACGTCATCCTGACATTCAGGAAGCGAAGGATTATCCCGGCACTTTTCGCGAAGAGTTTCATAATCGCTATCGTCGGGAGCTGCACAGCCCACAAAGCTACAAAGCGATACAGCGAGGAACATTCCCAAAAAAACTCGTTTCATATAAAACCTCTAAGTTATTGACTATCAATATAATAAACTATTCAACATTTATTATTTGGAAAAACAAAAAGGGCCGCCCTAAAGCGACCCATTCCCTTTGCGAAAAGCAAATCTAGCTCAGAGAAATTACTTCTTAGCCGGCTTGTTCTTAGCAGCGGTTTCCTTGAGAGCTGCACCAGCCTTGAAGCCGACAGTCTTGGAAGCCTTGATCTTGATGGTAGCACCAGTCTGCGGGTTGCGGCCAGTACGTGCAGCACGGGACTTCACAGAGAAAGTACCGAAGCCGATGAGCTGGACGTTGCCGTCCTTCTTGATGCCAGCAGCGATACCGTCGAGAACTGCGTCGATTGCGCGAGCAGCAGCAGCCTTGGATTCAATGCCAGCTTCCTTGTTAGCAAGCACAGCTTCAATGAGATCTTGTTTGTTCATTTTTTAACTCCTTGAGTCAGATTTGTGAAATGTTTGGTAATATTATACTTTTTTTTTCTTAGATAAGAATGATTTTAATTGAAAAAAGTTTTTAAAACCCTATAAAATCAAGCCTTGGGAGCCAGTCTGCCCGATTCTTCAACATACTGGTCTGCCTTAGTCCTAAGTTTCTCAATATAAACAAGACAGAGACAGGTGAATGGAATCGCGACCAAGAGCCCCAAGAATCCAAGCAGCTTGCCCCAAATCGAGAGCGAGAGAAGGATCCCCACCGGCGGGAGGTTCATTGACTTACCGACAATGTGCGGCACCAAGAAGAAGTCCTGGATAATCTGCACGACAAGATAAATTGCAAGGATGATAACGGCCACTTCCCAGAACGGCATTCCCTTGTCTAGAGCGTAAACCACCGCTAGTAGTAGGGCCAAAGGAATCGTCGTCAACTGCATATAAGGGATCATGTTGAGAGCCCCAGAAAAAAGTCCAAAGGCAATTCCCATCGGGAGTCCCATCACGCTAAAACCGATTGCATACAAAACGCCAACAGTAAAGGCAACCATAGATTGAGCACGGAAGTACGTGCCCATAAATTTATCTGTAGCGCTTGCAAATTCACCCGCTTCGCGGCGGTAACGGCGAGGAATCAAACGACGAATACCCTTCCTTATTTTATGCATATCAAGCATAATGAAGACAAGGTACATAAACACAATCGCCGCACTCGAAATGCCCACCAAGATTGTAGACGTCTTCGAAAGAATATCCCAAGCGCCAGGAAGAATGCGGTCCGAAACAGTCTGAATGACGCTCCATACATCAAGCGATTCCATAGCTTCAGCAATGCTATTCCAAGAAATCATCGTCTTCACGGAAGCCCACATATCCGCAGGCAAGAACGTCATAATTCGATCGCTCCAAGTCGAGTCCGTAAAAATTCTCGAAATAAGCGTTCCCAAATATTGGACTTCGTGTACGACTTTCGGAACAAAAAAATACATACACCCACCAATCACGACAGCGCCTCCCAAAAGCACGAGCACCACCGCAATCACACGGTATCTGAATTTTATCTGCAATCTGCAAACTAGCGGGTCCATGATATAGGCAATCAGGAACGCAGCAAAAAACGGAAACAAGACTCCGCTCAAATAATTCAATACGACAAGCGACACCGCTACCGCTACGGCAATCAGCACGTAGCGCATCACCCTATCAAGCGTCCAATTTCTCTGCATGTTTTCCCCTACTTGTTTTTAACACATATATTAAAAATACAACAAGTCCAAACAAAATGGAACCCAAGCGTAAATACAATGTTTTCTTTTGAGCCTCATTATCGCTCCAAAGGCGTACATAGCGGATTTCAATTTCATCCGGGATACCGCGAAGCGTTGAGCCGCCGCTCACAATTTCAAAAAATTTGGCTTGGTTCAAATGAGTCTTGCCATCATCTTTTTCAAGCCCCACCGAAGAAAGCCACCATTCAGGAACCCTGAATTCGCTCAGCGAGAACCGGCTCACGGCAAAGCGTTCCTTCGAGCCTCCCATCAGCATATACGGTGCCGACGGGATTTCCTTTTCCAAAACGCGGAGAGTTGCATAATCCCCCTTGCGCGTATAAACCGGGTCTTCCGTCAAGATGCGGAGTTTCATGGAGTTCATCCGTTTCGATGCAACTCGCACTTCAATGGAATCGAACTTCGTCAAGTCGAAGGGGTCAAGACGTTTATCCAAAGATTTCAGCTTAAAGCCTACACCGGCATACGTAAAAGCCTTACCGGAATGGATATTGACCGAAGCGATGAGGAGCGTATCCGTCATCTGAACTTCACTTGTCGAAAATCCTCCGACAGCGCTATCGTTCAACGGGAATATTTCAAACGTCTTCTGCGGAAACAATTCGATATCCGCATCGCCGCTTTTGGAATATTCAATCCACCAAGCAAGTAGCAAGGCGGAAAAGACAAGCACCCCCAACCATTTGCCTATCCTATCCATTCTTTTCATCGTACTCCTTCACAGGGTGGCTACGCCCAATCGCAACTATCATAAGGCCAAGTATTATGAACAAAAATATTCCATAAGCCCTATTGCTTGTTCCGCTCACAGAAATTTCCCTGACATTTACGCCAAAGTTCTTTCCGCGCGGCTGATTCCACCCTGCCGAAATTTCTACACGAGCGACACTTTCATGATGCGGGCGGTTGCGCGAACGTTTTACGCCCAAATTATCGTACCAAAAATCGGGAATATAAAGTTGTTCAAAAGGAAGCGCAATCTTATTGCGACCCGGTTTAACAGGAACTTCCTTCAAAAGCATTCTGAACGAGCTCGGATTTGACAAATCAGTCACATCAGGATCGTAAGTCCACGTCTTGACATTGATTTCAGTCGTTCCCGAAACATCGATGTCCAAATAAAGTGTATCAACATTTTTCCAGTTATGGTAATTCTTTTCACCCTTCGGGTCAAAGTCAAACACCAAACCGCACCATGCCGATTTCTTTTCTTCTGCACCAAGCGCACATTGGAACGAAACAAGCGAATCCGACGATTTAAACTGGACCGCCGACGTTCCCCCATCTGCATTATCATCGTAAGCAGAAGCTTTTGCACCATCCCCTAGTGGAAATACACTTTCAGCAAACCGCTCTTTTGGAAGCATTACATAGATGGCAACAACAATAACCGCAATGATTGCTAAAATCGTATATGATTTTTTCATTTACTCAAAAAACTTCCTTAAAGTTCTATTGTACTGGATTAAATCCAGCGGGTCTTCTTCAACAGGCTTTTCGCCAAACAGCTTAGACACAAGAGAATCAATCCAATGGATAAAGAAGAAATGATGTTTGCCTTCCTTTGCCTGCGGAGCAGCCTTAATATCCAAGGACCACTGCAAAAGCTGTTTCACCGTCGAAGGCGGCATATGGAACGTTTCGCAGCAAGTCGTCACGTAACCATCAAAACCGTAATGCGGAAGCTTTCCCTTCACAAGCGGTTTGCCATGATCGATGCACACCGGATTTTCGCAAGGTGGATCCTGCACATTTTTCTTCTTCAAATCTTCAAGCCACAATTCCCGCGTCTTGTCAGAAAGTCCGCCGTAAAAAGCAAACGTCTGGTCGCACGGGAAATAAATGGAATAACACTTCGGGCAAATCCTCAGATCAAGATTGACAATTCTGAGGGACTCGACTTCTGAACCGCAAAAAGAACATTTACACATACTTTGAATATAGTTAATTCTATATTTACCCGCATGGCTAAAGTAGTTCAAATTACAGCAGAAAATTTTGAAGAAGAGGTCATCAAGGCCTCCGAAACCCGCGCAGTCGCGATACTTTTCTCTTCCGCAGAATACCCAGATTGCGCGCCATATTCCCAATTGCTCGGGCAACTCTCTACAAGCATGGACTTTACGCTCGGTGTCGTAAGCTGCGATGACCGCGAAAACATGCGCCTCATCCAGATGTTCCGCGTGCAGTCCGTCCCCGAAATTCACGTCGTCGAAAAAGGCCAAATCGCAGACGTCATCCAAGGCGTTCTCCCCGAAGCCGACATCAAGAAGCGTCTTGAAAAGTTCTATGTCTCCGAAGAAGCCCGTTTCCAAACCGCTCTCGAAGACGCCATCGCACAAAAGAACTTCGATCAGGCACTCCCGATGCTCGACGAAGCACTTTCCAAGAATCCGAACGACAAGAAGCTCCAGCTTCTATGGGCCAAGGCAAGTCTAGGCATTGGCGATACCGCAAAGGCTAAAGAAATTCTCTCCAAGTTTGTCGAAAGTGACGACCAGTACCGTGAAGCAAAATCGCTCCTGGAACTTCTTGATTTCCATGCCGAAATTGCAAAAAAGGACGTTCAAGGCAAAGAAGCCATCGTCTATCACGAAGCTTGCAAGCTCGCCTGCGAAGAAGATTTCGAAAGCGCACTCCAGGCATTCCTGAACCTCTACGTCGAAGCACCCGAATGGAACGATGGAGCTGCCAAGAAGGCAATGCTCACGCTCTTTGGCGTTCTAGGCCCCAAGCATGAACTCACCTGGAAGTACCGCGCAAAGCTCAACACGATGATGTTCATCTAAGGAAAGACTGGGCTTTCAGCCCTCTTAGAACTTCGTTGGTAGAACTTAGACAAAAAGCGCAGCTCAATGAGCTGCGCTTTTTTTGCATTAAGCAAAAATCTACTTTATTTGCACTTCGTATTTGCAAGGTTCAGCAAGTTCTTGTATGCAGCCATGCAACGTCTGTGGTCCTTAGTACCATCCGTGTAGGAATAGCATTCGCCAAGCTTTGCGTTAGCCATGTCACGTTCCTTGCACTTCTTCGGAGCCGGTTCAGATTTCTGCACGTTGTTCTGATTCTGCTTCGGAGCAGCAGACGCAGCCTTACCCGGCTGATCATAAGAATACACGAACACTTCAATGCGGTTATTCTTCATGCGGTTATCCGGAGTCGTATTCGGGACGAGAGGTTCGTCACCGCCCTTGCCCGTTGCAATAACGTCTTTAGCCTGAAGGCCTGCATTCACCAAGTAGCTCTTCACTTCTTCAGCGCGCTTCAAGGCAAGAACACGGCTTCTTTCCGGGCGATCAAGGTTATCCGTATGAGAAACGATTTCAATCGTCTTTCCCTGATAGTTTCTCAAGTGGTCCGCAAGTCTTCTCAAACCTTCCGAAGATTCCTTCGTAAAGCGAGACTGTCCCACACCGAACGTCACACCCTGCAAAATGAACTTTTCCAAGACAGTCTTGTTTGCAGAATTTGCGGGAGCAGACGGAGCCGGAGCAGCCTGCGTATTGGTAACAGTCGGCTTCGGAGCAGCATAAGAAGGAGCGTTTTTCACACAGCGAAGCTTATTCGTATAAGCGTCACCATGTTTAAAGTACGGGCTACCCTTTTCGCGGATTGCATTGTACTTCCAATCGACATAAGTCATTTCGTTACCATTCTTCGAAGCAGTCCAATAGCCACGCTTGAAATCAAAATTCAAGCTGCACGGATTTTCCTTCGTATCACGGTTGCTTTTCATGCGCTTGTCGTTTGCACGAATTTCAAATTCAGAAGCCTTCGAGAAAAGCTGTTCATACTCGTATTGTTCCGGAACATGCCAACCACGCGGGCAAGCGCGATTAAGATTGCGGGCTTCCATTTCATCCAAACGGTCGAGAATCACATCTTCGGCCATCCATGTCTGGTCACCAATCTTAAGTGTTCTATAGGTCTTTCCGGCATTGTCCATCACGCCACCGAGACGCTCCTTACAGGCAGCTTCCCAATTCTGGATGCAACGGACAGAGTAACCGTTCGCCTTGCGTCCCTGGAAAGCAAATGTTTCGAGGTTCGTACCTCTAAAGCTCATCGCATCGGCACGATCACCGCCCTTGTCATCGCCAAGCCAGAAGAAAGCACGATTGCCCAAGTCAATGTAACGTTCGCCATCGACATAATAACCACCATCAAGCACTCTAAAGCTATTCAAGTTAAAGTCCTGATAGTTGAGATCGTCACCCATCGGCAAGCTCCATCCATCAGGGCAAGCCTGCTTTGCTGCATTCCACGTATAAAGTCTTCCGTACGTCTCGCAATTTTGAGTAACGCCATCATAGCAATAGCTTTCCGGCAAACGGAACTTCAAGTTTTCGGCCATCCAAACACGGCCACCAATCTTCACCGTCATATAGCGTTCGCCATCGCGGTTATCAATCAAGAGATTCTTCGATTCGTCATACGTCGAAGTATTCTGATACTTGTTCGCAGCATACGGATTTGCCGGAGGCGGCTGAGTCGGGCGCGAAGACATCGCAGCACGTTCTTCTTCAGAAATACTGCAGTCATATTCCTGCGGAAGCTTGCCAAAATAATAGTTGTATTTATCAGGAGTAATCCAGATTTCGCTGCTACCTACAGAAGAACGCATAAAAGAACGCGGATAATTGGCGCATCTGAAAAGCACATTGGCGCATCGATCGTCCTTCTTTTCCGTTCTAAACGTATCCTCCATATCCGGACAACGCCAATAGCACGAATTACCGAACATATCATCAAAGCCACAAGCAACCACAGTTTTGTCGCCAGACGGATCGGCAAATACCGATTCAGCAGCCAAAAGTGAAGTAGCTATAGCAAGAGCATACTTTTTATTCATAGTGACTCCGTATTCCAACACAATAAACGTGTTTACATTATAATGATTAGACCAAAGATACAAATTTCAAACATCACCTCTTTAGATGAACTAGCCAATCAAAGCGTTTCTTATTCACCACATTTTTCTTTTGAAAACTTCCATTTACAAAAGTGTCTTTTTTTAGCATTAACTTACCGCAATTCATACGGCTTGCCATGACAATTGCGGTCTACAGCTCCACAGCCAGCATTCAACAAACCTCCGAGTTCTAAATTATCCCGCATTTCTAAGTTCTAAGTTCTTAGTTCCAAGTTCTAATTGCTATCTTTGACCCCGTATTTTATTGTACAGTAAAACACAGGGATTCTATCCCACAGGAAAACATTATGAAAAAGATTCTGTTCCAAGACACCTCGTTCCGTGATGGCTTCCAGTCCATCTTCGGCGCACGCGTGTTCATGAAAGACTTCATGCCTGCAGTTGAAGCAGCCGTCAAGGCTGGCATCACCCACTTCGAAGCAGGTGGCGGCGCCCGTTTCCAGGCTCTCTATCAGAACTGCGGTGAAGACGCATTCGACATGATGGATGAATTCCGTCGCGTTGTTGGTCCGAAGATCCGCCTCCAGACTCTCGCTCGTGGTATCAACGTGGTGGCTCTCGCTCCGCAGCCGCGCGATATGATCAAGCTCCATGCCGACATGTTCAAGAAGCACGGCATGACCCGCATCCGTAACTTCGATGCTTTGAACGACGTCAACAACCTCATCTACTCCGGTAAGTGCATCACTGAAGCCGGTCTCGAACACGAAGTCGTCGTTACCATGATGGAACTTCCTCCGGGATGCGACCTCAACGCCGCTCACAATCCGGAATTCTACGAACGCATCCTCCGCAACATCTTGGACGCAGGTGTTCCGTTCGCTTCCGTCTGCTTCAAGGACGCTTCCGGTACGACGAACCCGACCAAGGTCTACGAAACGTTCAAGCGCGCTCGTAAGCTCCTCGGTGACAAGGTCGAACTCCGCATCCACAGCCATGACACCTGCGGTACCGGTGTGGCCCAGTACAAGGCTGCTATCGAAGGTGGCGCAGATGGCGTCGACCTCGGCCGCAAGCCGCTTTCTGGCGGTACGGCTCAGCCGGACCTCTTCTCCATGTTCCACGCCCTCAAGGGTACGGAATACAAGCTCGCCCTCGGTGAAGACAGCATCGTCGACGATCACATTCCGGAACTCATGGAAGCTAACAACGTCGCTGTTGAATGCCTCAAGGACTACAACTTCCCGCCTGAAGCACGTCAGATCACGACCGACGTTATCTTCAGCCCGATGCCGGGTGGCGCTCTCACTGCAAACACCCTCATGATGCGCGAAACCAAGACCTTCCACCTCTTCCCGAAGGTTATCGAAAACATGAGTGAATGCGTACGCCGCGGTGGTTTCGCCTCCTCTGTGACGCCGGTTTCTCAGTTCTACTTCCAGCAGGCTTACATGAACACCTTGAACCAGGCTGCCGGTCGCGGTACGTGGTTCAAGATGACCGAAGGCTACGGCAAGATGCTCCTCGGCTACCAGGGTAAGACTCCGTGCGAACCGGATCCGGAACTCGTGAAGATCGCAGCCGACCAGTTCAACATGAAGCCGTTCAAGGAAGCCTATCCGGGCGTCCAGTGCGCAGAAGAAATTCTTCCGCCGGGCATTCCAGCAGCCAAGAAACTCCTCGAAGAAAATGGTCTCCCGGTCAACGACGAAACCATCTTCATCACGGGCTGCCTCCAGACGAAGGCTGGCAACAAGGGTATCGAATTCCTCAAGGGCAACCGCCACATTGGCGTGCCAAAGAAGGACCCGAACGCCGCTCCGGCTGTCGACACCAAGAACATGAAGGCTGGCGCTGCAAGCACCTACCGCATCGCTCTTGGCAACCAGAGCTGGGACGTCCAAGTTCAGACCCTCAGCAAGTAAGCTTCCGCGAAAGTCTAAAGACTTCGCCCAAGCCCAAGGCTTTAAAAAGGACTTCGAGCTTTGCTCGAAGCCCTTTTTACATTCAAACACAAATATTAAACGCAGAAAGGGCTCCAAGAATAAACTTGAAGCCCTTATTTAATAAGGATTTATATGAACAAAAATCAATCTAAAACAAACTAAACGCAATAACGGTCGGCAAACGAATCGCTAAAAGCTGAACGTTTTACCAAAATTCACACCATAGCCAACTTTTTCCGCAGCAAAGACGCCTCCATGGAAACCCGACGGGTGGAAATAATTCAGCATAAGACCGACATTCATCGTTTTTAGCCACATGAAGTCCGCATCCACAGCTACAACGCCATATCGCCCAAGCCTAGCACCAACGCGAGCCGTAGAATAAAGCTTTACGCCATACCCTTCGTCATCGTTTTCTGCAAGACTCTTCCCGAGATAGTCGCGAATATCATCAAAATCGCCACCACCTTCGAAAAGTTGAACTCCAGCACCAAGGCCCAATACCATGGGACCAATGTCAAAATCAGCCCCGACAGTCATACGTTCCTGCAAATTCCAGAACGAATATTTTTTCCGTCCTTTCGAAGTTTCAAGCCACGCATTATAACCATCATTGCACTTTCCACTTTCCGAACATTCAAGTGAAGCATTTCCGCCTTTGCCGCCAAAAGCAGCCTGCACATACAAAGGTGAGGAGATTCCAAAAGGTCTGTAATTCAAAGCAGCCGATGCGCCCGCAGAAAAACCATCTTTGATATTCCGGCCGTTCATTTTCGCACCGCCAAAAACATCAGCAGATAGCGTTATTGCAGACGAATCCCCGTTAACAGCTAGACGCGGCTGATGAGCGACAACCATTGTAGATGCTCCCATCGAGCTCAAATGCGGATTGAGGCAACCGCACAAAGAAAACGCTGCAACAGATAAAAGGCCCCAAAGAATCGACTTTTTCATAGAAAACTCCTACTTATTTGTAATGTACAACCAATATATTTTAATTCTAGAAACACAACAAGAGGTCGTTATTCCAGCATGATGGACTTTATGATGCAACGATCCGAAGAACCTACAGACTGCAGATTCAGACGATGAGCGGATTTAGATCCTTGCGGAGTCGTGTTCAAATCAATTATTTCATGCAAAGGTAAAACTTTTCGAATGAAGCCATTTTGAGACAAGCCATTTGCAAGATTTGCGTTTGTCAGCTTTTTTGAATCAAAATAGACAAGCGTATTTTGGCAAGTTCCCGGCCAATGTTCCACAATCAAATTACTGTAACCTTCCATAGAAACCATTTGCCCCATTTCGATATGCATACCGCGCAGAGCCCTATCGAACTTGAGTTCAAGTCCTACGCCAAGTTCATCTGTATACGTTTTAACTTGAGTTCCATTGTCCCACGGGAAATACTCATAACGGCTCGGATAAATACTTGCAGAACTTATCTTGGGCGGAACAACCGCATCACCGCGCGTATTCAAAACGAGTTGAGCATTCGACACTGTCACGTCCCCGCCATCCGAATTAAGCACCAAGCGGAACCAACGCATTCCATTGAGTGCACCTCCGTTCGCAGGCATCTGCCAACGCAATGTATGCGAACTTCCATCTACCGGAACCGACATTTCATTCAATTGCAGGCTACCCGAACAGAACTTTGTACGGCAAACGAGAAGTTCCGCCTTCATCCAATTTCCCTTCGGATTTTCGACTTTGATATTCACCTCGAAAGTGGTATTTGCCTGGACATCGCTACCATAGTTCCACGCAGCAACCTTTTTCCAGCCCGCAGGCACCTTAAATTTTACTTCTGATTTTTTTTCCGTTGCATTTGCATTATAATCATAGCGCGCATAAGCAAACGGAATTGTTTGAACAACACCTGCATTGCGAATGATATCAGGCATTTTCTCTAAATCCATGCACTTCGTATTGGGAGAAAAATAACCAATCAACTTCGGATTTCTGAACTGCCCCACACTATAGTCATAATCGTACTTCGCGACTTCGCACAAAATGCGCCAAAAATCTACCTGCATGCCATTCAAGACAACAGCATTCAAAGTATCATTATCGAAAGGCATTTCGATATGGCGACCGCTAATCGCTTCTGCATAACGCGGATGTGTCGGATCCACGGCAAACGCAGCTGTTGCCGTACTCCTAGCCCCAGGATTTTCAAACGGGAAACCATTATAAGACTGAGTAAAGCCACAATTCGAACGAATTGCCAATTCGCCATTGCATTTCATGTCCATTGCGCTCGCCGTCGGAATGAATGTACTGCGATCCTGCACCAATTCATCCCTACCCCACGACGTATTGACATCAACATCCCAAAATAGAATTCCTTTTTTCATATCATTAGGCATTGCATCTAAAAAGCCCTGACGCAAAGAGTTATAAATCGTAGCCGCAAAAGGATACGTCGATCCCTGAATAAAATCATAGCGAGAAGTACCCTTGAAATCGTCCAATACCGCATCATCCGTCGTTTCTTTTATACGGTTGCGAGCAACAGTTCCATTATTGTCCGAATAATGCATATGACTTACTGCAGAGCCAAGCGTAGCAGGGCCTTTCTCCGCATGACGTTCCAAAAGGTAATAATCATTGCTATGAACAGGATCACGGCCCTTCAACTGTCCCTGCGCCACAAGCACTGTCGGAAACTTTTTGTATTCAGCCGCATAACGATAATCTTCATAGAGGAACCTTCCCTTTGTTTTCGCTGTAGACTTACAGGAACCTTCGCATGAGTTTTCATAGACTAAAAGATCTGCGGCACCTTTTGCAAGCAACATATCCTTAAACATTTCCGCAGCCGAGGAACCGCCCTTTTCACTCCAAAATGCAACCGTGTTAAAAAGGCCCATCGGCATAACGGCCCCCTGATGAGGAGAATCAAGCGAAGCAAAAAGCCGGATCGGAGCATCGGATTCGCTACGGTGCGTGTCATAAAGGTACGCACCATAACGCCCAATAACGCCACCTTGACTTATCCCCATAACGACAAAGCCGTCTTGCACAGCTCCTGGGAACGGGATATGCTCATTATCACTCAAAAAAGAAAACAGTTTGCTTAGCGTTTTAGAGTTTTCTTGAAGAGATGTGCGCACAGTCTCCGTAAACTGGACAAGAACAGGCGTATATCCAAGACTTTTCAGAGTCAGCGGCAAGCCAACCTGCTGCACATCCCCTTCCAAGTCCGTCAGAGTTTTCTTTTCATCAGGATTCAAGTCAATCCCGTCAACAATCATGAATGGGCGTTCCAAATAAATTCCAGTCGAGGAATTTTCATCTGCAGGAGCATCCATAATGCGAATACGCACAGACGGGGCCGTACCTACACACATATTTCCTGCACGATCAAGACCTTTTAGATTAAAAAGAGCCTTACCCTTTTCTACGCAAAGATTGCCTTTACGATCCAGAAAGAATGTATAGTCCATATTTTTCGCCATAACACTTGTAGCGAAAATCGTTACAAAAGCAAGCCATAAACAACGCTTCATCATTTTACCTCCACAAAGAGTTTCTGTTCAACATTTCGGTCTCCGCTTTTCATTTTTACGACAATCGTCTGCAATCCTGTTGACGGGAACTCCAGTTCCAATCGCTCCCTAGGTACAATTGTCTTACACGAGCCGGAAACACAAACTGAAATAGACGGCAGTTCCCTTTGTTTTGTCACAACAAAATACGGATCTAGTATCAGGCTTACTTTTGACCCCCGCACAAACGAAGTCGGAAGTCCAGCCGTCAGCAGATGCGCTTTAATAACGTTATTCGTGTTGCATGCCGAATCCGCACACGCATTGTATGCATAATCCAAATCAGCAACAAGCAGAGGTATCACCGTATAATCAGAATTTGCAGCAACCGCTTCTGCTTCAAAGTAAAGCTGTTTGGGGTTAGCAACAACATTTTCTCGAAGACGGTTTCGGACAATCGTGTACATGTTATCGTACCACGTCAATCGCGATTTTTTAGCGGTCATTTCGGTAGCACGAATACTATTCACAATTTTCAAGTGTTCTAGTTCGCTCACAAGAAAATCCGCATCAGTCTTTGACATAAGCAAATTTTTCTTTTGCAGAGAATACGCAGCACTAAACTCCGATTCTAATGCAGGCAATAGCCGTTCTTCACGTGACGAAGACCATGCTTCCGCATTGGAAAATTCATATTCCCACGGAACATCATTTGCATTTCCAAGCGACACAGATGACGATGGTTCAACGTTGTTTTTCACACAGCTAAACCCAACATCGTCAATAAAGAGAGTCGTATATTGATATTGCGGAACTTGGAAAAGCCCCACGCCCACATTCGCAACATCAAACGATCCCGTCACACCAAGGTTTGCAAGAGGGATTTCAAGTGAATGAGTTTTATCCGCAGTCAATTCTGCGTAATAAATTCCACTTTCCGATGTTGCGTTCTTTAACCAAACACCAAACCTTACGTTTTGTGTAGACCGAACTTTTAAGCGGAGCACTCCCCCATCAACGTGTAACGGAAGCGATGGAAACGAAAGCAATCCCTTCCAATCGCCTTGCACATTCTTGATGCCAGACAAGCGAATATACGGAGAAACCATGTTACCAAAGTTTCCCCAATTCGCCTTCCATTCAGGCTGTTCCGGGAAAGTTCTCCCCGTTTCAATCATTTGACCATTGTCGTTACCGTCAGAATACAGTACGACGCCCTTACATTCCTCGGCAAAGCCATTGAGTGCCCACAAGGCACCACACAAGGCAACGCCCTTAAACATCCTATTAATAACCATAGGATTTCCTTTATATTGATTTTAAGATAAATAGGCTTATTCAGCCATAACCATAAAAGGAACGATGTAGGAAAAAATGTAAGTAAAGATAAAAGAAACCGCCACGACTAACATCGAGGCGGTTATTAAACTACAATAATTTTTTGAATGTGTAAAGGGGTTAATTAAATTTTTATGAATTTTCTTTTTTCAAGTGAATTGTCAAATCACTGATATACGCACCATCGACAATATTCACAGAATACTCATAAGAATCCAGATATATCAAGTCCAATCGCTTTTCAAAAGTAGAAAGTCCTAGCCCACTTCCCTTGCGGCTCGACTTTCTCGGGAAATTGGAATTTTCAGAATGGAAATGAAGTTCATCGCTCTTCTGCGTAATGGTGATATGCGCAAAGCTCTTGCCATTTGGATTCACGCAATGCTTCATCGCATTTTCCATCAAAGGCATCATCAGCAAAGGTTCTATCATCAATTTCGGATTTTCAAGTTCTACTTTAAAGACAAAGTCAAAACCTTCATCAAGACGGAGTTTTTCCAAGTCCGCATACTTTTGCAAAATATCCACATCTTCTTGTAACGTGATATACTTGTCCTTGACTTGGTACAGCATCATTCTCAAAAGTTGCGAAAGTTTATTCATGGAACTTTCAGCACGTTTCGGATCAATCTGGATTAAAGCAGAAATGTTATTCAACGTATTAAAGAGAAAATGCGGACTCAACTGGTTCTTCAAAAAATCCAGTTCATACTGCAACTCCGAGCGTTTCTGTTCGCGCAAAATAAACGCACGCACAATCTGGCGGAACATCACATGATATAACACGCAAAGAACGCAAACAAACACAACTAGGATAGTAAACGATATAACGGGCCAAACGCCAAAATGTCCTTTAACAAACGAGAAACAATAGGAACTAAAGAAGTCTCCAACGCCTTCGTTGGGAGAACGTTCCATCACAAAGAACGCCACTTCTCTAAAAAATAGTGTTGCCACCACCAATATCGAGTTACACACGAAGTAAAGTGCATAACGTTTTTTAAATACAAGTTGCGGCACCAAAAACCTTTGGTTCAAAATAAAAATGAAAACCGTACTGAGCATGGGCAAATAAAAGCCCACAAGCCCTTTAATGTTTACGCTCATTTTAAACGCATTTGTCGGGTCTAGAATAAGCACCAATGGGAACAAAAGCATGAACAGCCAAACTAAAAACGCTGGCAAAAAGAGCGGAATCGGGAACTGGACTAGGTCGCGTTCGTCTTTCAGCAGCTCCCGTAGCTTATTTTCATTGCGTTCAAAACCAATTTCTTGCAAAACGGCAAATTTGTTACGAGTTCTTTGGAAAAATCCCAAGCGGTTGTCTGTACGATTTGTAGAAGAATTGTCATTCATACTAAAAAATTTAGTCAAAAACCACTATTTTGGCTCATCATGACAATTCTGTGACAAAAATCACGAACTTTTTTAACAAAAACTCAATTTAACTTTTGCACGCAGCATTCTAAGTAATGACACAAGGAATTCAAACTGGAGGTAAATTTGATGATGTAAAAATGAGGAGGTCACCATGAAAACCCTTAACAATCGAGATCAAAAAGACATCTACATGCAATATCTTAACGACATTTCCCGTTACCCGTTACTGACAAGAGAACAGGAAACGATATTGCTCCAGAAGTCTGCACAAGGCAACAAAGCGGCCTTGGATATGTTAGTCAACTCCAATCTCCGTTTCGTCGTGAATATCGCAAATCTTTACAAAGGCCGCGGTCTCGACATCATGGAACTGATCAATGAAGGGAACATGGGTCTCATTGAAGCCGCACGCCGCTTTGACCGCTCCCAGAATATTAAGTTTATCAGCTACGCTGTATGGTGGATTCGTCAGAACATCACCCGCGCACTCGCTGAAAAGGGTCGCATGATCCGCATCAGTGCAGAAAAGGAATTGATGTTGCGCCGTTTTGCCCGCCATGCAAAGGATATGCACCAAGTGATTGGCGGAACTTTCACCATCAACACACAAAATCTCGAAGGCCTTTCTAAGTACAAGGCAAACGAAATTGAAAAGATTTTGATGATGGGTTCTACCGCTTCTTCCCTCGATGCCCCGGTCAACGAAGATGGCGACGCAACGCTCGGCGATACCATTTCTGATTCTCAGAGCCGCACCGATGAGCTCGCCAATGAAAACAACCGCGCAGAAGTGTTTAACAAGGTAATGGACAAGAACCTCTCCAGCCAAGAAAAGGAAATCATCAAGCTCTATTACGGATTCAAGATGGATTCCGACTTGAACTTGAAGGAAATTGCTCCGATGGTGGGTCTCTCCAAGGAACGCGTCCGCCAGCTCAAGGAAAACGCTCTGAACAAGCTCCGCGATGCCGAAGTCGAACGCCTCCTCTGCGAAGCTGCCTAATATCAAGATTTATTGCTCCTAACAACTTCATACTCTCTCCTTTCGTAAAAAAACCGGCTATTTATGGCCGGTTTTTTCCGTTAAGGTGGTGATTTTTTATAGGAAATTGTATTTTTATCGCATGATGTTCAAATTTTTTAGTTTCCGCACTGTATGTATAGCTACGCTGTCCGCGCTTTGCATCGCGAACGCAGCTACCGACAAGAAAACTCCTCCTGGAGATTTTTACGACGAAGTTTCACGATTGAACAAGGTCCTTTCCGAAGTCAACCGCAAGTACGTTGAAAACGTAAATCCGACTGAACTTACGGATGCTGCCATCAATGGCATCAGAAACATTCTGGACCCGCACACGACAGTTTTCGCCCCCAAGGACTACGAAAGCCTCCGCGTTTCGATGGAAGGCAAGTTCGGTGGCGTCGGCATTACCATCAGCCTGCGAGACAACATCCTTACGGTTATTTCACCGCTTTCCGGCACGCCGGCATTCAAGCTCGGCATCCGCGCTGGTGACCGTATCCGCAAAATCGACGGTAAAGAAACAAAAGGCATGTCACTTGACGACGCCGTCAACAAGCTCCGTGGTAAAATCGGTACGGACGTAACCGTCGCCATTGAACGCGAAGGCGTTCCCGACCTCATGGACTTTACCATCACCAGAGCAGAAATTATCGTGCACGCTGTTCCGTACTACGGCATGGTAACTCCGGATATCGGCTATATCAAGCTTGCCACCTTTAGCGACAAGACCACAAGCGATGTAGAAAACGCTATCCGTGGCCTCCAGAAGCAAGGCATGAAAAAGCTCATCCTCGATATGCGCTACAATCCGGGTGGACTTTTGAACCAAGCTATCGAAATCAGTGAACTTTTCTTGAAGCCGGGTAATGTCATTGTAAGTACTCGCGGACGCACCCAGAAAACAGAAAGCGCCTCCCGCAGAAATCCGATGCTCAAGTCGGACGTGCCGATGGTCGTTCTCGTGAACCAGGGTTCTGCTAGTGCCGCAGAAATTGTCTCCGGTGCACTTCAGGATTGGGACCGAGCCCTCATCGTCGGTAAGACTTCTTTCGGTAAGGGTTCCGTGCAGACAATCTTCCCGCTCGACAATCAGGGCAACGCGCTCAAGCTTACCACCGCATTCTATTACCTCCCCTTCGGCCGTTGCATCAACAAGCCTGAAAACGGCATCAAGGGACTCAAGCTCCAGGAAGAAGAAGACATTGATGAAGAATCAGAAACTGCAAAGACTGATTCTGTAAAGGCCGACACCGCAAAGCGTGACACATTCTACACGAACAATGGCCGTATGATGTTTGGCGGCGGCGGCATTACGCCGGACGTTGACGTGGAACTCGATCCGATGCCTTGGGTTGTCCAAGTGCAGGAACGTATGGCCATGTACTTCAAGTTTGCAGTCAAGATTCGTCCGAGCCTCGAAAAAGCAGGCGTCAAGATGAACTCCGAATGGGTTGTACCGGACTCACTCTTCACACAGTTCAAGGCTTTCTGCAAGAAAGACACGAACTTCATGAAGGTCAAGAGCAACGCGCTTGTGGGCGTGGATCAGCTTGAAAAGAGCATCATCCGCGAACAGAACTACATGGGCGACAGCGCAAAGACCATTTCTGATTCTACGCTCGTGAAGCGTATCAGCGAAATGCGCAAGGCTCTTGAAGATAACCGCGATGCCCAGTTCGAAGCCAATAAGGACTACATCAAGGACGGCATCAAGCGTGAACTTCTCACCGCTTTCGTGAACGACTCCGTCAGCACAGCATTCTCGCTCAAGCGCGACAAGCAGTTGAACGAAGCCATCAAGTACTTAAGCGACATGCAGCTCTTCAAGAAGTCTATCAGCGCACCGCCAAAGGCTAAGAAGAACACCGCAAAAGCAAAGAAGTAACGGTCCAACTTGATTTCGTTATTGAACAAAATGGCCGAAGGCCTTGGACGTGCGGTCCGACGCTTCCTGAACAAGGTTGTGGGTTACCTCGTGTTCATCTGGGAATTGTTCAAGAACATTCCCGGAGCCTTTACCAATTTTCACACGACTGTTGAACAAATGCACCACGTCGGGATTACAAGTATTCCCGTGGTGTTTGCAGCGTCGCTTGCAACAGGCGCCATCATGTCATGGCAACTCGCATACCAGTTTGGCGACATGATTCCCATGATGTTCGTGGGAATGGCAGTCGGTAAATCCGTGATGGTAGAACTCTGCCCAATTCTTACGGCAATGGTTCTTGCAGGCCGTATCGGCGCATCGATGTGTTCGGAACTGGGCACCATGGCTGTTACAGAGCAGCTCGATGCGTACAAAGTATTGGGTCTTAACCCTTACAAATACTTACTTGCTCCAAGACTTATCGCAACGGTCATCATGCTTCCGGTCCTTACCATTTTGAGCATTTTCATCGGTATTGTCGGCGGTTACGAAGTGGCACACCTTTACAAAGAAGTATCGTTCTCTGTGTTCTTCTACGGTGTGCGCATGTTCTACCAGAACTGGGATTTGGTCGTTGGCTTAATCAAAGCGACACTTTACGGATTTTTCATTTCGAGTTACGCTTGCTTCTTCGGTTTCTTTACCCACAGCGGTGCAGAAGGCGTGGGCAAGAGCACCAAGGCAACTGTGGTTGCCGGCATGACAAGCATCTTGATTGGCGGGTTCACTCTTTCCAAACTACTGCTTGTTTAACACGATAAAACTTGCAAATGTCTTTAACAAAACGCACAAGCAAAGAAGGATATACGGGGAACAAACTTCAGGACATCAGTGTCCTTTTGGAGCGCGTACTTACAAAGAACCATATCTCCGAAGATATCCATTTCAAAACGATATCCGAGCGGTTCTCAGAAGTGGTCGGGCCCCTACTTGTAAGCCACGTCAAACCCACAGAAATCGACAAAAACACATTGGTGCTAGATGTCCCTAATTCGGCGCTCAAATTCGAATTGAACATCCAAAAAAAAGCTATTATTGACAAGTGTAATTCCCTTTTGGGAAAGCCGTTTATTCAAGGAATACGATTCGCCAAATAAGGGATCTAATAGAGGAATTATGGCAGAAGAAACAGAAGAAGTTAAGAAGGCGGAAGCAGATTATAGCGGTTCGAGTATTACCGTTCTTGAAGGTCTAGAAGCAGTTCGTGTCCGCCCTGCAATGTACATTGGTTCCACCGATATCCGCGGTTTGCACCACCTCGTTTGGGAAGTGGTCGATAACTCCGTAGACGAAGCTTTAGCTGGCTTCTGCAACCATATCGAAATTTCCATTTTGCCGGGTAACGGCATCCGCGTGACCGACAACGGTCGTGGCATTCCGACGGATATCCACCCGAAGGAAAAGGTGGGCACCATCCAGGTCGTGATGACAAAGCTCCACGCCGGTGGTAAGTTCAACAACAGTTCATACAAGGTTTCCGCCGGTCTCCACGGCGTGGGCGTGAGCTGCGTGAACGCACTTTCTAACAAGCTTATCGTTACTGTTCGCCGCAACGGCAGAGTTGTTCGTCAGGAATTTGCTCGTGGCATTCCGACCGGCCCGCAAGTCGATATCGGAGAATCTGACGGAACGACAGGTACATCCGTTGAGTTCTATCCAGACGATACGATTTTCTCGGAAACTGTTTACGTGTACGACACGCTCGCCACGCGTTTCCGCGAACTCGCATTCCTCATGAGCGGCCTTCGCTTGACGCTTACGGACGAACGCGATCCGGAACACAAGCAGACCGACACGTTCTGCTTCCCCGGTGGTGTTTCTGAATTTGTCCGCTACGTTGACGAACACCGCACACCGCTTTTTGCAGAACCCATCCACTTGGTTCTCCCCGACGGCCAGTACCCCTTGGAAGTTGCCATGTGGTACAACGACGGATATCAGGAAAACTTCTTCAGCTTCGTCAACAACGTAAATACTTACGATGGCGGTACGCACGTGACGGGTTTCAAGACAGCCCTCACCCGCGTTATCAGCAAGTTTGCTCAAGACATGCCGAAGGGCAAGAAAGAAGCGCAGATTACCTCGGACGATATTCGCGAAGGCCTTACCGCCGTTATCGCCATCAAGGTTTCGCAACCGCAGTTCGAAGGCCAGACAAAGCGTAAGCTCGGCAACTCCGAAATTGCAGGCTATGTCGCTTCTGCATTCGGCGCTAAGCTCGAAGAATACTTCCAAGAAAATCCGGCAGCCGTCAAGATTATCTTGGACAAAGTTTACAACGCCGCCGTGGCTCGTGAAGCAGCCCACCGCGCACGTACACTCGCCCGCCGCAAGAACGTTCTCGAAAGCGGCGGCCTTCCGGGCAAGCTCGCCGACTGCTCCAGCCGCGACCCGAAGGAATGCGAAATGTTCATCGTGGAAGGGGACTCTGCAGGTGGTTCCGCAAAGATGGGCCGTAGCCGTGAATTCCAGGCAATCCTCCCGATCCGCGGTAAGATTTTGAACGTCGAAAAGGCAAGCCTCCATCGCGTGCTCGACACCGAAGAAATCCAGAACCTGGTGAACGCTATCGGTACTGGCATCGGCACGGAATTCAAGATTGAAAAGCTCCGCTACGACAAAATCATCATCATGACCGATGCTGATGTGGACGGATCTCACATCCAGACACTTCTCTTGACGTTCTTCTTCCGCTACATGCGTCCGTTGATTGATGCAGGACATATCTTCCTCGCCATGCCTCCTCTGTACAAACTCAAGATTGGGCAGAAGGAACGCTACTTGTTCGACGAAAACGAAAAGGACAAAGTCATGGCCGAAGTCGAAGACAAGAAGAATGTCACGATTACTCGATTCAAAGGTTTGGGCGAAATGTCGCCGGAACAGTTGAACGAAACGACCATGGATCCGAAAACACGTTTCCTCAAGCAGTGCCATGTGGAAGATAGCGTTCTTGCCGACCAGATATTCAGCATGCTCATGGGCGAAGACGTGGAACCGCGCCGCAAGTTCATCGAAACAAACGCATATAAAGTCTTGAACGATTTGGATATTTAAATGAGTCCGACGAAAGCCGACTTCAAAGCCGTCTTATCCCAAGCACGTGACTTGGTAAAGACGGAACTGAATCAGATGGAACAAGTCATTATGCAGGTGGCCAAGAATGCCCCCGCCGGGATTTCTGACCGCCTTATGACATTGTTTAGCCGCAAGGGTAAACGCATCCGTTCAACACTCCTTTGCCTGCTCGCCAACTGCGGATCACAAAAGCCAGACATTGACCGCGTCGCTCACGCCTGTGCAGCAGTAGAACTGCTGCACCTCGCAAGCCTCGTCCACGATGATATCATCGATGGTACAGACGTTCGCCGCGGACAAAAAACAGCCCACCGCGAATGGGGCACGCAAGTAGCCGTGCTCATTGGCGACTATGTGCTTTCGCAGTCCATGCGTTGTGTCATCAACGAAAAAGTTCGTAACGTACCGCTGATTATTTCGGATGCCGCCGACAAACTGATTATCGGTGAAATTCAGGAACTCGACCATTGCGGAGACATGAGCCTTTCGCGCAAAGCCTATAACGAAATCATCGACGGAAAAACAGCAGCCCTCATTGACGCAGCAGCTCGCATCGGTGGCATCATGGCAGGCTTTGACCAGCCTATGGTTGATGAATGTGCCAAGATGGGAACGCATTTTGGAATCGCCTTCCAAATTATCGATGACCTGCTCGATTATGGCTATGGTTCCGTGAATATGGATAAAGCCAAGTTCACCGATCTTTCGAACGGGCTTATCACGCTTCCGTTGCTTTACTACTTCGAAGATTGCTCCGCTGAAGAACGCATCGAAATGGAAGGCTTCATCGCAAAGGCTTCCGAAGAAGGCGTCCCGGAAAAAATCCAAGACCGTCTGATGGCTAAAAAGAGTTTTGCAAAGGCTAAAGCCGAAGCTCAGGAACACTTGGAACAAGCGCTCGCCATCGCTGACAAATTCCCCAAGAGCAATTTCACCGAAGAAATTTTCGCCATGTTCTCGAGCATGTCCGATAGAGGGAATTAGCTTTACAGCAGAAAGTATAATTAGTTAAGCCTGCGAGATTCGCAGGCTTTTTCTTTTTATTTTATGCTATATTTCGAGCAATAACAAAACTTTAAAAAGGAGAAATGGAATGAAACTCAGAATTCTTTTGCTTGCAGCCCTCGCTATGATTTTCGCAGGCTGTGCCAAGAAAGCCCCCACATTTTCAGTAGCCTCCACCTGGACAGACAAGCCCACCAAGCTTACCGTTGTCTTCACGGAGCCGGTCGTTGAAAATCAGGATGACCTCAAAGATGACATTGAAGAATATGCAGACAACTTTGGCGAATGGTTCAAGCTCGAACTCAAGAAAGACTACGAGACCTACATCAAGAATTCCATCGCCATGGATTACCAGAAAGTTGACTCTACGGGCATGATTATCGAAACGGACCACGTAGATACTACGGAATTCAAGACCCCGAAGCCGGCCTCCATGGAACAGGGCAATGGATACTATTTGGCAATCTCCAATGTACTCTTTAGCCGCAGAGAAGATGCTCACGCCAATCAAGCCTATTATTCTTCAGGTGCCGCATTTGGTGCAAACGTCAATCCTGGGCAAAACAGCATGGCATTCGCAGGCGAAACCATCGTTCAGAAAGGCCTCTGGATTTACGCAGACTACGCTATTTATAACCAGTCTGGCGAACGCGTAGCCTTCGGTCACGAAGAAATCCGCAGTTCCTTCACCTACGCCATGACCCGTTCTGACTGGGAAAAGTGCGTCTTGGCATTCGTCAAGAGAAGCATCGCCAGAACGCCGATTTTGAAGTAACAAAAAAAGTCTGCTGTTCATCAGCGACAGACTAATTACCTTCCAAACGAAAAGCGCGGCCACAACGGTCGCGTTTTCTTGTTACAAGTAATTCGGGGGCATGCGCAAAGCGCAAAACTACTTCTTGCGCATCCAAACAGCAAGGAAAACAAACACAGAGAGGAAGCAGATTGCGATGATGATCCAAAACGCCACCGGGGAGCCTACGGTCGCATCGCCATTCATGCCGAACGGGAGTTTCACGTTCATACCGAACAAGCTGGCGAAGAACGTCGGGAGCGATATAGAAATCGTCACGATAGTGAGGTTTTTCATCAACTGGTTCACGTTGTTGTTGATCACGCTTGCGCGGGCATCCATCATGGATGTCAAAATGTTGGCGTAGATGTTAGCCTGTTGCAAGCTCTGTCCGTTTTCAATCTGGATATCTTCGAGAAGTTCTCGTTCTGCTTCGGTCCAGTTGAGGCTACGGCCCAGCTGAAGCTTGCGCAACAGCGTATCGTTACTGTTCAAAGCGCTCACGTAGTAAATCAAGCCCTTGTTCAAGCTGAACATCGAGAGAAGGTACTTGTTTTCCATCGAGGTGTTCAGGCGCTGTTCCAAGTCATCATTGATGCGGTTGATAATCTTCAAGTGTTCGTTGAAGTGTGCAATCGCATAGCTCAACACGCGGAGCACAAATGTATTCAGGCTATCGATTTTAGAGAACTTGCGTTCATCCATCACCGGAATATCGCTGTCCGTAAGGAGCAGCACCCAGTCCTTGAAAATGAATATGCCAAAAGATTCCACACGGAATTGGAAATTATCTTCAGCAGAATAATTCTTGGGCTTTTTAAACACGATGGTCGTAAAATCATCGTCGTATTCGATACGGGAAAGTTCGTCCGAGTCAAATGCGGAGGCAATCGTATGTTCCGTTATCTCATATTCCTTAACAAGGATGCTGCGCTGTTCCTGGCTTAAAGAACCCATCATAACGATGTCAGCAGCTTCTTCGTTCGGAGCTACTGAGAGACGACCGGATTCGATTTTGTAATACTTGAGCATACCGCCCCCTTTATCGAACATGGGCAATATAGAAAATTAGACGATAGACGAAAGACTAAAGATGAAAAAATTCCATTAAAAAAAGCAGATAATAGCAATCACAAACCACCCCTAAAAGGGGTGGTTTGCTCTGCGCCTAGAAGGCTTTATTACTACCGAGCGCCTAAAGGACGCTTGCTTTCACTTCGTTCAAGCCATGTGGACTGATTACCGGCCACCCTTAAAAGGGTCAGCGTATTCCTTGGTTGTTAAACGATCTTCAATCTGGTCAGCTTTCTCCTGATCACGGATATACTTTTCTACAGTCGCTGAATTTAATCCGACCGTACTGACATAGTACCCCGTGGCCCAAAAGTGTTTGTTACCGAACTTGTACTTCAGATTTGCATGCCGTTCAAAAATCATCATCGATGACCGGCCTTTTAAGTAGCCCATAATGTTTGATACGGCATATTTAGGCGGTATCGAAAGAAGAAGATGGACGTGGTCACTCATTAAATGACCTTCTATGATAGTTACTCCTTTCCATTTGCACAAATCTTTTATAATTTCGCGTATATCGGCCCGCAATTGATGATAGATTATCTTGCGACGATATTTAGGAGTAAATACTATATGATATTTGCACACGTATTTCGTGTGCGCCAGGCTTTCTGCCATTTTGGGATGTCTCCTGTTGATAGTGTAGGCTTGAACAACTAAACATTATCAATTTTGGGGACATCCTTTTTCATCCATTCGTTAGTGCTGAAGCATCAATCTCACCCGCATGCGGGTGGTTGTTAAAGACGATGCTTCGCATCGTCTTCATCCTAAAGAATTAATAGAAAAGCCCCGGCACTAAGCCGGGGCTCAGAATATCACATGTGTAAATTACACACCCTTCTTGAACTTCTTGCTCCACCAAAGAACGATCGGAGAGCAGACGCACACAGAAGAGTAAGTACCGATAAGGATACCGAAGCACTGAACGAGACCGAAGTCGCGGATGGAGGAACCACCCTTAACAGCGAGGACCACGCAAACGAAGAGAGTCGTGAGAGAGGTAATCACCGTACGGCTGAAGCACTGGTTCAAAGAGCTATTGACGGTCTGTTCATACTTAGCAGAACCGAAGAGAGCGGTATTTTCACGGATACGGTCGAAGTTCACGATGGTATCGTTGACAGAGTAACCAATCATCGTGAGGAGCGAAGCGATCAAAGCACCATCGAAGGAAAGGCTGAATGCGGAGATAAAGCCAAGCGTAATGATGGTATCGTGAATAAGGCCGAGCACTGCAGCAACACCGAAGCCAAGGCCGAGCTTACCAAATCGGAACCACACGTAGAGAGCGATGCCGAGCCATGCGAGAATCACAGACAAGATAGCGTTGAAGCGGAGTTCCTTGCCGATGGTCGGACCCACAGTGTCCTTAGCCACGATTTCACACTTCTGGTTAGCGGCTTCGAAAGCCTTAGCCATAGCAAGTTCGAAGCTAGTGTCATCACCGCGAACGCTAATCTGGTAAGAGTTAGCAGAAGTACCACCGAGAGAACGAACGCGAGCACCCTGGATGCCAGCCTTGCTCAAAGCCTTGTTCAAGTCGGTTTCGTGCTTGGCATCATCCTGATACTGGATTGTATAGACCTGACCACCCGTGAAGTCAATGCTAAAGTCAAAGCCCTTCACAGCGATGCATGCGATACTTGCAATAATGAGAATCCAGGAAAGAACCTTGAACTTGCCACGGTTCTTCATAATCTGAAGGTTAGCATTGTTCAAAGCCTTGAAGCCAGAACCAATAGAGAGCGTCGTTCTGTCGCGCTTAGCAAGTCTCCAGTCGAGAATTGCACGGGAAATCGTGATAGCGCAGAAGAGAGAAGTGAGGATACCGATCGTAAGCGTAAGACCGAAACCCTTGACCGAGCCCGTACCGATTTTGTACAAAATAAGACCCGTCAAAACAGTCGTCAAGTTGGAGTCCAAGATGGCGCTGAATGCACGTTCGTAACCCTTAGCAACAGCGGCACGAGCGGTGAGGCCGTTCTTGAGTTCTTCACGGATACGTTCGAAAATAATCACGTTCGCGTCGAGAGACATACCGACAACGAGGATGAAACCAGCAATACCCGGGAGAGTAAGCGTTGCGTTGAACACGGACATCACAGCGGCAGTCACGAGAGCGTTGACCATCACGCCGATACTTGCGATGAAACCACCGAGGCGGTAGTAAGCAACCATGAACACCAAGCAGAGCAAGAGGCCGATTGCACCGGAACCGAAGCCCTGGACGATGTTTTCTTCACCGAGGGTAGCACCGACGCTGCGGCTTTCGATGATCTGCATCGGAGCCTTGAGAGCACCAGCCTTCAACACAACAGCGAGACGGTTTGCTTCAGCCATGTCTTCGAGACCTGTAATCTGAGCTTCGCCGTTCGGGATACGGTCACGGATAACCGGAGCGCTAATGACCTGGTTATCAAGAACGATAGCCATCTGCTTGCCAACGTTGGCGGCCGTTACAGCGGAGAACTTCTTAGGACCAATGCCACCGAACTTGAGGTTCACGGCAACTTCACCGGCACTCATACCATCGCTTACGCGGTACGGACGAGCATCCGTGATATCGTCACCGCCCATTTCTGCACGGCGCTTGAGGAGGTAAAGACGCTTGGCCTTGATGTTGGAATCACGGCGGAGCTTTTCGAGACCGCTACCGAAAGCGAATGCGACATCGCGCGGAATGAGCTTCTGGACACCTTCAGTGGCGAGGAGCTTCTTAACCTTTTCGATGCTTTCTTCAGCAATGAAACCGCCATTGCCGAAAGAGAGGAAGAAGGAAGAAAGGGACTGTCCGACCACGTCTGCCGGAGCGGCTTCTTCAGCAGCAGCAGAATCCTTCTTTTCTTCGGTCTTGGCGGCAACGCCACCAGCAAGAAGTTCTTCGTCAGACAAAGCCTGTTCCTTAGCTTCCGGAGCCTTCTTGGCAGAATCAACCTTCGCGGAATCGCTTACCGTAGAATCAGCGATAATGTCGGTCGTCTGACGGGTGAGGTACTGGTCGATAAGGCCAACAACCTGCGTAAACTTTTCGGATTCAGCAAGAATCTTGAATTCAAGTTTTGCCGTAGAACCCACGAGCGACTTTGCCGTAGAGTCATCCACACCAGCCAGTTCAACGACAATACGGTCGTCGCCGGTCGGAGAAATCTGCGGTTCAGAAAGACCGTACTGGTCAACACGGTTACGGATGATTTCGAGAGACTGAGCCTGAATATCCTTGATATCTTCGCCATCCTTGAGGCCAGACTGGTCAATCTGAAGAGTAATGCTTGTACCACCGGCAAGATCCAAACCGAAGTTGATGGACTTTGCGCCCATCTTCGGATTTTCCTTGAGGAACGTCTTTTGTTCTTCACCCTTCTTGGTGTGAACCTGGATAGAAGGCCATACAGAAATGGCTGAAATAATGATGACTGCGAGAATTACAAGTTCTCGAAGACCGAATTTATGTTTATTCATTTGTAATCCCTTAAAAGGCATTAAACATACTAGTTGCGGGACAAAGATAGAAAAGTAAGAAGTAGGAAGATGGAAGCTGCAAGGGAAAATAGTGATAAAAACGATTGGAAAGTCCCGAAAAACGTCATTGCGAGGAATGAAATGACGAAGCAATCTACGCTTTAAAATAGAGTCGGGTGTTTTTGTATGCCCGTAACGCGCGGTTTACTTCATTTCAAACATGGGATCGGGCTTGGCGGCCGAAATCGAAAGCGTCATCTTCTTCTTGCCTAGGGTACGAACAACATTCATACACCCGGAAGCATACGTGATTTCGAGCGTTCCATCGCGCAAAACCGGCGAACCGTTACGGAGTTCTATCAATTCCCTTATATAACTATAAATAGGCTTACGGCACCCTTCAGCAAAAGCATTCCACGGGAACGTCCTGCGATTATCGGGATCCTTCCCTCCGACCATACCGATTTCGTCACCATAATATATACAGGGAGCCCCCGGCAAAAAGAACAAAAGTGCAAGCGCAAGTTTTACCCGCTGCAAATTTGAGCATGGAAGCGAAGCAAGTCGAATCGTATCGTGGCTTCCGAGCAAGTTCATCGGTACGCCAAAACGATTCTTAGGGAACGCCTCTTGCAAGCGTTTCGCAAACTCGTCAAGTTCTATAGCCTTTTCCTCGAAAAGATAAGCCAAAACCGCCCTGCGCAACGGATAATTCATCACGCCATCGAACTGGTCGCCCTGCAGCCAGCGCGAAGGCTCATCCCAAATTTCACCGACAATATACGCATCCGGGTTAATCGCCTTGATGCGGCGACGGAATTCCTGCCAGAAGCTATCATCGTCAATTTCGTTCGGAACATCGAGGCGCCAGCCGTCAATGCCGCGCTTCATCCAGTACTCGCCCACCGAGAATAGGTAATCGCGGACGTCGGGATTATCAGTATTAAACTTCGGGAGCGCGGGGTAACCCCACCAGCAATCGTAATTGGGCTTGCCCGAATACGCGTGGAGCGGCCAGCCGTGCACATGGAACCAATCCACGTACGGGGAATTCTTGCCGAGTTCCATCAAGCTGTTGAACTGGAAAAAACCACGCGAGCAATGGTTGAACACGCCGTCCAGAATCACACGAAGCCCAAGCTTGTGCGCGCTTTTGACCAATTTATCGAAATCCTTGAGCGTCCCCAAAACAGGGTCTATTTCAAAGTAATCGACCGTATGGTAGCGATGGTTGGAATTGCTCTTGAATATCGGGCAAAGGTAAATTGCATTTACGCCAAGAGACGCAATGTACTTCAGCTTTTCGCAAATGCCTGCGAGGTTTCCGCCGAACATGTTTTCACGGGTCGGGAGCGTATCCCAATCCACAAACTTCCCGACCGCCTTGTACTTTGCACTACGGCAAAAGCGGTCCGGAAAAATCTGATAGAAAACAGCGTCCTTGACCCAGGCGGGAGCGCTAAATCTTCCAGAGGGCACGGGACTTACGTTCTTCGACAAGTTTGCTAATCTCCGAAATCAAGCCCGCATTGGCGAGCAGGTCCTCGACACTGCACGGCGTACGATACGTCCAGTTCTTGCCACCGACCGTTCCCGGAATGTTGACACGCTCTTCCTTCGGGTCGCAATCAGAAAGCGAAGCCGAAAGCGCAAAGTAGTCCTGGATAGGCGGAATGCAGAACAAACTATTTGCAGTAAACACATGCGAAAGAATGTCGTGCACCACAGGCGGCGTGAGCTTTTCAGGAGCAACACCCGGCAAGCCGGCGTGAGACCAGTAGAAACCCTTGTCAAAATCAGGTTCTTCCCACAAGCCGCGGAGCGTCGAAGTATCGTGGCAGCTCGTTGTGCAAACGGAGAGACGCGGATAATCTTCCATGCTGTAATACGGAGAATACGGCACGTTCCAATCGCGTGCCCAGCGTTCAATGCGGAGCGACATGATATCGAGTTTTTTCAATACAGTCGGCACGCAAGGCGGCACAGCACCAAGGTCTTCGGCACAAACAAGCATATCCGTTTCGCCAGCAAGTACAGACAAAAGTTTCATTGCATTCTGTTCCCAGAGTGCATTCTGAGCCTGTTCATTCTGCCCAATCAATTCACGAAGCTTATCTTGTTCGTTCTGCGGAAGTGTAAAGAGCACCGGCTGGTTGTACCAGTACCAATACGGATAGTACGTATTTTCGTCACCTGTCGGGATGAACACGCGGTCCCAGTAAACGCGGAGCATGGAATCCTTGACTTCTTGCGGTTCGTCAAGCGAAAGAATTGCGCGTTCCGACAAGTATTCCGGCTTGACGACAAAGCGGTCGAACTTGCCCGGCAAATTTTCAAAATACAGAGATATAAGCCTGTCCGTTTCATTGCCGAGGAATTCGCGCAACTGGTCCACACCGAAATTCGGACGGCGCAAATATTCAAGCGTTTCACGGCAGAATCCCGCATTGCGCAACACATCCCACGTGAGCGGGATAGACGGCTGGAAACGGCCCAAGATACCCGTCGATTCAGATTCAGGAATGGCCCAAATGCGGAAGAATCCGAGCACGTGGTCAATGCGGTAGGCGTGATAGAACTTGCTTGCCTGTGCTAAACGGCGACGCCACCAGCCGAAGTCATCGGCTTCGAGAACGTCCCAGCGGTATGTCGGGAAGCCCCAGTTCTGGCCACCGTAGCTGAACATGTCAGGAGGTGCACCGGCGCGGTCCGCAAGCGAGAAATACTTACGGTCAAACCAGACATCGGCACTGTCTTCGTTGATGAGGATAGGAACATCGCCCTTCAAGCGGAGCCCGAGCTTGGAAACTTCGTTCACGGCAGCGGTAAACTGGCCTTCGGCGGTGTACTGCATCCAGGCCTGGAACAGCACGTCCCTGTAATTTTTCATCCAAAGTTTGTCGACATCGGCAGCAGAGGGATTCTGGAACTTTTTCCAATCCTTCCAACTGGCTTCGTTGTTCTGCGCCTTGAGCGTGCAGTAAACGCAATACGATTTAACCCAGGAATTTTGATCAATCCAAGCAAGCAGTTTCTTCGAAGACTTGAGGACATCGTAACGGGAATCATAAATTTTGCGGAGAATGGAGCGCTTCCAAGTGGTAATGCGGTAGTAGTCTACACGTTCAATACCAGCAAACTGGGCGCGGGCCTTTTCGATTTCGTGTTCAAAAGCAGAAGCACCTTCGACAGACTGCACATTGATGAATACCGGGTTCAACGCAAACGCACTGCGAGCGCTATAAGGACTCGGTTCAGAACCCGTATCGTTTACAGGCAAAAGTTGAATGATATTAAATCCGCAAAATTTGGACCATTGGGCAAAAGGAATCAAATCCAAAAATTCGCCAACGCCAATGCTGTGTTTGCTGTGAAGACTGAAAAGAGGAACGGCTACGCCGGTTTGGAAAGAAGTTAAATCACCATATCGCATGCTTCAAATATAACTCCAAATTTTTAAAAGAATCTTTCAAATTATTTGCAAATAAAAAAAGGCTCGGAAACCCGAGACCAATTCTTATTCCTAATCTTTTTTCAAAAAGTTATGCGCGCTTAGCGTACTTCTTAAAGCTTTTGATCAAGAGGGCGGCGAGAATGCAATACATTGTTTTAGACTCCTTGTTTTTGACGGCGCCAATATTAACAAATTTTTACTACCACGTCAAGGGATTTTAGTATATATTTCCGCGACTTTTTAGATAAATCGTCCATAGCGGAATCATGGACACCCCTAGACACCCCAGCAACTGTTCCGCAACCCCCATAAAACAGGCAAAGCCACGGGAAATCCGTGGCATCGCGTTCAGTTTGATTGGAGAGAGAAAATCTTTTTTCGATTAAGCACGCTTTGCGTATTTCTTAAAGCTCTTAATCAAGAGGGCGGCGAGAATGCAGTACATTGTTTTGACTCCTTGTTTTTGACGGCGCCAATATTAACAAAATTTTACTAACGTTTCAAGGGGGAAAAATATAAATTTGGCCAAATTTTTTGAAACGTGCATTTAAGACAGCCATGCCCGCGAAAGCGGAATGACAACATCCCGCAACATACAATTCAAGACTCAAAAGAACACAAATCTTGCGATTGTTCTATATATATCGAAATCTCCGGGGTGGAAATTTGATAAATTGCCTACATGAAACGTTTTTTGATTTTATGTCTCGGTTTAATAGCATTTGCAAACGCAACGCATAAGATAACGATAAAAGAGGACCGCATTGAAGCCGGCCAGACATTCCATTTGCAACTGCAAATTCCATTAAAAGAACTGCCCAAAAATAGAAGTACACCGAGGCTCAAAACCCGCAACGACTTTAAACTTCTTGGACTCGACAGTGCAAAAAAGCCGATGACATACGAGGCTCTGACAACCGCTCATGCCGGTCACAGAATAACCGTCGATACAGCACAAATCTATACATTCCAAGTGAAAGCTCCGCAAAAAACAGGACAATTCGACCTCGGGTCACTAAGTTGGAAAGTCAATGGTAAGCAAAGTATCATCAGCGACAAATACCAAGTAACCATATCCCGCCCTTACAGCGCTCCAGCCTTAGAAGCAAGCATGACATCAAGCAAGCAAAGAGTTTATGAAGGCGAACAATTCGGCATTAGCTTCGAGTTGCATTCATACGAGAACTGCATGGGCGTCTTGGGTTCTGACAGTGTTGACTTCGGCAATAATTTCACCTCTTACCGCAACGACAATCTTAAAACGGAAAGCAAAAGCTTCGGAAATCATGAAAGTCTGACAACGATTCCTTTTGCATGGTGGCTCATCCCGAACAAAAGCGGAACGCTCGAAATCCCGGCCTACAAGTTCAAATACACCTCAAAAAGTGAACCAAAGACGGTTAAAGAAGAAAAACAAGTGAACGGCCATACGTACACTAGCACCCGCACCACACAGGAACACGTCGAAAAAGAAGCCTTTACCGCCCCCATCTCCATTACAGTTCTCCCGCTCCCGACTAGAGGCATGCCTACGGATTTTTCAGGAATGGTCGGCTCTTACAAATTCAAAGTCTCTTTCGACCGTACAAAAATTAAAATCGGCGAATCCCTTACACTAATCATCAACATCAGCGGTGACGGCGCGATAGGAAAAATTACAAACCCGAAGCTCCCCGACCTAAGCGATTTCCGTTGGGAACTCCCCGAAATAGACATTAACGAAAGAATCGAAGACACAAAAGTTATTACCACCAAAGACATCAAAATGGCCCTCTACCCGAGAAACGCGGGAACCTTCAAAATCCCCGCCATTACATATTCCTGGTTCAATCCAAGCAAGAAAAAATACGAAAAGGCATCTGCTGGCCCGTGGACCATCGAAGTCGAATAGGATCTAACAACATGAAACGATTTTTCCTTTTATTTTTCAGTCTCGCCGCATTTGTAAACGCAGAGCCCCATTCGAACATCGTCAATGACGTCATTCAAGCCGATGAAACATTCATTTACGAACTCATCGTCCCGCACAAGGATCTTCCCAAAAACAGAAGCGCACTCCGACTGGAAACACGCAACAACTTTAAACTTCTTAAAATCGACAGTACAGACGAATTAAGGCCTCTAGACAAAAACGACGCTTTTACCATGTTTTTCGGTGGGTCCCAAGCACAAAGAACACGCATTTATTCATTCCATATCAAAGCTCCGGAAAAAACAGGAAAGCAGGTTCTCGGATCGCTCTACTGGGATGCCGATGGAAAAACAACGGCTATCGAAAGCAACATTTCGGTTTACGTGCATCGACCCTACAGTAAAGATGCTATCGATATAAGTCTCGTTCCGAGCAAAACAACCGTTTACGAAGGAGAAACCTTCAGCATCACGCTCAAATTCCATTTATACGATCATTTCCACACGCCCTTGCAACAACCCGTCATAGACACAAACAGCAATTTTAACATCACTCTCATTGAAAAACCAAAAACAGACTATAAGCCCGTCGAAGACACCAACAACGAACTCGAAGCGTCCATGTTATTCGCTTGGCTCAGTCCGACCAAGAGCGGAAAACTCGAAATTCCGCCCATTAAGGTCAACTATACACAGAGCACTAAAGATGAAGTCGTCAAGACAAAAACACTAAATACCGTATCTTATGAAATCAAAACTGATTCCATTTCAAAGGTAGCCACAGCCGCCCCGCAATCTATAACGGTTATTCCGCTCCCAGCCGACAACAAGCCCGTAAACTTTTCGGGAATGGTCGGAGAGTTCAGTTTCGATGCAAACTTTGACCGTACACACTTGAAAATCGGTGATGCACTCACGCTCAACATAAACATCAGCGGAGATGACGTTTCAGGAATCATCGCCAACCCGAAACTCCCCGACTTGATCGGTTTCCGCTGGGAAATTCCTGAAATAAGCATCGTCAAGAAAAACGAAAATTCTAAAACAATCACGTCAAAAAATATCAAGGTGATTCTTTATCCTAAGGAAAAGAAAGTCTTCGAAATCCCCGCTATTACATATTCCTGGTTCAATCCAAGCAATAAACAATACGAAACAGCATCCGCAGGCCCGTGGACCATCGAAGTCGAATAAAAATCCGACCATAGACCCCATCTCGCCCGCTAAAATTTGGTAAATTATGAGGCATGAAACGATTTTTGCTTTTATGTCTCGGTTTAACAGCATTTGTAAGCGCAGAGCCTTCTCTTCAAGTCGATAGCGACCGCATCGAAGCGGGTCAGACATTCAATTTGCAGTTCATCGTTCCGATTCAAGAACTGCCACAAAACAGAGGCGCACTCCGCCTCGAGACACGCAACAACTTTAAATTCCTCGGGCTCGACAGTGCCGATCAGGTAATGCGCCCGGGCATGGAAGACCTTTTCAATTCGTTCTTCGGCGGTGGCGGAAGAGCTTACAAGGCCCGTGTCTATTCTTTCAAAATTAAAGCCCCGAAAAAGACAGGCACGCAAGAACTCGGAACGCTCACATGGATGATTGGCGGCGAAGCCAACACCATCAGTAACAAAATTCCAATCACCGTGCAACGTTCCTACAACGACGACGCTCTCGCCGTAAGCCTTACCCCGAGCAAAAAATCCATTTACGAAGGTGAACAGTTCAGTGTCACCCTCAGTCTCCACACTTTTGAGCATTTCCAGGGCGGTCTCCAGGCCACCGACATGAGCACCGGCAACGATTTTATCGTCCACCGCAACGACCTCTCGAATCTGGACTTCAAACCGGTCGAAGGTGCCCGCCGCGAAATGAAGGCTTCCGCCAAATATGCATGGTTAAGCCCGACCAAGAGCGGCACGCTCCAAATTCCATCTTTCAAATTCAAGTACACCAAGCTTGGCGAGCCCAAAGTCGTCGAAGAAAAGAAGCAGATGGGCGCCATGTCGTTCTCAAGCCGTAGCGTCAAGCAGGAATCCATCGAAACGGAAACTACAACCGCCCCGCTTTCCATCACCGTTCTCCCGCTCCCGACTGAAGGCAAGCCCGAAGACTTTTCGGGAATGGTCGGTAACTATAACTTTAGCGCGAACTTCGACCGCACAAACCTCAAGGTCGGCGAAGCCTTAACGCTTGCGATCAGCATCAAGGGCGACGGCACTCCGGGTACGATTACAGATCCTAAACTCCCCGACTTTAGCGATTTCCGCTCCGTGCCTCCCGAAAACAGCATCGACAAGAAAGTCAAGGGCAACAAGGTCATCACCTCGAAGGATATCAAGGTGTTCCTCTACCCCAAAAAGAAAGGCACCTTCGAAATCCCGGCCATTACATATTCCTGGTTCAACCCGGCTAAAAAGAAGTACGAAACCGCTTCGGCTGGCCCATGGACCATCGAAGTCGAAAAGAGCGATGCCCCCGCAGAGCCAGCTTACCAGGCTCCTGTTGCAACGACACCGGGTTCTTCAACCCCAGTCGTTCAAAAGCAAGAAATTGAATTCCTCGGCAGCGACATCCGCTTTATCCACCCGATTACGGACAAGTCCGAAACCGCCGCACCGCACAGGAGCGCATTATTCTGGATTCTTTTCCTCGCAGCAATTCCGTTCTACCTGATTGCAAACTTCGCTATCACAAGAAAGCGCAAGCGCAACAGTAACACGGCGCTCGTCCGCAAGGGCAAGGCAAACAAACTCCTCAAGGAAAAGTTCGCAAACGCCCGCACCGCCCTCAAGAATGGCAACGGCAAGGCATTCTTTGCAGCACTTGAAAACGGTCTTATCGATTACCTCAGCAACTTGACAAACGTCGAATTCAAGGGCATGACCCGCCCGCAAATGAAGCAGGAACTTTCAAAGCGTGGCGTCAAGGATGAAACGATTGAAGCCATCAACAGCTGGCTTGAAAAATGCTCGTTTGTGCGTTTTGCTCCGGTCACAGCTTCGACCGAAGAACAGTCCCAAATGCTCGCAGATGTCGAAAAACTTTGCGAGGCGCTGAAGCTATAAAAACTTTAACATGTCATTCCCGCCACCGCGCGGGAATCTCCAATGGACGCTTTTATGAAACTGAATAGAATTATTTTGACGATCGCCATGGCGCTCCTCCTTACCTCAGCAGCAAGCGCCTCCGAAAAATGCGCCGGCATTGATGCCGGAACCAAAGCGTATAATGAAAACGATTTTGAACGCGCTATTGACGAATGGCGCACATGTGTCGATGAAGGTATCGTCAATGCAGACCTCTATTACAACTTGGGTAACGCCTACTACCGCAGCGGCAAACTCGGCTTCGCCATTTTCTACTACAAGTCCGCCCTCCGTTTGCATCCAAGCGATGACGATATCCAGCACAACCTGAATTTCGCACAGACAAAAACTCGCGACAAGGAAGGCGACGAAGAGGAGAACCCGATTCTCGAAGGACTCATGGATTTGCATCATGCGCTTTCGCTCAAGAGCCAGATGAACATTTCGCTTGTTCTCTTCTGGGCAATTGCACTCGTGATTCTCGCCCGCCGATTCGTGAACAGCAGCCGCGGCAAGAACATCTGTACAGGTGTCGTATTCGGCATGAGCGTCATTCTCTGCACCATTGGCGCAAGCGCTCTCTACAAGATGTACACGCTCGAAACAGACATCATGGGCGTCGTGACCGCCTCTAGCGCCGACGTGACAAGCGCCCCGAGCGACAAATCTCAAACGCTCAACACGCTCTCCGAAGGCACAAGCTTCGAAGTCATCGGCGAACAAGGCAACTTTGCAGAAATCCGCCTCGGCGAAAAAATCCGAGGTTTCATCAAACTCAGCGAAGTCGGAATTGTAAAGTAATTAATTGAAGGGTTTGTCCCAGGGACTAACCCATGTAGAATCATTTCGAATAATGGGAATGGTGACTTCTGTAGGGAATTTTCCAGATTCCCTCGTCGGAACAACAGCTGTAACGACAGCTACAGGAAGCGCAACCATATCCAAAAACAACATAGTCACTGCAACGCTACCATGACCTCTACCATCCGAAAAGAACGGCCAGTAACGCAACAAGCCTGCGCTAAAATGATATGAGGACTCGCCGCGATATACCCACAAGCTTCCGTAAACAATTTCATTTTTACGAGCTTCCAAATAAATTGCGTCATCACTTGTTGAAGATTTAAAGCGGCAATAATCACTTGTCGGACAAACCTGTTCCCCATCGCAATAAATGGAATAATCCCCTTTGCCATCGGATACGGAAACCCTCATTTCGTAACGAGATGCGCACCCGACAAAAAGTAAAGACAGAATTAAAATTATATACCGTTTCATTTTACACGCAAATTACACAATTTGACCGCCACCGAGGACCATGTCGCCATCGTAAAAGACGGCACATTGGCCCGGTGTCACGGCAAAGAGCGGTTCGTCTAAAACGGCGACCGCTTTGTTTGTATCGACAATTGTAATTTCGCAACCAACTGCACGTTGGCGATAACGCACCATGCCTTCGGCGCGGAACGTCATCCCGACCTCCCGCGCACCGCCATGCCATTCGCAGTTCACCATTTCCACGCGGTCAAAGCAAACCGACGACTTGTCGCCTGTCACCAAGATATCACCCGTTTCCGGGTCCACATGCTTCACAAACGCAGGCACGCCAATTGCCACGCCCAGACCTTTGCGCTGACCAACCGTGTACTTATGGAACCCATCGTGCGTATTCCACACCTTGCCCTTTTCATCCACGAAGCGGCCCGGGCGTGTCATCTCGCCAAAGCGGTCCTTCAAAAACTCCGTGTATTGCGAACCGTAAATATCAAAGCAAATGTCTTGGCTGTCGCCCGTCTTGGCATTCACAAAGCCGTTCTGTTCGGCGATTTTGCGCACTTCGCTTTTCACGTACGTTCCAAGCGGCGTGAGCACGTGATTGCGGCGTTCATCGGGAACCCAGAACAAAAAATAGCTCTGGTCCTTGCCGGGGTCTCGCCCACGCAAAAGCCTACGCACGCCATTCACTTCTTCGATGCGCACGTAATGCCCTGTTGCCAAGAATTCGGCGCCGAGCGATTTGGCATAATCCATCATCCAGCCAAATTTGATAAAGCGATTGCAATAGCAGCAAGGATTCGGCGTACGCGCATGCGAAAAATCCGCATGGCAACGCTTCAAGACTTCACCCGTAAAAGCATCGGAGCAGTTCGCCACATAATGTTCGATGCCTAGCTTTTCGGCAATCATCTTCGCACGGACTACACTCGGGTCGTTCTCGGCGTCAAAGGCGCTATCGACATCAGGCAAAACGCGGAGCGTCACGCCCACGACTTCATAACCCTGCTGTTGCAAAAGAAGAGCGGCCACGGACGAATCCACGCCACCACTCATGCCGACCGCTACTCTTATTTTAGACATGGCGCAAGCGCTCCTAGTCAAAACGCAACATCAAAGCAAGTTCGAACTGGAGAATCTGGCGGATGTGAGCCGTTTCGTCATCCAGTTTTTCGTGAATTTGCCTATACTCGATGTAAGAACTGAGCGAAGCCATCTTGTTGAACGTGTACGATGCGCTCGGACGAATGAACCATTCATGAGTTCTCGACGGAACCGTACGATAGCTCAGTTCAAGCTTCGGCTTGTAAATCGTTCTATCCGATTCAGGAATTCCAGAATCATATTTCCACTGCACAAAGATTCCGTCGCCAGTTTCCTTGTTTCTCATGTCATAGCCTTCCACCGGCTTGTATTCCTTACGGATAGTCTTCTTGTAATCGTAACCGGCGGTAAGCTTCAAGTCAATATTATTCTTGAGCTTAAAGTACCATTTCCAAAGCTGGAATCCCTTGTCGAGCTTGAGCGGATACGAAATCGAGAAATCATCACCGATATTGATACCAAAGTCATTGTAGAGCCATGTCGGAATCCACGGTGTTTCGAGGAAGTAGCGAGTGGTATCAGTGCAAAGTTCGTCATCGTTCTTCGGCCAGCACGGACTCGAAACCACTTCTTCCTTCGGGCGACGATTTGTCGATTCAATCTTCATGCGTACGTTGTTTTCAATACGCATGTTGTTTTGCAACAAGAACGTCACACGGATAAGCGGGTTAAAGTTCCAAACGCGAGCCCAAGAATCTTCGGCACTCTGGAACGGGCGACTAGTCATTGTACGGTTATAGTCAAAACGGCTGTTCAAGCTTACGCTACGGAAGCTATTCAAGAACGAAACCTTCTGGGCTATATTCGGAATAGAAATACCGATACCAAACTTCGGGAACGTAGTCGTAGTGTCGATGTACAGCGGATATTCACGAGACTGCGAGAAGTCTTCCTTCCACTGGAAATCGGTCGTCAACGAAATATCCCAAATCGGAAGCGTAAGACCTGTAGAAATCTGCAAAGAACGAGATACAGAATTGCGGAAACTACCCTGATACACAAGCGTATCCACATTCTTGTTCCTGTACTGCGCAAAGCCGGTAAAATCATCACGGCTTGTAAGTCCCATGTTACCCGTCATGATATTCCAAAGTCCACGGCCGCCACGACCATCTCCAAGGCCCAAGCCATAGAGGTAATACTGGAACGGAGTCACGCCCTGTTCTTCGTACAATTGGGCAAGCGTAAAGTTTTCACCAACGGTGTTTGTACTTGCATTCCAGTTAAACTTGACTTCACGCCACTTGAGCTTGTTAAAGAATCCAGAGACAGCATTGTCTTTTCCGAACAAGTTAGCAAGTTCAATAATTCTCAGAGACGGCGTAAATTCAAATCGGTTCGTCTGCGAAATCGTCCAGTAGTTCTTTTCGATGTTCGAAGGATCCGTAAAGCTGAAATCATCCGGAATGCTCTTTTGCTGGTTAAAGTCAGAAGAGAACTGCATGTTGAACGGAATGAATGGAATCAGCTTGGGATTAAAGTTTATCCTGAACTGCTGATTTCTGGAACGTTCGTTGCGGAGAATACCATAAGCACGGCCGTACTCACGATGGCCCACGCTATCGACCCTGTAGAAGGCAGTCGTATCGTACTTGATGTCGTACGAATCCGGATTCTGCATATCAATCGTAAGCTTCTTACCATTTGCGTCAGTCTTTGCAATCGTATCTACCGGAATAATCACGAGACTATCGCGAGACACGTAGACCTTTCTGTCGGAATGGTCATGGTCAAAGATGTAGCCACTAGCAAAGAGACCACCTTCAGATGTCGTAAAGAAGTTTTCCTTGGTAAAGCCTTCACGGTCGCCACCGCCAAACATATCACGACGGATATTGATAGAGTAGCTTGTCGAAAGGAACGAGAGAATGTTCCAGCGCAAATTCAACTTGTGGTTGAGTTCTGCCGTATAGGTCACAACCTTGTCCACTTGCGGTTCCACAAAGTCCGGATCTCGAGTCTGGTTCACATAGCGCACATAGTTGAAATCAAAGAGCGTCACGTCGAACGTTTGCGGCCACGGTTCAAATTCAGTCTTTGCAAAGTCCTTGAGCCAAGAGTATTTGGCAAGTCCTTCGAACGGCTTGAACTTGAACATGCTAAACGTACCCAACTTGTACTCGAACAACGTATGGTACGAATAAGTGGAGTCAGCAGAAGTCGTCGAACGGCCTTCGGACTGGTGGTAAGAATAGCTGAATGCCGGACGTTCCAAGAATGCCTGCGACAAGAATTCGCCAAGTTTTGTTTCGCTGGCCTTGTAATCCTTATGGTAGCTCACGCTAAAGCCCAAGTCTTGCACATAGGATTCATAGCCCTTCGATTCAGCGTTATCCCTCAACCTGTTTTCTTCACTTTCCGATTCAACAGCAAGGTCGCCTTGGAACATATCACCCGTAAGGTCCACAAAACTGCTCTTTTTAAGCATCATGTCGTCGGTAGGCTTCATGTACGGGCGTTTTGTAGAGCTATGGTAGCTAAATGACATCGGGATGTGGAATCCAAGCGAGTCATTCAAGAACTTGTTGAGCGCAATAGAAATGTCCGCAGATACATCGAGCTGAGATGCAGCCGTTGCAATATCCGGCTTCGGAGAACGTCCCGAATTCGAAAGCGTTGCAAAGTCACCATCCTGATAACGCACAGCGCCCGAAAGCGAGATGAAGTCAGCAAAGTTCACCTGGCCATTCACACGTGCTGCATAGCCCCATTCCGTATCCATTTCGGAAAGGCGCAAATCATTTATCCAGAACTTACCCTTAAGATCGGCCGGCGAAGCAGAAGAGTCCGCGATAATCACAAAGCGAATCCAATCGACCTTCGTAATAGAGGGGTTACCCACCAAGCGGAGCTGTTCTTCACGATCACCCGAAAGCTTTTTCACGACCGGTTCAAGATACGGCGGATGGCGGCCACGCTTGAGGTCCGAGAAATCGGACAAGTCCATGGCAAAGGCGTTATCGAGCCAGTTCTGTTCATGGCAATCCTGCACACGGTCCGGAGTGCAAGCCGACAAATCCAAATCCTTCGGGCGGAAGCTCCATTCGTAGTAATCCTTGGAGCCATCAATCGAGCCTTCACCGAATTGCAAGGCAAAGCGAATCGGAGCAGTCTCCGCTTTTGATTCAGCTCCATTTTCATAATGGATTTCCATCTTTAATGACTTGTACGCCGAGAAATTCTTTGTATCCGTTTCGAACAGTCGAGTAACACCCACTTCCTGACCCGGACTCATATTGTGGTATTCCAAAACAAGAGCCGTTTCCTTGAGCGGAGCGTTCGAATCGGCATCACGTTCCGTCACCGTATTCGGAGACTTGAAATATGTCTTTGCATTTTCGCGGTTGTTGATGGTCGAAACCTTGATGTACGTGGTATCGTGCGTTGCTTGCGATTCCGTAACACGGCTTTCGACACCATTCACTTCGACAATCTGCGAATTTTCATTGGTCGATGTGCGATAAAGGTCAGCAACCGTCGTTTCTTCCCATGCGTTACCCAGAACGCCAAGGCTTACCACCTGCACCTTTGCTTCGGAAACACCCGGACCAAGGCGGCCCAACCACATACGGGTATACTGGGATTCCGCAAGGATTTCCTTATAGCCGCTACCCGTCGGAGAAACAATTGTATCGTACTGGTTCAGCGGAATGCGCCATCTGCGCCAGCCGTTTTTCAAGACTTCATATTCAGTCGAATTTGTGCTAGAAAGGTCAATGCGGTAACGGACAAAGCTAATGTCTGTATCAAAAGAACCGTTCCTGTTGATATCTTCGGTATCGTAAGCACGTTCACCCAAGTTGCCTTCAGTTCCGTTAATGCTCTTAGGCGGATCACTTTCATCATCCAAATCCTTGAAGTCATCACCAGCAATATCTCTTGTCGACGGATCTACATTTCCAAACATTACACCATGTTCAGTTCCTTTACACCCTTCAACACGGCAGTCCCAAGACATCCATGTTTCATCAGTCCCCGTCTTTTCATCAAGACCACGGTCATGCTTGGCGGTTGTCATACCAAGATCATTTTCACCGTTGTACTTACCATCAGGAGCATAACCATTAATCGAGATGTCTTCGCTGACAAGACCTAGGTCAATGAAAATAGAACCAGAATTACCACGGGCAACAACCTCAAGGTACTTCATTTCGCTCAAGTCCTGGTAATACGAGCTATTGGCGCGCATAATACCGCCCCAAGAATTACCCATGAGGTTATCATTCGGACGAAGCGTCATCTTGAGCACGGTCAAATGCTGGTTATCCACATCGGAATTGCCAACGTTATCATAAATGTACTTGTACAGTTCCGTTGTGTTGCTATGCCAAATAAATTCACCCTGATGCTTGTAGTTCAAGCTTTCGATGTACGTTCTGGAATGTGCAGAATCACCACCCGGAGGCGAAGCCAGCGTCCAAGACTGTCTAGATAGCGGATACACAAGACCTGTCGAGGTCGATTCGAAGTCTTCTACAAGGGCGGTCTGTGTCTTGCTCGTGTTTGCGTTATGGCGGCTACCGGCAAATTCAGCTTCGACACGCCAGTTCGAAGTCGCAGTTGTCTGGATACCCGGAATAGCATTCACCAAGTCCGTCAAAGCCTTTACGGAATCCTGCAAGCGGATATTGAAGCCCCAGAGGAAGCTCGAATACGGTTCGTTACCGAGCGTGGGAACTTCGGCCGTTGTGCTCTGGCTCTTGTAAAGGGCTGTCACACCAAAGACAGAACCAGCACCGAAGCCGTACAAGTCAAGGGGCAATTCGGCACGAGCGCCCAAGAGCAATTTATTATCGACTTCGAACATCGGTTCACATTCGAACTTGACCTTGATTTCTTTGTTCGGGTCAAGAGCGCGATCACTCAAAAGTTCAATCTGGCCCAGTTCATAGTTGACTTCGTAGTCCGTACCGCGAATAAGCGTTGTAGAACCAGCCGTAACCTTTTCAGAACCCGGAGAAATATCCATACAGCTTCCGCTGTTCACGGAATAGCTGGAATTCGGGTCACGCACGCTGAGCATGGAATTACGGCGCTTGCCCACAGATTCAAAATAGAACTGGCTCGTATAACGGTTCAGGTTATAGACAGGCAAAGTATAAAGTTGAGCAATCGTCGATGTCGTATCCAAGTTACGCAACGGTTCCAAGCAGTTTCGCTTAGCAACTTCCTGAGCCTTTGAACCATATTCAGTATAAATCGAATCCGTCCACATGCGGCAGGGCAACCACATTTCGCCCGTGTAACTGCCCGAAGCATCCTTCGTAAAGATTTTAGATTCACTCACCAAAGGAGTTCCAGATTTTTCATCAGCAAGGCCAAGCGTTTTCAAATAAGTTCCAGAAACACCCGACTTGTTCTTCATGCGTAAAACAAAACTGTTGGCGCTAGCATCTGTAATACCGATCGAATAAACGTTACGCAACATCAATTTGTCGATGTCAGTCAGTTCACTCAGCGTAGCATCCCACTGGATAAGGACCGCTTCATCGTTATCGCGTAATGTAGAACCCCACTTGGCAGCAATCAACGTATTGCGGTTCACGCCATTGATCTTTACGATACCCGTTTTGAAATCGTAAGTAAAGTCCTTGATTTCCTCCATGCGGTTGACCGTCTTTGTAATAGGCGTTCCCTGCGGAGTTTTATAAACGACCTTGATATCCTTAAAGACATTGTTCGTTTCGTTCAGCGAACTTCTCTTGTACAACTTCAAGTCCGGCAGCGGCTTGTTGATGGTGTTACCCTTAATCGCAGCATCGACATAAGCGTTCCTCGTGTCGTGGTCCAAGAAGTAATAGCGATATGCAACAAACTGCTTATCCGTAACCTGGAATTCCGTCGTCGATTCATTGGCCTTGATGGAATATTCTTCTTGCTGGCCTCCATCCTGAGAAGCAATCGTCGTAAGTTTCCAGTCGCCCAGTTTCCATTCAGCCTTGATACCGAAAAGACCTTGGTGATTTTCGGAATAACCGGTGAATTCCGTACCGGCAAGCGACAAGTTCGTAGTACCCGCTTCGACACGCTGCAAGATGTAATCTTCGAATTCGCCCTTGAACGATTCTTCGTACACGACGCGGACTTCGTTCTGCGAACCAAGACCTTCATCGACGTTCTTGATTTCAACAGTGATATACGGACCAATCTTACCTTCGACCATGAAGCTCGGGTTGTAGTCCAAAGACGGAGACGGCCAAAGACTTGTCTTGGTGCTACCCTCGGCATCATCCTTTTCGCCATAGCCCTTAAAGCGGACATCCATGGACCCCTTGAGCATGAGCTTCGGCTTGTTGAAACCAAAGTCCTTCATCCAGGCAGGCATGTTCACCGGAATCGTGATATCGAAAACAGAACCGGTTTCAGGCGCCTCATAGCCATCGTTCTGGCCAACGAGACCGTTAAGCCAAAGACGCTTGCGACCAATATCGTACATGTCCGAAACGTAATCAGCAAGTTCCGGATAATGCGATGTCCAAAGAACCGTCGTGTCCGTGCGAGAAAGCGAATTTACGCGTTTTTCAGACACATCAATTTCACGAGTAGCAACATCGATATCGTGCGAGAAAACTTGACCCTTGGACGTATTCATGAGTCCCGGGCGTGCACCCACGCCACCAAACGGCAGCAAGCCATCAAGCGGAGACGTAGACTTTGGCACAGGCAAATACTTTACAGTAGGAGTCCAAGCATCATCCGAACTGACTTCGGAAGCATTGTCCGTCGATGTTTCTGCTTGAGCGACAACAGGTGCTTTTGCAGCGCTCGACGAAGACTTTACTGCAGACGATGACTGAGCGGTCGCAGAAGAAACCGGAGCAATTGCAGAAGAGGACTCAGCCACGCTTGATGCCGGCTTTGCAGAACTTGAGACCGGCGTAGACGACGAGGACTGAACCACAGCCGAAGACGCAGGTTGGACTGCTGACGACACAGGAGCTGCCGATGACACCGGAGCAGCAGACGAAACCGCCACAGACGGTTCAGACGACGTAGGCTGAACCGCACTCGAAGCAGGCAACACAGCACTAGAAACAGGCGCCGCCACACTCGATGACGAAGCTACAGAAGCAGTCGACTTCGGAGCAGGCACATCCTGGAAAAGTTCATCGTCAAAAAGGGATTCATACGAGCTAAGCGTTCCATCTTGAGACCAGACGGAACCCACAGCTACAAAGCTGCACGCAGCAAAGCCACAAAGGGCGGATTTAAAAAACTTTCTAAAACGCAACGGTCACAAAATACAAAAACGGGACGTTCAAAATTACCACCGATAACATAGAAAAAAAGAAACGCACCCATTTTATGGATGCGTTTCAAAACCTGATTCTAGGCCCTAATTAAAGGATAAACTAGAGGAATACTTCAATGCCACCGCGGCACTTTTCCCAAGCCGGATTCTTCTTGCACAAGAGTTCAATCATCTTGTCATAAGTAGCCGTGTTGGAGAAGCCCTTCCACAAGCGACGTTCCACGGATTCACCGGAATCCTTGTCGATTGTCGTGATGGTATCGTAGTAGTTCGTGTTGTCCTTGAATTCAGAAATCAAGATGTTCTTCAAGTCGTCCGTGTAAATGCGGGATGCATACTTGAGGATGGAATCGTTGAAGTTGAGTTCGTTTTCGACGAGCCATTCGAAGTCCTGGATCGGATTGCCGTAGATGAGCCAGTGACGGAGAGCGAGAGCGACCACAAGGTCCTTCACTGCACTGCGGAAGATGAACTTGTCTTCGAGGCGGCCGTTCCACGTGATGCGGGTCAGCGGGTTATCGTCGTTAGCTTCGATAGACACGCCCTTACCCGGAGTGACCTTGCGGATCTTAATCGGGAGACGGCTAAGGAGCTGCCATGCCTTCGTGAAGGCGATGGTCTTGCGGACAAAATCCTTTTCCTTTTCAGGGGCAACGCGCACAAACGCACCGAAGCAGCGCTGGTAGAGCGTTTCCTTATCGAAGATGCAGTCGCTGGAGCGGCATTCGCTGAGCTTGCCATCCATCATAAAGAGAGTCTTTGCAAGTTCCGGACGCATGCGGACTTCGAGCTTACGGGTACGGGCCTTGAGGCGGACACCGTCCTTATAAACGTAGGTAAATCCTTCTTCCTGGTAACGCTGCCAAATGAAGAACTGCAAGTCGTCAGCAGCACGCAGATGGTAGCTGAACACCGGGTTCTGGCGGTTGTTAGCCATGGTCACCTGGTTCAAGAAGTTGTCGGCGCCCTGGTACGGCACAACGACCTTCACGAGCACCTGCGGATTCACCGGATGCTTGCTCTTCTTGGCATACTGTTCGTACGTAAAGAGAGACTGAGCACCGTTGATGATCTTCGGACGTTCAATGAAGAGCACCTTCTTGCCATCGCGTTCCTTGAGACGCAGGTCATCACCCGTAAGGGTCATACCGTTGTGGAGGAACGGGAAGTCATCGACGTTCACGTTCTTGTCGTCATTCCTTTCCATCGTCTGGAAGGCATCGATAAGAGCGGCGTTCGTATGAGTGAGGTTACCGAGGTAAGTACGGATGTTAGAGCTTACAATCGCCATGTTATGCTTGGTCTTGAGGCGCTTACCAAGAGCAACATGGTAGTCAAAAATCGTGCGGATCGGGCAGAAGCCGAGGAAGAGCTCGCCATGATCCGATGTGAGGTGGAGCGGTTCGGAATCCATCTCGATTTCAAGCTTGTCATCTGCGCTACGGAAGTCACGAGTGAGGTCATCGTGTTCGGCAATGATTTCGAGCTTTGCCTTGACATCAGCCTTCCAAAGCGTGAGCTTGCGGCGCATATCCTTGAGGGTACGTTCGAGTTCGGAGTCCGTGATATCGCGGCTAGCGCGAGTGCGGAGCACCGTAATTTCGAGCGTTTCCATGTACGGGCGACTTGCAGGGGCATCCACATCTTCTTCCGTTTCTTCATCGGAAATCTTGTTGACTGCCCACGGATCAGCTTCTTCGCGGAGCGAGAGGAAGAACGGATTGGTCGGGTCGCTAGTGCGGAACACGGCAATCTGGAGTTGCTTCAGATCGGCGTTCAGGTGTGCGACAACCTTTTCGAGCGGAGTATCTTCGTCCAAGAAGATGAAGAATTCCATGAAGCCCTGTGAATACTGGAAGCCGTGGAAGCATCCATTTTCATCTAGGTTCAGATGCCGGAGTGCCTTAATTCGATCGTTAGGGTCGTTAGGGTTTAAGCTCAAGAGGCTAGCGACAAATGCTAAGCGGCGTTCCTGCGATTTTGTTAGTTCCATTTTTTCCTCAATAATTACACTGCAAGACCAATATACAATAATATTATATATTGGAGTATTTCCGTAATTCGCACCCTAAAAATAGCTTCAAATCTTAAGATTTGCGTGCAAAAAAAGATAAAACTTGCAATTTTTTGCCACAAATGCTTATTTTTAGTGAACAATTGTATAGCAAATATAAAAAAAAGGACATTTTTTCGAGAATTCCGTGTCATCAGCCCTCCAGAAAAACGAACTTGACATTCGGGTTCTCCTCCCCCATTCTTGCATTTTTTTGTGTTTTTTTCGTTCTCTTTTACGTTTTTAGAAACAAAAAAGCTATGATTTAAACATTAGGAGTCTTTTTATGAATTTACTAGATGTTATAGCGAAAGCAAAAAAAGAAAAAGCAAAGACGTTGGACTTGTCTCAGAAGGGCCTCCGCCTGCTGCCCCCCGAACTTTTCGAAATTGAATCCCTCGAGGAACTGAACCTCGACCGCAACATGCTCGTCGAAATTCCCGACGATATCGGCCTTTTGAAGAACCTCAAGAGCCTTTCCGTGAGCGAAAACGACCTCATGGAATTGCCAGAATCCATTGGTGAACTGACGAATTTGGAAAATCTCTATCTCGGTTACAACAGCCTTTCGGACCTGCCGGAATCGGTAGGCAAGCTCGTGAACCTCCAGACGGTGAACATTGCTAAGAACCAGCTCCTGGATTTGCCGCTCGAAATCGGCAACTGGCAGAAGGTGTTCAAGCTCTCGCTCCACGACAACATGCTCTCCGAAATTCCGCCGACCATCGGCAAGATGAAGAGCCTCGTGAAGCTCTACCTCGACAACAACGAACTTACGACCATCCCGGCAACGCTTTCGCACCTCGAAAACCTCGAAATTCTCATGGTCTCGGGCAATCGCTTGGGCGCTATTCCGTCTGAATTCAGCAACCTAAAGAACCTCCGCGAACTCGTGCTCGACGCAAACCAGCTCGCCACACTTCCGGAAAGCCTTGCCGAATGTGACAACCTCAAGACAATCTCCGTCATAGAGAACCCGATGGAAGAAGGTATCCCGCGTGTACTCCTCGACAAGAAAGGTCTGAGCATAGACCAGTAATTCGGATTTCAGAGTTCGGAATTAGGAATTTGAAATCACGAAATATCCAATTGTCATTCCCGGCATAGTCCGGGAATCTCCTTTTTAGGAGCATTCACAAACCAAACGATTAAAGGATAAAGTCATGAAAACCCGAATAATGTTTGCTGTCTTGCTCCTGAGCTTACTCGGATGCTCGGATTTTATCCATCCGGTCAAAAGTACCCCCGACCCCACAGAATATTCCTTTAACTATTGGCTCCTGCAAAGGCAATATCTGTACGAAGATGAACTGGTCAACTTGGACGAAGACGGAGATTCCGTACAAACACTCTACAATACACTTAGTGACCGGTTCACAAATTACACTCCCCCCTCAAAAAGTGAAATTGTCGGGCAACAGATAAGAACAAGCATCATCATCGGCGGAGATATCGGGCTTCGCTACTATAACTTGACCGACAGGGAACACCCCATCTATATCAGCCGCGTTTATCCCAAAGCTCCAGCCGGGAGAGCAAACGTTCCTCGGTATGGAAACATCCTCAGCGTAAACGATTACGATCTCGTCGGTTCAAACGCCAAGGCTGTTTACGATTCCATTTTAAGTACCAACAAGAATATCAACTTGCGTATTGCCTATAGAGGCGACACTACAGAATACAAGCTCGAAAAAGAGATTGTCTACGCACCGACCGTTTTTGTCGACACGTTATTTGAGGATTCAGCCAAAGGCTATCCGGGCATCGTCTTTGTCAGTATCGAAATATTCAAGGACACCACCGAAGACAAAAAACATGGTTCTTACGGGGAACTCAAAGCTTATCTAGACTCCACAATTTCGGACAATCACGTCCGTGTTCTCGATTTGAGAAGCAACCCAGGCGGAAGCGTCAAGCAATGCGTCAACATGGCTGACCTATTCGTCAAGGAAGGAACACTTTCCACAAACAATTGGCGTTCGATGGATGCCAATGGAGATTCCCGAAAATCAACAACGACATTCAGAGCAAAGGCTGGTGACCCAGGCGAGCAAGGTAAATTCATGATCCTTGCAAACGGAGGCTCTGCAAGTTGTGCAGAAATATTCATTGCTGCAGTCATAGAAACAACGGACATCCCGTTCGTAGGCTCCAAAACATACGGCAAGGGAATTGGACAAACGAATTTTAAGACATACGCAGGTGGACTTGCAACAATTACCGACCGTGAATTTTTAACCCCTAAAGGAAACAACTACCACCTCCAGGGAATTTTCCCCAAATACGAATGTAGCGGAACCGTTTACGAAAACTGCGTCGCCCAAGTTGCAAATAAGCTTTATGGCGTCAAGATTCCAACGCAAGATGAATCCCTGGCCAAACGCGCTTTTGAATTTACAGAGAATAAATTTTCGAGTTTAGAGGGAGGAGCTTTAGAATGGGAAAATTCGGACTTTTACATCAAGGCATTCGAAAAAACGCGTCCATAATTGCTGCTATTGCAGCGGCTGTCATCACGAGTTTTGGCATTACCGCATGTTCTTCTGACGATACTGTTGCCCCATACAATGGACTGAATGCAAGCATGGGGACTCCAGAGTTTCAGCAGAATTACATGAACCTCTTTTACCTGTACATTGATAAGGACAAATATCTTCGCAACCCCACAAGCTATCTAGGAAGGGTCGATACCGAAGCAATGCTCGACAGAGGTATTCCTTGGGATTATCATGATATTTATTACATGTACGCCCAAATGAACGACCTTTACACATATTATGTGGACCCGTCGCGAGCCATGAGTCTGTTGAGCACATGGATGAGTTCCGAGCAAAAAATCGATGCAGGATTCGAACTTGATTCGGCCTACATTCCCGAAAAATATGTTGTCAAGAAAGTCATAGAAAAGTCCCCCGCTGATATTGCAGGAATCAAAGCCGGAGACGAAATTGTCGAAATCGAAGGCGTTTCACCGATATCTTCTACAGTATTTGACCGTCTGTCGGTCGCGTCCGAAGGTGATGTCATAACCTATACCATCAAGCGAGACTCTACAAACAAGACCATTCCAGTGACTATTGAACCATACAGTTTGCCTACAGTAGAGCTTTCGTTCAAAGATTCTATTCCCGTCATCAAGATCAACGAATTCGTTCAAGAGACCTCTAATGATTCAGGGACATTCGGTGAATTTGTCCATTATCTCCATGAAACAGAAAAATACAAGACAACCATCATCGACTTGAGAAATAATGGAGGCGGGGACGTATCACAGTGCATTGCCATGTCTCAGCTTTTACTTTCTAAAGGCGATACCGCCATAGGAATTTACTCAATGGTTCCTGACACAGTTCACAAGAAGCAGGCGTCAAAAACGACCTTCTACATTAACGAACGTGACGGCATTTTCAAAGACAGATACTTCGTATTCCTTGCAAACGGCTTTACAGCAAGCTGTTCCGAAATCATGATTGCAAGCGTTGTCTCTAACAAAAAATATCCAGTTGTCGGTTCAGTAACCTACGGAAAAGGCATCGGACAAACAAGCTTCTACACGCGCTCTTACGCCCTTGTATCTATTACCAGCATGAAAACCATAGACAAGCATGGAGAATCATATCACAAGTATGGAATCGTTCCTGATTTTGCAATCCTAGACGATGCTATAGCGCTTGATAAAGCAATAGCACTTGCCAAGGAACAAAACTATGTGAGAGTCGCCGGATACGGAACCACCAATACAGGGCACTTTGCCAAAGCGGCTATGGAACCCGATACCATGCCGGGATTTTTCCACTTTTCTAAAGAATACAGCGCAGATATCAAATTAAAGTATTAAGTTGCTAGTAACAAGCAACTTAATATGATACTGATTTTGATTAGATAAAAGATTTATTTCAGCACGCGCATACGGACCATGACGTCCGTATCGTTGACCTTGACCGCCGGCGATGCAAGCGTGAGTTCGATTTCCTTGCGGATATCAGCCACCTGCTTCTTGAGGCGGGCCATGCGATTACCTTCGAGCTTCGGCGTTGCAATCATAGTCTTCTTGGCCGGGTTCATCCAGTTGCCTCGATTGTCCTTGAAACCCAAGTGCAAGTGCGGACCTGTGCTGCGACCCGTAGAACCAACCTTACCGATTACCTGACGCGGAGCGACCTTCGTGCCGACATTCACGCCACGCACGGAGAGGTGCATGTACCAGCTCTCGGTATTGTCCCTGTGGCGGATAGCAATCTTGTTACCGCTCAAGTCATCGTAACCAGAAACAGTCACGACACCAGCAGCAACCGCATAGACCGGTGAGCCCTTGGGGCTACCATAGTCGATACCGTGATGCACCGTGCGACGGCCAGTAATCGGGTGGATGCGGGCACCATACGGGCTCGTGATATGCAAACGGTCAAGCGGATAGCGGAGACCTTCGAAAATGAGCGCTTCGCCCTTTTCAGTGTAATGGGCGTTAAACGTACTCTTCGGATCCGGGTCTTCGTAGCGGAATGCTTCGTGATGGCCAACCGTGTAGCCGTTAAATTCAGCGTAAAGCACCTTACCGCTAATCCAGATAGAGTCTTGATAGAACTTTTCTTCGAGCAAGATGCGGAACTTGTCGCCCGGGCGTGCGAGCTGGAAAGAGACCTTGCACTGCAAAACGGCGCTCACGACACCCACCATGCGGCTAGGAATGCCGACCTTATGCAAGATGCCGCTCAACGTGCTCCCGTTTTCCAAGGCGCCCTCAAAAACAGACTGACGGATCGTTACAGGCTTGTCAATGCGGCTATAGGCAAAACCAGAATCGACCTTGCTCAACATGTGAACCGTAGCCGGGTTCGGCGCAAAGCGGAAACGCTGGACATCGCCAGCAGTATCGAGAGCGGCATAAAACACCTGCCCCACGCGGAGTGCAGCAAGTTCAACGGAGTCCTGCAAGGCAATCACAATCTTGCCACGTTCTTTTTCGTTGATGTTCATGCGGTATAGCACCTGGAAAAGTCCATCGCCCGCACGAACGGTATCGTTTTTCACAATCCATTTCGAAGTCGCCACTTGAGCTTTTGCAATCAAGGCCTTTAACGAATCGGCCGTCGCTTCAAGTTTTGCTTTTTCTTGCGTCAACGCGTCAATTTTTTTCTGTTCATTACATCCGGTAAGCGCAATAATTGCAACACACAGCAAAAAGAAAAATCTGGACATAATCACCCGCTCTTAAAATTTCAAAAGCAAAGATAAAATTTTTTACACCACCAACGAGATGGCGATCCCGGCACTAGGGCCGGGATGACAGCGCAAAAAAAATACCCCGCGCGGGTAGGCGCGAGGCATTCAAATTCAAGCGAATTGCTTAAGATTACTGCTTAGCAGGTTTCTTAGTCGGCTTCTTCTGATCCGGCTTAGCCTGTTCTGCCGGCTTTTCAGGAGCGATCACTTCCAAAAGTTCCATTTCGAACTTGAGGACGGAGTTACCCGGAATAGCACGGTTGCCATGCGGACCGTAAGCGAGGTCGCTCGGGATCCATGCGATAACCTTTTCGCCGACCTTCATGAGCTTGAGCATTTCCGTCCAGCCCGGGATTACAGCAGTAACCGGGAATTCGAGCGGCTGGCCACGATCGACAGAGCTGTCGAACTTTTCGCCATTGAGGAGCGTACCAGTGTAGTGAACCTTGACCTTGTCTTCGTCGGTCGGAGTTGCACCTTGACCTTCAGTAACAATCTTGTACTGGAGACCAGATTGCGTAGTCACAACGCCTTCGGCAGTCTTGTTCTGAGCGAGGAATGCTTCGCCTTCAGCCTTGTTCTTGGCAGCTGCGATGCTATCCTTTCTTACCTTTTCGGCCTGACGATCAGCAGAAAGCTTGTTGAGCGTTTCCATGATAATGGAGTCGTTCATCAAGTACTTGGCAGAATCGCTATTGTAGCGTTCCTTGAAAGCCTGAATGAAGAGGTCGAGGTCGAGATCGATGGAATCGCGAGTTACCAACTGGAAGCGTGCCTGGTTACCGAAATGAGCACCGAGAGCATAGCTATACTTGTCCTTTTCAGTAACAAGCGAAGTCTTTTCGGTAGATGCAGTTTTGCACGGTTCGCAACCAGTCATAAGCATGGCAAGAGCGCCAGCTGCAACAATCAATTTAGTCTTCATGTTTATCCTCTATGAAAAAATAGACTTCTTTAAAATAGTAAAACATTTCCGTTAAAACTTACAATAATTTTCTTTTTACCTTTACATTTTGTATATTTTCAGCTAACAATCAGTATACCAGGTTTACTATGTGCGGAATTATTGGATATAACGGTAAAGCCGAAGCTCTGCCGATTCTTGTCGAAGGACTCAAGAAAATGGAATACCGAGGCTACGATAGCTCTGGTGTAGCAGTCATCGACCATAATCAAATAAAAGTTGTCCGTGCATCGGGAAAAATCAAAGCTCTCGAAGACAAATTAAAGAACACCCCGATTAAGGGTTCTGTGGGCATTGCTCATACCCGTTGGGCCACCCATGGTGCACCTACCGAAGCAAACGCCCATCCGCATACAAGTTTCGACGGAAAGATTTCTATTGTCCATAACGGCATTATCGAGAACTACGCAAGCCTCAAGGCAAAGCTCATCTCCGAAGGTATCGAATTCAAATCTGAAACTGATACCGAAGTTGTGGCACACCTCATTGCCCGCTATTACAATGGTGATTTGAAGACAGCCGTCCTCAAGGCACTCAAACAAATTGAAGGTACTTTCGGCCTTGGTGTTATCTGTAATGAAGAACCGAATGTTTTGATTGGCGCCCGCCGCGGAAGTCCGCTTATCCTCGGTATCGGTAACGACGGTGACTTTTACCTCGCCAGTGATGTTTCGGCCATTATCAACCACACGCAAAAAGTCGTTTATCTCGATGACAATGACGTTGTCCAAATCAAAGACAGCGGTTATTCCATCGTCAACATGAGCAGCCACGAAGTGCAACGCGAAGTCCAAGACGTGGAATTCGATGCAGACGCCGTGGCCAAGGGCGGATTCCCGCACTTCATGCTCAAGGAAATTTTTGAACAGCCCGAAGTGCTCCGCAACACCATGCGTGGTCGTTTGCTCACCGCCGAAGGTAACGCAAAACTTGCGGGCCTCGACACAAATATCAAGGAACTCCGCAACATCAATCGCATCATCATCACCGCTTGCGGTACAAGCTACTATGCAGGCATGGTCGGTGAATACATGATTGAAGACCTGGCTGGCGTTCCGGTCGAAGTCGAATACGCTTCGGAATTCCGCTACAGAAACCCGATTATCAAGCCGGGTACGCTTGTGCTTGCCATTTCGCAGTCAGGCGAAACCGCAGACACGCTCGCCGCACTCAAGGAAGCCCAGCAGAAGGGCGCAACCGCTCTTGCTATTTGTAACGGCGTCGGTTCCACAATCGCACGAACAAGTGATGGCGGTGTTTATCTGCATGCCGGTCCCGAAATCGGCGTGGCCAGCACCAAGGCATTCACAAGCCAGGTTGTCGTTCTTGCCATGATTGCACTTTTGCTCGGACGCCAGCGCAGACTCAGTTTTGAAACAGGTGCCGACATCGCGAAGGACCTTTTGGAACTTCCGGATCTCGTCACCGAAACACTCAAGCTTTCTGACAGTATCGCCGAAATTGCAAAGACACTCTGCAAGGCAAACAACTTCTTGTACCTCGGTCGCCACTTCTGCTACCCGGTCGCCATGGAAGGCGCCTTGAAGCTCAAGGAAATCAGCTACATCCATGCAGAAGGCTACCCCGCTGCCGAAATGAAGCACGGCCCGATTGCCCTTATCGACGAGAACATGCCGGTCGTGGTAATCGCTCCGAAGGACGCGCTGTTCGACAAGATTATCAGCAACATCCGCGAAATCAAGGCTCGCGGTGGCAAGGTCATCGCCATCACAACAGAAGACTGCCACCCGCTCGACGAAATCGCAGACCATATTATCACGGTCCCGAAGACCCGCCCGATGCTCATGCCGATTCTCACTTGCATTCCGCTCCAGTTGCTCGCTTACCACATCGCCGTGTTGCGCGGAAACGACGTAGACCAGCCGAGAAACCTCGCCAAGAGCGTGACAGTGGAATAATAGGTCTTAGGGTTTTGCCACAGTTGGCAAAGCCAAAAGCTTAAAGCGCAAGCCCCTCCCTGACGGGAGGGGTTTCGCGTTACATATAAACTCAAAATATATGTTAAAAAACACTAGTTCAATATCGGGGCAAGAAAAATCCCTTTATACACTTCTTATTACGAACACATACTTGGATATGGTTTTTATCCCCAAATTGAGTTCCTGGATAAGCAGGAACTCCTTCAGTAAATGCACCGCGAACAGAATCAAAGTAAGGGATATCCTCCGCGATATCATTTACTGAATGAACATGCTCAATCAAAAAGCAATCAAGAAACCTCAGAACACCACTAGGATTAGGCATTCCTTTTAAATCCGTATTTTGCGGAACAGAGGTTCCCATCCTCTTTAGATCTAGGAGAAATTCAGGATAATCCATAGAAAGCAATTCGATAAAATGCTTGTCAGTTAAATCAAGACATTTTTCCAACGTATAGACTACACCAATTGCAAACGGTTCCTTAAATTTCGGGTAATGATTACTTGCCCAATCTAAAGCTCTATCGTAGTTATTTTCCCACACATAGAATCCATGACCAAGCCATTCGTAATCATGAGCACTCATGTGTATGCGATTAGGATGAAGAATTAAATCTATCCCAACATTCTTTTCGCAACCATGAAAACCAATATATAAATTAGGACGGTCCAAATAGATATCGTCCATACAAGGTCTATCCTTTAGGCGTTTGAGCCTGGATACACCTACGATAAAAAGCAGTCATTCTGCCCGTCTTTGTGAGAATTCCCGCTCTTTGCAATCGGCGAAGAGCAGCCTCCCTTGAATGATCCATCGTTTCAATGGCATGCATTGCGTTTTTGATTAAATTTTCAGTCATAATTATACCTCTATACCTCAAATATACAATAAGGGAGAATTGGTAGTCAAGAGGGCGCAATTTCGAGGAAAAAGCACCCTCATACCACCGAAAAAAGGCACATTTAGAGAGTTATACTGCAGAAAAGTGCTTATAATTCTCTAAATGTCTTGTTTTTGAGGACATTTAGAGAATTATAGAACAATCCTTCTATTTTAAAGCTTTACTTTACCGCATTTATCGTATCGCCACCATGCTTAGTAACACGGGGGCGGATCGATATTTTCACGGGCCTTTGCGTAAATGCCCTATCCGTAGCTTTATTTGCCCACAAATATGCTTCACCAGATGAGAGTGAAGACATCGCTGCAGGCGTCAATGTTTGTAAAGCCGTAATCGCCTTTTGGACATGTTTTACCCACGCAGGCGAACTAAACTTGTGCATTATCACAATAGAACTAAGTTCAATAATTTCACTTGGCAAACTCATCGGATCTTGGCTAGCAATCATAATGGACACACCTTTATGTCTCATTTCACGAATTGCAGTAGTAATAGAGGCGACAAGGTCCTTGTCATTCATGTATTTATGGGCTTCATCAAAAACAATGAATTTGTTAAACTGTTTACCATCAACGGCCTTGACACTTGCAAATATATTGAGCATCACAACGAATAATCCTAGCGCTTCATTCTTCTCAATGAATTCATCACGCAGATCCACAATAATCAAGCGACCAGGACGCATATATTGTTTAAGCAAACTATCGTTCAAAATATAGTCTTCGGCAAACTTCAGTTTTTGCAAAGCCAAATTCTTCTGAGAACTTGACAGGAATGCGTTCTGATTAACGCCCATCCTAATGTTTGTTAGCGTCATATCATGGCGACATGCCTTCATTATCTGCTTTAGTTCTTTCACATATGTGGACTCGTTGCCCATTGCTCCAAGCAGGAACATCCAATCAGCGACATTCAATTCCGAGGCAGCAAACCCAATTGGCGCAATTTCTATGTCAGGGTATTCGCTCTTTCTTTTTTCGACTTGGCTTTCAGGCGTAAGAAGTATTACATCTTTTACAGATCCTGCTTCGGCACCATATTCTTGTTTTAAGCGTGCAAGTTGTCTTGCATCATCATTTGGATAAACCATCGATGTAAATTCCGGAGCATAATCCATACTTTCACTATAATGGAATATAACGCTCGCAAGAGGCGCCGGAAGTTTATTTACTTTACTGAACTGTTTCAATGTCATTTCTGCAACAGTTCCAATTGTATAACTTTTTCCTGCACCCTGAACACCAAATAAACTGACAGTATTGCATTCATTCAAGTCAATACCAACCAGCCTTTTATTGTCTATCGTTTTTCCGAGTATCCCAAATTGCGGCGAAAAATCAGTTTTTCCAATCAAAACATCGCATACAGGTAGTTCATAACAGGCATCTTCTGCTTCCTGTTTTTCCACACCATTATTTTCATCTGATTTTGGTGCTGTTTCTACAATGGGGATCTGTCCTGATGCAGAAATTTCTGATGTCGGTACAGAAACGTCTGGAACTGTTACAGGTTTGTCCTCAACCACCTCCGAACGCTTCTCCGCCGTCTCTGGCAACACTTCTGATGTTGAAGAAACTGCCGCTTCTGACGAATTTGCAGTAGAAACTATATTCTCAATATTTTCAGTCTCTTCGAATTCTGGTTCAACAGGCGTTTCTGCAGGTAAATCACCGCCATCTCGCAAAGTTCTAATCCGTACAATATTTTCTTTACGATTCGGTTCAAACGCATCACAGAATTCCTTATCGTTATCAAGTTGCTTCAATCGTTCTGTATTCAGTGTTGCATTGTCGCCCAGAATTTCTCCAATAACAGATTCGCCCATCGTAAAAATGCAACTATCGCCTTCAAAACATTTCTTTTGACGTTCATGTTGGCTAAAGTTATATATCACACCAATTTGCTTGAACTTTAGGTTATAATCCAACTTTTCCAATTCTGACAAGAATACCAAATATTCTTCAGCAACAATCGGGTCTAATTGTGCATAGCGCTGAGACCTCTTGATATAGAAACTCAACAAATCAACTAATTCCAAAATCTGGAGTTCTCTATCCAATCTCTCTGGACTGCCATCTAACGGTTTACCAAATCGTTGTTGCAAAGCAGACACAGTATTGATAAGTTGAGCCTGTATTTTACATTTCAAGTCATTTTCTTCGCTTTCACTCAGAGATTTTCTGCACTTTATTTCAACAACGGTAAATACAATTTCCTTGGATTCAACATCAATATTTACAAGCAAATTGTCAGCACGTTCACGATCGCCCGTATCAAGATCCGCAAACAGTTCTTGATGCAAATCGATAGGGATAATAAAAGCCTCGTTTAACAAACCTTTCTTCTTCAGGAACCGCTTTGTCAGGGTCGTCCCTAAAACTTCAAAAGCCTTATTTTTCGTCGTTCCTGCTTGCATTATGAGAGAACTGCTAACAGTTCTTACATCTTCAAGTAATTCCAAGAACTGTTCATTGCCAGACAAATCAATTCCATACTCGCTAAACATTGGCTTCATTAGCCCCTCAATTTCACTTGTGGGCTTAGAAGTCAAGAAAGCTGATGTTCCTGCGGATTCTTGTCCTGGAATATAGTCCAGCAAATAAGGAATCTTTTGATTTTCTCCCGAATTTGCCGGAAGGTCGAAGAATTCAGGTCCCATGTTCTTATCGAATGTCACCACCCAATCAGAAACATCGTGAACCAAATTAAGGAGAACACGGTCGGATTCCTTCAAAACTAATGTTGTCGTAGGCAACGAACTGTCTATGGTATTAGACATTATCTTACCCACCAAATTTTGAATATTTTTCAACAAATCAACTTCTGTGTTAGCAAATTCCTCTACAGGATTCGGCAAGATTTTTTCAGATATATAGCGATACCATGTAGAATCGTTTCCATTTTCTTCATAAGATATAACGCTACGGCAAATTAAGGAATTCAAGTAGAACGATCTATCCAGTTTATTGGGCCGCACCAAAGAAGATTGTATCTGGAACGGATTTATCAAGAATGAAATATGAGCTTGATAATGGTTCGGGTCTTGAATAAATTGCTGCGTATCATTCAAGGAAAATCGTATTTTCGGAAAAAGTCGATTACGCGACGCTTGCGAAAAGGCCTCCGCACCTTCAGCAACATTGGACTCGGGATTTATAAGTTCTCGAAGAGCACTTCCGGATTTTATTAAATTCGACTCTGAAAAAATTCTTATTTCATAAGTCAATGCGGAGTTTTTCAATTCAATTGACTTCAAGGCATTTACAAAAGAAATCGCATCACCCGCATTGAACAAGTTCAGAACTAATTTTTTCGCATAAGGATGCGATTTGGCAAATCGGTTGATGTATTTTTCCACCAATTCAGCACTAACATCGCTGTCAATAATCTTATCGCTGGAGATATTGAGCAAGGACGATGTATAAGCCTTTATTTGCCTTGCATCAGAAGACAAAGACTTATCCTTGCTTATTGCGGGGCGAGAATAAATTCCCCATCCAAATGTTATTTCACCAATATATTGATACGGGTCTTGCAACTTTTCATCAGCCAAGATTAATGGAGCTACATCCATTTTCAGTTTGCCATAGAAAAGCTGGTCCAGCTTTTTTGTCCAAGATTTCCGGTATGCATCAAACTCTTTTGTACTGTTTTCCCAATTTTGGAACAAACCCCATAGATTTACCATCCAACCCAAACGAAGTGGATGCAAAGGCGAAATAAGGCAAACATCGGTGTAAGTCCCGTTAGGAAGTTCCACCTCCAATTTAACCATATCAATAAACTGAACGGCAACAGAGTCACTTTCCGAAAGATTCTGAGCCGACAAATCAGCCAACCAGGAATTATATTCCGCCAAATAATTTATAATCAAGTCTTGGTTATTTGCAATATCAAATGTTTCAAGCAAGCCAGAATCTTCTTTTGCCGACTGCGAAATAACCTCAAACAATTCAGACCTTAATTTTTTTAATTCGACTGGAATTTTATCTTGAGACAAAGCGCTAAATCGTAAACTTTGCAAATTTACATCAGTTATATTCGCACCGACTGTAGCATTGATATATCCAAATGTATCTCGATTTTTTAAGAAGGATGTTTCTAGGGCAATAAGTTTCTTTGGCAACTGTATTTGGAACGCAAATTTAGACGACAAATCAAACTGGAAAATGTCATTCAAGGAACCATGCTGCCAACCATTTTTGGGTTCATCGTATTCATCCAGTTCAATTTCTTTATCACTCACTAACAGCGATACTCGTTGACGGATGAACCCCTGCAAAAATGTATTGACCTTCGCTCTTTTTTCAACTTCTTCAGACTCTTCAAGTTCGTCAGAAGATACGGCATTGTTTATTGTAAACACAACGGTTTCATTACAATAGGCAGCCTGATTATCCAATCGAAATTGTTCTTTGGACTTTTCCGGATTTTCAGCCTTTTCTTCCTCCCATTTACTTTGTTTTTCTTCGTCCTTAAAATCATTGTCAACATTAAGCACAACATCATTTTCGTCAATAGCATTGACACGAAGCATGTAATCGCCAGATTCGTACGCTTCATTTTCGATATTGACAGACATTTTTCGTTTAGCACTTTTTCTGTTGGCTCCAAGTTTCGCTTTTTTAAGCGTATCCACCAACGTAAAGTCTTCTCGCCTTATCAAGCATATCTCAAACGCCATAATGTCTGGGTTTTGTGCTGGAGCCGGATCAACAACAACTGTAAAAGAGATTTTCCCTTTTTTCTTTCCATCCTTAATATTCAGCACCAAATTTCCAGAGGGATCTTTTATTAATTCCTCGCCATCTTTTTTACCAGGTGTCAGGTCAGCATAGACTTTAACATTTTTCTTGTTTACAGCAACAGTGAGATAGCTTTTCCATCTGGAGAAATTAAGCTTAGGATATTTCTCATAAATTCTTTTGCAAAGTTCAATGCTATCACGAACATCTTTTTCTTTTGTCAAGAAATCAATAACTTCGTTTTGTATAGAATCTGGGCTTAAAGGAAGTTTATTGACACGATCCAGCTCTGTTAAAGAAAAATCACAAAGCAGAGATGTGCACATCTCAAAATTCAACTTGAAATAACGTTTCAGGTCCTGTTCATTTTTCGCCAAATCTGAATCGGGAATCATCCCCATAAATTGGAGACCATCTCCCCACGATTCCAAAGAATAATTTTCAGCATCAACAAAAAGCAAATAGTTTACTAGATTGCTCAAATCATCCGATGCAAATAGTTTAAACTCTGCAAATGCGTTATAAAATATCTGGAAGAGATGCGATTTATCTTGAGGAATTTTCGCAAGCAAAAAGTCAAAAAAATCTTTCTGCAAATCCGACACAGACAATTCCTGAAATGCTGCACCATAGGAATCTTCGGCAGATGTCGAACTATCCGACGGAATCAAGGCAAGAATTGCATCAGGACATTCATTTCTGAGTTCAATCAATTTCGAAGCATGAACATAATCATCACCCGAAAGTGAATCCGAAAGAATAAACGTCTTAACGGAGGGGTTTATCTCTCGCAAAGGCGTAATCAGCCGCTGAAGTTTGCCAAGCGACAAACCTGTAATTTTCATTCGGTGTCCCGGCTTAACTTCTTTAATAGTCTTCTCATAACGAGAAACAACGAATCTGAGAAACTTGTCGTAATACAACTCCTGAATACTCATGACAACACCTTAGTTAAAATTGTAACGGGGACGAATTTTTTGCAATAAGCAGGCATCGCTCAAATCCGTATAGAAACCGATTTGTCGCAACTTATTCTTGAACGCATCCATATTTTCCTTAAATGCCGAACATGTTTCCACATCCGCATTTATGAAACGAGTATCACCAATACCATTGATAATCAAACCATACCGAGAACGAATCTGTCGAGCCAATTCATCAATGGACAATGATCTGGATTGATATTTTCCGCCATCAACAGGTTCCAAAACCAAAATCTGAACTAAAGTTTCCAGTAATTTTGAGCCTAAGGCACCTCGTCTTGGATACTTTCTGGAACGTCCATCTGCAAGTAATTTTGAAGGAGAATTTTTCATTGTTGCGGCATCAAGGAACTCTCTTAAAAATCTGAATTGCGATTGCCCCAAGTTTGATGATTCCAACAAATAAACAAACCTATCGAATGATGATGAGTTTTCAAAATACCTAAATTGAGCTTGATAGTCATTTTTATCAAACTCTTTTTCATTATTGTCGGGAAGACCATTTAGTATTTCTTGTAGTCGATAACCAAAATATTCGTCATTTACCCCATTTTTCATTTTCATCAAGCATTCTGCAATAGACGCTTTTTTCCCATCTTTTGTAGGCATTCCTTGTATTACGTCAATTGCATAAGTAGCCCTAATATAACGTCGATAATTATTTTCATTTCTCTCAAAGTCTGATCGGGCATACTTTGAAATCTTGCTATTTAAGTTATCCGTTGCATCAACAATCATCGACCAATCATCATCAACATCGATTTTTCCCTGATCAACCATTTGAGGCAACAAATAAACCAATTTCATCGTATATAAAGCGAGATGAAATCCACAAAGAATCTTGAAGTATTCAATAAATACAGATCTGGGCAATTTTTCTTGATAAACAAGAAGACGGCGAACATCATCATTAAAGAGATCAGACTGCTTTTTTAACAAAGGTGCCGGAGTTTCTCTAGTATTGAGAGATTTAGACTCTTTCAATTCCTTAACTAGATACAAAATTCCAGTCGTGTCAACATCAAGATCTGTAAATCGCACAACCGAATTGGAACTGGCATCCCATCCTTTACTAAGATACTGCTTTAATCCGAAGAGTACTTCTGGGTTACTTTTTAACATCAAAAAAAGCTGCTCGGCGGTGTTATAATCACGACAGTACTTTAAATTTAACACCCTAAAACTTAACAGATGCATTGGTTTAAGGCTGCAAACTTTTTCTTTGACAACATTACCACGAAAAACCATTTCCAGCAAATTACTACGCAGCCAATCCTCAACGGCATCCTGATTATTTATCGCTCCTGAAACTACACCACTTTTTTCCAAAATATCAATATATTCTATCAAAGATTTAACATCATGCTCTTTTTTTACCTTTAAGGATAAATCAACGCCATTCGAATAAATGAGCATAAATAATTTTGTAAGGACTCGCTCCAAGGCGATTCTTTTAGTATTGACGGCAAAAATTTGAGGGTTTCGGAATGTCACCGTACCCATTTTCAATTTCAACATCATACTAATTATTCTCCTGCTTTAAGGATTCGAATACAATATGTTTGTTCTCGTCAAGACGAACAATTGTAAACTTCTGATTATTCTTGGTGACAATAATTTCCTTGTAAGTCTTACTCTGCAACAGATTCTTGAACACCTGCAATTCAATAAATCGCCCTTGCAAGTCGTTTACAGACGGGCTGAAACCATTCTGGATAAACTTGAGCATTTCGTACAAGTCAAGTGAAACCGTCAATTGAATATGTTTCTCAGCTTTATGCCTAAAAATAAAACTGTCACTTTCATATTCAACATATTGTGTCAAATGGTCTGTTTTATTCACATACAATTCAAATTCATCAATCGGGAATCTTCGATAACTTTTTGATATCGGATCATTCGACTGCGAACTGGCCAAAAGAAGATGAGCCTTTGACAATTCCGCATTTTCGCAACCTTCGCTAATGGAAATAGCTTTTGCTAAATTCAGTTTAGATTCTGCCAACTTATCGGCACTTTCATCACGTAGGGATTCGTAAAAATCCGTAATATAGCGATATGGCAAGCGACGTTTGAATTTGAGGTTGCCTTCAAAATATTGATGTCGAACAAAAACCTTCTGTACGCATTCAATTTCATTACGTTCATTTTCATCATCCATTTGCCAAATCGGCTTCATCCCTACCGCATTAAAGTCATCAATGAGGTTCTGTTTCCTATCACTAAACAGTAAGTAATTTTCCGAAGTTTTCTCCTTATAATACAAATCGCGGTCAACTGCAGGCCAAGCCACTTCGGCAATATCCGTTTCTCGCAGCATGCGAATTAAACGGTCATTAGAATCCAATGTCGGTAAATCAAAGGAGGCGACATTCGGCTTTATTGCCGGTGCTGTAATATTGAAATAATAGTATTGCCAATAATAGCTCCGCAATCCTTCCGTTTGCACAATATCGATAAGCTTTTTCACTTGTTCACACGAATAATCACGTGTAAGCATATAAGCAATCATTGAACGTAAATCACGCATTGTCACATGCAATTCGCGTTTATAGACTATTGTGCGTAGCAACCATTCCAGACGGTTCGTCACTTCAAGACCAACACTACTATCCCTGAAAGTGTCTGCATTATACTTGATAAAGCATTTTTCTGCAACAGGGCAACCTTCGCATTTTGTCCACAATTCGCTTGCAACCATCTTTTGAATTTGCTGGCCCAACAAACTCTGAGAATCGCCTTCTCTTGCTGTAATCGACCTCAAATTGAGATTAATTACAATTAATCCGGGAAGCAACTCTACATGGCCTTCGTTGAAGAAGAATTCCTCAATGTTTGTTTCAAACTTCTTTAATCTTGGTTGTTGGCTGAGGAAATCTACAAGCCTGCCTTCATTAATAGCAATAATGCGACCTTCCGGAGCCTTGGTATAATCATCCAAATCAAAGAACGGCTCAAAGAAAGAATTCAAAACATCATTGTTCAGCTTTGTATCTTCATCCTGTGAGCCATCATAGTTGGTTTCAAACTTCACGCCATTGATGGTGAACGTGCTGCCATTACCGACGGTTTTAGCCTGCACGGGAGCATTACGGCTTTCTATTTGCTTGATAAACGCAGTCTTACCATCACCTGCATTACCGGTAATTACAACCAGTTTGTATTTCAAGTTCGTGATATCGTCAATGAGGCGTTTATCCAACTTTGTCTCGATATAGGTCAAATCATCAAAACTATTAGTCGTTTTTGATTTGGCGACAACACCACTATTGCCATGACTACTCTGGCTATAAAGGGTATTAAGATAATCTACATAATCGGTTCTTTTGCCATCGGAATCTAAACGGATTATTTTTTCCGTTTCCTTAAGCATTCCGTTCAGCCCAATTTTTTCAAGAGCGGCAAGCATTTCCGCCGCATTCGCAAATCTTTCCGCTTTGTCAGTCTTGATAGAACGCATGACAAATGCTGCAAATTCTGGAGAAAGTCTTTCTGCATATTGCGCAATATCTGCAGGCTCTACGCCAACGATAGGCTGATTATTTTTTCCTAGCCAGGGATATGTATGAGCAATTAACTGATAAATTGATACTCCAAGAGCAAAAGTATCTGCAGAGCAATCCCAGTTGATAACAGAACTTCCCTGAATCAAGTCTGGAGCTAGATAAGGATATGTTCCTGCAAAAGCCTTATCGTCTAATTGGGATGATATGTTAAAGTCGATCAGCACATATCGAGAGGACTTATCCCAAATAATATTATTGGGCTTGACATCACGATGGTACATCGGCGGATTTTGTTCCTGCATGTACTTGAGAGCATAAAGGATTTGACGAACCATTTTATATAGTTCGTTCATGGTCATCTTCAAATCACCTTCGACAAACTTATTCAAGTTGTCGCCCTCAAGCAGCTCCATTAACGTATAGAAGAAACCCTGAGTTGTTATTCCGTTGTAAATGAACTTTACGATATTATCGTGAGACAATTTATTGAGTGTCTGGTACTCATTTATCGTTTCTTGTGCAGAAGAATCTCTGTCAAAAATTTTGATGGCGTAAAATTTGTTCTGTAACGTCTGCTTTGCCTTAAAAACACGGCCAAAACCACCTTTCCCCAGCGGTTCGTACAAGACAATCTCCGGAGTCACCTGATCACCGGGTTTCAAATCCTCAATTTTCTTTTGCGTTTGATTAGCAATGGGAGACTCGGCCTGTTTTTTGCGAATAGATTCCTGGGCAGCAGGCTTTAAGTTGATGTTGATAAACTCAATCATTTCCTCAGCGGAGGCAAAACGATTATTGACATCAACAACAACAGTCTTTCGCACCAGTTCATCGAACCATGGTGGCAATTGAGAAATTACCTTGGATGGCATCAGCGATTCATCTAGTTTTCCACCATGCACCCTGAAAGACTGTGAATCATTAAATGGCAACTTACCCGTCATCAGTTCGTAAAAGACTACTCCTAAAGAGAACAAGTCGCTAGACGCACAGACATCATTGTCATCTTGTTCAGGAGAAACATAAGGAGAGTCCTTTGTCGGCACAAGTTCGGTTGCAACGGTGTAACCCATCGTCTGATGTTCAGTAAACCACGAAAGCCTGAAATTCGCAAGTGCCGCCCCAGAATTTGTCACATAAATGTTTTCCGGGCAAACATCACGATGAAATATTCCTTCAGAATGAGCCTCTTTCAAGGCATTTGCAATATCAAGGACAATCTGGATTTTTTCCAGATCGGTCAAAGTCTTCTTTTTTATATGAGCCCGTAATGTAGATTCTTCCATATACAGGCTTTTTTCATAATAAAAACAACCGTCTTCGCTTAGAATACTTTCACACGGAATAATGTTTCCGCGGAAACCAAGTTTTTCATGAACATACTTGGCATTTTCAGCCTTTCTGCGAATAGTATCAAGTTCTTGTTTGGACTTTTCCGCGTAATCCAGCGGATACTCTCTAATTTTATACTTTCTATCTGCAAAGAACTTTGCCTTACACAAGTATTCCGTAAACGAATCTGTCTCTTGCAAAACCTCGATGATTTGATAGTCCAGAAGGACTTTTCTTCTTCGACGATATTGTGCAACCGATGCACTACCAGTTAAAAAATCGACAATGTCTTTCTGATATGCTTTTATAGCATCTGGAGCCTTACGGACTTTTGCGTTATCTTTAATAAAATCAATAAGCGGTTTTTCTAGCAAAAAAATCTGGTCATACGATTTGCTGTAATGGTCAATACCTGTTTTTGACTGACCCGGAAAACTCAGCGTTACCGCAGTCTGTACGAAGGCCCCGCCCCACAAATGGTTATGAGACCTTAACATAGAAGCCAAGATGCGTGTTTTGCGTTCTGCAGCCACAAACGGATTTTTTCGTTCGGCCCCATTTACAAACCACGCATAATCATCACCTTGAAGATTGCCACCCCAATCCTTATTTTCAATATGGTAAATGGCATGGGGAGCAACCACAATGCAATCGTATTCACTGCTAGCCACAAGACCCTGCGGATTTTTATTGGCATATTCTCCGTTAGGAACAATCCAGTAATCGGCAGGAAGATTGTTCTGCAAATAATCAATCAGGCGTTTTTCGCCTGCATTGACAAAACCATCGCTATGAACAGGGAATTTTACTTGAGCCATATAAAAACCTTTTCTAACAGAAGTTATGCTTTCCAACCATCAATTTCTTTTTCGACTAGGGAAATTGCATCTATTTCTTTCATAATCGATAGATATAATTTACTCTGAGAATCTAACACCATGTCGTTGATTTTTTTCATTACATCTATTTCTAAAACAGGCACAGGAATTTGTTCCAAAAGTTTTGGAATCGGTCTACAGAGTTTTGTCCCAGCTTGAGTACTTCTAATAAGACGGAATCCATATTCAGATGACAACCACAAATACAAATAACCTGGCGGAACAGAAAGATTTGTTTTCATTCTAATAAATTCACCAGAAACCAATTTTCCTTTCAAATATTCATTCGCATAAATACATCTACAAAACGATTCCGTTTCCGCCAAGGTTCCCACTCCAGCAATCATTATTTCATTGAGTTCAACCATTCTATCAAGTTTTACATTGCGTTTAGATATATACTTGCCCTTTATGACGGTATCAAAAATATCTTTCTGATTTATGAGCATTACACCATGACCAGATTCCAACTCAATTCGAGGAAAACTCCCTGTTGAGAACAGGCCATTTTTATCTAAGCAATCAATCAAAGGCTTTGTTTCTATAGTCTTTTTTATCCTCTTTACTAGATTACGATTACGTTGCGATAAGTTAAAAGCATTTACTGTAACCGGAGTAACAAGCTTCTTATTTATTACAAAAGATGAAACCGCTCTTTTTTCAACAGAGGGACCAAAATAGTTGTATTCATCAATGCTAATGCCATTTAATTCTGTTTTAGAAAACAAAATCTGTAAAGCTTTTTTCTGAACATCATTTGCTTCTTCGCGGAGGCGGGCACTTTCCTTAATCAAATTATCTACTTTTTCTTGAAACTTTGCAGGAAACTGTGGTATAGGCAAAGATGCAACAAAATCAGGCTCTATATGCTGAATAACCGCACCAAAGGTTCCCTGCGTCAACAAGGAATGTCCATAAGAACTCGATAGATACGCATAGACAAAACCCGCCCTGAGGATGTTATTAGGATCTATCCTAATAACATGCTCAGAAGCTAGCTTCTGAGCATGTTGCTTAGTAGCCCAGGCCGTATTACCTATAGTTCCAGAACGAGATATCAGAATCCACCCTTCTTGCAGTCGCATCTGTTCAATACACGGAGTGTATTTCTTTGACGCTAGTTTGACATTTTCAAGATTGGCCTGTAAAATATCAGAACTACTCAAAAACGGAATCCCATTTTCACGTTTTTGGACATATACACGTTTCGCTCTATTGCCGTAGAATATTTGGTTAGCAGCATCGCCAACTTTCATAATTTTGTATGGCGAAGCAGCAATCTTTCTGCGAACAACAACACCATCACTCAAATGGAAAGAGGCATCGATACGAAAGCCATTCGATTTGAATACTCGTGTTTTTATCTTGGAAATTTTCATTTATGCGCTTCCTTAAATTTTGCATACGCATTTACAACTTCAGGAAGGTCGTCATCAAGTTTTTTGATTCTTTCCTTACGCTCACGGACTACTTCTCGACCACGTTCATCATAAGTCAGCCACTTCTTTACATTGTCGAACAACAATTCCGCACCATCATCATCCCTCTTGTAAATAGGAACACCGCGACGGTCCTTGCCGACATGTTCCACAATTGCCATAAACACATCGTAATCTTCATCATTGATAGAAATCAATTGTTCCTTGGCAGTTTTCTTTTGCAAGAACAACAGCGAAGCCTGCACACCGACCTGCGGCAAGAATGTCTCCACCGGCAAATCTACAGACGCTAACAACTTGAAATGCTTCAAAATCCAAATTCGCGTTTCTTCCATATTCGGATTGCCAAGAATGCCATCCGGCAAGACAATCGCCATTTTTCCACCAGGCTTCAAGAAATTATAACAGGCTTCGATAAAAAGAACTTCAGGAGCGTTACTCCCCAATTCACGGCCTAAATAGTAACGTTCGGCGATTTCCTTATCGACTTCCACCTTGGAACCAAACGGCGGATTTGTGAAAATCATATCAAATTTACCCTGAGCGTTATCATCGGCCGTTTCAAACTTGAATTTTTTATCCTTACTTACAGCAATACTTTCGTTAACTTTTTCTGCAACCTTAGGAACATCGGGTTTTGAGCCTTTCGGATAGTCAAGAGAATTAATATTGAACACATTGGCGTGACCGTCGCCAGCCATCACCATGTTCATCCTTGCCGCCTTCTTCAAATCGGGGTCAAAGTCAAAACCGAAAATCATATTCTGCGCATATTCGCGAACTTTCTCTTCAACCTTTTCCGAATTGCATTTCGCTTCCAGGCGAACATCATCTAATTCCGGCCAAATATTTTTCGCAATCTTGTGACGAACATGATCCAGCACCATCACGATAAATCCACCCGAACCACATGCAGGGTCAAGAACGCGAGTATTTTCATCAGGGTCCAACATTTCCACCATACACTTGATAATGTTGCGTGGCGTAAAGAACTGGCCCGCTTCCTGCTTTAACGTATTCGAAACAATAGTTTCGTAAGCGGTACCCTTGACATCGACAGTTGCGTCCAAAAAAGAATACTTGGAAAGTTCCGCCGCAACAAAGGCCAAGCCACGATCAGACAAGTTGATAGACTCGTTTCCATCAAAGACATCGCTATACAAGCCATCTTCTTTCAATTTGCGGAAAATGCCTTTAATTCTATCCGCGACAGCCTTTTGCCCTTCAGGGGTATTCTGCTCCTTGACGCCCACCCAAAACTGGCGACGATAAGATTTCCCTTCACGAGCATCCGTAAAGCGTCTCTTTTCATCATAGAGTTTGCAGAATATCAAATTCAGCAATTCCCAGAAAGCAGTCTTCTTCATTCCTTCGTTACCATAGATGTAATCGTGGCAACGCTTGAAAGCCTTCACTAAAGATTCGTTGGCGGGTTTTCGCGGCATCGCGTGATCACCCGCTTTTTCCAAATCTTCCAGAGTTTGCCCTGCCGCCGGGAAATCAGAAATGTCCTCGATTTCGACTTGACCGAAAGCGTCCTCCGTCTTTGAGACAAACGCCAAATCCTCGCCATTCGTCCAGCACCCAAAGTCACAATTCGTATAGGAAAGAATATCGTCCAATACAGCATGGACTCCGGCTTTAGAATCATTCGATTTTACTTTAGCATCCTTCGCAACGACGACGGCACGAATCAAATTCGCCTGATCGTGTTCACGACCCGACTCAAAAACGGCCAAGTCAATCTTAACACGGCGTTTCTTTCCTTCATCGTTTTCAAACGCTATCTGGAAATCCCTTTGCAAATCAGACATGTCAAAGCCATATTCTTCTGACATCATCTGAATCATGTATTGCAAGTTCCGCTCTTTTTCGGTCGCCTTGACAATCTTGTTTGTCAGGATGCAAATAAGCTGGTCCTCGTTTAGAACGATTTCTTCGGTCTGTTCCGATTCAACAGATTTATTAGCCATGGGATCTCCGCTACATGTAATAGAAAATACTACGAGAATGAGGGACAACGAACTTCTTTGCAAACAAACCTAAACACGAGGCTACATAAACCTCGACCTGATATAGCAATACAAACGTCGACCCGATCATTACATTCTAAAAGCTTTCGCATAACCAATGTATTATACAAAAGCAAAAACTCTACTATAATTTAAGTAAATAATATGTCAATGTATGTCTTGTCATTATAAATGAACTTCCTCAACTATTAGAATTATCGTATTCTTCCCATAAAATCAATTTTTCTCTTGTTTTCCCGCATCCTATTTTGCTTATTCTCAATAGACAAGCTATAGTGGCAGTAACAACGCTTTACGGGAAAAACCTTTATACCGTATTTTCCCTGAACAAATCTTCCATCGTGATTTCTTGTTGTGCAACGCTGCTGTTTGCACCTTCGGCAACACCGTAGGTAGTCACCATTGTTGGTACGATAGCGTATTTGGTTTTCGTTTTAGTTCGGAAAAGTTCAGCCCTATCGCGAATGTAATCGGCGTATTCCGCCGTCATTTGATACTTGCCCATAGCGAATTTAATTTCGCACAAGTTTATCGTTCTGTCAGCCCTTGAAATAACCAAGTCAATTTGGGCTCCTTTTTCAGAATCGCTTTTCGGCACATATCTCCACGCAGACACTTCCGTCGCAACGCCAGCAATACCCAGTTTCTGCTTTATGGCATCGACATGCGTCATGCAGACAAGTTCAAAAGTCTGTCCAAGCCAAGTTTCTACGCTATGCGAGTTGAAATGTTTACTCCACCATTGTTCATCAAGAGAGTTATTCGCCTGCACATACTTGAAATAAAAGAGAGTATAAAAATCAGACAACCGGTAGATGGCGTCCTTGACCTTGTTACCAAGCTGGCTATATCGCAAAACAAAATCGCATCGTTCAAGATTCTTCAGCACGACAGTCAGTGTTTTGCCATCAAAATCGACCTCTTTGTCTATTTGGGAACGCGTCAAGCCTTCCTTATGGTTTGCCAATAATTGTGCCACCTGTACGTAGTAATCTGCATGGGCGAACAACGCGTTATACAGTTCGTCAAATTCAATTTTCAGTAGTGCGTTTTTACGGAAGAAAAGACGGTCAATGTTTTGGACAAGGCTCAAACGAGTGTCCAACAAACTCCAGTAAAACGGGACACCGCCCAAAATCATATACGCTTGGAGAATCTGGTATCTGTCCCATGCGCATTTTCTGGCACGGAGGTATTGTTCCGATTCATAAAGCGTAAAAGGGTTCAGGTAGATGCTGTTCGTAATGCGGCAATGCAACCCACCTTGGTTCTCGACGAGCTTATCAATCATCCAACTAGTTGCGCTACCCGTTGCAATAAACAATATATCTTTACGGCGTGCGGCCCAACCATTCCAAAAATTCTCGAACTCTTCAATAAAATCCGATTTTGGGGTATCTATCCAGGGCATTTCGTCAAAAAAAATGACCTTTTTATGGTCACTAGATTGAGACTCGATCCATCCAGTTAATGAATCGAACGCATCAGACCAGTCGGTAAACACAGGCAATTCCGGCAAATGCGCATAATGTTTGATGGCCTTTGCGAAATTACGCAATTGCTTTTTCACGGTTAGATTGTGACCGCCGACAAAAGAAAAGTCATATTGACGGTTGAAGAATTCTTCGACAAGGAAGGTTTTGCCTACTCGGCGACGACCATAAACAACAACAAACTCCGACTGGTCACTTTTTAGGCACCGGTCGAGCTCCCCTATTTCACGATTTCGTCCAATCAGGTTCATCGGAATCCCCCATGTTGTTTTTTTCAAAATATATAAAAATTAATCAGATATTTCCCCAAAAGTGATTTTTTTTACGAGATTTTAGGAAATTATCCATCAAAAATAGCCGATAATTCCCCAAATCTCAAAATTTTAGCAGCATTTTGGGAAATCATGCGACTTTTATGAAAATTCTTCGAAGCGATGGGCTGCGTTGAATCCCAAACAAAAGGGCTATATTTCTATATTATCGTTCAATGGTTGATTCCGAAGTTCTTGAACAAGATGACTACGAGGTGAAAATCGGTTCGTTTAACGGGCCGATGGATTTGCTTGTCTATCTCGTTCAGAAAAAGGAAATGACGCTGGACCAGATTCCCATTGCAGAAATCGCAGACGACTTTCTCAAATGGGTGAACGAGTATTCCGAAACAGATCTTTCCAAGGCTGGCGACTTCCTGTTTATGGCAAGCCGCTTGATGGCGCTCAAGGTGCAGGAGTTGCTCCCGGCCGAAGAACGCGATCCGGAGATGGAAGAGGAATACAACGAAGACCGCGAAAAGCTCATGAAGGAAATGTTGGAATACCAGCGTTTCAAGCAGGTCGCAAGTGGTCTCCAGGAAATGGAAGCGAAGAACTTCGGAACGTATTCCCGTGGGCGTCTTGAAAAGACGCAGAGCGACGACGACACGCTCGCCGACGCAAACATTTGGCAGCTTTTCCGTGCCTACCAAAAGAGCTTAAAGACAAAGATTTCCGAGACGATCCACCATATTGAATTGGACTACGTGACGATTCAGGACCGTCAGCAGGCAATCAACAATTTCTTGAATGTGCATGGTCGTGCGCTTTTCGAAGACTTGCTCGACAACGATTCGCATCCGATTGTCGCGGCGGTGACGTTCATGGCTATGCTCGAAATGATCAAGACGGATGATATCGTTTTCCGTCAGAGTGAACTTTTCGGACCGATCTGGATTTACCGCAAGAAGAACAACCCCGAGTATGCCGACGAAATGGCACACGAGACCGTGTTCTTCAGCAAGGATCCCGAAGTCAAATCGGGACTCGTGGATACCATCCGCAGCCAGGCGATTGCACGTTCCAAGGAAAAGAGCGTGGGCGACCTTGCCGCGACGATGCGCGAGGCCGTCCTTTGGACGGAGCGTGGCAGGAACGTTACGGACGAAGACCTCAATGCCATGCTCGAAGGTCGCGAAGATATTTCCGAAGTGCAGGACAATCCGTTTGCCGATATGATTGCGGAAGCAGATGCTGCCGAAGGCGCAATGCAGGCAGCAAGCGCACCAGACACAAACGCACAAACGCCGGCACAAAATGCAGCGCAGTCTAGCGATACGCAGTCAGCATCAGCACCGACGCAGTTTAGCGAAGCGCAGCCCGCAACTCCGGAAAACGTCGAAGCTGTACCGGGTCAAGACACCGCGCAGTCCACAGAAGCATCCACAATCGAAGACGCAGCCATCCCGACAATCGAATCTGGCGCATCTCATAGCGAAGCGGACTCTGAAGCCGACGTAGGAACAGAGTCAAACGCAAGTGTTCTCGAAGACATTGTCGAAACGTCACATTTCATTGAACCGGCTCACTCATTCGAACCGGTGGATGAATCTGATGAAGTCGAAGAACTTGACGAAGATGAAGGTGAATCCGCGGACACAATTGTTGCAGGCAACATAAACGATGTTCAAGGTTTGAACGAACAAGCGGTCCAGCAGATGAGCGATGAAGAGTTTGCCGCCTTTATGCAGAAGGCACAGGCTTTCTACAACAACGCAAGTTCCGCGCAGTCTAACAACGCGCAGTCAGCAACTCACTCTGCGCAGTCAGCAACATCCGCTCAGTCAACATCCGCGCAGCCAAGCTCCGCGGCATCTCGCAGCACGTCCTCTTACGATTCATACAAATCCAGCGCTTGGGACGAGCCCGCACCGGCGGCAGTTCAATCAGTTCAAAAAGAAGAGCCCGAAGAAGACAAGTATTCATCTTACAGTTTCGGCAACGAAATGACCGACGAAGAATACATTGCCTACTTGAACCGTAGTGCCCGCGCTAGCCGCAAGGAAGAATCAAAGTCAGCGGCATCCACATCAAGCGCAGCTCCCGAGAAGTCCACATCATCCGAGAAGCCCAAGAAAAAGTCCTTTATGCCCGAAGATGACGAAGGCGGAATGACCGACGAAGAATACCAGGCTTATCTCGCCGAGCATGGCGACGATGATGAAGACGAAGAAGGCCCCGTTGTCTACGGAGCCGGCAAAAATTAATTTTTATTGATAGCGCTAAAGCGATTTTTTAACGCTCCAGCTTCTCATTTTCAAGCCATCTCGGACAGCAATATCGCGTTCATCAAAAACCTCAAAATTATTCTTCTTATAGAACGCAAGATTTTTCTCTGAGTTTGTGAACAAAGTCAGTTGCTTACCTCCATGTTCGCGAATGTATTCTTCCATAAACGCAACAAGCTGTGTACCAACACCCTTTCCTTGATATGGCGGGTCCACTGTCAACGAACTGCAATACCAAATATTTTCGCCATTGTGCTGGTAATCATGACATGGAGTCCCTGCTGTTTCATCCATATTAACCCAAGCATTCACACGTTTTATGCCTGCGCTAAAATAGACATTCCACCAGCCATGAAGTAGGAACTGTAAATCCGACGGTCTCTTGTAATGCGGATCTTCGAGCACAGCCAAGCCTACAATTTTCCCGTCTACTTTAGCCATCAAGAAATGCGACTTTTTCAAAATCGCGCGCCACGTTCCGTACAAAACGGACCGTATCACCTTATGCCTCAAGCCCAAATCCGGGAAAAAATTTAAAAAATACTCATAGTATTCATAGGCCCGAAACGAAAGTTCCACAGCATCGCTTAGCTCTTCCCGTTTCAGTACACCAAATTCGATTCCCATTACAAAGCTCCGTTCTCTCTACATAAAATAGAAACAATTCTAGCGCTATGATATGTTTTTCCACCATATATGCAAAATATATGCGAAAACATGCTATCCAAATAATTTAGCGATATACGGGTAGGCTTCATCCGGCAATGTGAAATGCTTTGCGATATAGAACATATAAGGAATCTTGACTGCTGCAAACGGCAAAATCCGTTTCGTGGCTTCCGCGATTTTCTGCGGGTCCGTCGTTCCCAAATAAGCAGAGAAGAAAATGTTCCAATGAGCCAAAAGTTCTTCTTTATTCATGTGGAAAACAAGATCCGCCTTTTGCTCATCCATTCTGTTCGTCATGCTCCACAACATTCCCAAATCCCAACCAGGGTCACCATAGCCGAAATCACCCATATCAATCCAAAGTGTTCGCTTTCCATCGGTAATGACATTGCTGATTTGCAAATCGCCATGAAGACAATACGGAGTATCGGGAACCGTATCGATAAAAGCCAAGGCCTTTTGCTTGTAAAAGTCAGGAACTACAGCCTTTTCAAGATAAAAGCGACGGAATTTTTCCTTTGTAGACACAAGCTTCGTCGTATCCGCTTTCGTCGAATGGAGTTTCTTAGCCATTTCTGCAAATATCAAAGAAAGTTCTTGCAAACGACCCGGCTCTTCTGAAATAATTCTCGAAAAAGAGCGTTTGTTCCGGATAAGTTCATATTCAGCACCAAAGCGTTCGCCATCCGTTATCAAGCGAATTGGTTTTGGAGTCGGAACTCCCAAATCAAAAGCTGAGCAAGATGTCAAAAAATCTTTTTTAGCACAGTCCGCTTCGAATCCGGGGTGATAAAGTTTCGCAATCGTATCGCGAGTCTTGTGCGTGTATGCGATTGAAGTCGCACCTTCACCGGTCGCTACATAATCATCTAAATTGATTTTTTCAACTTCTTCAGACATAACAGCCTCTCTTAATAAAATTTTTCAACTAAGGAATGAACCAGTCCTGCAAACAACTTCTTGTAGGCATCAGGAGTCGGCATCAAGATTGAACGGATACAAGCATCCAAAGGAGCAAACTTGCCAGCAAGAGCAGTGAAGGCGGAAATGTCCTTATTCCCCGTGTAGGCCTCAGCAAACGCATTCCAGAAGTTTTTCAACTGTTCCTGCGACATGTGGAAAATTTCCTGCGCTGCCGGGAACTGAGAATAAACTTGGCAAGTCATGAAAAAATGCCCTATATCGAACATTGGCGAACCGTGACTAAACCAGCCAAGATCTATCCAATAAGGTTTACCGTCACCAGAAATAATCAGGTTACCCATCTGGAAATCACCATGCAAGCAGGTTTTCTCGTCTTCTATACTCTGAACAAACGCCCGCATTTTTTCTCTATCATCATCTGCAACAAAATCAGACGCATCGATACCCTTCAGGGCAAGATCCTTGCGGCTTGGGAAAAACTCCGTATCGCAAGGCGTTGCATGCAGTTGCAAACCCATCGAAGCAAGCAACTTAGCCATTTCACTGATACGAGACGGATCATCGGAGCAAATACGCGAAAGAGACTTTTTTCCCTTAATGATTTCTACGAGCTGACCGTAACCATCCCCCACACGCACCATATCAAACATACGAGGAGTCGGGATTCCCAAATCAAAAACATGCTGGGCTGCGTCACGTTCTTGCTTTACGGTTGCCTCATCGCAACGAGGCGGGTTATTCACTTTCAAGAGGAAATCAGGATGACCGGGATGCACATAAGTTTTTCCGTTACCGCCCTCGCCCACCTGTGTCCAGGTACTAATATCAATATTCTGGTATTCCATTTTTGCTCCCTAGAAAATGTTTCTCTTTATAAAGATATCGCTTTTTCTACAGAAAAGAACAAAAAGAATTTGGCAGATACTCCAAATTATTTGATAATAGCGAGTTTTATTGCGAAATCAACAAAAAAGCCCCGCCGAAGCGAGGCAAAAAAAAACAGGCGATCCCGGAACACAGTCCGGGATAACAAAGCAATCGTTAATCGTCGCGGCGGCCGCCGAGTAATCCGGCTCGATAAGCCCAGTAGAGCAACTGCAAAACAGAGGATATTGCAGCAGCAACATACGTGAGGCCAGCGGCAAAAAGCACACCCGAAACGGTGTTATATTCACGCCCTTGGGCAACAACTTCCATGCGAGCCAAAGCCTTCTTGGCGCGAGACGAAGCGTCAAATTCAACAGGCACGGTCACCAGCGAGAAAAGCGTTGCAAGACCAAAGAGCACAACGCCCACAATCGCAAGAGATTGGCCAAGCGCCTTGCCCATGCTCATGAGCATAATGCCGATAATCACAAGCCACGGACCAAGATTCGAGCCGATATTTGCAGCAGGGACAATGGCAGAACGGAGCCACAGCGGGAAATAACCTTCGGCATGCTGGATGGCGTGACCAACTTCATGCGCGGCAACTCCTGCGGCACTTGCATTGCGGCCGGAATAAACTTCTGGAGACAAGTTCAGAGTCTTGTTCAGCGGGTTGTAATGGTCCGACAAAAAGCCCTGGTGCTTGAGGATTTTCACATCGGTAATGCCAGCTTCCATTAGGATAGCCTTGGCAACATCGGCACCGGTAAGGCCGCTAGAAATCGTGACTTTTTGGCCAGCAGCAAAACGCGTTTTGACCAACAGAGAAACCGCGCCCGAAAGGACGAGCGTGATTACGAGAATTCCCATGTATAAAGGATCGAACATCATAATTTTAGTTCCTTAATTTCACTATTCAATTTACAAAAAGAATGGCGAAAGCGACTGTGATTTCGTCACTCTTTTTTGCTTATTGTCGCCGATTTTTACATGTCACCGGTGGTGAACTTGCTCTTGTCGCGCAAATGCGTGAGGAACATGCCCAGCACGAAGTAGATGACCGCCTGTATCGCTAGCAGATAAAGCTTAGGCGCCACATCGTAAATGTCACCGCCCATCTGCTCAATTGAAAGCCAGGCAGGTACAGCAAACGTGCTCGGCAGAATGTACGAAAATCCCACCATCCAGCTCGGCATCAAGTAACTTGGCCAGCTAAAGTTCGCAAGGAACAAGATAGGAATGGAGAGGTTCAGGAACAACTGCATGCTCGATTCGCGGTGCAAGAACACTTGCGATAGGCACATCCCGAAGTTGATGACCGACGCAAGGAACACCACTGCAAAAACCATCATCGGCAAAAGTTCACCACGCCGCGGGAAATCAAAGACATTGTAAATGAAGCAATGGTAGAACAGAATGAATCCGCAATAATGCAAGAAGTACGCAAGCGAACGCCCCAAGTAACGATAAGGCAAGCTTTCATTCTCGACTTCGGAATAACGCTGGTTCCTGCGGAAACGACGGTGACCGCGAGCACCGCCCATAATGCAAATGCCGATAATCAACGACTGCTGCAATATCACGACAAGCACACTCGGGACAACATAATTCGAATAGCTGCCGGTATTGTTGAACATCGTCTGGATGGATAGCGGAATCGGATCGCGCATGGCCATCGCTTTAGCCGAAGGCACTTTTTTGCCAAGTGCAATCGCCTTGACTTTACTGACCGCGCCGACCGTCAAAGCGCAAGTCGAAAATGCAGTACCGATTGTACCGTGGAGCATCACGTAGGCGCCATGCGTAAAGATGTTTATCTTTGTCGGCTTCTTGTTCAGCAAGTCCTTTTCCATGTTCTCGGGAATGACCATGAAACCGAAAATATCTTCGCGGGCCATGGCGGTTTCTGCTTCGAGCATGTCGTTATAGACGGCCTTGACTTCGACCTGTTGCGTTGCAGAAGCCATTCGCGTCAGTTCACGGGACTTTGCCGAATGATCCAAATCCACGATTGCCACCGGAACACGAGAAACGGTCTGGTTCATATACGCAGTCGGATAGTAGAACGCATAGAGGATACCAGCAACAACAAGCAAAAGCACTGCCGCAGGATCAGTGAAAAACAACTTCCATTCCGTCAAAGTTACTTTCAAAAGACGACTAATCATGTTTTCGCCTCCTGATTTTCTCTAGCACACTTTTAAACAGCGCATCTACGGTAATCTCGCCATCTTCTTCGACAACGACCGGCATTTGAGAATCATGCTTCAAGCGGTACTTCCAACGGAGAACCATTGTAAAGCACCCGAACAAGGTCCAGAAGAGCGCCATGCCAGCCATGAGCTTGACAACTTCCCAAGATGCAGCCATGCCGACATCGCCAAGAAGCATCATGGACTGCACGCGGAGCACGTGAGTCAACGGCAACACAAACGCAAAGCAACGCACGGCAAACGGCATAGCCATCACGGGGAACGTCTGGCCGGCAAAAGCAAACGCAGGGCCGCCAATCACGCCCGAAACGCCTGTGGCAATACGCATCACGCCAGTCACACCTACAAATACCATTCCCGCCCCCACGCAGCAAATCACCATCAAGAGTTGCGCCACGGAGACCATCACAAATTCTTCAAAGCCCATCGGCATGAGCATGCGATGCGTGTACGCATAACATCCCATGTATTCAAGCCAAAGAATGATAACGGCAGGAACAAATGAAGCAACGCCAAGCGTCACCCAGGAACGTTCTGCATACTGGTAAAATTCACGCACGCGCTTGTCACGCAACGGGAACGAAGCGATATATACCGCCACAAGCATCGCCGCCAAGTGGAACATTGCCGATACAAGTCCAAGCGCTAGGAATCCCTGATAATTGCCTTCGATGTTACCGACAGAATGGATTTCTGTTTTTATAGGATCTTCAAATGAAGCCGTAAAAAGTTCAGAACCCACATCGGTGAGCACCGCACGAATTTCCTTTGTTGCAAACATGTTCGTGAGGTAATTCTGGCCGCTGGAATAAACAGGAATCACAGGCGCTTCAAGGCGGAGTGCACGGCGTTCCAATTCATTCGGAAACACGATAAACGTTTGCAAGTCGCCACGAATTACCGCATGTTCACACTCGCCCATGTCATGGCAAATCAGCTTGACATCAAGCACAGGGCTAGACTGGAGAGCACGTTCAAGGCGATCGGCAAGTTGACTATTATCTTGCTTGACAATACCAATCGGGATGTGCTGCACGATTTCGCTCGAAAACATCTCCAGCATAAACACAGAGACGCCTACGGGGAGCACCGCAAGAATCATCCACAAAACAATCTTGTGGCCAAAGTAAATTTTCCCGATTGTCTTTAAAAGACCTTTCAGCACAATAACCTTCTATTGCAGCTTACTGAATATCGTCAACAGGGAACAGAACGCTCATGCCCGGGCGGAGATTTTCAACCTTGTGGGTCGGGCGCATACGGACTTCGAATGTCTTGAGGTCAAAGCCAGCGCTTTCCTTGGAACTGCGCCATGTGGCATAGTCACCGACAGAAGCAATGTAGCTTACGACCATTTCGACAGTCTTGTCGAGAGCCGGAACCTGGAGATAGAATTTTTTGCCCTTGAACACATTCTTGAGATAATCTTCACGGAGATGGAATACCGCCCAGGAGTCGTTCAAATCAGTCACTGCGATAATCGGCATACCAGAACCAACGACTTCACCTTCTTCGGCGAGCTTGAGAGATACTTCGCCAGAAATCGGTGTGCGGATTTTGGTTTCTTCGAGGTAGGCATCGACTTCGGCATTGGCACCCTTCGCCTGCATCACGAGAGCGTTAGCAGCAGCCTTGTCTTCGCTACGAGCACCGGCAACAGCCTGATTGTACTGAGCGCGAGCTGCATCGGCAGCGGACTGAGAAGCCTTCATCTGCGTTTCGGCTTCGTCGCGTTTTTGCAACGGGAGCACGCCTTCGTTATAAAGCTTTTGCACGCGGTTGTAGGTGTTCTTTGCAAGAGTTGCGGCTTCTTGAGCGCGGTCAGCCATGGCCTTAAGAGCAGTAATATCTTCACTGCGGGCACCATTGCGAGCCTTGCTTGCCTGAGCCTTAGCAGCACCAAGAGCACCTTGCGCCTGCATCTTCTTGGCTTCGATTTCTGGGCTACTGATAACAGCCACTAAAGAATCTTTCGTCACGACATCGCCTTCGTGAACGAGCAATTTTTCGATACGGCCCGGAACCTTACCTGCCACAAGCACGCGGCGGGCTTCCATCTGGCCTTGCAAGAACTGTTCGCGCGGTTGCGTTGCAAACTGTTGGAGCTGGGAAATTCCCATAATAACCAACACAATCAAAGCAATAACGACTACTACTTTTCCAATCATCTTTAACGCGTTCATTATTTATTCTCCGTTTCTAAATTTTGTTCGGCAGGCTGTACAACTTCACTGGATCCTTCGCTCTGCTCAGGATGACGAGCGGCGTCGGTTGCTGAGCTTTCCGAAGCATCGACAGGCTTTTCAACCACAAGCTGCTTAGACACAAGAACTGTACCCGCCGTAGAGACTTCGCCAGCGGCTTCGAGGAGTCCAAGCCAAGCAATAACGGCATCGTAATGAGCCTTGAGGTCAGCCACCTGCAAGCGTGATAGTGCAAGTTCAGCATCCACCACATCAAGGCCTGTTGCAAGCCCTGCTTCATAAGCCTTGTTCTGGCTGCGCAACGCTTCGTCGGCAAGTTCACGCGTCTTGGCGAGGCTTACAAGCCTACCCTTTGCGTGTTCCAGTTCGCGCCAGCGCTTTTCGACCAGGAGCTTCAAGTTGTCAATAGTTTCTTCTTCGAGACTACCCAAGGAGCGGTCCATTGCCTTTGCGGAACTGACCTTTGCGCGGGTATCTCCACCCTTGAAAATGTCCCACTGCATCTTGGCACCAATAGCCCATTCCGGTTCCAAAATCGTCAAGTCCTTGGTGTAAAGTTCCTTGTAGCCAAACAATGCAATTGTCGGGAAATAATCCGCGCGGGCGGCGCTAATGGCGTTCTGGTTACGCTTGCGCTCAATGCGCAACTGACGGAGACCCGGATGTTTGTCAATAGCAAGAGCCTTGAATTCATCCATCGTGCGGATGCCTTCGGGCGATTCCACCGGCGTTGTGGCGGTAAGGCTCGTGTCCGTGTGCAAAAGACTTGCAAGGGCCATGCGGGCAAGCGACTGGTCGCGAAGAGCATCTTCGTAAGCGTTCTCGGCTTCGGCCAAGGCCACTTCGGCACGGAGGCGTTCGGTCTTGCTAATCTGACCACCCTCTTCGAGTTTCTTGGAACGTTCAAGATGTTCGGCAAGATCCTTCTTGGTTGTTTCGCGCATCACAACAAGTTCTTCGCACAAGCGAAGCGTAAAATACTTTGTCGCGACATCCATGAGGACGGTGTTCTGCGCCATTTCGAATTCAGCCTTGCGGGCGTTCACATTTTCCTTGGCGGCATCGTATGCAGAATAAATCTTGAGACCGGTAAAAATCGGCCACACAACACTAAGGCGAGCATTAAAGAACCAATCGTCCTGCACCTTCATGTTGAAATCGGCATTCTCTGCGGCCGAACCATACTTTTCCGCAGTCTGCTGGGCAAACGTTTCCGGAGAACCCGTGCCAAGCTTTTCCTTGAGGGCGTTTTCGGCATAAGCCTTTGCCTGGGCTTCGTTCCCCGTCTTGGCATAGGCGCCTTCATAAGCCTGCTTATAGCCAGCGGAAGCCTTGTTGTAGGCATCGATATAAGCCTTGGAATAAGCGGCCGCACCCGCGACATCGCTCATTCGCCCAAGATCTATCGAAATCGGGTCATTGATTTTTGTAATACCCGCCGAAAGACTCACTGTCGGGAGGAAACGAGCAAAAGCTTCGTCCTTGCCACTTTGGGCAATATCAACTTTTGCCTTTTCAGCCTTAATTTTGGAATTGTTGGCCATGGCCATATCCAGCGCATCTTGCAAAGAAAGCGCTGCAGCATTACAGGCCACGCAACCACAGAGAATAAAAGCAAAGTACCGTTTCATAGCTACATTAATAATACAAAAAGATGTCAATAGTAGCAATTCCAAAACGGCGCAATACACTCATGTAATAAAAAAAGTTCCGACAAAATGTCGGAACTTTTGGCGTAAAACTCAAAATGAACTAAACTAGTTACCCGGAGTCGGTGCTTTAGCTTCCCAAGCGGTGTAGCCGTAGCCCGCCGTAGTAAATTCCTTACGGTTGAGACTCTTGCCCTTACCATCAGTATCTGTCATTCCAGCCCAACGGTCACTGTAGAGCGTTGCGTCAGAAATTTCATAATACCACTGTTTGACACCGCCATTTTCCACAAACGAATACGGCTTCTTGACGGCGACAGTTTCACCACGGTTCGAAAGCTTACCGGCATAGTAACATATAGGAACGGATTCAGGAATCGTATAACGAGCGCGGAGCAAAGCATCCTTTCCCTTCAAGGAGTCGTTAAATAGAACCATCTTTCCGCCTGCAGGAATAACATCGGTAGCAGCAAATTCAAGGTTTACACCTTCAACCTTCCAGCCGTGCGGAGTGTTATTCACGCTTTCGACCAAAGTAACAGCTTCAGTTCCTTTATTTACAAGTTCGAGGAATTCAAGATCATTCGGATTGTTTTCATCTTCGTGATAGTGAATTTCGCTGATGAAAATAGGACCGGCCTTGAGAGCGGAGTTTGCAGCACCCGGAGTTTCCGTTGCCATAGCGCCCTGAGCTACAGTACCTGCAACCTGGACAACGCCACTGGACTGCTTACCCGCAGAAAGCAGCAAGCTCGATTCCAGACCCGTACGAGCGCCACCAACGACTTCGTACAGATAAATTTCATCGCCGTTATCGCTCAAAAAGAGACCATCGCCAAATACGGCTTCAGTTGCTTCAAGGAGCAAATAACCATTAGCCGGAACTACAGTATTCGTACCACCAATTGTCCAAGTTTTGCCCTTGCCATCGTTTTTACGCTTGGATACAAGTTCCCAGCCGGCAACATCAACAGGAGCGGCACCAGAATTGTAAAGTTCCACCCAACCATCCTTATTAGCGGCAGCATTAATGTCATACGGCTTGATTTCGTTCAAGCGGACCGTAGAGGCATCAAGAACCTGATCGTTACCTACGCACGGATTACCATTGACAGCAACACTTGCGCCCCAAGAAGTCGGGTCAGCTTCGTTACCGGAGCCCCTATAAACTAGAGTACGCCCATTGCCATTGGCAAGGCTCGGCCAAGGAGGATTGTTGCTGAATGCGGCACTGACGTCACCTTCGCCCTTAAGCTTGACATCGACAACATCGCCTTCGTTCACAAGCTTTGCGACAGCTCCAGTCTTGGGATCATTATCCCACGGGCCATAAACTTTACAGCCGGCCGGAAGACTCGGATAAGTCTGATTGAACAAGGCAACATCGTTCGTGACGATGACATATTCGCCCGCTTTCAAGGATCCGGTCGGGAAATTGAAAGAAACGGCACCATCTAAGCGGAGATTGCTGAGCTGCATGTCCGTAATATCCGGGCCTTTCTTGATATAAACTTCAATCCATTCGAGCGCAGAACCACCCGCAGCGTTGTACATGATTTCAGAAACACCCATGTTCGTAATCGAACTATCGACGACGCCTTCGCCACTGGAGCTAGACAACACCGGAACAGGATTGTTAGCGGAAGACGAAGATACAACAATATCCGAAGAAGATGTCAAAACATCACCGCTGCTATTCGGCTGAACAGCAGAGCTGCTCGAAGTATAACTTTCTGGCGGTGTTACGGGACTAGCGTCATCGGAGCAGGCAGAGAACATGCCGAGCACAGAAACACAGGTGCCAACAGCAAGCAATTTTTTAGTATTCATAAGCGCCTTCCTTGTTTTGTAGTTTAAATCCATTTTAGAAATTTCCCGCGAGAGAAGTCCAGTACGGGCTCTTGAAACGTCGCGGATTTTCGTAAACACGTTTCCATTCAGCAGCTGCGTTTCCGAACTTGGAGAATGCACCGTGTTTTAAATTCAATGCACGAATCAGGTCAAACATCCAGTAAGGCATCTGGGCGGCCGGGCACTTGAGTTCAAGCACGGCATCGGCACCCGGCTGGAAGAATCGCGGGAGCCCCGTGGAGTGCATGTAGTGCGGATCCACAGTGTAGTCAAAACCGTTTTCTTCACGGAAGCGCATACCGGTGTCAATCGTCACGCGGGAATACTCTTCGCGAAGCCCGAACCATGCACGACGCTTGTACTGCGTGAGGAGTCGCGGATGAGCCCCATGGAGTTCAGTCTTGTACAAAAAGTCCTTGAGGTACATGCGGTCTTTACTGCTCTTGCACGGCCATTCATCGGGCTTCATGTGCCAAACTTCACCGGGATTGATTCCCTTGATCGTTGCACGGCTCTTGTAGCAGATGTTACGAATCTTGCGCTTGACTTCGAAATGGAACGTACCGTCCTGAGCGGGGTGTTCACCGTACGTGCGGATACGCATGTTGAAACGGTCGAGGAGCTGTTTCTTTTTCCAGCCGAGGAATGTCCACGTCGGAGTATCCAGATACAGATTCGTAATCCAATAGAATCCACCCGGAGTAATCTTGGAATAATAGTCTTCTTCGCAATACGGCGCCAAGAACGCACCAATCCGGTCCGCCCATTCGACGGGGATATGGTACTTCAGTTCGAAGCGTTCAAGAAGACTAAATCCGCGGGCTTCAGCCATAAACTACCTGATTCCTTCACGAAGATGGTTCGTTACATCTTGACGAGCAAGACCACCGGAGTAATCGAGCAAAGCCAAGTAACGGGCAAAAATATCGTATTCAAGCTTTGCAGCCTTCAAGTCACTTTCGAGAGCGCTTTCACGGGCGCGGAGAAGAAGGAGCGGGTCGGAGCCGGCTTTGTGAGCAAACTGTTCCATAAAGCCGCTTGCATTCACTTGTTCGGCATATTCCTTCAAGACCTTCCACTGATCGATAAGCGTAAGCACTTCTTCGGTGAGGCGAGCGACCTTCTGGTTCACTTCGCGGACTTCGTCCAAGTACTTGCTTTCGGCATCGAGCTTTTCGACCTGTTCGCGGAGGGTGGCGTCCTTGTTACTATCGAAGAACGGCAAGCGGAACGCGAGGTTCACAAAGAACTTGTCTGCAGTCTTGCGGTCATCCGTTTCGGCAACAAGTTTGCGGAGTGTATAAGAATTATCATAGCGGACACAAACGCCATCCATATAGCCACCAGTACAAGCCTTTTCATCCCATTCTTTGGCATACTTATTATACTTGGCTTTGCTCACATCGCTGTAATCCAAGTCCTTATACTTTTCCATCAAGGATTCGACCTGGAGCGAGTAGCCGATACCGACATGAGAAATGTAGTTGCGGTCCTTGCTTGCATCCTGTTGTGCCTTGGAAATATCGGAATCGCGCTTGCCTTTTGCAAGAGCCACAAGCGGGAAGCTTTCGTCAACAGTCACGCCGTTTTTAAGGAATTCGGCAAGTTCTTCCATCGTCGGGAGGAACGACGGATCCAAGGCGACGTTATCAAAGTCCGGAGCCCAAATCATCATCTTGAGTTCGGCATCGCGGAGCGCCGTGCTGTCCGAAAGCAAGTTCGCCTTGAGCGAGGCGCTCTTTTCAAGTGAAGTCATCAAGTCTTCGGCATTGAACGAAGCAGAGCCGGACTTGAGGTGGAGCACTTCGATACGGTCCTGAATAACCTGCAAAAGTTGCTTGTTGATTTCGTTAATCTTCTGGCGAAGCACATAGCGCACACCGCGTTCGTAGCGGTCGTAAAGGAGGATCGAACGTTCAACGGCAAATGTAGCCTGCTGGTAATTCTTAACCGCCTCATAGTGAGCCTTGTCGGCAGCGCGTTCGCCAAAAGCCTGCGGAGTCACGCGAAGTTCAAAGTCATGCTTGGCAAAGCTAAAACCGTCCAGCTGGTAACGGAGCTCAATCTTGTCCCAAAGCTTGAGGTTGCGTTCTTTCGATGTTGCTTCGGCGCGTTTTTCCGCGGCCTGGTATCTCGGGTCCGTTTTTGCGGATTCGATAAGCATATCCCAATTGAGGGGGCGCGCAAAAACAGCTGCGGAAAGAGCCAGTGTTATTAACGTTACGTTTTTCATTTACTTCTTAGCCTTCTGTTGCTGCTTTTCCAGGTTGCGCTTGCTCGTTTCGGTGATGGTCACCATTTCGCCAAGCAAGAACTTATTTTCTTCAGGGATCTTGATGGTCACTTCGCGGCCATAAACCGGGATTTCCGGCATTTTCCACATGCGGGTCGGGAACGGCACGATGCGGCTCGAAAGACCGACCACTTCGCCAATCACGGCCTTGCCCTTACCGGTAAGGGAAGTCACCTTCACGGCTTCGCCGAGGTTCGTGTTTTCGTAAATCTGTTCGTTGATGTAGCCACGGATAAGCGTCGGGGATTTGTGGGCAAGCGTCACAATCGGGGCAAAGCTAGAGACCTTTTCGCCATCGCGCACGTTCACATCACCGACAACCCAGTTTTCCTTGGCAATCTGAGTGAGTTCCTTCTGCTGTTTGCGAAGTTCGGCGAGTTCCTTGCGGATGTTTGCAGCTTCGGTCTTGCCGCTAGACTTCTGGAGTTTGTTGCTACCGCGGAGGAGGGCAATCTGTTCGTTGGCGCTCCTGGTTGCAACAGCAAGTTCGTTCTTGAGGCTCTTGATGCGCATAGCCATGGCATCGTTGCCATCGGCCTTGGACTTGGAGTTCGAGAGGCTCTTGAGCTTGGCAGAAATAGCCTTGTTGCTTTCGTATTCCGCTTCAAGGTTGCGAATTTCAGCCAAAAGTGTGAGGCGACGAGATTCGAGGTTAGCCTTGACTTCGGCCACCTTCTGGTCGATTTCGGCAGAGCTCAAGTTGCTGCGGCCTTCGAGAGCGTCGAGTTCGCGGGTAAGTTCTGTAATGCGGAGAGTCAAGTCCGGGCGGTTGATCACCACGATGGTATCGCCCACATTGACTTCCTGGCCCGGCACCACGTAGACCTTTACAATTTCAGTCGGAGACGGAAGGCTGATAATCGTTTCGCTAGATTCGGCAATGCCACGGAACATGGCCGCCTTGCCCTGGTAGATAAAGCCAAGCATCACGGCAAACACGACGCATGCCACCCAGGCAATAGAAAGCTTGTGGGTATAGACGTAAGCGACACCCGCATTGTTCTTGTGGGTATTCCAGAAATTGTCGAGAAGATCTTCGAGCTTATTCATTTTTCAATCCTCCTTACATTTCCGTCGTTGCGTCTTGCATCATGAACTGGACATCCGAAATGCCTTCGACCTTCGAGAGAAGCGTGAGGATTTCGGCAGCGGGCTTTGTTGCACGGAGGCGAATCTGGTAAGCGACATCCAGACGGGCGCCACCATCGACCTCGCGCATCGTAATCAAAATAAACGTCTTTAAATTGCCCTTCATGATATCTTCAACCTGGCCACGGACCTTCGGTTCGTTCGGGAGGGCAAAGCGGAGCATGCCGTCAAAGAAGTGCTTGGTACCAAGACCCGTGCGGGAAAGGAGGAACGCGACACAACTGAAAGCGATTGTACCGCCCACAGCGGCACCCCAGGCATAAACACCGCAACCGATACCGGCACCGAGAGCGGCAAAGATGAACATGATATCGCGCGGGTCCTTGAAGCTCGTACGGAAGCGGACCACCGAGAGAGCACCCATCATACCAAGACCACGACCAACGTTATCGCCGATGGCCTGCATCACCATTGCGGCGACCACGGCACTAAGCACAATGCCCTGCACAAAATTTCGCGAATACGAAAGTCCGAGGAACGTCTTTTCATAGGTCCAGGCAATCGTCGAAGACAAGACAAAAGCCAAAATCAAGGTGTATGCAAGCGTAATAATCGTTGCATTTGTTGAGCTGGACTGGACAGCAAGAAGGTCAAGCATAGTAACTCCGTTAATTAATTCTTTTTTTTGCCCGTTTCCCCAAAATCTACTTAAAAACAAGCAAAACACACTCGAAATTATGTAAATAATGGACTAACAAAAAAATTACAATCCGCTTTTTTATTCCGGATTTGGGCGAATCTCACCCAATTTTTTTATTACAGGCTGTAGAACCCACGCTAAAAATAATAAAACTAGTTTTTTCGTTCTTGAAAAAATTAATTACATGTTGGTTACTCTAACAACGCATTGAGGAAACCGCAACGTATGTTTATTTTAGGTAACAATTCAGCGGTTTGAAGGCGGTTGATACCGGCAATTTACAGCGTCTAGTTAACAGAAAGTTACAAAGAAGTCCTTGCGGAGTAAAGGCGAACTGAATGGAGTGATTGAAGTATTTTGAAAGAAAAAATCATATATTTTTTGTAAGAGTTGGAGACGTTTATGCGGAATGTATTCTTTTGTCTACTTATTGGGATTTTATTTTGGGGTTGTAGTGACGAGAATCCCTCTAGTTCTTTTGCAGAAGTTTCATCAAGCTCCGCTATTGAAACATATTCCTCATCGATTGAAAACGTAGAATCATCGTCAGATATTGCCAAATCGTCATCGTCAAACGAAGTATCCACCAGCAGTTCTGAAATCAGTTCTTCAAGTTTAGAACAATCCTCATCTTCGATATATGTTTCACATGGAGTAATGACCGACAAACGTGATGGACAAATTTATAAGACTGTAACAATCGGTAATCAAACGTGGATGGCTGAAAATTTAAACTACGCATACCCTTTATCACTTAAAGGATTAGACTCAGCAAGCTATTGTTATAATAAAATAACGATCCTGAAAATTGCATAAAATACGGAAGACTTTATACATGGGCGGCAGCTATGGACAGCATAGCCTATTTTAAAGAAGAAAATGACAATTGCTTAAAGTCTTGTACTCACGATTGTGAAAAATGTGGTTTCGGTGTCAATTGGCAAATTGGAACAAATTTTGAAAAATACAAAGGTTTTAATATTTTAGGAGTTTGTCCTGAAAATTGGCATATTCCATCAGTAAATGAATGGTTTATTTTGTTAGACTTGGTAAATACAATTGATTTAAAAAGTACTAGCGGATGGATTGACGATGGTAATGGAACAGATATTTTTGGTTTTGGATTACTTCCTGCAGGAACAAAAAAGAACCAAGACAAAAACAACAATATCGGAGAAATCACATGTTTTTGGACCCCTTTACAAGGGACAAATGTATTAGATGAAACAGGAACCAATAATTATTACGAAATTGCAGGAGTTTTCTGTTTTTCTAGTAAAAGCGGAAATGCCGCTTACAAAGGTGAAGATAAAACATCTGCTTTATCCGTTCGTTGCATAAAGGACGAATAGCACCTACTTGCAATATGAAATGTATGGATCCTCGCTTCGCGAGGATGACTTAGCAAAAGAAGTCCTCGCGGGTGCGAGGACTTTTGGGGGTGTTGAGGAGTGTTTTATTTATAAGCCGTTTTTGTTGAACAGGGTGTAGCCGCGAACGAGGCCGCCTTCGTAAAGACGTACAATGTAATTGCCGTTCTTGAGGCCCGCAATATCAACATTAAACTCGCTTGCGCCTGCGGGGAGCATTTGCGAAAGTTTCAGGCGCCCATCCATCGAGTAGATTTTCACGCTTGTCGTTTTTGCAAGCGGGAGGTTCGATTCGATTTGGAGAGTCTGCGAAGTGGCACGCACGCGGAATCCCTGATTTGCGGCGGCAACAGGCTTGATACTTACTGGTTGTGGCTTTGGTTTGTTGCGCAGCAGGCGCACGCCATAGATTCCGCCCACCATTCCAGAGCTTGCCGAGAAGGAGATACGCACAATCTTTTTGCCCTTCACCATTTTATCCGGAATCGGGTAAGTCACGTTCACGAATTCATCTTTTTTCCAGCGGTTCGAAATCGTTTCGGTCACGAGCTTTTCGCCGTCAATGGAGATGTCGAATTCGCGAGTGCAGCCTTCGTTGCCCCAATAGCGCACCATGAGGCTCAAGGAATCTTCGCTGTTCGTCTCGAATTCATAGCTGATGAGACCGCCATCGCCACCCGAGCACTTGCCTGCGTCGCGGTAGAATTCGCCATTCGCCGTGCCCTTGGTGGAATTTTTCTCTTCCATCTTGTGATCGACTTCTGGCTGCTGCTCGCCCGGAGAGACTTTATCTACAGTCTTTTCGTCAAGCGCCAAGGCTTCTTTTTGCTCTTTTTCAAGGCGGTCGAGAATGCTCGGGTCCGTAAGCACCATCCAGTACATCATGTAACGGGCGTCATGCACTTCGTAGAAGGGCTGCAAAAGCAGGTTTGCGTCTTTTTGCTTTGCGAAGAGGTAAGGCGCCTTGAAGTGCAGCGGTTCGCCCTTCACGGGTTCCACTTTCGAGGGGATATCTTCTTTTTTGCTTGCAAGCATCGGCGCCTGGTCCAGCGATTCCAGCGCACCGGAGGCAATGTGGCTCCAGCGACCATCATCGGCGACAAGGCCGTTCAGGTTAGCCGTACCCGTCTTTGCCGAGAGCACAATCGGACCGTGCAAAAGCGCCACGTAATCGGTCACGCCCGGCAAATCTTCGACGTGCGTGTACATCGGGTAAAGCACCTCGACGACATCGCCCGACTTCCAGGACTTCCCTGCCGAAACATAGCTCGACGGCGTCGACTTTTTCACGACGGTATCGCCATTGACGATGACCTTGAATTCCCCTTCCTTGACCCAGTACGGGTGGCGAATCTGCATATCGAATTCACCGCTACCCGTAATCGTAAACTTGGAACTTTCGCCCTTCGGGAAGGCGGTTTCCTGCTTGATTTTGACGCTCTTGTCTTTCCAGTTCAAGACGGAAGCCGCAAAGAGGTTCACGTAGAGAGCGTCCTTGTCTTTCGTATAAATAAACTGGTTGTACTTTGCCGGGTTTTCCATGCCCGAACCCACGCAGCACCACATGCCCGCATTGACCTTGGAATACACGCGGTAATGGCGCGGACGAGCCGGCGTAAAGTACACGTAGCCGCCATGCGTCGGGTGGATTGTCGAAAGGATGTGATTGAAGAGGGCGCGTTCATAGAAGTCGCTGTAATGGGCATCGTGCTTGATGTTGAACAGACGTTCCGTGAGCTTTAACATGTTGTACGTATTGCAAGATTCCGGTCCTTCACGTTCTTCCACGAATTTTTTATGGTTGTTGAGCGCCGGGAAATGTTCCGAAATGCTGTTGCCGCCAATGGCGATACTACGCTTGTTCACAACCGTCTGCCAGAAGAAATCGGAGCCCTTCTTGAAATTCTGATCGCCGGAAAGTTCAGCAATGCGGGCAAAACCCACAACTTTAGGCACCTGCGTATTGGCATGCACGTTCGTCAAGTTATCGTTGCCTTGCGACATCGGGTCCAAAAGCCACTTGTGCGACCACTTTTTCGCCGCATTCAGGTACTTCTCGTTTTTCGTGAGATAGTAAGCGTCCGCATAGACTTCGGGCATGCCACCGTGTTCCGTACCGAGCATCTGCTGCATCTTGGAATCGTTGAGACCGTCCGTAATCGTAATGCCCCAGTCGCAAAGCGCCAAGAACATCGTCTTTGCCTGTTCGTAGCCCGCATAAACGTAAGCATCGCGCAAACCCGCATAAAGCTTGTGGATATTGTACCACGGCACCCAATAGCCGTTCTGGGCGCCCGCATTGCCGCTCTTCATGCTGAGCCACATCTTTTTGCCGTTGGGAACGCCACTGATATAGCCCTTGAAATTGTTGTCCTTGGAATTCTGGTCCTGAATCGTCTTGAGTTCTTTCAAGATGTATTCGAGACGTTCCTTGACCTGAACATCATCGTTATCGGCATAATGCATGGCCAAGGCGCTCAGGTAATGCCCAAGCACGTGGCCGTCGAGGCCCGCCCAGTTCGGGAACTTGCTCGCCTTGGGGCGCATTCCCGCTTCTTCGTAAAAAGGCGCCAGCAAGCGGTCCACATCGTAGCTGAGGAGCGTTTCGACGTTCAAGTCCTGGCGTTCCTTCAAAACGCCATCCAAAAGCTGTACATCCGACAACGCGAACATGTCAGGGTATAGCAAATCCTGTGAAAATCCGAGACCGCACGCAAGCCCCGTCAAAGCAAGAGCCGTGCGAACACGTTTACCAAACCATCCGAAATTCATTGTTTCCACCTTTTTTCTAGCCCAAGGGAGATTCCCGCTCGGAGGCGGGAATGACATGCAAGGATTTCATGCGAGAAAGTTTACATTCTCATTAGAAAACCGCAGCAGTCATGCCTCGAAGAGGAATGACATGCAAGGATTTCATGCAAGAAAGCCCCACACTCTAGAAAATAGATTGGAAAATAGGGGTCAGATAAGGGGTGGATTCAATTAGTTTTGACAATTCTACAATAGGGTTTTACGGTCAGAAGGAATCTATGTGAACCCCATCATCGCCACAATTGGTCTTTGATTCGACGGTAAAATTGCTCAAATACGCGTCATAATCGGCTTGTTCGTCAGTATAGGCACAATAGGCTTCTAGAGAACCGTCATCATCACAGGCGCCACTGAGCTGGTCATTTACATTTTGAAGCAAGCACAAGTCTTTGAACTGTTCAAAAATCGCTTCACAGCCTTGGCCAAATTTTTCCACTTTTACTATTCGTTCTATACGATTATCTAGACCAAACTTAAACTTTGCAGAATAAGATTTTTCATCGACAGAACAAGAAACAGCAGCTCCTTTTTCGACCTCATAGACCTCAATTTTACCTTCAGTCTTTTTGTCATATCCTTTTGTTGTAGCATCAATGACATACTCTTTAGTAGCATTACTGGCAAAATCAATGTTGACAGAAACCGTTAGCTTTTCTTTAACCACAACAATATAAGTTGCATGCGCATTCCCCGAAACATGCTGCGTAACAGAACTGGAACTCAAAGAAGATTCCGGCGGGAAATTAATCCAAACGCTGCTCGAGGAACTATTGCTTGAAGAATTTTGTTCCTCGCTAATACCCGCCATGGGATTGGCGTTCGGGTCAACAGTTCCACTAGAGCATGCAACCAATGCAAGCCACGAGATGAATCCGATTATATAAAAGCTCTTTTTAAGCATGTTTCTTCCCAATTATTTTATTGGTGACGGGAAAAAATTGAAAGTTTATTCTGCACACTTGATCAAAATTACCACATTCATTCGCAATTGCAACAACTTTTTTGCAACAAGCCTTAATTTCTTCGACAATTCTCTTATAAGCGTCCTGATTTACGCCAAGAGTAATGCCGTTAAAGAAACGTTCACTTGCTGAATAGCGGTCTACGGCACGGGCAGCCATAATTGCCATCTCTTTGTGCATAGCACGGATAGCAATAGGGAGCGCTTCCTTGGAACCGATAACCGTCTGCGCCGTCTGCGTGTAGACTTTTTCGTCTTCCTTTTTCAAGAAGCCGGCCTTCACGAGAAAATTGAGCACATCGCGAACTTCTTCGGCAGAGACGTATTCCTTGCACTCCTCGGCAATGTCGCGAGGGGTCGCCCCCGGCATGAGCGGTGCAAGTTCACGGATAACCGGATATTTCCAGGATTCATAATACTGGAACGCTTCTTTATCGACAACGCGAACTTCGTGCTCCAAGGCAATTCGCTGCATTTCGAGGAGCGCCGCACGCTGGGATTCGTTATTTTCGGCATTTCCAAATGCAACAAGCTGGTAAAAATATTGTTCTTCGTAGTCGACAAGTCCCATGGATTTTGCAACTTGGCACGCCTTGATTTTGCTGAGTTTGCTCTGTCCCATGCAAACGAGTTTCAAAAAATTCGGCGAAGAAAACCCGGCATTTCTGCAAAATTCGCGCCATGAGAACGAACCTAGACGTTTGCGTTCGTCGTAGTAATCCTGCAAGTAGAGGTGGTAATCCCGGTACTCAAAAATCGACTTCATAATACACAAAATAAATTTTTACAATTCTAAAAGCAATATCTGTATTATACACGCAACCATATTTTTAGGCTATAAAAGGGGTGATTTTATAAAAAAGCTCAACTTTTTAAAGCTATATAATACACCTTGTATAATAGAGAAAAAGGACGTAATTAGTATTGCCAATTCAACAAAAGGCGATATTATTTTATGGTAATGACACGGATGTCCTGATCAATCTTTAAAATATACCGGCCAGCTCGTGCCACGCGGTACCGACGGTTCATCCCCCAAGAACTCTGATAAAGCATTTTGCCCCGAGAATCGAAAACGGACACCAAGGCATTAAAATCAGGGGTCGTAATTTGAAGGTCACGTCCAACAACTTGGACATTGTGCAGTCCTATGTTTTTGACGCCCGACAAAACGGTTGTACCTTTACCCGTTGAATCAAGAGGCACCGCAAGACTCAACAAATCTTCCAAACACATATACTCCGCAAGAGACGCAATAATGGGCAAGCCTTTGTCAGCACATCTGGACCAAATTTTGTTATCCGCAGAAGCGTTTTGATTCAACAAATCCACAAAGTTGGAATTTTCCGCTTCGGTCTTCGAAACACCCTTAGTTTCGCTTATTGTTGCAAGCGAATCAATGGATGCCACGGTCTTCAATTTATCGCCATCAACCGCATATATTCGACTTAAAGACGACGTATCTTTAGCCATCCCCACCAAGGATCCAGCCATATTGTCGGACTGCACGGAAGCCATCGAATAACTGTTTGTAATGCCGGAATTATTCAACATGCCTACAATCCCGCCGGCAGCGGCACTATTTTCAACATTAGGACACGTTGCCTCTACAGTGCCGTAATTCACGACATTTTCGACAAGTCCATCTAAAGAAACGCCAACAATTCCACCGGCTTCCGGGTAGTTAATGACTGGATTTCCGGTATCGTAATCCTTACTCAATTCCGAGCTTGCCTGGGCTTTCATCGAACCATAGTTGGCACATTTTGAAACGGAGCCTTGGTAATTAAATCCAGCAATTCCGCCAACGCGAGCCTCGGCGTTCCGAGTTGACATTTCTGTTTTCGTATCCACATGGATGTTCCCGACATTGACACATTCCATGATTTTTCCGCCTGCATTATACCCGACAATACCGCCAATAGTTCCAGCTACACGAATGGACTTTGCTCCACTGCCGGACATAGCCGCATAATTAACGCAATTCGAAACTGTCCCGCCATTTTTCCCGACAATACCACCAACATAATAGCCTGTATATTCGCCTGTATGCGTTATAACTACTTTATTCGTTGAATGAGAAACAGTTCCCCGCGCATTCTGCCCCACAAGACCGCCAGCAAAACTCGTACGTTTTGCATTCATGCGGCCCGAAACAAAGCTGCTATCTACCGTTCCATTTAGCAAATACGCAACAATACCTCCCCCACAAGGCGCAATTTCATTGGAAAAGTCACTATTCATATCGATATTCTTGAGGTTCAGATTCTTTATAACGCCCTGACCGCCAACAATTCCAAAAAGGCCAAACATGCCATGATTCGAAACAGAACCAACGCTCTTAAGGCCATATATGGCATGGTGATTTCCGTCAAACACTCCCTTAAACACGATGCTGTCTGGGGCTCCAATAGCAGTCCAAACTGCAGAGCTTACACTTGCAGAATCCTTGCCCATGAAGATATCGTTTTCGAGGACTGCATTTATGGAATCATTGCCAGCCTCAATTTGAGCCTTGAACCAGGCCAGTTCTTCAGGACTTGTAATAGACCAATAAATTTTTCCGCCAACCTCTCGCGAAGAAGACGGTTGAGACGCATCACCCGACCATTCTGCAAAACAAAAAGCAGAAAGGATATACAGAATGCCAATAATTCTTTTCACTTCACTCATATCAACGTCTCACTACAATTTTACAACAAAATATAAAATTTCAAAAATGATGACCAAATATAAAATTAAGAGACGGTTTACGCCGTCCCTTATTATACCGAAGCAAAATTTAAACACCTATTCTTCGTCAGGATTGAAATGATTTTCGAAGCTTTTGAAAAGCGGACCCCAGTAATAATTATAAATATCATCAACCTTCACATAGGTTGCTTCGTTTTCATTATTCCATGCCTTGTACTTGGTCACTTTTATGGTGCATGATTTTTCATCACCCTTTACATCAATATAGTAGCGGTGCGTTATTTTGCCCATGCCTCCGCTATAGTTAGTTACATTCCCTGTACGGTAGCCTGTATATGTGGCATAAACTAAAGCGTCATGACGTTCTGTCACAATTCGCCCGTTTTCGGCATCTTCTTTAGTCAGCGCAACCTTTTTCTCGGCAAACGCCCCTTTCACCGCATTGAAGCAAGTTCCAACAGGCTGGTTATAACTTTTAGTAAGGTACTGGTCATAGAGATTGGGATCATCCAATTGCATGGTTTTAGCACATCCAGTGAGAAGCGCAAATACAACCGTCAAAACAGGAAAAAGTTTTTTCATAGGGGGCTCCCTCTTTATATTTGAATATCCTACAAAATAATATAAATAAATCCCCGCCGATGAGGCGGAGATTTTTATTCAAAACGATGCCAGGAAATATCCGCGGGGTGACTTTGTTAGCGAACTTGAACTTGCAAGACGCTATTTTTGCATTTGGCGATGTAGTTGCCTTGGCGAAGACCGTTCAAATGCATTTCGGTCTTTTCGGAGGTCGACACGCCGACGCTACGGACAAGGTTTCCGTTCATGTCGAACAGCATAATCTTGCCAGAGCCGTAAAGCACATTGCCATTGCGGTGAAGTTTCACTTGGGCACCCGCGAGAACGGTCGGCAAAGCAATTGTAGCCGAGCTGCTAGACTGCGTAATTTCGCTGGAGCTAGACGATTTCGGCTGCACAGCGGAACTGCTAGACTGCGTTTCCGAGCCGCCATTGATAAAGTCTTCGACGTGCGTGACGCCATTGTTCACGTAATTGCCGAGACCATACACACCGCGCATGGCGTTGATAACGTCTGTTTCGAGAACCTTGCCCACCGGTGATGATTGACGGCGGATGTAAGCCATGTTGTCGTAGCCCGAATTGCTTTCGTTGCCCATGTCCCAAAGAATCGGCGTGAGGCCATACTGCTTAGCAGCAGAAACAACATCCTTGTGCCATTGTACACGGCCCTGCTTGTGGAGATTCAAATCGGAGCCATTCAATTCCGGAGAGCGAACGTTTGCACCGAACTCGCCGACAATGACCGGATAGCCCTTGTCCACGTAATTCGTCTTCATCTTGGCGAACTGTTCCTGCGGATGCACGATGCTCCCAAGTTTGGAATCGACAGAGCCAGCCCAGGCGTTATAACCCGCATTGCGTTTGGGTTCGCTAGCCTTGGTGTAATCGCCGTAGTAGTATTGCGGTTGAATCGGTTCGCTGGCGCCCCAGTCCTGAGGACTTGTCATAAGCGTGTACTGGTACGGATCGTAGTAATGCACTTCGAACATCAAGCGACCTTCAACCTTATCCTTCGGGAAGGTGCTTACCGGAGCGCTTGCGACGGACTTGTCGATGTCAGTATTGAGGCCCTGGATAATCAAAGTACGGGTTTCGTTGTTGCCACCCGTAGCACGTACTGCGTCAATGAACGTCTGGTAGTAATGCATAAGCGTAGACACATGCTGCGATGTCCACGTGTTCACATTCGGACCGGGTTCGTTTGCACCCGCGAAAAGCAAGCGTTCGTTGTAGTTTTTAAACTTGTTCGCAATCTGCGTCCAGTAAGTCTTCATCTTGTTGTCGATGGTGTTATCAACGCTCGTACCGATGTTGCTCTGGAACCAGCCACCTTCACCTTCGTGGTGGATGTTCAAAATCGTGTAGAGGCCAGCGCGCATGGCATAATCAACAACCGTCTTCACGGAATCAAGCCAAGTTTCGGTGACCTTGCCACCGCTAGTGTGACTGTCCCAAGCGCAAGGAATACGCACCGTATTGAAGCCCGCCGCCTTCACGGAATCGAGCAAAGCCTGAGTCGGGTAAGGGTTGCCCCACAAAGTCGGGCTGTTCGGCACTTCCATCGAGTTACCGATGTTGAAGCCCATGCCCATCTTGGCCTGAACATCCTTTGCGGTCGGAAGAGTCGCTGCAGAAACGGCGCCTGCAAGCATCGCTACGCCACAGGCAATTCCAAAAAATTTTGATTGAACCATAACATCTCCTTAAATATCCCCACTATGAATATAATCAAAAGATTTGCAAAAAGGCGATGTCACAAAAAAGGAAGAATTGACAAAAAGGAACGAAAGCAAAAAAGGATGGCCGAAGCCATCCTCTTTTAAAATGCGTAAGGCGATTCCGGCACGGAGGCCGGAATGACAGTCCAAGCAAGAATTACTTCTTCAAGAACTCGTTGATGCCTGCTGCGGCTCTGCGGCCCTCACCCATTGCCAAGATGACAGTGGCTGCGCCGAGCACGATGTCACCACCGGCGTAGACTTTTTCCATAAAGGTCTTGTTGGCGGTTGCATCTTCGAGAAGGATGTGACCCTTCTTGTCGACGGAGAGTTCCGGAGTGGTGTTGCTGATAAGCGGGTTGGAACCGTTACCAATTGCAACGAGCACGGTGTCGCATTCGATTTCAAAGCTTGCGCCTTCGACCTTGACCGGACGCGGACGGCCCTTTTCGTCGGGTTCGCCGAGTTCGTACTTGTCGACGAGCATGCCACGGACGTGACCGGCTTCGTCGCCAAGAATCTTGGCCGGGTTCTGCAAGACGCAGAATTCGACACCTTCTTCCTGAGCGTGGAGAACTTCTTCCTTACGGGCCGGAAGTTCGTTCATGCTACGACGGTAAATGATACGGACCTTTTCTGCACCGAGGCGGAGAGCCATACGGGCAGCGTCCATAGCGACGTTACCACCACCGAGGACGACAACGTTCTTGCCCGGCCACATCGGCGTATCGGCATTTTCCTTGTCGTAGGCGCGCATGAGGTTTGCGCGGGTGAGGTATTCGTTAGCTGCGAACACACCGACGAGGTTTTCACCTTCGATGTTCATGAACAACGGAAGACCAGCACCGGTACCGACGAACACAGCGTCAAAGCCATCCTTTTCGATGAGGTCCTTGAGCTTGCGGGTACGGCCAATCACAAAGTTCGTTTCGAACTTCACGCCCATAGCGGCGAGAGATTCAATTTCCTTGTCCACAATCTTCTTCGGAAGACGGAATTCAGGAATACCATAGCGGACCACGCCACCGAGCTTGTGGAAAGCTTCAAAGATGGTCACGTCGTGGCCTTCGCGGCGGACGTCAGCAGCGACGACCAAGCCGGCAGGACCGGAACCGATCACAGCCACCTTCTTACCCGTTGCAGGCTTAACAGCCGGAACGGAAGCACCACCGTTGTTGCGTTCATAGTCAGCAGCAAAACGTTCCAAGCGACCGATTGCGACAGCCTGGTTCACGTCCTTGTGCATCTTGCCCATGGTGCAGTTCATCTGGCACTGGCGTTCCTGCGGGCAAACACGACCGCAGATTGCCGGGAGCAAGCTCGTTTCCTTAATCTTTGCAATAGCAGCCTTGAAGTCGCCTTCGGCAATCTTTGCGATGAAGGCCGGAATGTCGATGTGCACCGGGCAGCTTTCGACGCAGAACGGCTTCTTGCAGTTAAGGCAGCGGTTGGCTTCCACAATAGCCTGTGCTTCGGTATAACCCTGAGCCACTTCTTCCATCACGCGTGCGCGATAGGACGGTTCGAGCTGCGGCATCGGCTGAGCCGGGATAGCAGTCTTGTCCTTCGGCTTGAGCGGCTTCGGAAGGGCATTAATCTTTTCAAGTTCCACCTTGGCGGCGGCGTCCAACTGTTCGCGAGTCATATGTTCAGACATTATTTGCTCTCCTTAGCCTTGGCATCGGCCATCTTATCAATGTTGCACTTGTGGCCGTCATTTGCACCGAAGCGGTGCATGGCTTCCTGTTCCTGAGGCTTGAAAGCACCCATACGCTGGAGCATGTTGTTCCAGTCGACTTCGTGGCCGTCGAATTCCGGACCATCGACGCAGACGAACTTCGTCTTGCCACCGATAGTGACGCGGCAACCACCGCACATGCCCGTACCATCGACCATGATGCTGTTGAGGCTAACGACAGTCTTCACGGCATACGGCTTGGTGGTGAGGGCGCAGAACTTCATCATAATCGGAGGACCGATAGCGATGACCATGTCCGGCTTGCCCTTGGTGTCTTCGCAAAGTTCCTTAAGCGGTTCAGTCACGAGACCCTTGCGGCCATAAGAACCGTCGTCGGTCATGAAAATGATGTTGTCAGCGAGAGCGGTCATTTCTTCCTTCATGAGGAAGAGGCTTTCGTTACGGGCACCCATGATGATAGTCACCTTGTTGCCTGCAGCCTTGAGAGCCTGAACGATCGGGTGCATCGGGGCAATACCGACACCACCGCAAACGCAGACCACGTGACCAAAGTTGTCGATATGGGTCGGAGAACCGAGCGGGCCAACCAAGACCGGGATATCGTCACCGACTTCGAACTTGGAGAGTTCGGTCGTCGTCTTGCCAACCGTCTGGAAAATGAGGGTGATAGAACCTTCTTCAGTATCGGCATCGGCGATGGTGAGCGGAACGCGTTCACCATTGTCCTTGTTCGTCTGGAGGATGATAAATTGTCCTGCCTTACGTTCTTGCGCGATCAGCGGGGCGTGGACGCGGAATTGGAATACCGCGGGAGATAACTGCTTTTTAAAGAGAATTTTTGCCATAATGCGAGGCAATATAGAAATTTTTTTTGACCACTGATAGTAAAATTATATGAATGAAAGGTAGCAAAAGCCCCGTTTTCGCAAACGCCCGATAATTCCAACCGATGCTATAGGTTTTACCAATAATTAATGTATATTTAGGTTCAAAGGAGTCATGAATCTTGAGAGTATCAACGAAAGGTCGATACGCCGTCCGCGTTATAATTGATATGGCAGAAAACGGAGAAACAGAATTCCACCCGTTGCACAATCTGGCGGAACGTCAGGGACTTTCTGAAAAATATCTCGAAGCGATTCTTGGAACACTCGTGAAAAACAATGTGCTCGAAGGTGCCCGCGGCAAAGGCGGCGGCTACAAGCTCGCGAAGCCGGCTGCTGAGCTCACGGTCTGGGAAATCCTGAACGTCATCGAGACCTCCATGGGACCTGTGGAATGCGTCACCGACGGAAAAAGCGGTTGCGACCGTGCAGACGTCTGCCCGACACTTCCGATGTGGAAGGACTTGGCCAAAATCATCAAGGACTACTTCACGGGAATTACCATCAGCCAGCTCGTGAAACAGAAGCCGACCAAAACGAAGTAGTAGTTTTTACTTCGCGTAACCCACTGGGTTGTTCAACAGCGGAGTTTCCGTATCGGACAACTTCAACAACTTCTTGATAGCAGGGGTATCCATCGTCATTCGCGGACGCGTGACAAAGCCTGCACCTGCGCAGAACAAGTTCACGTTCTCGCTTACGATACCGACATCAATAGCCATCGCAAGCTTTGCATGCGCATCGCTGCTCCCGAATTTCTTTTCGTCGGCCACAAACAAAAGGCTCACAGGCGCGGACTTAGCCCAATCTTGACGGTCGGCAATAAGCCCACGATGGTCACCCTTCGCCACCTGCTTCAAAGAATTTTCTTTGTTCAAATATTCCGAAACGCCCTTAGCCGTAAACACGAACAAGCGAACTTCCTGGAAGTTACGTGCTGTGGGCGACGTAATTTTGCCTTCGGCGGGGCGGTTCACCCCGATAGCCGCAAAGAGCAAGTTCGACAAGTCCTGGTCACTCAGCATTTTGTCGCTGAACTCATTGCCCGAACTGCGGCTCCAAAGAGCCTCCATCACATTCTTGCCGAGCGACTTGGCCGGTGCCGGAAGTTTCTGAACCTGAGCCATGGAAAGAGCGCAGCAAAGAAGCGTCGTCAAAAGCATGGAAAAAATTTGTCTTTTCATAAATTTCTCCTTGGTGAAATGGCATTGATAATACCAAATTAAATATACCCTTTTTATGAACAACAAAATAGGATAAACTAAGAGTTCTTAATCAACTCTGCAAGTTCATCCTGTGCGGCGAGGTTGTTTGCATAATTCCGCATGACAGATTTCATGTCGAGAAGGATGCAGTGGATTTTGTGGTAAGGCTTTGAACGGTCTTTCCAATCGCCGTAAATGTAGCCAGCGCGCTTCATTGCATAAACGTCATTGCGAGGGAGCTCCGTGACCGCGGCAATCTCATCCCATTTCCCAGCGTCCGCACAATACGGCATAATGAAAGCATTGTAAACCCCGTGCGATGTCATCCCCGCGAAGGCGAGATCTTCTATTAGGGAAAGCGTCTGGATTCAAAGTTGGTTGTAGTATTTTTTTAAGTTTTCCTCACATCATCAATTATTTTTTTTAATTGTTCTGGCTCAAAAGGCGGATTTTGACGATGCAGCATTGCATGACAATTGGGGCATACAGGAATCAAATCCTTGATTGGATTTATCTTGTAATCTTTCCCAATTTTTGAAACAGGAACTATATGGTGAACATGTATAAAATCCTGACCGATAGGACCGTATTTAGATCTAAAGTCAAGTCCACATATCCTACACTGATACCCATAATAGGATAAACATAATTCTCTATTTATAGGATTTCTTTCATATCTAGTTGCTCTGACCTCAAAAGGACTACCTTCTACGAAGCCTTCTATTTCCGGTTCCTTTTCAGAAATTGTTAATAAGGAAAAGATTAGGCAATACGCTTGCTTGGTCCATTCACAAATTACTTGATATTCGTCGTACAAAGACTCGCTTTCGATAATGGGAATTTTTGTAATTCGACAAGAAAAAGTCCTCCAATTATAAGACCATAGCGATGGATTGATTTTCTGAACATTATTTCCATTTACTGAGAAAACGAGCTTAACTCCAGTGCGCTTCGTTATTGTCTTAGTATAATCAAGGAATCTTTCTATTTTCTCCGTTGAAGCAGAATTCATTTCATGAACAAGCGCACCAGCATGGAGTTGTGGCTTGATTTCAATAACTATACGTATCGAATTTGAAATATATGTGACTACATCAAAGAAAAGAAAACCATCATTTTGCGGACATGAAATAAAAATTTCCGTCCCATCACGGTTTTCGGTCCGGACATCAAAAGGCATTGAAAATGTAATCTCTAAGAACTCTTTTAGAGAATCCGGTGACAAAGTCATTTTTCATCCTCGTCAATTTCGGGATCCGGCAAATCAGCAACCAATTTCTTTAATATTCGTGATACGGTGAATCGCATATCTTCATAATTTTCAATACTTGCTTCATTACAGGTTGAATTTTCTGCTTCCGCCAAAGACCACAACAAATCATCAAGACCCTCGACAACAACACTCTTAGCCAAAATAGGTCCATATATTTTTTTATAGAACGGATGGCTTTGGTTAATATTTACAGCATGCTTTCCATTTACCAAAGCAGGCTCCCAAAGAGCTCCACCATCAATGTCATCAACAGGAACGACTCTATTTTGCTTTGGATCAACTTCATTTACAATAGTTATCGTTTTTGTAAATTCGCCTCTGTTGTTTTTTACAAGAGCTTCGTTTTCATTTCCTGTTGGCGTAATGTTAGAGGATTCAACAGAACTCCCCTTTGCATCAATATTACTGTTTGCCGGAGCATGGGCGTCTTTTCCCGTTGTCGAAATCTTTTTCGTTTCTCCGTCACGATATCTCTTTTGCGCCTCTCTTCGTGGTGCAGCCAAGAATTCCATCAAGAAATTTTCGATTTCCGAAATCAAAAGAATTCTCGACTTCTTTATATCCACATTCAAGAATTCATCTAATTCATGGGTGAACGAAAAATCGACTCGTAATAGAGAATAGTGAGGTTCCTTTGTAAAGAAACCCAGCCAATCACCATAATGTATTAAACGATTTTCTCGATAAACGTAAAATCCCTGATAATCATTATTGCCGCGAGCCCTATCGCTTGCTTCCTTAGAGCTGAATTCTGACTTTCTAGGAATAATGTGAGCCGCAATCTTAAACGATCCTACTTTACGACCATCAACTTCTATTGGTACATTTTGCGTTTGGACGTTTTCTGATTTTTCTTCTTGTGTGCAGAATGGATCCCAAGGTTCCAGTTTCTCATCGTTAACATAGATTTCAACATCAGAAGCTCTTGAGTCCTTTTCATCAAGGAAACGCTGAAACACCATTGATAAATGGAACTTTAGATCGGTAATTTTCTTTTGAAGCGCTCTTTTGGCAGTACTATCACTTTTATATTCTTTTAAAAGACGGTCTACCTTATCCCAAACAACAAGTGTTCCATGGCCATCAATCGCAACACTATCAAAAAAATCGATTTCATCAGAATCAACCTCAAGTATCTTTAAAGCCCAAGAATTCTTTTCACAAATATGGTCTAAATCCCACTGAACCTTTTGAAGTTTATCTTCTCTAGTTTTTTTTGATATCACAGAAAGTTGACGACAAAATGCTGTTGAAGCTGTTTTTAAGCCCAAACCAAACTTACCCAAGCTACTTTTATTTTCACGTTCTTTGGATCCATATTTCATTGCATTTTTTAACCCATCTAGATCCATACCGATACCATTGTCAGCAACACAAATACTTACATGTAGACTTGGATCTACATCAACACGAACTAACACTTGGGTTGCATTCGCAGCAATGGAGTTATCCACAATATCCGCTATTGCAGTATTGAAATTGTAGCCTGTATCACGTAGGCCATTAACGATTCGGTCTGGGTCCGGAAGAAGTTCAAAGTCTGACATGTGTGAACGCTCCTTTTTTTAAATAGGTAATTTGTTTAAGATTTCAGAAATCAACTTTTTATTATGAATTGTATTACTTTCTGTTACAATAACATCTGCTATGTCCTTTTTCTCATCCAACTTATTTTGAATGATTTCTTCTATCGTGTCCTGATAATACAATCGATAAACAAAAACATTTTTCTTTTGTCCATTTCTATACGACCGTGCGGTAGCTTGCGCTTCCAAAGAAGGATTCCACTCTAAGTTATAGTGTATAACATGGTTGGCGCCGGTTATATTCAACCCAACTCCAGCGGCTCTTGGATTAAGTAAGAGGATCTCCGATTTGTCAGACGCATTAAATGCATCTACAATTTTTTGGCGTTCTTCTATTGGAGTACTTCCATTAATTTCAGAAGCTTGGATTTTCCATCTATTAATAAAATCCGTCTTCATCAGCTCAAACATTTTGACATATGAGGTAAAAATCAAAACTTTTTCCCCACAATCAATTATATTCTGCATAATTTCACATAGACGTTGATACTTCACCGATATATTACAAGGGTCCTTTTCATTTTTTTCTGGAGATACAATAAAAGGATGGGTACAGAACATTCTTAAGTTTGTAAACATTCCTATGCTGATATTTTCAGAATCACCCTGTTTTATCTCGTTAATGTAAGAAATGTACCTTTCGCTTTCTTCCCTAGACATTCGAATAGGTTGATTAATTTCAACCTTTGCAGGCAAGTCATTGGAAACGTTCGTCACAACCCTTCTTATCATCAATGTTGAAAGGAATGATGCTATTTGTTTTCCACCATTCACATCATCCGAATATTGCTCGGACAATTCCTTGGCATTATTAAAAATGTTCGGTTGAATGAATTCCAATAAAGACAGAACATCGCTAATATGATTTTCAAAAGGAGTACCCGTTACAGCGATACTTTGATTACGCCGAATGGCCTTACACTTTTCCGCTCGTTCACTATCAAAATTTTTTATGTTTTGAGCTTCGTCAAGAATGACTATATTCCAGCAAATCATATTCATGAAGTGAATATCATTGCACAAGGTTGAGTAAGATGTAATTACCACATCGTAATCCATAAAGGTCTTGTAATAACCGGTTCTATCACTACCATGATGAATTAGAGTCTTTAATGTCGGCGAAAATTTTCTACACTCGTTCACCCAATTGTCCAACAAAGAAATGGGTGCTATAACTAAGGCAGGTCCTCTATCGAATCGCTTTTCCAATGTCAATATTGCAATTATTTGTAGTGTTTTGCCAAGACCCATTTCATCGCCAAGAATGCAACCATGCGTTTGCTCAAGCATAAAAGCCATCCATTCAAAACCAATTTTTTGGTAAGGATACAAGGTTGCGTTTAGTCCTAGCCCGTTCAACGGAGAACCATCATTAGGAGTTTTTAATAACGAATAGGAATCAACATTGTCCTCAAAAAGAGGTCTTTCGAAATTAAACTTCTTTAGTTTTAAATATTGGGAAAGAGAAATGGTACCAGAAGATGTAACGTCAACTTCATCAAACACCTCCTGAAATTCATCAACATTGGATATAAAAAACCATCGATTCTCTACAACAATAGAATCGATGATTTTTCCTTGACATAAAATCACCGACCAACGATTTCCATTTTTCTCCACATATGGGGATAGCGTGAAATCATTATTGTGACAGGCTAGTTCTACTTTAAGAGTGCAATTAAATCTTGAAAACTTTAAATCTGGAATATCTAATTCAGGTGAACCACATTCACAACCATTTATGTAAACGTTTCCACAAGATTCTCTAGCCGAAACAATATTTGATGCCGATGGAAAATATATGCCATCCGCCATACTAATCGCAAGATGATTGTCTTTTAAGATCCAACGGCAAGCCATGCTTATTTCCTTGATTGAAATCTTTGGAGACTCGCAATACTTATATTTATAGGCGATGCGTCATACTGAAATTCAACATTTTCTTTTAAGGTTATTTTTTTAGGGACAATTTCTTCTACCAACTCGTTTACTTCCAACACAGTTGCTTTCTTTTTGAAATCTGCCGCAATGCTGCTTATATCAGAAGCTGTTCTTCTGAGAAGATAATTTGAAGCATAAGCATTCACAATTTCGGCCACATAGCCATGAGATTCATGGACGAGATTCAATTTGTTCAAAACAGGGGAAACGTAAAAATCATTCCTGTCAATTGTTTTTCCGCCATCCCACCAAGAGTAATCACTTAAAAATTTCCACAAATATTCAGCCGTTTTCACATAATCGTCACGACCAGGAAACTGCCTTTCTAAAATTCTAATAGCACATCGTTCGAAATGTTCTTTTTCGCTATTACTACCTCTACAGTTTTTTATATAATCTTTTATATTGGTACTTAAACTTGAGCATATATCCACTGCATATTCTTTGTACGTAAAAAGCTCTGTACAAAAATCCACCACATAAGAAGCAATGACAAACCATTGATTGGGCAAGAAGATGTACTGATTCTGTTTTGTTGTAATTATGGATGATTTTGACAGATACTCAATCTCGCAACCTTTCTCTGCCAAATATCGACGATAGTTATCCTGAAAATCATTTTTTAGTGAAAACTCTTGCCATTGGAACTCATTTTGATACCGGAATTCCGCACTCTTCATGACAACGTTGAGATTTTTTAATATATGAGTTTGCGGCATATACTCACCCCTCTAAAAGTTGATTCTTGATTTCTTTGGCAAGTCGTTTGATTACCGGAACAGCAACACTATTTCCGAATTGATGATACGCTTCCTTTCGAGAAACCACAATCTTATACGGCACCTGTTCCGATATCTGATCATGGTGATTGGTTTCCCATCCGGCACCAGCAATGTTGTAACCTTGCAAGCGTCCTGCTTCTACAGGAGTCAGCGTTCTCGGATTTTTCCCTTCAGCAGATTGGTCTATTAGAATCTCGCTGCCGTCTTTCCAATACCTTGCAGAGATTGTACTTGCATAGGGAGAATCATCATTGAATAGAGAATACCCGAAACCCTTGCCATTTTGACGGTTTCGTTCTTTCCGTTTCTGATGACCTTCCCACATTCTATCACTAATTGTGTAATGGAGGTCTAAGCTATCTTTAGGTTCAAAGATGTCCGATACTTTAGTCTGTTTTGCTTTTTCTTTTGCTTCATCAATTGAGTAAAGGGTCCTTCCCTTTTCGTCTATGCCATAGGGGAATTTGAAATTTTTCGCTTTGACAGATTCTTTATTCCATGCGACAATAAAAAGACGCTCCCTGTTCTGCGGGACGCCAAAATACTTTGCGTTCAGAACTTCAATGGAGTAGCGATACCCGAGTTCTTCTAACGTGGCTAAAATCACTTTCAATGTATTTCCATGGTCGTGATTTTTGAGACCTTTCACGTTCTCAAGCAAAAGAACTTTGGGTGGGCTTTTTTTCGCTTCTTTTGTTTTGATAATATTGGCGATATTGAAGAACAGTGTTCCGCGAGTATCTTCAAATCCGCGACGAAGTCCGGCAATGGAAAATGGTTGACAAGGAAAACCGGCGCAACATACGTCAAAATCAGGAATTTCCTTCGGGTCAGCTTTTGTTATATCGCTATTGAAATTCTTATTATCGTTTTTGAAAAGTTGTGGAGCAATTTTCTTATAGTTGGCTTCATAGGATAAGCGAGCGTTTTCATCCCACTCACTGGCAAATACGCACTTGCCGCCGACACTATGCATTGCCTGATGAAATCCACCAATTCCTGCGAACAAATCAATAAAAGTGAATGTTGTCGCTCTGGGCTTATTCTTTGCCGTTGTCTTGGCGCTTTTCTCGGGCATCTTTTCGCTCCGTTTTGAAAGTGAACGAGTTCACTCTCACGGGAGCGGTTCTGGCCGATTCGCTTAGCCGGGGTGCAAGCAAAAAAAACGGCGGGGAGCCGACTCACTCCTCGCCTAAAAGCGCGACATTTTCAAAAGAATACAATACACCCGCACAATCTTGCAATGGATTGCTTCACCCTTTCAGGGTTCGCAATGACGTTGCAAAACATCCCGGGCGGATACAGCACGCCCAGGGTACACTACGCCCATGCAATCCACGGGCGATGGCGAGTCATTGTCTTATTCTCGTTGTTGAAATTGTCGAAGTTCCAGATAGAGGACAAGAGCAAAACTCAGCGAGTCTACCCCTGTTCGGCACTAGTCCAGTCTTTTTTGGAAACAAAAAAGGCGTGGAGTTGAATGCATTTACCTACCTGAGGCCTTCGACTGCCCACAACGAATAAACGCAAACAACTCACGCCCCAAAAGGTCGTGCGGCATAAACAAATACAAATTTGCTATGTAACCAAACGATGCGGCAGGCGGTGACCTGTCGCAGACGTGAGCGTCCGTCTTGTTCCCGTTGTTGAAATTGTCGAAGTTTCAGATAGAGAACAAGAGAAAACTCTATTTTACGGGTGAAATATAGATTATTCCGATGTCAAAAGGTGACGCCACGCTCGGAAGGCAAGAAAAAAGCGTAAAAACGCAGAATTCAACCGCCTGCAGGGGTCGATTTTCCTCGAAATTATCAAAATTTTCGCGAAAATCGCCAATTGTCATAATGTGACATCCGAAGAATGTATATTTGTATCGAGAACACTTTACCCCGCCTTTTTTTGCTTGTAGGCGGAAGGAGTAGAAGATGGCTAGAAAGACCGAAAAAACGGATGATATCGCACTTAACCCGCTTATGGAGTCGGGCATCGGAAAGATGATTCAAGTCATTCGAGGCAAGCAAGTGTTGCTAGACCGCGATTTGGCAACGCTTTACGGGGTGGAAACGAAGCGTATAAATGAGCAGGTAAAGCGCAACATTGAGCGCTTTCCTAAAGATTTCTGCTTTCAACTGGATGCCACGGAGCATAAATTTTTGAGATCGCAAATTGCGACCACAAAAACCGAAACCAGAGGAGGCCGACAATATTTTCCATATGTTTTTACCGAACAAGGCGTTGCGATGCTGTCTTCGGTTCTAAAAAGCGAGACAGCAATCAAAGTCAACATAGCCATCATGCGGGCTTTCGTGCAATTGCGTCACCTTATGATGGGTAACGGCGGTCTTATCAACCGTCTTTCAAATGTAGAAGCAAAGGATTTGGAACAGGACAGCCGCTTGACTGGTCATGACGAGCATCTGCTTGACCATGACCGAAAATTTGACGAACTTTTCGAGGCGATGGACCGTGGCGAGCTCAAAACCAAGGGTTTATTTTACAACAACCAGGAGTTCGATGCCTATGTATTTGTCTGCGACCTGATTCGTCAGGCAAAGAAAAGAATCGTACTTGTCGACAGGTACGTGACTGAAAAAACGTTGACCATGATGCTCAAACGGGAAAAGGGCGTTTCTGTGACAATCTACACCTACGACAAAAGCAAAGTCCTTGAAATGGACCTAGCCACTTACAACGAACAATATCCTGACAGCCCGATGCAAGTCTTGCCAAGTTACGGAATGCACGACCGATTCTTGTTCATAGACGATACGGCCTACCACTTCGGGGCTTCGCTCAAGGACCTTGGCAAGAATACGTTCTTCTTTACGCAGGAAGATTTCACATTGGACGAAGTGCTGAAGGAATCGCAGAAGATTCAGGCAGAAAAAGAAAGCCAGGCATTACAAGGTGACAATGCGGATTAGAGTTCTGCGGGGGGTTATTTTCCTCATTTCACTTCTCGGATTGCAATTCCAGCAAATCGGCTTGCAAGGAACCATCGTTCGGGTAATATTTAAGCGCGACATTCAGCAGGCGCACAGCCTCATCGTCGCGTTTTTGCGCGTGGGCATCGTAGGCCATATTCTTGAAGCCAAAGACTGCTTCGGAGTTTCCGTTCTTGGCGGCAAGTTCGTAAGCTGATTCCGCACGATCATAGAACTTGGCATCGTACGCGAGATTGCCCATAAAGATTGCAGCATCAGAAAAATCGGGTTTGATTTGCAGAATGTTATTCAAGATTTCCATTGCAATGTAGGGCTTTTTGTCTTCGGCGAGGACATCGGCAAGTTTATACATAATCTGCACATCATCGTTTTTGATGCTGAGCGCTTCGCGGTAGGCATTTGCACTTTCGTCATAATTTTTGTTCAAACGATGAACATCACCAAGATAAACCAAGAAATCCGTTTCTTCGGGATGGAGCGTGTAGCCTTCGCGGATTACGGTGACGGCTCGGTCAAAATCGTTCAAAGCTATGTTTGCCTCGGAGAGCTGATAAACTATGCTAATGTCATTTTTGTCGAGACCGTAAGCATTTTCGATGGCACGGAGGGCACCAACTTTGTCGCCAGTTTTGGAATAGGCTTCGCCTAGATAGAGCCAGCCAGAAATGTTGTTCGGGTCAAGTTTTAACGCCCTGTGATAAACGGCAATACATTCGGGATATTGTCTGAGGCGGAAATAGACGCTCGCCATGTTGAAAAGCGCAGGAGCAAAATTGCCTTCGGAAAAATCTACGGCTTTACGGTAAGCGGCGGCGGCTTCCGGGAATTTTCCCATTTGATAGTAGCTGTTCGCGACATTGAAACTCACGGCAACGGGATCGGCGCCGCGGTCTTGTGCTTTATGGTACAGCATAATAGCTTGCTTGAACTTTCCATCACGATAAAGGGCGTTTGCGCGTTCCATCAAGTCAAAGGAGGACTGGGCCGCAAACGACGACATTACAAAAAGCAAAACAAGAAAAAATGATTTCATACTAGTCTCTAAATTTCACTTCGAAGGGTTGTTCCATTCCGCAGAAGGCGACCGCCTTGCCATCTTTTTCGGCAGGTGCAAAAGTCATACGAGCGATAGCATCCTTCCCCGCTTGCGCAAGTCCCGAGCCTACCGGAGATTCTTCAATCACCTTGATATCGTAAGCGCGGCCGCCAACGTCAACACAAAAGCTCAAGCGCAGCATTGCATCAATTTCTCGGTCACGAATTTGCGGCGGCACCTGGAAATTTGCAATAGAGCGGCTTTCCGGTTTTTTATCGACATCGCCCTTTCCGGTAGACATGGCGCCACCACGGAAATCGGCCACAAGTTCGTCGCTAATAGCAGCACCAGCCGTACCCGAAGCAACACCAAGGTTCATTGCAAAACGCGGCCCCGCTTTGGGCGAGCGCGAATTGGACTTTTGGCGGTTCGGTTTGCGCGCGGTATGTTTTTTCTCGACTTTCTTTTCGACTTCTTCAATTTTCTTCACGGAGACTTCGGTCTTGACAAATTTTCTTTCATGGAATACTTTGCCGTTCAAGAACAAGTTCGCCATCGTCACAGAAAATACGAGAACCAGACTCGCGAGAATCGCTGCGAGAAGGATTGTAAAACGCTTTAAAAACTTTTTTATAAACTTTTGCATAATTAAAAACTTCACTGGATTCTTCGACTACACTTCGTTTCGCTCAGGATGACAAGATGCAATTTCAAGATTTTTACTGGATTGCTTCGCTACGCTCGCAATGACGTATTTTTGAACCCTATGGTCCTCAGGACGATTTTCCGCGAATGGCGCCCCCGGAACGGAGTCCGGGGTGACACAAACCGTCACTCGGCTTGGGCGGCGATGGAGACTTTCTTGACTCCGGCCAAATTGCACATATCAATGACCTGAACGAGCACGCCGGTTTCGGCTTCTTTATCCGCAATTACAACGGCTTCACGATCGGGCGCTTTCGCAAGCGACTGCTTCAAGATATCTTGCAGGCTCGCCAAATCCACCTGGCGTTCATTCATGTGGATTGTTCCTTCGCGCGTGATGGCAATGAGCAAGTTTTCTTTTTCAAGTTGGCTTGCAGATTGCGCCTGCGGTTTTGTCACATCCACGCCCGTTTCGCGAGTGAATGACGACGTCACCACAAAAAAGATGAGGAGGATGAACACTATGTCCATGAGCGGGCCCATTTCGATGCCCACGTCTTTCTGTTTTCTTCTCGGTAAATTAAAGTCCATAATAAACCTCTTAGATTGCTTCGCCGCTTCGCGGCTCGCAATGACGTAAAATGCAAGAGTCGTCTGCATAAGTTTCATTAATGCGAGAGTCATCAGCACGGGTTGCAAAATAGTTGTCAATCACAGTTGCGCCAAGTTCCATTTCCTGTTTCAAGATTTCAATGCGTTCGTCCAAACGTTGTTTCAAGAGCGTCAGCGGGAACGCAATTAAAAGTCCACTCTGCGTCGAAATCAGCGCTTCCGAAATTCCATCCGCCATCAGCACGGGATTCTGGTTACCGTATAGCGTGATCACTTCGAAAGTAGAAACCATCCCCGTGACTGTTCCAAGCAAGCCCAAGAGCGGAGCGGCAGCCGCCATCACAGAAACAATGTGATTTCCCTGTTCCATGTAACGCACGCTTTTCATCATACGCACTTGCATATAGTCGCGGAACTCATCATAATTTTTCCGAGCGACTTCAATTGCGTACGAAAGTTCTCGCGAGAGGAATCCACCACGTTTGCGAAGTTTTGTCAAAGTCACCTGAACACGCTGTTCATCAGTGCTAGACTCTGTTCCGTCACCAGCTTTTTCGCCAGTCAAGCTGCGTTGCATGCGCCTTACGACTTTATGAATATCATTCTTGAAAAAGTCGCTACCAATGCGCAGCCAGCTCGCAAACAGGAAGTAGAACCCGACAACACCCGCCAAGAGAATGGGGAGCATCACCACCCCACCCGCCTCATACGTATTCCGCAGGGATTCTATGAATATGTAATGAAAATCAGTCAACTTTTTCCTTCCCGAAGACTTTATTCATAAGCGAGGTGCTTTGTACATAGAGTTCGCTGGTAATCTTTTCAATTTTTTCGCTCAACAGGCCATGCAAAATCATCACGGGGATAGCGATGATTAAGCCGGTTTCAGTCGTGACAAGCGCTTCGGAAATGCCACCAGCGAGCACACGAGCATCATTTGTTCCAACTTCGGTAATCACGGTAAAGAGCGTGATGATACCAGTCACCGTACCCAACAGGCCCAAAAGCGGAGCGATAGTTCCCATCGCAGCCAAAAGGCCCATGCGACGTTCGAGTTTCGGCTGTTCACGGAGCAAAGCTTCTTGCAAGGCGCGTTCCGCATTTTCGCGTGTATCGTTCACCTTGTTGAGCACGGCAAACAGCACCATTGCAAGGCTCGTCTCTTTTTTAAGGCAAAGGTTTGCAGCTTCATTGTACTTTTTCTCAGCAACAAGTTCATTCATCGTCTTGGTAAAGCGACGACCGAGATGACCGCGATAAGAAAGCATCACGAAACGTTCAAGGAACAGGAGGAGCGCAATAATCGCCACAAGCATCAGCGGATACATCACGATACCGCCCTTCTTGAAGAACGCATGGAACTGTTCCGTCCAGGTGAGTTCCTTAACATCAGAAATAGAATTCTTGATAGCCTTATTTTGCAGCACATCCAGAGGAATTGCGATAGTCGCAGACTGATTGCCCGTTGCAGAACTCGTCACTGTTTCTGCCTGTTTCACAGCAGCCTTGATGTTCGTCGCCATTTCAGTCGGCAAACCTGCATTCCATTCAAAAATTTTTCCTTGCAATGCACCAGAACGCATCAGTGCCTGCACATCGCCATTGTCGTTTGCAACTTCACCGAGGAACACAGTTCCCAAGCGCATGCGAGTCACATTCACATCCGGGCGAGAGCCCACCTGCGAAACTTCATTGCCATAGAATTGCGTATAAGTGACTTCGTGACGTTTCAGCAAATCATCCATAAAGCCTTGTACCGCAGCAATCGTATTCGGCACCTTCTTTTCGGCTTCAATGTTCGCCTGCTTCAAGCGCAACAAGCGAGCGTTCATTCCGACCGGATAATCGCCAGCGACATCGCCAAGCGTCTTTTCAATCGAAAGTTTCACCTGCGTATTGAGGGCATCAAAGGCGATTTCTTCACTCTTAGATTTTTCTTCGGCTTCTTCGGTGATGTTCTTGCTCGACATCGCTTCTTCGGTGATGCGGCCAAGATCTGTCGAAAGTTTCGAATAGCGACCGTCAAGCTCACGCGTTTTGTTCTGGTGTTCTTCCGTCATTTGCGATTCCGCATAGCGATTGCTCCAATGCTTGGCATCGAGCTTTTCGAGGGAATCTGCTTTTTGCATACGGATGCGAGTGAGCGTTTCGACTTCGCGCTGCAAGTTGCGCACTTCGACTTGCAACAAAGAATCCTTGATGCGAGCTTCGTCTTCGGCGCTTTTCTTACCGTCATTAGACCACGGCCAAGCAAAGGCGGAGGAGGCGAGCAATAAGACAAATGCAAAAATGATTTGACGCATAGATTGCTTCGCCGTTTCGCGGCTCGCAATGACGTTTTTTTCTTCGCTCAGAATGACGCTTGTTTTCATTTTGCACCTCCCACAACAGACAAACTTACCGGCAAGTTCACAATCTGAGGAGGCTTTTTCGCCTGTTTCACATCAATTGCAAGTTTCACCGCTGCGCGTTCCTCTAGATTCAGGTTTTCATTCCATTCGTACACAACATTACCATTTTCAATCTTGCGTTCGAGGCGACCATACTGTGCGCCGTTTTCGTCCACATAAACCATCCACTGGTTACCAATGCGGAGGATCGAAGCGTTCACGATTTCGCCATCCTTGCGAGTCAATGGGCTATTGACAATCGCAACTTCGTCACCGAACTTGATTTCTTCATTCAGCAAGGACTTGAGGCGAGAAAAAGCTTCTTCTTCGGAAGCATTGCCGCTTTCGATTTCACGAGTGAGCGACTTGGCGCGATCCAGCCTGCTTTCGCGTTCCCACGGAAGAGTCTGTGCAATTTGCGATTCCAGCTTTTTGCTGATTTTTGCAAGTTCCAGGCGCAAGGCGCGGCGCTTCGCAGCCACATTTTCACTGCGATTCTTTGCACGGGCTTGTTTGTTGCGCTCTTGCTGGAGGCTTGCGGCCACCTTACGGATTTTCGCATTCAGGCTGTCGATTTCTGCAACGCGACGATCCGAATCCGCTTTGTAGCGCTGTTCAAGCACCTTATGGCGCGAAACATCCGCACGGAGCATCGAATCTGTCGATGCGATTTTCACATTCAGCTTTTGAATCTCGGAATTCAACTTTTCCTTTTGCATCTTCAAGTCACGAATCTCGGACTCGTAATCCGCAAAAGCATTCACCGCCAAAAAGGCTGACATCAAAATAATAACAAGTTTCTTTTTCATATTCACCTATGTAACACCTAAGCTACTTAAATCTGTCACCAGAAAAATGAAAATTTAATTTTCTTAAAAACAAACCTCTTTAATATACAGCACGAGTTCCTCCTGTCGAATATGTTATAGGCTCAACACAAACCTTAGTACCTTCATGCTTGTAGCCTAAATCTTTGCAAACAGCATATTCTTCATTGCAGGGGTCTTCACACCATTTTTTGACTTCTTTTTCCCATATAGTCGATTTCAAACCGTCCACAACATAGCGGCTTACCATGGCAGGGCCACATTGCGGATACTTCTTGTAATTCCAATTGCGATCAGAGCACCAGAGCCACAAATAAGAATTACATTCATTTTTAGACAAGCTATCGTTACACATTGTCTTTAAATTCGTACAATTTGCGATATCGTTATTTTTAAAATTACTAGCCACGCAATATCGTTTTAATCCATCGGCATAAGCCATTGACTTTTTCTCAGCAGTAATGGTATCAGGCAGATACTTGCTCCACTTGTCAACATCCCAATCTTCTTCGTTTGCTTGCATCATAGCCGCTTTTACACGAGATGGATAGCAAACGTCTTCGTTTTCGACATATTCGAGGTCGCTATTGCTATAATACAAATAAGCATTTTCATTCGCCGATTCCAAGTCGCTAGAGGGGCCACGTCCAGCACAATAAACATCCAAATAAAGTCTACAACCTTTTGAATCCCAACCTTTTGAATTATCTCCATCTTCATTTTTACAATGTCGATTCGCAATGCGTTTCATACTCACCCATTTTTCAGAGTTCACTTTCATAAACACTGTTGTACGCGCCATTCCTGTAAACACGCCCATTCCATTTTCGATATTGGATTCAGGAACAACACGTGAATCCGAAACAGACTGTTTTACCTTATTCACATAATCAATATAGGACTCATCCGTTGAATAAAGATCTACAGAAAATTGGCCCACCGGAAGCATCATATTCGTCAGGTGAAGAGTATCCAAATTTTTGATACCACCAATTATATAGTTTGCGGCATACCCGAGATTCTGCTGCGTTTCCAAAGGATCGTGCATTGCAATGCCGCGGTAGCCATCTTCATCTTCAGAGGTAAAGCCTTCAAACATTTTATTGACGGTCGTGTTCGTGGCCTCACCGTTCTTGGAACCGTAATTCATTATGGATAAAACGCCACGGACAGAATGGTCATAGTCTAATGCAGCTCTTACAAATTCCATATCCATCGGGTATTCCAAGAAATCCATTTCAACTACATCGCCATCATTATACTCCACCCATTCAAAACTTCCGTCTTGCTTGGGGATATTGAAACCCTTGACCTTCACAGGGTTTGGAATTGTCGCTTTAGCCTTATACGTCGATTCTACATAATGGCCTGCACTATCCCATTCAAATGTCGCTTCAAGCGTGTATGTTTCGCCTTCGATACCTGTATAATTGGGTCCGCATGTAACATATCCAGCCGCAGGAATGCATTTCGAAACCATCAAGTAAGACGATGGATAAAAGCAATTTGGAGTGCTACCGGATGCCGTAAGTTGAATCGTCTCTTCTTCACCTTTACCAAATTCACCTCCAAAGCGACCTTTCATAGTCACCTTGGCGTTTTTGTAAAATGCAAAGTTTTCTGCCGTTGTTTCATCAAGTTCATAGACTTTCGAGAAACAAACCTCCGGCCTTTCACCCGCGACAATGTAACCGTACGTATAAATGCCGGTATAGATATCACGTTCCTCAGGATAGTATTCCCACGGGCCATGGAAATCGCAAGCGACTAAAAGCATCACCAAGATGCACAATAAAAAGGCACTGGATCCTTCGACTACGTCCTTGCGGACTTCGCTCAGGATGACACATTCATTCTTTCGTCTAGAAGTAGTATTCATAATTCAGCATAATCGGTAAAAAGGGGAACTGAGTAATTTCTGTTTTCTTCGGAGGAGTCTTTTTCGTATCGTAATAGGTAAAGAACATGTTTTCGTGATTTGTCAAGTTGATAATCGTCCAACTAAAATTCCACTTGCCTTCACGGCCTATATCGATAGCTTTCAAGTCAACGCGGAAGTAATCTGTTTGGCGGCCCGCATTGCGGCTTCCCGGAATCACGACAACTTCATCTGAGTATCTTTGGTGCCCTAAATCTTGCGAAACGTAATATCCTTTGTATTCACTGATCGGCATACCCGACGAATACTTCAGTGCAAGTGACGAACGGAAATAGCGCCCTTTTTTCTTGTGTCTCCAAAGAGCATCATCACCGCCCTTCCAATTAATCCCCAAATCCAACTTTAATGCATACGGCTGATGCCAACTCGGAAAATAAGCCTTGGTCCCATCATTTGTTCGTGCAACGCTAAGACTTTGGCTCCAGTTGATTCCGCCAAACCACCAACCTTTATCTTTACGGAGCGATAGCTCGTAACCAAGGGAATAGCCTTCTGCCGTACCAAAGCCATCTGCGACTACAAATTCATCCGAAGCAGTTTCTTCATTACTATCAAGAACAGCCTTAAACGTATTCAAATCGCTTTGCGACTTGTAATAAACGCCTGCTGTAAAATCGTAGCCTTCAAAGAGGTCGCGTTGGCTATATTCCGCAGCAAACAACCATGACGATGACGGTTTTGTCTGCTTGCCCTTCGTTGTTGTCGTTGCCGGGTAATAAAATTCGTTCAACGTTTCTTGGTCTGTATAGACAATCGAATTCAAGTATTGCAAGTAGTAACCGCCATAAAGTTCCAGCGACTTTGTATCATCGAGATTGATGTTCAGCGAGGCGCGCGGTTCCACACCAAAATGTTTCGCAGCCGTTTGATAATTGAAACGCAAACCATATTGCAACAAGTAATCGGGATTTATTTTCCATGCATCTTGCACATAAGCGACATGATGGAAAGTTTTTTGAATGTCCTTAATTGTCATCGAAGCCATCGCTTCTTGATAGCGTTCATAATCATATTCTAGTTCGTAGCCCATCGTAACTGTATGATTGTCGATACCACGATAATTCAACCACTGCTTACCGGCAAATGTATAGAGGAACATTTCAATGGACATGAGGTCGCTCACCTTCATCGTCTGGTAGAATTTGCTGTAAGCGAGTGTCGCATTGTAATCCCAATCGCCATTAATCCGGTGGTAGAATCCAAGCGGTATCGCAACATTACCCCAGTCCATGTAAAGCGGGTCAAATTCCAAGCGGTCCTTGCCAATGTAATAGCTGAACTTGAGTCGGGTATCTTTAGAAAAGTCGTACATAAATGTACCCTGCAAGTCCGTAAATTCATAATCGAGATCAAGGTCCAAAAGCCCAATGGCATTGCACAAATCAAGAATGTAGCCGATGTAAGTCGTACGCCCCGCAAGTACCCAGCGAGCCGGGCCCTTATGACCTTCAGTATGGAGCTGTGCCGCAAACGTACTGATTTTAATGCTCGACTTGCTGAACCATTCTTCCACAGAATCCTGACCGCCGGCACGGCCATCCATCTTGAGCACGGAACTCAGGCGGTTACCGTACTGCGCCGGGAAACCACTCTTGTAGAATTGCACATCGTCAATACCTTCGACGAGGAACGTGCTGAAAAGTCCAAAGAAATGCACCGGAGAATAGACAACCGCATTGTCGAACAAGAACAAGTTCTGGTCGGCAGCACCACCGCGCACATAAATTTTGGAACTGAAATCGGAACTTGCGACAACGCCCGGGAGCGCCTGAATGCTCTTAATCACATCGGCTTCGGCAAGGCCCGGCATGCGCTTGATGGACTTTGCGCTCACCACGGATTCACCCGGTTTACGCTTAGGACGGCGACGCAACTGCACCACGACTTTTTTAAGCTCGGTAATTTTTGAATTTGCGCCACCTGCAGCCAGGAGCGCATCGACGTCGACACTTTTCGCGCTATCCTGTGCAGATTCTACATCGGGGCGTTGCGGGGTGTCCCCGCTAGAAGGGGTAGCGGGAGCCGCCTGCGCGGCGGACGCGAGGGGAGAGCCCTCCCCACCATTGTTTTCACTTGAGACAACGCTTTCTGGACCAAGCGTCATGCTGAACGTGCTGTCGTTTCCAAGATAAATCAACTCATAGCATTTTTCTTTTTCAGCCCCCGCTGTATCGGAATTCGTGACGCACACGTTCCAAAGCGTATCTTCCGGGAGCACCACGCTAAAGGGATTTCCGACCGTTGTCTGCAGCGCCTCGCCCGTTTCAAGAATTTCGACATTCAGCTTTTCGTGAGCTCCAAAAGACGCATCTTGAACAACCCCATTAAAGACAATGCTATCGCGAGCCGACGCAAACGCGACCACAATTAAAACAGAAACAGCGATTCTCAGCATAAAATTCATTACAATTTCAATTCCTTTCCCCAATGGAACACTTCAAGATGCAAAAAGTGTTACCATATAATTTGAAAATTTAATTTTTTTTGTTTATAAAAAAGGAAATCCCCGAACAAGTCGGGGATGACAACTCAGCCTCAAGATGGAACACTAGAATCTACCGAAGGTAAGTCCTGCGTAGAATCCCGGCCACCAGCGGCCTTTATGGCTCTTGTAGCTCACATCATCGTGGTAATCGCCCAGCGGCTTGAGCAACAACTTGTTTATATAGCCTTCACTCGTCAAGTTCAGCGTACCGCCCACTGAGAGGCCAAAGCCCGGAACAACCTGATAAACATAGCCTACGCGACCGCGATGGTGGTATCCAAACTTACAATCGCCTTCATCCACGCCAAATTTATCGTAAACGTTGAAGAAGGTGTATTCCAATTCCCAATGGCTACCGTACTTTCCGAACTGGGTGCCAACACCCACACCGTGTTCATAGAACTTTTCGAACTCCTTAAAGATGTGGCCTTTCTTGAAGAATGCCGCCCATTCAATGTTGGTATAGAAGTAGGCAGTACCCAAATGAAGGGATCCTCCAAGTGCACCCATTTCGTTCAAGTAAGGGGTTGCGCTCCATACGCCGTTTCCGACAACGTTGATGATGCCAACCGGAGACTTTTCGCAATGCGCACAGATATTGATAATACCCCACTGGCGACCCTTTTCATTCGTGGCATAGTTGACAACGCCTACCTGCAAATGTTCGTTGACGTGAGTCGCGTTCACACCGGCCGCAATCTGGAGCTTAGAATTCGTGGCATAGTTGACACCCGCAACAACTTGCATCTTTGCCGCCTGAGCCACGTTCACGCCAGCCGTCACTTGCAAATCCGTAGTTTTCGCATAGTTGACACCCGCAGAGACCTGCAAACCATTCAGCGAATCAACGGCCACGTTCACGATACCAATCTGCGCACCCGAGGACTTGTCCTTCGCAATGTTCACAACCGAGCTCACCTGCGCACCATCAAAAGACCCTGCGTAGTTTGCCACAGACGAAAGCTGAGCGCCTTCAAAATGATCTTTTGCCACGTTCACAATCGTTGTCGCCTGCAAGCCGTGCATTTCCTTTTGAGCAATATTTGCAAACAAGCTCACCTGCGTACCCAACATGTAATCCTTCGTACGAGCGACGAACAAGCCCAACTGCAAGCCCTTACGCGGATCGCTATCCGTATTCACGAAGTTAAACGTCGTACGGAACTTACCGTTATGATCCAGGGAATCAAGCGAGCAAGCAATCGTATCGCCGCTTGTGCAGTTCCTATTGCCACCTATTTCTCCACGAAGCACCGTCTGTTCCGCAACGACGCTCTTGAAACTGCCAATGGAAAGCTTTTCGCGTTTGCCGTTCGAAAGCACAACCGTAGCTCCCATGTAATCCAGATTCTGCTGCAGGTTTACCGTGTAATTCCCTGCAGGGAGCCCAAGGCTCATGGCATGTCCCTGTTTTTTGTTGAGTTCCGCCACGAGTTCACCAGCATTATCGCGAATGTACAGGCGTCCATATACACTTTCATCCAAATCGAGGCCTGCGCTTGTTGCACGTAAATCGGTCATCACCACGTCACCCGTACCCGCAAGGTTCATATCACGGCTCGGATGCTGTGCGCCACCCAGTGTCGTTTCCGTCTTTTGCAATGTTTCATTGAACGCGAACTGGTACGCTTCCGAGAGCGTCACGCGGCCATCGCTACTCAAGTCGCCTGCGCCACGGAGACCGCTCACAAGCGAGTGCGTAAAGAACGAGCCCTTGAGTTTATCGCTTTCCTGGCTTGATTCATCTTGCGTGCTGCTCGTGATAAACGCATAGCCCTTCATGTCACTGCTCTGGTCAACCATAAAAGCAGGCACCGCCTTACCGCCCTTCACACGGGTAATCGCACCAGAACCGCAAGCATCAATCACAGCAATTTTCACATCGGCACTGAGGGCGTCAATGCGATCGCGCAAGTCCTTCCAGGCGTAAGTTTCTTCGCCCAAGCGGAGGCCCTTTTCATCGGCATGGCCGCTGTAATAAACGAGCACTTCATTGCGGCCACTCACGCTCTTGTCCTGCAAAATCTTTGCATCCAACTTAGAAAGTTCCTTCTGCAAAGCATCCACAGACGGTTCCTTCACCAAGATTACATTCTGCGGAAGCACGCCACCCATTTCCTTAAGCACCTTGGCAAAGGAACGGGCATCGCTTTCCGCATAGCGCAGCATTGGACGGCCAGCCCCGCCGTTATTGGCACTGACGGCAACCACATAGCGATTGATACGGCCCTCTGTCGTAGCATTTGCGGCATTCGCATTAGATGCAAAAACCAACAAAATGAGCATAAACGCAAAAGACAAACCCGACAACACCCCAAAAGCTTTATTCGAAATCATAAACATTATTTACCCACCTTTTTGAGAGTAAAACCAATCACCTTCACGTCGCTTCTTTTGAGCAACTTATCGACATCATTTTCTTCGACAGCAAATTCCTTGGAAGACGTCACAAAGAAGAACTTTTCAAAGTAAGGAGCGTTGTCCAATTTGTACGCAAACGGGAGCGAATTCATTTTGCCCGGAGCAAGTTCAACAGCCTTTTCTCCATCGCCCATGTGGAGAGTCAATGCGCCATTGCCGTCCATGCTAAAAAGGAGTCCAAAGCATTTTTCAGGCACGGCATAGCGCAATTGAATCTCATCACCTTCGCCGACAGAATCAAGATCGTTCAGCTGGACAATTCCTGCCGGAGTCTTTTTCCATACTTCCATGCGGGCGTCAAGTCCCTTGATTCGCGTATCGGATTCATTTTCGGCAAGAGCAACCTGCGTGTTTTGCGAACCATTGACTGTTGCAACATCGCTACCCACGCGTTCGTTCATCACGGAAGTTTCGCTTTGGGCAAAGAACGCCACCAAGGCAATCGCAAAAACGAACATCGCCGCAGCCGCAAATTTCACGAGCGTAAAGCGCCCCGCATTTTTCGCAGCAATTTTCGCGGCAATCCCGGCAGCATCCGTTCCAAGATTCGCGGCAAGCGTTTCAAACGGCAACTTGCTCAAAATTGCCTTGTTGTCTTCGCGGAGCATTTTTACGCGATTTGCAAATACGGCATCATTCGCTTCGAGTTCGCGAAGCTTATTCATTTCTTCTTCCGGCAAATCGCCAGTCAGGAATCGTTCTAATTTCCAATCGGGAATCATCACTGAACCTCCAGAGTTTTAACTTTGGCCTGTAACCCGCGCAAACGCTTGCGCACACCACTTACCGAGAGTCCGACTTCACGGGCAGTCTCTTCAAGCGTCATTCCATCGACAAAATGGAGGACTGCCATTGTGCGGCTAGATTCGGGTTCCTTCGAAAAGAGCTTCGCCAGCACATTTTTCGTTTCGTAATCGTCATGCTCGTCTTCGGCACAAGCGATGCTCAAAAGCAGGCTAGAAGAATCCACATCAAGTCCACGACGACGCTTATCGCGAATGCGGTTGAGGCAAAGTCTCGTTGCCGTATTCCACAAAAGGCTACTCGGCGATTGCATGTCCAAACGTTCCTTTGCAGAATAAATCCGCAAAAAAACGTCTTGCATGAGGTCGCTAGCCTCAGCGTCATCGCGAAGGAGTTGCAGACAACGCCTATAGACCATAGGCGCATACTTCTCGTAAATCTTCGCAAATTCTGCTTTTTTTAAGGTTTCTAGGCTTTTCACGTTTATGTAACACCGGAGGTAATTAAAAGTGTTACCATAAAATTTAAAAAAATTTAAGTATAATCTGTCATTCCCGCCTCCGAGCGGGAATCTCCCTTTTTTCAAGCCCAAGAGGGCGATCCCGTCCCCATTCGCGGATCATGACCACATAAGCGCTTAAGCGCAAGTGGTCAAAGAGCACAAGGCTGGGATGACAATGCGATGCGGCCGGGATGACAGCGCTAAATCGAGTCAGAACTGCGCAAAGTTTGCATGGAACGGCGGAAAATTTCCTTCCCGGCCCCAAGTTCAAAGAAATACTTGAAAATTCCCAAATCGACCTTGGAAAAGTAAGCCAGACGGTGCTTTGCAAAAACACGCCCGCTTTCATCTATAGTAAACTTAGCCTTAAACTGGTTCAAAGCCGAAGGCGCAAGCATAACGTAGTCAATTCCCTTCTTAAACCAATCCGGAGCCTTATCGTAATCCGGCGCAATACGCGTCACCGGTTTCATCGGGTGTTGCACCCCTTGCGTTTCACCAAAGCCAAGTGCAATCACGAGTTCCAGTTTTTCGCCATCGTCAATTTCAATGGTAGGCGTTTTCTTGAATGTAAGGCCCACAACGCAAGTATTCAGGCCCAAAGTTTGCGCAAAAAGCACGAGTTCCGCCGCCGCGTAGCCCGCACGTTCATCAAGCGTAGCCTCGCAACCAGCCGTCGATTTTAACCCCGCAACGGCGATATAATTTTTTACATTCCTAAAAGACCCATAATGAGCCAAGCGGCCACTAAAAGCCACATCATCATTCACAATAAGTTGCATGTGGAGCGCAAAAGTTTCATTCAACCTTCTAATATGCGCCTGTAGTTCCTCCACTTGCTCCTTTGTAAGCGAATCAGGGCGATACCGACGTACAGAATGTCGTGCAAAAACAGCTTCGTCCAAAGTCATTTTTTCTCCTTTATATAACACCCGATGTGTCCGCTATCACCAAAAAAAAGATAAATTATATATGAACAAAGTGAATCAATTATTTTGTCATTTTTAATTTTTGGGGGATAGGATCATATGAAAGTTCAAGATCGTTTTCTCAAGTACGTTAGCTTTACTACCACCTCAGACGAATCAAGCGAAAGTTGTCCGAGCACCAAGCAGCAACTGGAACTTGCCAAATTTCTAGCCGATGAACTAGAAAGCATCGGCCTTTCGCAAGTAAAAATGGACGAAAACGGCTACGTTTACGGGCTCCTACCAGCCACCGCAGGCCGCGAAAACGATACCCCCATCGGCTTCATCAGCCACATGGACACATCGCCGGACTTTTCGGGTGTTAATCCCAAACCGCAAATCATCGAAGACTACGATGGTGGCGACGTACTCCTCAAAGGCTCGGGCGCAACTCTAAAAGTCGATGACTTTCCGACACTCAAATGGCTTAAAGGCCGCACGCTCATCACGACCGACGGCACAACGCTCCTCGGTGCTGACGATAAGGCAGGCATTGCCGAAATCGTGACTGCCATGGAAGAGCTCGCCGACACCGACAGGCACGCCGAAAGCCGCGGCTACGAAAACCTTTCCGGCCATGGAGACATCTGGGTCTGCTTTACGCCCGACGAAGAAATCGGACGCGGAGCCGACCACCTGGACTTGAGCTACTTCAAGGCAAAATACGCCTACACCGTCGATGGCGGTTACGAAGGCGATATCGCCTACGAAAACTTTAACGCCGCAAGCGCTACATTCAAGATTCACGGCAAGGGAGTGCACCCCGGCGAAGCCAAGGGCATCATGAAAAATGCAAGCCTTATGGCCGCCGAAATTGCAATGTCTCTCCCCGAAAACGAGACGCCAGCCACCACCGAAGGCCGCGAAGGGTTCTATCACCTGACCGACATCCAAGGAGACGTGACCGAAGCGACTCTCAGCTACATCGTCCGCGACCACGACCAGACAAGATTCGAGGAACGTCAGGAATTCCTGCGCGAAATTGCCGAAAAGTTCAACGAAAAATTTGGCGAAGGCGTTGTCGAACTCGAAATCAAACATTCCTACAGCAACATGCTGCAAATTATCGAAAAAACGCCCGAAGTCCTTGAGCGCGCCCGCACCGCCATCGAATCCGAGGGTGTCACAGCCGTGAGCGACCCCGTCCGCGGCGGTACCGACGGCGCCAAGCTCAGCTTTATGGGCCTCCCCTGCCCGAACCTCGGCACAGGGGGGTACGGCTACCACGGCCCCTTCGAGCACGTTACCGTCGAAGGCATGCAAACGGTCGTCAAAATCATCAAGAAAATTGCCGAAACAAGAGGATAAAAAGAGCTAAATCAGCCAGCGCCCGATTCATTCCAAATTGAAATAAAAATTCCCGTAACATTCCCGTAATTTTATTATACATTTTCACCTAAGAAGGAAAAAATGTTACAGGGAATACTTGCTTTCAATTTTTTAGGTCTTTCGGGGAATGCCTGGTTTACCATCCTCGTCATCATTGCGCTTTTTGCCGCAATGATTTTTTCAAAATTGCGCACCGATCTCATCTTCGTCGCCGCCATGTCCATCTTATTTATAAGCGGAGTCCTTGATGTCAAAGGTGCTTTTGGTGGTTTCTGCGCGCCATCCGTTCTCGTCATCGGAGTCCTTTTCGCAGTCATTGCAGGCCTCAACCAGACAGGCGTTTTAAACTGGATTGTCAAGCACCTGATGGGCACTCCCAAAACACTCACGGGAGCCATCACGCGCCTCATGCTCCCCGTTGCCCTTTTGAGTTCCCTCCTCACCAACACGACCATCGTTGCCTTGTTCATCAACATCGTGAAGATTTGGTCCAAAAAGCTTGGCATTTCGCCGTCCAAGCTTTTGATTCCGTTAAGTTACGCTTCGGGAATGGGCGGCATCTGCACCTTGATCGGAACCCCGCCAAACCTCATTATTTCAGGGCTCTACACCGATGCGACCGGCATCCACCTCGGGATTTTTACGACAACGATTTGCGGGCTATTCTGCCTCGCCGTTGGCATTTTGTCTATTATCGCTTTGCAAAAACTCTTACCCGAACGCAAGTCCCCGTTAAGCGGCGTTGGCGATGACGAAATGACATTGGAACTTTGTGTGCCCTCAAAGCACAACTTTATCGGCATGACTTTGCAAGAAATCTACGACAGCAATCCGCGCGGTTTCGAGAAAGACAAAAAATCAATTCTTGCCATCCGCCGATTCGATAACGAAGTGGAAGTTGCGACTCCAGACTCCATCATCATGGGCGCAGACCACATCATTGTTTCTGGAAGGCCCGATCAACTCCAATGGATTTGCAATAATCTTCATTTAAAGAACGAGCACTTGGAAGGCGTTATCGAAAACGCCACAGTTGGCAAAAAATTCGGGAAGAAAACAGCCATTTCTGCAGCCATCATGATTGCCATGGTACTTCTTTCGGCATTCAATATTTTGCCGTTGCTCTCATCTTGTTTACTGGCGGCCGCCGCCATGATTGTTTTTCGTTGCTGTTCAAGCAACCAAGCGATGAGCGCCATCAACTGGGAAATCATCATTGTTTTTGCAGGTAGCATTTGCCTCGGTAAAGCGCTTGAAACCACAGGAGTCGCCTCAAAAATTGCAAGCAGCATTTTGAGCGTTAGCGGGAGTAACCCCTATATCACGCTTGCCATCATGTGCGTTGTAGCGACATTCATCACCGAATTCATCAGCAACACGGCTGCCGCAGCCTTGTTCTGCCCCATCGCAATGAGCGCAGCAAATGCCCTTGGCGTAAATCAACTCACATTCTGCATTGCATTGATGATTGCTGCAAGCAGTAGCTTTGCCACCCCAATTGGCTCCCCCACCCACATGCTCGTTTACGGGCCGGGAGGTTATCGTTTTACAGATTTTGTTAAAATCGGTCTTCCGATGAATTTTATCATCCTAGCCGCAAACATATTTATAACAACATTGATTTTTCCATTTTAATAATATAAGTTAAACTTATCAGATTCATCAAAAGCAATTATACATTTAAACATACGGAGGTCAAATATGCATATATCTTTCGTTATATTCGTTCTAATTGTTATCGTCATCGTCGCCGTTGCTGCATACGCCCTTGGGCGTAGAGTCCGCAAGGAAACCAAGCAGAACGCGCCCGAAGCTTTGAACAACACTCCTTACGAAGACTGCATCAAGGAAAACGAGACTAAGTTCAAATACGGAACATTCACGGACGCCCGCGATGGTGAAACGTACCGCACCATTCAAATCGGGAACCAAGTCTGGATGGCCGAAAATTTGCGTTTTAAGACCGATGGCAGTTTCGCACCAAATAACGAAGAATCGAACGTCGAAAAGTTCGGTCGTTTGTACACATGGACTAAGGCTCTTGACATTCCTGATGAATACGCCGAACAATCCCCGGCAAAGGACATCGAGATGTACAACCGCATCAAGGACAAGAACTACAAGGGCATTGCACCAGAAGGTTGGCACATTCCAAGCAACAAGGAATGGGAACAACTTCTCAGCAATCTCGAACCAAAATCTGATGGTGGCGAACTGCGAGCCAAATTCATGTGGAAGAACAAAGGCAAGGATTCGTTCGGATTCTTCGCACTCCCCGCGGGCTACCGCTTTGACAACGGCAACTTCTGCCATTTCAGCAGACGCGCCCGTTTCTGGAGCAAGGATGAATACGGCAAGGCTAATGCATTCCGCCTAAGCATTACCAACAATTCCGTAGACATCGAAGGAGTTTACAGATCCGATGCCCTTTCGATCCGCTGCGTGAAAAACGTGTAGCAGCCTTCATCCTGAGCGTAGTGCGTAGCACGAAGTCGAAGACAACCTCGAAAGGCGAGAGTCGCATCCATACTCCTATGGATATGACCGAGCCAAAGAGGTTGGGGCTTGCCGCATCCAGTCAAGTCTCGACAAAACAATTCATTTAACGCAAAAGTCCCTCGCGAAAATTCGCGAGGGCTTTTGTTTTAACGCTTATGTAAGAGCTCCATTATTATCGGGGAGTTTGGTTGGATGGGTTATCGCCGTGAATGTAGCTTACAAAAGCGAAACGTCTGCTATCGGAAGCCCAAGAATTGACATTAATCGTTCCTTGCCCACCAAATAGTTTGAATATGGTTTGTGGAGTGCTCCAATTTTCAACAGCATTTTCACAAGCATCCTCATTTTCATGCGCCACTCGACGCATCAAGCGCAATTCCACAAATTTATTCGGAACATGTTCTCCAGGACGAACATCTGTTTCCGAGTAAGCAACCATCACAACCTTTTGACGGTCCGGCGAAATATGCGGGAACCACGTGTTCCAATGCGAATCGAACGTCATCTGCGTTTGCTCGGAGCCATCTTGCCTCATGCAAAACGCCTGCATCCGCCCAGAACGCTCTGAATTAAACCAAATATATTCGCCATTGCAATCATACTCGGGGCCATCATTCAACCCGAAAGCAGTCGTGAGGCGAGTTTCATTGCCACCCGTCGCCGGGATCGTGTAAATATCATACGAACCATTGCGTTCCGCACAGTACGCAAGCGTTTTTCCGTCCGGCGTAATGCCGTGCAAATAGCTTGGCGCAAGCGGAGTAACCAATCGCGGCAAACGACCGTCAAAGTAAATCTTGTAAATACGCGAAAGCCCGTCTTCTTTCGTATGATGGCTAACATAAACGCCACTACCATCCGGATCAAGAACATGGTCGTTATTGCAGTTATCTACAAAATAACTTTCAATTTCGCTCACTTCGCCTGACGCTATCGTGTACTTAAAAATACGACCATTGCTGTTGTACGTGAGGAATGTTCCATCAGCGCTCCAGTTGGGCGCTTCAATCACGCAATCAAATTCCTTGAGAACCTTAGCTTCGCCAGTTTCGACATCAAAGACTTGCAAAATAGATTTGTCGCCATTACGGTTCCAAGTTTCACCCGGAGAAATTTCAAACGGGAAACTCACGCCAAACTGTTCGCGAATTTTGTCCATGAGCGTCATGAATTCCATCGTTTTGGCATGAGTCATTTCCGGGCGTTCCCAAATAATTTGTTTTGAGAGTGAGCGAGGAGCCGAGTGGTCGCAAAGTTCATGCCGGAACTGCGCAGGGTTTTCAATCGCTTCCTTACATGCAAGAACTTCGTATTCGTAACAATTGCAAAGACGCGGAGGTTCAATCGTTTCGACGACATTCCCCGCAACATCAAGCAGTTCCAACTTTACCATGTCATTCAAGTTTTGCACACGGATTTGGCCTGCGGTTCCATAAATAAAGCCTTCGTTATGCGTTGGCGAAACCATCGAAGTCTTGAGATAAGCGCGCTGACCATTTTCGTACGTGATGTTGACCCAATCACTCGCATCCACGCCCGTCTTGAACTTGACGCATCTGCAATCCATCGATGTAATTTCGTTACGGACGAAATTGCCATCAGAAGTTTCGCGTGTGCCAAGGAACAAGTCCGCAAACGTAAGGCTGTAAATACCGATATCCAAAAGCGCACCGCCCGCAAGCGCAGGGTCATGCATACGGTCACGATCGCTAAGTTTCATCGAAAAATCAGCCTCGACCGTTTCAACATTTCCAATGCGCCCATTGCTAATCCACCCCCGAATTGTTTCCAACGCAGGCAAGAATCGTGTCCACATCGCCTCGCACAAGAAAACGCCCTTATCATGCGCAAGCGAAATTACTTCTGCAGCAAGCTTTGCATTCGCCGTAAAAGCCTTTTCGACAAGGATATTTCGGCCATGTTCAATACAAAGTTTTGCAAATTCATGATGATGCGAATGTGGCGTTGCAATATAAATCAAATCTATTGCAGAATCCGCCGCAAGTTCCTCGTAACTGCCATACGCTTTTTCAAAACCATATTCTTTAGCAAAGGCCTCCGCCTTTTCCAAATTGCGGGAAGCCACGGCGTAACACTCCACGCCTTTCCCCTGTTTTTCCAAAGTCTTTACGGCAGCCGCCATCTTTGTAGCGATATGGCCACACCCGAGAATCGCAAACTTAAAAGATTTCATACCATAAATATAAATCGCCTGCGCCCAAAACCGCCAAAAAAATTTGCACCCCCTGTTTACCGCTGTAGCCGAATAAAATCAAACCCGTTTATCAGTTGCCGCCCACATTCAAGTCTGTCATGCCCGCCACCGCGCGGGCATCGCCCTCATCGTCAAACGCTCTAGAATTTGATATATTTCTCACCATGAAGCAGATTGAAACAGTTGCAGTTGTGGGTCTCGGGGCTGTCGGCGCCGTTGTGGCAGAACAGCTCTTAAGCGTTCTCGGGAACAAACTTTATTGCGTGATGGACGCCGAACGCAAGGCGCGATACCAAGCCAGCGGAATCGTCATCAACGGAAAAAAGGCGGACTTCAACTTTGTCACGCCGGACGAAGTTCCGGTCGTTGACCTTGTGATTTTTGCGACCAAGAATTTGCAATTCAACGAAGCGCTAGCAGAAGCGAAAAATGCAGTCGGACCGAACACAGCGTTACTTTCGCTTTTGAATGGCGTGCATTCCGAAACAGAAATCGAGCGCGTTTACGGCACCGAAAAGACGTTATACGGATTCATCGTCAATTTGCAGTCTATCAACAAGCACGGAAATATCGACTGTGCAGGCCGAGGCATCATCCTCTTTGGCGAAAAAGACAACCGCCGTTCCGAACGCGTCGAAAGCATCCACCAGCTTTTTGAAGCAGCGCACATTGTACACAAGATTCCAGAAAACATCCGCCTAGAAATGTGGAAAAAACTCTTGATGAACACCGTATTCAATTCGATTGGAGCCATTTGCCGTTCAACATTTGCGGGTTTCAATTTTCCAGTGATGCAATCGCTTGTGCGTAAAATCGGAAACGAAGTGATCCAAGTAGCAAACGCCGAAGGTTTTGCCCTCACAAACGAAGACCTTGAAGAGAACCTGCGTCTCACATGCAACTACACGCCACTCGGCAAGTGTTCTATGCTACAAGACATCGAGGCCGGTCGCAAAACGGAGAATGCGTATTTCTGCGGAACCATCAGTAAGCTCGGGAAAGCGCACGGAATTCCAACACCCTATTGCGAATTCTTAAGCGAACTCATCGAAGGGACTGAACTCGCGCGAGAATTGCAAAAGAAGAAATAATGGATCCCCTCCCTAACGGTCGAGGATGACGGAGAAGCAGGATTGCGTCACTCGCAAATGACGGTGATGCTATAGATGTTTCACAACTTCCACGTCAGCGGGGAGCCAGTTGACCGTATTTAAAGTTTCGCGGTCAAGCCATTTGGCATCTTCGTGCTCCAAAAGTTTCGGTTTGCAGCCTGTGGCGAGTGTGCAATAAAAGCAATGCATGGTCAGGTGGAATTTCGGGTAATCGTATTCCACCGTGCAAATTTTTTCGCCAACATTTACCTTAACCGCAAGCTCTTCCTGGAGCTCACGAACAAGCGCCTGCTCCGGAGTTTCACCAGGTTCCATCTTGCCGCCCGGAAATTCCCAGCCATCTTTTTGATCGCCATACCCGCGTTGCGTAGCAAAAATGCGCCCGCCATCTACGATAACACCTGCGACAACTTCTATCGATTTCATGGTGTAAAATGTAGAAATAACAAGATTTAACGTCAAAATTTGCCTAAAATAAAAAAAATTACGCTTATAAGAATTTTATATAGCCAAACCTCTTGACTTTTCAAATTAAATTTTATAAAATTTAATTGTATAAAATTTAACAGTGTATATGGAGAAAAAATATGACAATCTACGACTTCACACTTACCGACGGTAAAGGCAACGAAGTTCCGCTCTCAAAATTCAAGGGCGAAGTCATGCTCATCGTGAACACGGCAACCGGTTGCGGATTCACCCCGCACTACAAGCCGATCGAACAGATGTACACGGACTTCCACGACAAGGGCTTCGAAGTCATCGACATTCCATGCAACCAGTTCATGGGCCAGACCCCTGGCACAGACGACGAAATTCATGAATTCTGCACGCTCAAGTACGGCACCACGTTCCCGCAGATGAAAAAATCCGACGTGAACGGCCCGAACGAACTCCCGCTCTACACCTACCTGAAATCCCAAATGGGTTTTCAAGGTTTCGGGTTAGGAATCAAGGCCGCCGCAATGGCCATGCTTCTGAAGAAGATCGACAAAGATTACAAGAACAATCCTGATATCAAGTGGAACTTCACAAAGTTCGTCATCGACCGCGCAGGCAACGTTGTCGCCCGTTTTGAACCCACTGCCAAAATGGAGGACGTGCGTTCTTGCGTTGAAAAGCTACTTTAGGGGGTGCAATGACATGTCCTCAACTAAAACTTGAAAATCAACTATGCTTTCCGTTGTATGCGGTATCCAAGGAAATCACACGTCGCTACGCGCCGTTCCTGGAACCGCTCGACCTCACCTACACGCAGTACATCGTGATGCTCGTGTTGTGGGAAGAAAAAAAATGCAATGTAACGGAACTCGGGAAAAAGCTATTCCTCGATTCAGGAACGCTCACCCCGCTCCTGAAAAAACTCGAGAGCAAAGGCTACATCAAGCGCACCCGCGAGTCAAGCGACGAGCGTTGCCTTTCTGTAAGCCTTACCGATGAAGGTGAAAAGCTGCAACTTAAAGCAGCGAACGTTCCTAAGTCCATGGCAAGTTGCGTAAATTTGCCGGAAGACGAAGCAAAGTCGCTTTACTGCACGCTTTACAAAATCTTGGAAAGCCTTAGGAAAGACGCATGATAAAAATCTTGTTCGTATGTCACGGGAATATATGCCGTAGCCCCATGGCAGAATTTGTAATGAAAAAGTTGGTACGCGACATTAGTTCGTCCGCAAAACATGTTACGACGAACAGCGCATTGACTGCCACAGACTTCGAGATAGCATCTGCAGCGACAAGCACCGAAGAAATCGGCAATCCAGTTTACCCACCCGCAAGACGCATGCTCGCGAGTCACGGAATCGATAGCAGCGGGAAGACAGCACGTCAAATGACCGTCGCTGACTACAACCATTACGATTACATCGTACTCATGGACCAGAACAACCTCCGTAATCTTCGTTGGATTTTGCCTCGCGACATTTACGAACGAGAACTCGCGCATCCCAGCAAAGTTTCACTCTTGATGGATTGGGCGGGCAAAAGCCGCGATGTGGCAGATCCTTGGTATACCGGCGATTTCGAAGCAACATGGCGCGATGTCAACGAAGGTTGCAAGGCCATGCTCCAATCTATTTGCAAATAAAAAGACCGATTATTCCAACTTGGACCATTTAATACTGGTCTACAGATTTTCAATTTTGTAATTTGCGCAGCAACTCATACTTCAACTTAGCGCTACCCTTTTGGGGTAGCGCTTTTCATTATAAACTAATTGTAAATATTCCAATTTAAATCAAAAATCACTACTCTGGAGAAATGTTGCTTTGTAGTTTACATAGTGGGCGGTCATCCGTCTAACAATAAAAAACAGGAGGCAATCATGAAAACGGTAAAATTAATGACGGCTGTCGCGCTCACGTTTCTGGTCACAGCGTCGTTCGCGTCAAACAAAGTCGTCAAATCAAAACTCGGTGACCTCGAACTCACCAACCAAAAAGACGGTGGTTCCGTAGTCTGCACCGCAGGTTTCAATGACGAACTGAAGATTCTTAAAGAATCAGAAACGGCAGTCCTTGTCAAAGGAAAGTGCGGTAATGGTTGGGTCGAAAAATCGAAAATCGAAACAGTCGCAGCCAAAGTTGGTGATAAATCTATTTCATTGGACTCCATCACCATCGGTGGTTACACTGACGATCCGACCCTTTGGAACATCCTCGTGGATAACGTCAATGATTTCGAAGGCGTCGAAATCAATCGCGACTTCAAGGAATACCTGACGTACACGATGGATAGAGAACAAACTGAAATTCGAAATGGAGAGAACTAGTAACCAAAAAAAACATCATACAAATTATTTAAACTCATCAACCTTAACCTTTCGCTACCCTCTAGGGTAGCGTTTTTTATTACAAGCTAACTATAAATATTCCAATTTGAATCAAAGATTACTACTCTAGAGAAATGTTACTTTGTAATTTACAATTGAGGCAATTAAGCGCCTCACAATAAAACAAGGAGGCTATCATGAAAACGGTAAAATTTATCACAGCAATCATGCTCGCGTTCATGGTCACATCATCGTTCGCGGCAAAAAATGTGAAGTCCAAATTGGGTGACATAGAACTCACCAATCATAAAGACGGAGGTTCCGTAGTCTGCACTGCAAGTTTCAATGACGAGCTCAAACTTGTGAAAGAAACCGAAACAGCCGTTCTCGTCAAAGGAACATGTGGAATGGGTTGGGTCGATAAGTCCAAAGTCGAATACGTAGCAAAAGCAGAAAACAAGACTATCATTTTCGACGAATTACCTTTATACGGTTGGTCGGACCTTCCTACAGCTACAGGAATCATTATCGACGACGTAGAGGATTTCGAAGTTGCACAAATCGATCGAGATTTCTTGGAATACCTGACGTATACGATGGATAGAGAACAAACTGAGATGCGAAATGGAGAGAATTAATCTCACACATAAAACACAAACGCGGTCCCCAAAGGACCGCGTTTTCCGTCATCTATTTTCTAATAAATTTTAGACCTTTTTGTTCACCGGACTTCACCGTAACTACAATGCCATAAATTCCCGGTGGCAACGCCGATAAATCCAACTGTTTTTGGACTACCCCGCTAGAAGCATACGAGCCATCAACAGAAAAAACTTTATAACGACATTCGTCCGTTCCATATACACGCAATTTATTTCCGTCCAGTTTCACATCGAAACTAGAAATACTCTTATTTGCGATAAGACGAGTCGTTTCTTTTGATGAAGAATCTGCTTTTTCGGCCTTGGCTTTTCGGACTTCATCAAAGAACGAAGTCATCTTGCCCAAATTTTCACTCGAATACATCTCGTTTCCACCGTGAGTTCCGCCCGACACAGAAACGAGTTCACTTTTCACATTGTACTTTTGCAGAGAATCGTAAAGTTCCTTACTTTGCTCTGGATTCACAATCTGATCGGATGTTCCATGGAACAAAATTGTCGGAGCATCATCTTCGCTGGCATAATAAGGTGAACTTGCCACCATCCATTTATCCTTATTACCTTCGCGTTCGGCTCCAATAAAGGCGCCCTCGTAGGTACCCGATCCCATAAAATTATTGATGGGATTCATGGTGTAAATATCCGTCGGAGGAGACCAAAGCGTAGCGGCATCAATACAACTGCTAAACGAAGTAAAACTTCCAAGGTCACCTTCCAAATCTACAGTCACAGAACCCGACTTACCTTCTTTTAAGCCGCACGTAGTCGCAACAAGACTCGAAAGGTGACCTCCTGAAGAGAATCCCGACATGGCAATAAACGACGTATCTATTTTGTACTTACTTGAGTTTCCGCGCAAATACCGCACCACAGCCTTGAGGTCATGCAGTTGCGCAGGGTAAATAGCATCACTTGCCGAGCGATGGTTTGGCGTAACAACCGCATAGCCCGCCTTAAGAAGCGCCGCACAGATTGTATTTAAATCCGCCGAGCCTTTAGAATTATTCATGCTCCAGGCGCTACCATAAGTATGGATAACAACCGGATATGAATCCTTCGCCTCTTTGGGCAAGTAAATATCCATTGTGTGATAGGTTTTTCCGTCACCGACGTAATTCACATCAGCAAATTTTTCGGAATACTCTAGTTTGTTTTGGCCAGATTGTGGTCCACCAAAGCCACCATCCATGTTACCGCCCCACTGGGCGAATGCAGAAACAACGGTAAAGCATACCGTCATAGCGATTTTTTTCATTTCCACTCCAATCAACTACAGTCCTAACACAGAACCGCATCCACCTAAATATATACACAAAAAAGTTCCGCAATAAAGCGGAACTTTTAGTTTCGTTGTTCTAAATTACAACCGGAATCACTTTACAGGATTTCTTCTACTTAATCAGTTGCCCATCTTCACTGCACAATCCTACGAGGATGCCATTGCCATCAGCATCTACTTTTAGCAAGCCGTATTTGGCATTTTCGAATTTTTTAGCAGAACCTTCCTGAAAAAAGTAGTTGTCCGCCCCGACACTCAACCGTCCCGATTGTCTTTTAAAACGGATTAAATGTTCCCCGTCGTTCACGTTCTTATCGCTCTGCACACGCACAAACTCCGCAACCCTGTCGTTGCCCACCTTCACCACCAAGTAACCAGATTCAGAACGATAGTCAATCTCGAGAAACATTTCATAATTCAACGCCATATAGTCACCCTGCATCAGCGAGCGCGGGTCTACAGGCGCAAGGCGTAACAAAATTTCAGTACCCTTGTCAATCAGCGTTTCTTTTTGTATCACGGAAAAGGCGAAGAATGCGAGTACCAATATCAAATTGGCGGCCAATACGATTTTATATTTTTTGCTCATTTGGAGACTCGTTTAATAAAGTAAAACATCAGCAAGAACAACGCACCCGATGCCAACAACAGGTACGACTTGTTAATCAGCAACATATCTAAATCGTAGTAGAATTTTGCAATTCCACAGACAAATGCTACAGAAAAGATAACCAAGCATGCATAGTCGAGAATCAAAAACGACAAGAGCATCCCCACAATCGGCAATGCCATAGCAGGATACATCGCCGTAGATGCACAGCACAGCAAGGCAAGGGCACTACTCTCAATCAACCTTTTGCCTGTAACATATTTACGCAGCAGGGAAAAAGCAATAGCAAAACTGATTACAGCAAAGACAACCGCAAAAACAGTATTGTCGCATTGAATAAACTTCAAAAGCGCGACTGATATCAAAGCGGCAGCAATCCTAATTGTGTTCAAATAGTCTTTAAGCACTGTTGATGCAAACCATTTATCTTTAATGGTGGCGGCAAATGCACCCATATAGGCAACAATAATTGCAAAACAGGATATTTCGATTGCAGGAGGTATTTTGCTATAATGAGAGTACAGAGTGGACAATCCATCAAAATACGAGAAGAAAATAAGCGGCAGCACCACCAATGCATAGCAGAGCAGCATTTGACGGCACATACGAATTTTGCTAAAAGCAAATGATAAAACGGCAGCCACAAATTGCAACACATAAGTCAATGTCAAATATTCAAATCCAGCGATATACCCATATGTAAATCCCGAGAAAAATAGCGGATATGTCACCAGCAGCAACGGCACTTCATCGTCATCAAGCTTTCCATCTCGCGAAAGCATTATTGCACCAATAATTGAAATTACCGACAACACGGCGTACACAATTTTGTTGTCCCGCGCAAAAAGAGCCACAAAGCCAACCGTCAGTGCGGCAATGATGATTCCCCCAAAAGCCATCACTATCATCAAAGGTGCAGGCAATTGTTTAGATTTACGGCTGTTGTTTTCCATTGTCCATTACCGATTGATTTGTTGATGTTCCAGATTCTTCTTGCTTCCACTTTTCGTTTTGTCTTACAATAGCGAATGATGCTCCTCCCAAGGCGGCGGCACTCATCATTATTTGATAAAATAGTCCAAATGTAGGTAAGAGACATCTAAAATACACACATTCCAGCACACACAACGCACCTATGAACAACATTGAATAAAGCCATATATCCTTTTGTTTCAACGCGTACCATATTGTTGCTGCAGCTACGGCAAAAGCCATCAATAAATTTTGAGCCTCAGAACCTTTAACAGTCACATAACACACGGTGAACACAGCAACACCAAATTCAACCGTAAACAAGGCACTTGTAAACCAAGACGGCGGAGCGGATAAACGCGGCAGATATTTTGGAGCAAAAACAAAAAACGAAATCCACGCAGCACCGTACAACATAAGCAGAGTCGAGAGCCAATCACAAGAAGGAATGAGTGGAATCACTCCCATCGATGCAAGAACAATAAAAATCGCCCAAAGCGGATAGAAGTCAGCAATAAACACCCACGCCAAAATGCAGAGTGCCCATGTGAGGAAAAATACGTAAGAGTCGGCTTTGGTCTGATACACCTGCCCGAATATAGCCCAGAACACGCCCACAAGCCCACATAGGACAGACAACGTGATTTTGTGGGTGAAATCGCTCATTTTTACTTTTATAGCCACAGCAAAAACGGCAAGGATCAACGCAACAGCGATGCCCATTTTTACAAAACGGTGCATCAGCTCCCAATTGTAGGCGAAGAAAAAAATGATGCCCGCCAACATCAACCCCGAGCCTAACGTTAGCGTAAGCACCTGCACGAATCGAATCCAAGCCTTGGCATCGGCAGTTTTGGCTTGGTCGCTCCCTGATAATGTAATTGTATCTTCCATATTTGATAACGGTTTAAATTACCGTTGAATTTTTGAAGTTATTTCTAAAATATATCTTTTCACGTGGTCATTAGTCAATAGTTATTAGTCATTGGTTATTAGTTATTGGTTATAAAAAAATGTCACCCCATAGCGATGGGATGACAAAACGAGCAACAATATTTTCTACAACTTATTTCAAGAAACCTTCCGTCATGAGGCGGGCTTCCTTGTCAGCTTCGAGAACTTGTTCAAGCGAAAGGTGACCGGTGACATTCGGGGCCTTGTCCATCACCATTTCCACGTACTTCGGAATATCGGTGAACTTGAGATTACCCTTGAGGAAACGATCCACGAGAACTTCGTTTGCAGCATTCATCATCGCAGGAACAATACCGCCACGGCGACCAGCATCAAATGCAAGGGCCAAACAACGGAACTTGTTGAAGTCCGGTTCAAAGAACGTGAGCTTTGCAAGAGTCGGCAAATCGAGGCGCTTGGTTTCGAGCTTGAGACGTTCCGGCCATGTGAGCGCCACCTGAATCGGAATGCGCATGTCGGGAGCGCCGAGCTGAGCCATCAAGGAACCATCGCGGAACTGCACGAGCGAATGTACCATGGACTGCGGGTGAACCACAACCTTGATTTGGTCATACGGAATGTGGAACAAGAAGTGCGCTTCGAGCACTTCGAGACCCTTGTTCATCATGGAAGCAGAGTCAATCGTAATCTTCTTGCCCATGCTCCACACTGGGTGATTCAAAGCATCTGCAACGGTGATATTTTCAAACTTTTCGATAGGCCATTCGCGGAACGGGCCACCCGAAGCCGTGATTTCGAGGAATTCCACTTCGGATTCGCGCTTGCCGCCTTCAAGGCACTGGAAAATAGCGCTGTGTTCGGAGTCAATGGGCGTGATGAAGGACTTCGGATTTTCGGCAAGTTTGTCCCAAATGACCGGGCCAGCCATGACCATCGTTTCTTTGTTGGCAAGAGCCACATGCTTGCCGTGTTCGATGGCGGTAATCGTCGGGAGGCAGCCCACAGCGCCCATCAAGGCGTTGATGATGATGTCGGCCTTCGGGTCGGCTGCAAGTTCGCAAAGACCATCCATGCCGGCGAGCACCTTCATGCCGAGTTCTTTTTCAAGTTCCTTAGCGGCAGCTTCGTTAAACATGCAAACACGTTTGACGTTGTACTTGCGCACGATTTCAGCGACTTTTTCGACGCTACTATTCGCCGCAACAGCATATAAACTAAAAATATCCGAATGTTGATGAATGACATCAACGCTAGAAGTGCCGATAGAACCAGTGGCACCGAGAAGAACGACGTTTTTCATTTTAAAGCCTCTTTTTTTATTCAGTTAAAAGATAAAAAAAGAGACGGATGTACCCGAAGTAGTCATCCCCGCGCAGGCAGGTATCTCCCCCATTTTGGGGATTAGTTTTTAACATTTAAATAAAACAGGCATCCTACTCAGACCGCACAACCTGTCCACACGTTTGCAAAAATTTACAAACGAAACCATCTTTTTTAGGTTATTTTGAAATTGGGTTAGGTTTGTGGCTCGAAGGAGGTGCTTATGCGCATACTTTCCTCGGGTGTATATGCTGCGTGTTGTTGCGCAGTTGGGGTGCTTTGGAGTTGTTCGGATTCGTCAAGCAATGACATTTCCGGGTCGGATATCAATATTTCATCGTCCACCGATTATTTGTGGTCTTCCGAGTCTGGCAATTCGCCAGACAAGAATTATTCTGCCGAAAATGGCGGAACAAATTCATCATCATCCATTACAAGCGTATCTGAAAGCTCGTCGGGAACATCGCCGGGAATGTCCACAGATTCGCGCAAAAGTTCTTCGAGCAATCATACCCATCGGAGTTCATCTTCGGGTTCCGAGCTGGGCAAATCGTCTGGAATCCAGGCAAAGTCGAGTTCCAGTGAAGGACCTTTTGTCTACACCTCGCCTGCAAATTTCGCCGATACGGTAAACGGTGTCGCCTTCAACATGGTGTACGTTGCAGGCGGCTCTTATACACGAGGCTGCGACAATTGCGCCGAACAAGACAAAATTTACGAGAGTCCATCGCACAAAGTAACAGTCAGCGAATACTTCATAGCCAATACCGAAGTGACTATTGCGCAATGGAACGCTGTAATGGGCGGCAAAAAGAGCGCCTGGGAATCAGACAAGGCGCCTAAAATTGGTGTCAGCTGGTTTGACGCCAACAATTACGCCTGCAAACTCGGACAAAAAACAGGGCGGCAATACCGCTTGCTCACAGACGCCGAATGGGAATTTGCTGCCCGCGGCGGCAAGGACGGAATTGCAGACAAGTTTAAATTCTCGGGTAGCAATAACGTCGATGACGTAGCTTGGTATTCCGAAAACAGTAGCGGGAAATCCCACGATGTCGCCACCAAGAAGCCCAACAAACTTGGTCTTTACGACATGAGCGGGAATTCCTGGGAATGGGTCTACGACTGGCTTGTCGCCTACACGGATGCAGACAAGGTAAATCCCGTACAGCTCACGGGAAGTGGCAACAAGACGCGAAGAGGCGGGAGCTACGGCGAACCCGCGGAATTTGCGCGCGTGAGCCGTCGCGCCATCCGCAGCCGCGATGGCGCCGCAGACATGGGCTTTAGACTCGGCATGTCTGCGGAACTCCCGCCGGGAATGGTCTCGCCATGCGAAGCGGCAAATCCGTCAGCAGCCACCTGCCAAGGCGATAAAAATCGCGACTGCCGTTTGATTACCGCCGCAGACGAAGCCTGGATTAGCGATGATTACACGGTCGTTATCGGCGAAAACGGAGTGGCAGCAGTCTCAGGTTTCCCGAACGTTTCGGGACAATGGTACACGCTCAACAACCGCAGTTTTAACGTTGTCACCAAGAGCGGCACAAAGACTTACGCTTACTACGTTTTCAGCGAAGACGAACTTACTATGATTAGCGATGACGGCATCCCCTACCGTTTATATCGCCGCGCCGCAAGCGAAGCCAAAAATAAGGTAAGCCTCCCGACAGTAAGCAGCCCCAAAACCTTGCAGCAGTTGCTTGCTGCCGTGGAGCCCGAGCGTATTGTCACCGACGAGCAACTCGCCCATCCCGACACGAGCGTCCGCGATCCGCGAATCGCCGCCGCCAGCGGATACACCTGGTTCTTTGACGGCCGTTGCTGCGGCGGAAACCACAAATACCGATTCCACCTCGACAAAAACGGCGATGCCGAATTTGTCGTGATGGACTACGACGACACCCACCACGAGAACATCCTCGCGAAGGGGCGTTGGTTCACTGTCGGCAATATCGGGTTACACATCGTTTTGAACGGCAAGTACTTCAACTACCTCTACACCGCAGGCGAACGCACCATGAGCTACAGCGAATACATGCCCGCGGGCCCAATCTTCTGCCACATTTCATTCCAGAGCTACGAACGCGGCGACTTCCGCATATTCAACAAGACGGTATTCGACGACAAGATCAAGCGCCCCCGCGGCTTCAACGGAGAAAATCCAGTTTACGAAGCAGGCGATTACCAGTGGGGATCGTAAATGCTGAAACTCAACCATAGTGTGCTCCTCACAATTGCGACAACACCCCTATTTGTCGCAATTGCATACACAGCGATGCTTTCAGCCTGTAGCGACACCACATCCTCTACAGCTCCTGAGAGCATCGCTTCATCCTCGGCCACAGCCATCGAGTACCCATCGTCATCGGAGACTGCAACCATCGAGTCTTCGAGTTCAGCATTATTTGATTCAACGGGTTCCGCACCATCTACGGGTTCCAACAGTTCAGCAATTCAACAAAGTTCATCGTCAAGCGGGCAAAAAGAATTTTCCAGTTCATCACGAAATAGTCATCGGCGGTCTTCGTCTTCTGTAGCGCAAACAAGTTCATCCGCAATTTCATCATCGCAAGATTCGCCCGCATCTTCGGCGAAAGAGGTTTCATCATCTTCAACTACGCCCGCGCCCGTTAAAATCACGCTCGACGAAAACGGCTTTGCAACAGTCGCCGATGTTTACCGCAGCCTTCAAGACAACGAAAAAGCCGTATTCATCATTCGACATTCCGAACGCGAAGACAATGTCGCCATCGAAACAGAACTAACCGCAAACGGCGTCAAAATGGCACAAGATCTAGGCGCCACGCTAAAAAGTGACGAGGAGTTCAGCTACATCACATCAGGATTTGTGCGCACAAACGAAACGGCAAACAACATTTCAAAAGGCCGCGGAGAAGCAAGCCTCCCGAAACTCATCACCAACTACGATATCACCGGGAACTGGTTCCTGAAAATTTCAGCGGATTCGCTCGCCCAGTACGCCACAAAGCTTAACATGAAAGGTAGTTCCGTCGAGCTTATGGCGCATTGGGCATACGATGGCGGCTACCCCGATGCCCTTTATGAACTCTCGCCCCGCTCCGAAGAATTCATGCAAAAAGTTATCCTCAAAAATCTATCCAAATGGAAACGCGTGAGTATAATGGTTTCGCACGACATTCTCGTGATGCCGCTCGCCGTTTTCGGTTCCGATAAAAAAGTAGCCCTCAAATACCATGAAGACTACCATTGGATAAATTACATTGCCGGGCTCGCCATCATCATCGGAAAAGAGAACAACCTGCGCTATGTCCCTGTAAAAGGCGCCGATTCCGGCGTCATCGACTATCTTGCCATTTACATGGAAGAACACGGCACGGGAAGCAAGAAGCCCTCTACCCCCAAAAAGTGAACCAAGAACTTGAACCTTGCAAAAAAAGACCGTAGCTGAAATTATCAGTTACGGTCTTTTCAATGCTTTTTCGTAGCTTTTTAATTCTATACGACGTTCTTCAAGAAGTCCATGAAGATGTACAAAGCCGGGGCAGCGAGCAAGAAGGAATCGCAGCGGTCAAGCACACCACCGTGTCCCACGAACAGATTGCCAGAATCCTTGGTGCCGCTCCAACGCTTGAGTGCAGACATCAAGAGGTCGCCCACCTGACCAGCCACCGTAATCAAAAGACCAATGACGATAGCCGATGTCCAAGTGTAGTTCATTTCGAACGAGCTAAGAGCAGCACTGCACTTGACCCAGTATGCCACCCATGCAACCGTTGCAATGGAGCCTGCAATAGAGCCTTCCCAAGTTTTCTTGGGGCTAATACTCGGCGCAAACGGATGGCGACCAAACGGGCCCTTGCCTGCAGCGAACTTTCCGAAGAAGTAAGCGACAGTATCGCAAAGCCACACCGCGGTCATCACCAAAATAAACGGATAGCAATGTTCAAAGCCCTGACCGTTACCCATCATGAGCACGTTCATGCCACCCCAAAGTCCTACGTACAGCGGAGCGCCGAATTGCATCACAAGCCACGGGAACAAGTGATCAATCTCCACCTTCGCAAAGGCAACGCCGATGTAAATTGCAAAGACCGCAAGGAACGTCATGCCTAGCACGTAAGGCACTGCCGGGAGCCCAAAGTAGCCACCCTTCGAAAGCGCCCATGCAAGCGTCAATGCTAGCGACGATGCAAAAGAGAGATAGCGCATATCGGGACCCTTGAACATCTTAGATGCCATGCGAGCCCATTCCCAGGAACCCACAGCACTCAAAAAGCTCATAAGGCCAATGCGACTAAAATCGTTAAACCACAAGCAAACAAAAACAATCGGAATCGCGATAAATGCTGTGATTAATCGCTGCGCAAGATTACTCATGCAACACCTTCCCAAAACGTCTTTCTCGGGTATTGAAAAATTCAACAGCCTTCATGAATTCTTCTTTGGTAAAATCGGGCCATAGCGTGTCCGTCACATAGAACTCGCTGTACGCGGCCTGCCAAAGCAAGTAGTTCGAAAGGCGGAATTCTCCACCGGTGCGGATAACAAGATCCGGATCGGGAGCACCCTTCAAATAAAGATTCTTTGCAAATAAAGTTTCGTCAATATCATCAACTTGGAGCGTGCCCGCTGCAACTTGTGCGGCGATAGACTTCGTTGCTTCCACAATTTCTTGCCTGCCGCCATAAGAAATGGCGAGGTTCAACTGCATGCCCGTATTGTTCGCCGTAATATCAATTGCGGACTGGAGACTTGCACGCGGCTTTTCGGGAATGCGGTTCATATTACCGATAACCGTAAGTTTCACGTTCTTCGCCATAAGGTCGGGGATTTCCTTCACTACCATTTCGATGAGAAGGTTCATCAAGTAATCCACTTCCTTGGAAGGTCTGCCCCAGTTTTCGGAACTGAAAACATACAAGGTCATGTGTTCGAGCTTGAGATTTACGCCCACCTCGACTGCATCAATAGTGGACTCGGTCCCCTTGCGGTGACCGAGGAAACGTTCCAAGCCACGGCTACGAGCCCAACGCCCATTGCCGTCCATGATGATAGCGACATGTCTAAGCTGATTTGCCACGCAAACCCCGGACTACACCTTGAGGATGTCTGCTTCCTTTTCGGCGAGCAAACGGTCAATTTCGGCGATAGCCTTGTCGGTAGCCTTCTGGATTTCGTCCTGTTGCTTCTTGACTTCGTCCTCGGAGATTTCCTTGTTCTTCTTGAGAGCGTCGTTAGCATCGCGACGGATGTTGCGGATAGCCACGCGGCCATCTTCAGCATGCTTGCGAGCAATCTTTGCGAGTTCCTTGCGGCGTTCAGTCGTGAGAATCGGAAGCGTTACGCGAATGCAGTTGCCGTCCTTCATCGGGGTAAGGCCGATGTTTGCAGCGAGGATAGCCTTGTCGATTGTATCGACGAGTTGCTTTTCCCACGGAGTCACGAGAAGCATACGCGGTTCCGGCACGGAAATCTTTGCCACCTGGGAAATCGGAGTCGGGGTGCCATAATAGTCGATGCGCACACCATTGAGGATAGCCGGGCTAGCCTGACCAGCACGGATCTTGGAAAATTCACGTTCAGTAGCCTCAATGGCCTTGTCCATCTTTTCAGAATATTCAGACATCTTTTTTGTTCCTAGTTCTTAGTTACTAGTTAATAGTTTTAAAACTAGAAAGACCTGCGGCGTAACCGAAGGACTCCTAGCGTTAGTTATACGTTCGAAATATAGGTAAAAATTATGAAGCGGGGTTATGGACAGAGGCTAGTTTTTACATTTCTTGGCATAAATAAGGAATTCTGAACGTCATAGAAGGCTCTATTTCACGCTTACCCTTTTCAGAAAACGGCCATACCGCACCAAGTACACACCCGGAGCTTTAAACTTTGTACGCAATATATCGGCTATGGATTTTTCACGACACAAATCCGCCGGCAAACTTCCCAAGTAACGGCCTTGCAAATCAAATACTGCAGCCATGCCAAAAACTTTCGCAAAATAGCCTGGACGCATTACGATAGAAGCCGAGACTGAACTACTAGACGAAACATTTGCAGAACTGCTCGACGCCGCAACAGCACTGCTCGAAAGTCCGTATTCAAATGCGCCCAGATCAGGGGCTTTCCCCACAAACGGGAATCCAACATTTTCGCCCTTATCGATAGCGCGGCTCCCCTTCTTGAGTCTTAAAAAGTCCACGTCGGGCAAGCTTCCATCGGCCTTGCGCGGGCCAAGCATTCCCGGAATCGTCGAGAGGTCCTTGCCAGTCACGGTCATGCTCGGGTCGTCAAGACTCACAAAGTCATCTTCCGTCAAATCGAGATTCAAATTCCAAGAGTTATTTTCGCCAGCCGGGCAATCCACATAATGGTCGATGTTCTGACTCGATATTTTCTCCCAACAAGTTCCGATTTGCGATAGTTTGTTCGGAAAGGCAATGTTATTCTTGAGCACATGCGCTTTGTCGCCCGTGAGCGGAACGACTTCGGCAATGCGGTTCCCTTCGGAATCGAAGAGCGTCGATGCCATGGCAAATTCGCGGTCCTTGTTCATGTACGACGTGTTGTTGAGCCACTTGCTGCCCACGCCGGTGTAGTTCGCGTAAAAGCCCGTCGCCTTATTTTTCCAGGCGGCGCAAAACCTGATGGTATGCCGCCCACCACCGAGGGTGCTTTCGCCCATCTTGATGCCGTGACCGTTGCCGTTCTTCGGGTTTCCAAGTCCATAGTCGCTGTAGCCGTTCCCCATCGCATAGCAGTTCTCCAGCACCACGGGGAATTCCTGGTTGATGAAGTCGAAACCGTCGTCGCTGTTCCACCAGGCGCGGCACCCGATGAACTTCGTGGTATCGCCCTCGCCGGGATTCTGGTAGTGCGCACCAAAGCCGTCGGCATTTTCGCCGTCGCCCTGCCAGCCCAAGGGGTCGTAGTTGTCGTGGGCATCGCAGTTCAAGAAGATGTGTCCGCCGCCATCCGGTGCGCCGTCGTTCGCGAAGAATCCGGGGCCCGCATTATGGTGGCTGTCAATCTGCTCCAAGAAGATGTGCTTGCTCGCGTAAAGGAAAACTCCAGAATTCGAATTGTGCTTCATGGGCGTGTTCCGCACCTCAAAACCCTTCAGGTGCAAATACTTTGCCGAAATCACAATCGGCGAGGTATACATCGCTCCCTCGGGCGTGCCGTCGCTATGGTCCGTGCCTGCGGCCACGGGGAGGTTCGCGCCATCAAAAATCGGGCGCTCGCCCGGATAGGCCAAGTAATGGATGCGGTTGTCGTCGCTCTCGCCGCTTGCCGTGAGGACGATTGCCGCAGTCATCCTGTAACGCTCGAAAAAAATCGTATCGTGCAGGTCGTAGATGCCGCCGCGCACCCACACGGTATCGCCCGCGTGCACCACCTTGTTCGCCTTGTTGAGCGAGGCAAAGGGTTTTGCTTTTGTACCGGCATTGTTGTCGCTGCCATCGGTGGTCACGTAGTAAACGGCACCGAACGCTTGAACAGCGGCCAAGACTATCCCCAATGCATATACAAACTTTTTACTCATATAACCTATTATATAAAAAAAAGACTCATGTGAATAAGACAGATAGTCCAAATTGAGCAATAACTCTTCAAATGTGAAATTGACAGGCTAATATTTATTAGCTATTTTAGCTAACATTCATTAGCTAAATTTTAGAATCATGTCTACAAAAGAAAAAATTTTAGAAACGGCGCTCACCATGTTTGCCAAGAACGGCTACAACGGAACGAGCATGGAACAGATTGCCCAAGACGTGGGCATCAAGGCGCCGTCACTTTATAAGCATTTCAAAGGGAAAGAAGACATTCTGAACTCGCTGATTGACATCGCCGAAGCTCGTTACGAAGAAAACTTCGGTTCTGATAAAAAAATCGGCAAGTTGCCCGAAAGCATCGATGAATTTTTACGCTCAACCACAGAAAGAATACGTTTTACAATAAACGACCCCATCATCCGAAAAATGCGCATTTTTTTAGTGCAGGAGCAGTTCCGCAGTGAGCGTCTCGCCGAAATTACAACACGTCACCAAATGGACGGCATTCAAAAAATGTACCAGAAGATTATAGGAAATCTGATGAACAAGGGGCTATTCCAAAAAGATAACCCCGCCTTGCTAGCCATGGAACTCATCGCCCCTGTAACAGTTCTCGTTTCAAAAGTCGACCGCCAGCCCAACAGCAAAAAAGATGCATTAAAACTCATTGAAAAGCACGTTAAACACTTTGTCGAAATTTACAAGAAATGATGGAAACTAATAGAATTTTACTGCGCCCTTGGAACGAAGGCGATGCCGAAGCTTTGTTCAAATACGCAAGCGACCCCGAGATAGGGCCTCGTGCAGGATGGCCACCGCACAAAAGTTATGCAGAAAGTTTGCAAATCATCCGCACAATTTTCAGCGGAGAAGGAATGTGGGCTGTCATCTGGAAAGAGACGGGAGAGCCCATCGGTTGCGTCGGCTATTTACCAGCGTCCACTTCGAACTTGAAAATCGCAGAAACCGAATGCGAAGTGGGTTACTGGATAGCCCGCCCCTATTGGGGAAAGGGGATTTGTACTGAAGCGATGAAGTTGGTTATTGACTATTGTATTAACGTGAAAGGCTTTACCACTCTGTGGGGCGACTATTTTCTCGACAATCCGTCATCGGGCCGTGTGATGGAAAAATGCGGATTCATTGATACCGGAAAAGAAACGTTATGCACAAGCCTTGCGGTAGGTTCCGACCGCCCCGTGAAAGTGATGAAACTCTGTCGAAACGGATAAAGTCATCGGTGAACATATTTAAGGCAGAAAAAATGGCAAAAGAAATCGATCCTAAAAGCACAACCAGAGCAAAAGCGTTTGAATTTTGGATGCAAGCTCCAAATCCGATGGTAACATTTTTCAAATCGTTGAACGTCACAAGACTCGTGAAGGTGAGCAAGAAACGCGGTTTGAAATTCAATATGCTTATGGATTACTGCATCGGCAAGGCTGCGGCAAGCGTTAAGGAGTTTTACATGCTCCCGGTAAACGGAAAGCTCATGCAATACGATTCGATTGCGGTGAATACAATCGTGAAAAACGACGAAGGCGAAGTCAGCTCTTGCGACATCCCGTATTCCGAAGATTTGGCGACATTCAACCGAGACTACCTCAAGTACACGAAAATCGTGGCAGAAAGTTGCCAGGATTGGGACTTGTCCGAAAACAGCATGGTCATTGGCACTTCGGCTATTATCGATACAGAAATCGACGGTGCAGTCGGAATGAATTCCGGCATTTTCAACAACCCCTTTATGATTTGGGGGCGTTACAGACGAAAGTTTTTCCGCTATGAATTGCCGGTTTCGTTCCAGTTCCACCACACGCAAATGGACGGGGCTCACGCCGGGAAGTTCCTCGCGAACCTGCAAAAAGCAATCGACGAAATTCGATAAAAACAACAGCTATCATTATGGATTTATTTTGGATTATATCGTTCCCTCTAGCGTTCATCGTTCACGATGGCGAAGAGATTATCGTTCAACACAAATGGATGCTGACGCATAAAGATTTTTTAATCCAAAAATTTCCAAAAGCGAAGCGTGTCATCTCTCACTTGTCCAGCCTTTCAACAAAAGCTTTCACAATGGCTGTACTGGAGGAATTGATTCTTTTGCTTTTTGCGACAGCGTACACTCTTATCGGTGGCGCGTATGCAACAGAATTATGGATTGCGTTATTTATGGCCTTCTCGGTACACTTTGTTATTCATATTGCGCAGGGCGTTATAGTAAGGGGGTACGTTCCCGGACTCGTGACATCTATTTTGATGTTGCCTTATGCGTATTTCGGAATAAGTAGGATTTGCGAAGACGTTGGCGGAAACAAGCTGATTCAACTGAGCGTGCTGGGAATTATTGCAATGATGGTAAACTTAAGAATCGCACACTGGGTTGGGAAAAAATTTACACACTAAAAAGTGACATTTTCAAGACCTTAGGTGTTACAGATAAAAAGGATTATCAAAAATGACTTTAATTTTGAATACATTGGAATCGTGCGATTGTTCGGAACAGATTAAAGCACTATTTGCGGACAAAAATGAAGAGATAGAAATCATCAACACTGCTGATTTGAAAATTATGCATTGCATGGGCTGCAACAACTGCTGGCTGAAAACACCAGGCGTTTGCGCCATCAAGGACGATTACGAAATCATCCTCAAAAAATTGGTCACAGCAGAAAACTTCTGGGTTGTAGCAGATACAAAATTTGGTTTTGTTGACTACCGCGGCAAGCGAGTCTTAGACCGTGTTGTCCCGATGCTAAATATGTACATTGAATTTCGCGATGGTTGGGAGCGTCACCAGCTGCGTTATCACCCGCTAAATTTCGGCGTCATTTACAAGGGCTACGGTAACCGAGAACTACTTGAAGAATGGAGCACGCGAGTTGCTAGGAATATGGCAGGGTGTTCGCTCGGTGTAATTAGTTTAGACAAGAATGGGATAGAAATGCCGTCCAAGACCGCCGCGACTCCAGTCGAAAATGTCGCTTTGGAAACTGCCACGACTCCCGAACACGTCATCATAATTAACGGAAGCCCGCGCGTCAAAAAGAACAGCAACACGAATAAGATCATCCAAGCTTTTGCTGAAGGACTCGAAGAAGCAGGAATCACGCACAAGCTTTATTCGCTATCGAACCATGCCGAATGGAACGAAGCCCGTGAAGCGTTCATGACGAATGACAACATCATCATTGCCTTGCCGCTCTTTGTGGAATGTCTGCCGAGTCTGTTGCTTGAATTTTTAAGCACACTCCCCACGGAACGCAAGCAACCTGCAAAGCTCTCGTTCATTCTTCACAGCGGATTTGACGAAGGGCATCAGTTGCGACTTGGCGAAAAATTCTTGAAAACGCTCCCGGCTCAGCTCGGTTGCTCTTGCGGCGGCGTTCTCGTGAAAGGCGGCAGTTTCTTGCTCCGCAACCGCGAAAACAGCTACATCAAAAAGATGACCGACAAAATGCTCGCCTCTTACACAGCCATGGGACTGTCGTTTGCCCGCAACGGGAGTTTCTCAACTCCAGAAGCTCAGAAATTCACAGGCCCCGAAAAGAATCCAAAAATAGGAGTCCTACTTTTCAACCTCATTTTCAAGCGCATCGTCAAAAAGAATTTTGAGCGAATGGCGCAGGAATGGGGCTGTACCCGACCGCTTAATGATAAACCGTATTTAGCACAACAAAGGTGATCCCGGAATAAATCCGGGATGACAACTCAAGACGAGAACTCAAAAGAGAAATTTACTATGAATAACTTTATCGCTTGCTGCGGACTCGACTGCGAAAAGTGCGAAGCCCGCCTTGCCACAATCAACAACGACAATACGCTTCGCGCAAAAGTCGCAAAGGAATGGTCGGAACTCAACAAAGTGGAAATCACTCCGCAAATGATCAACTGCACCGGTTGCCGCATCGAAGGGCCCAAAACGCCATTTTGTCAATCGCTCTGCCCTATCCGCAAATGCGCACAAAACAAAGGCTTTGCCACCTGCGGCGATTGCAACGAAGTGGAGCACTGCGAAACGCTCAGCATGATCACCAGCCACAACGATCAGGCGTTAAACAACTTAACATCAAAATAGTGAAAAAAAATATGAAGACTATCGGACTTATCGGTGGAATGAGCTGGGAAAGCACCATCACCTATTACGAAATTTTGAACAAAGAAATCGCAAAAGCACTCGGCGGATTTCATAGTGCAAAAATCATGATGTACAATGTGGACTTTGCCGAACTCGAAGCAAACATGTCCAGTGGAAACTGGGACGGAAACGCCAGGATTCTTTCGGATGCAGCAAAGCGTCTCGAAGGCGCCGGTGCCGATTTTATCGTCATCGCCACCAACACTATGCACAAGCTCGTCCCGCAAATCGAAAAAGAAATTCACATCCCGATTTTACACATTGCCGATGCAACCGCCAACAGCATCAAGCGCGACAACATCAAGAAAGTCGCCCTCCTCGGCACCAAATTCACAATGACGCAAGACTTCATCAAAGACCGCCTCACAGCTGCAGGCCTCGAAGTCATGATGCCCGATGCGCAAGACATCGAGCTCGTAAACGATGTCATTTTTAACGAACTCTGCCTCGGCAAAATTCTTGATGCATCCCGCAAGGAATACCAGAGAATCATTGCAGAAATGAAAAAACGCGGCGCCGAAGGTGTGATTCTCGGCTGCACCGAAATCGGTATGCTCATCAGCGCAAAAGATAGCGTCCTCCCCACTTACGACACAACAATCATCCACGCGACCGAAGCCGCGAAGATGGCTTTGGAATAACGCCATATGAAAAGGTCCTCGCTTTTGCGAGGACTTATTCCTTTATAAAAGGCCACCTCGCGATTATTATTCGCGAGGGTTTTAATTAGCAATGCACGAGCGTGCCGAGGTCACCTTCGATAGCAGCGCGCGTGAGGTTGCCCTTTTCCATCTTGAAAACGAAGATAGGCATGTTGTTTTCCATGCAAAGAGCGACTGCTGCGGTATCCATAACCTTGAGGCCGCGAGAAATAACTTCCTTGTAGGAAATGTCATCGAAACGAGTCGCCGTCGGATCCTTGACCGGGTCTGCAGTGTAGATGCCGTCGACCTTGGTAGCCTTCATAATCACATCACATTCGCTTTCGATAGCGCGGAGAGCAGCGCAGCTGTCCGTCGTAAAGAACGGATTGCCCGTACCGGCAGAGAAGATGACCACAGAGCCAGCGGATAAAAGCTTGAGAGCCTTGCGGCGGTCGAAGAATTCGCAAACCGGTTCCATGCGGATAGCGGACATCACCACAGAGTCGATACCCTGCTTGTCGAGAGCGTCTTGCATGGCAAGGCCGTTCATCACAGTGCCGAGCATGCCCATAGCATCGCCCTGGGCGCGGTTCATGCCGCCGGCAGAGGCAGAAATGCCGCGAACGAGGTTGCCGCCGCCAATCACGAGAGCCACTTGCACGCCCTGTTTGACGATAGAAGCAATTTCGGAGGCCATGTCAGAAAGAATCTGGTTGTCGATGCCGTGGCCCTTTTCGCCTGCGAGGGCTTCGCCACTGAGCTTGAGAAGAATGCGTTTGAATTTCATAATCTAGTCACTAGTTATTAGTCATTAGTTATTAGTGTTTCAGAGGAAATGTAATAAAAATAGGCTATGGGTAAAATGAATAGTCCTTGCTTTTTTCATACGAAACGCCTTCTTGCCGCAAATTAATGTATTTCTAAAAATGGATTAAAGGGAAAGGGATGTTTTATGAAAACCAAAATTGCATTCGGCTTATTAATGGGGCTATTATTGCTCCCAACGATGCTTTTTGCCGACATCGTTTATCAAGGGAAACGCGTCCAGGAATGGCCCGAAGAGGCTCGACCGACATTCAACAACCAAAGCGCAGGCAAGCCAAGTTTTCTCTTGGCACGAACGCCTGTCACACAAAACAAGAGCCATTATGCAGCCCCAAAGGGCAAAATTTACAGCCTCACGCTCCTCGTCGATTTTTCAGACCAGAAGGCGCCCGTCTCGGTAGCCGACGTTGAAGAATGGCTGAACAAGGAAGGATTCAACAGAGATGGTTGCAACGGTTCCGTTCGCGATTACTATTTGGAAGTATCCAACGGACAACTGGACCTCACTAACGAAGTTTTCGGTTGGTACCGCGCCAAGCACCCCAAATCTTGGTACGAAAATTTGCAAGGATATACGGGATCGGATTCGCTGATGAAAGAAGTCTTCAACTATTTCGATCCGCTAGTCGATTTTTCACGTTACGACAACGACAAGGACGGCACCACAGAAGCCATCAACATCGTCTATGCTGGAGCCGGAGAAACTTGGGGACAAGGACTTTGGCCACATTCTGGATGGTCCAACGAAAGACGTGATGGCGTAAAGCTCACACATCACCAAATGACGGACATGCCGGGCAAATTTTCCATTTACGTTTTTGTACACGAAAGCGGTCACATGATTTTCGGTTGGCCAGACCTTTATTGGTACGGGGATTACTGCACTATGGGTAACCGCGCACATGACTTAAATCCGGTTGCGATTAACGACTTTTTCCGTGCAGACCAGGGCTGGATTCCGTTCGTAGACGTGACCACCAATGATGTAAGCCTTGAGACCACAAAGCCCGGCGAAGTCTGCTACCGCTACAAGAACCCCGCAAGGCCGGACAAGGAAGGTTTAGTATGGTCTTACGTGCGTAACACGGGTCGCAACAAGGTGCTCAAAGGCAGCGGGCTCTTGATGCAACATTACGATTTTTCAATCGAAGGCAACTCCGCTTCGGATAAACTCGGGTTGAGAATCGTCCGAGCCAATCACACAGAACCGTCCCTCAACGGTGACAAAGACCAATGGCCAAATCCCGGTAGTACCGCAGATGCATTCTTCAAAAGCGGGACTTACCCAGAATTTTCGGACGAAACCTACCCCGCCATCACTTGGTATAGCGGAGCAAAAACAGGACTCAAGATTACGGACATCGGAACGCCCGGAGAAACGCTCACGTTCTGCATCGGCGGGAACTGCCCCGCTCAAGAATCATCGAGTTCTCAGGGGATTGCATCAAGTTCGTCAAGTGCGCCGAAGCCCGAAAGCAGCAGCGCCGTCGAAATAAAAATCGAGAAAATCGCTTTTGACGTAACGCTTCCGATAGACGACAATTATGCTTACGTCACACTAGACTTGAAAGGTGACGACGTTGCAAAAGTATTGGGCCTCCAGAAAAGTGAAATTGCAGACAAGATTAAGTTTTATGGTGTAGAGCCCGATGGATCGCTCAATAGCCGCACCACCGGCGAAGGGACCGGACACTGGTTTGACAAGGACGGCAAAATCGTTGTCTGGAATCCGAATGGGAATAGTATAGTTTATTCAAACGTTGATCTTTCGACGATGACAACGAGAATTGGACACATGCCGAACAAGGTCAAAGCCGGAGATTCTTTTGTTGTGCAGCAGGCAATCGTTTACGAAAGCAAGCAAATCACATTTGAAATTACGGTCACGGTACAGCAAAAGACAACGAGGATTTCAAATATCCGCAGTTCAAAACGAGGCAATCCCGGCAATTTGATTTTCAATGCGCTCGGCAAACCAGTCGGAAAACGTACAGAATTAGGCGAATTGCCCGACTTGCCCAAAGGTATTTACGTGGAAATTGCGAAGTAAAAACCATTTATTACAGAAATATTACGTAAATCTTAAAATGGAGTTATTTTCAGCCCGTTCGGAGCATATTCAGAAATCCGGCGGGCTTAATAAATCTATCTTGTAGCTTGTAAAATTTTGCAGAGTAGCAGGATTTTCAATTAACCGTTAAATTAAAACACTATAGTAATATGAGTCTTAAAATCGTTGTGCTTGCAAAGCAAGTACCTGATACACGAAACGTAGGCCCGGACGCCATGACGCCGCAGGGTACTATCAATCGTGCCGCATTGCCCGCGGTCTTCAACCCCGAAGACCTGAACGCCCTGGAGCAAGCCCTTCGTTTGAAGGACCAGTTCCCTGGTTCCACCATCTCCGTCTTGACCATGGGTCTCCCGAAGTCCGCTGAAGTCGTCCGCGAAGCTTTGTACCGCGGTGCTGACTGCGGTTACGTCGTGACGGACCGCCCGCTCGGTGGTGCTGACACGCTCGCTACGAGCTACACGCTCGCCCAGGCTGTGAAGAAGATCGGTGACTACGACATTATCCTCGGTGGCCGCCAGGCTATCGACGGCGATACCGCACAGGTCGGTCCGCAGATTGCAGAAAAGCTCGGACTTACTCAGGTCACTTACGCCGAAGAAATCTTGAAGCTCGACGAACAGGCACGCAAGGTCGTGATCCGCCGCCACATCGACGGTGGTGTCGAAACTGTGGAAGCACCGCTCCCGCTGGTCGTGACCGTGAACGGCAGTGCAGCTCCGTGCCGTCCGCGCAATGCAAAGCGCATCATGAAGTTCAAGAACGCTACTGCAGTTGCCGAACGCAAGCCGGAAGATGCTGACAAGTACGCAGCTCTCATCGCTAAGAAGCCCTACCTCGACATCCCGCAGTGGGGTGCAGCCGACATTAACGCCGACCCGGCCCAGATCGGTAAGGCAGGCTCGCCGACGAACGTGAAGGCCGTCAAGAACATCGTGTTCAAGGCCAAGGAAAGCCGCACGCTCTCCGCAAGCGACGCCGACATTGAAGGACTTATCAAGGAACTTTTAGACGGGAAGATTATTGGCTAACCTATGAATAACGTATTTGTATATTGCGAAATTGAGGGAACCACCGTCGTTGACGTTTCCCTTGAACTGCTTTCCAAGGGTCGCAAGTTGGCCAACACTCTCGGCGTTCAGCTCGAGTGCATTTGCGCTGGCAAGGGCCTTGATGGCATTGAAAAACAGGTTTTCCCTTACGGTGTGGACAAGGTTCATGTGTTCGATGCCGAAGGCCTGTTCCCCTACACCACCAACCCGCACGCCTCTCTCGTGGTGAACCTCTTCAAGGAAGAACAGCCGCAGATTTGCTTGCTCGGTGCAACGGTGATTGGCCGTGACTTAGGCCCGCGCATCTCTAGCGCCATGCACAGCGGCCTTACCGCTGACTGTACTGAACTCGAAATCGACAGCTTCGAAATGAGCATCGGTGGCGTGAAGAAGTTCTACGAAAACCAGCTCTGCCAGATCCGTCCGGCATTCGGTGGTAACATCGTCGCAACGATTGTGAACCCGGAACACCGCCCGCAGATGGCAACAGTCCGCGAAGGCGTGATGAAGAAGGAAATCGTGGACCCGAACTACAAGGGCGAAGTCATCAAGCACGACGTGGCCAAGTACGTTCCGGAAACGGAATACGTGGTCAAGGTGCTCGAACGCCATGTGGAAAAGGCCAAGCACAACCTCAAGGGCGCTCCGATTGTGGTCGCCGGTGGTTACGGCATGGGCTCCAAGGAAAACTTCGACATGCTGTTCGAACTTGCCAAGGAACTCCACGCTGAAGTCGGTGCTAGCCGCGCCGCTGTGGACGCAGGTTTCGTCGATCATGACCGTCAGATCGGTCAGACTGGCGTAACGGTCCGCCCGAAGGTCTATATCGCTTTCGGTATTTCCGGCCAAATCCAGCACCTCGCTGGCATGCAGGATTCAGGTATCATCATCTCCGTGAACTCCGACCCCGAAGCTCCGATCAACGCTATCGCTGATTACGTGATCAACGGCACCGTCGAAGAAGTTCTCCCGAAGATGATCAAGTATTACAAGGCAAACAACAAGTAAGCGCTATGGCAAATTTCTACACAGATCACCCCGAGATTAAATTCAACCTCGAAAGCAGCCCCTTGATGCAGCGCATTGTCGAGCTCAAGGAAAACGGCTTTGCTGACAAGGACAATTTCGACTATGCGCCGGAAGATTTTGCCGACGCTATGGACAACTACAACCGCGTGCTCGAAGTCGCTGGCGACATCACCGCAAACACGGTCTTCCCGAACTCCGAAGACGTGGATGCCGAAGGCCCGCACTGCGAAAACGGCCGCGTCCGCTACGCATCCAAGACCTACGAAAACCTCGAAGCCACCCGCAAGGCTGGCCTCAACGGTGTCACGATGCCGCGCCGCTTTGGCGGCCTCAACTTCCCGATTACCGCCTACACGGCCATCAACGAAATGATCGCCTCTGCAGACGCCGGTTTCGAGAACATCTGGTCCCTCCAGGACTGCATTGAAACGCTCTATGAATTCGGCGACGAAGACCAGCGTTCCCGTTTCATCCCGCGCATCTGCGCCGGCGAAACGATGTCCATGGACTTGACCGAACCGGATGCAGGTTCTGACTTGCAGCGCGTGATGCTCAAGGCCACCTACAGCGAAGCTGACAAGTGCTGGTACTTGAACGGCGTGAAGCGCTTCATCACGAACGGCGACTCCGACATTCACCTGGTGCTCGCCCGATCCGAAGAAGGCACACACGATGGTCGTGGTCTTTCCATGTTCATTTACGACAAGCGCGACGGTGGCGTTGACGTTCGCCGCATCGAAAACAAGCTCGGTATTCACGGAAGCCCGACTTGCGAACTTGTCTACAAGAACGCCAAGGCTGAACTCTGCGGCCGCCGCAAGTTCGGTCTCATCAAGTACGTGATGGCCCTCATGAACGGCGCCCGCCTCGGCATTGCCGCTCAGTCCGTGGGCATCAGCCAGATGGCATACAACGAAGCTCTCGCCTACGCCAAGGACCGTAAGCAGTTCGGTCAGGCAATCGTGAACTTCCCGGCCGTCTACGAAATGATCTCGAACATCAAGGCTCGCCTCGATGCAGGCCGCGCCCTCTTGTACCAGACAGCTCGTTACGTCGATATCTACAAGTGCCTCGAAGACATCGAACGCACCCGCAAGCTCACCGACGACGAAAAGAAGGAACTCAAGCTTTACCAGAAGCTCGCTTCCGCTTGCACGCCGCTCGCCAAGGGCATGAACTCCGAATACGCAAACCAGAACAGCTACGACTGTATCCAGGTTCACGGCGGTTCGGGCTACATGCTTGAATACGCATGCCAGCGCCTCTACCGCGATGCTCGTATCACCTCCATTTACGAAGGTACGACGCAGCTCCAGACGGTTGCAGCACTCCCGCACATCACCACCGGCAGCTACGGCCTCATGCTCGAAGAACTCGAAGCCATGGACGTTCGCCCGGAATACGAAAGCCTCAAGGCCCGCGCCAAGGCTATGGACGAAAAGTACAACGAAGCTATTGAATACGTGAAGTCCGTTGAAAACAACGAATTCACCGACCTCTGCAGCCGTCACTTGTACGAACTCGCCGCCAACTGCGTGATGACCCAGTTGCTCCTCCGCGACGCCACCAAGGCACCGGAACTGTTCGACAAGAGCATGAAGGTGTACTTGAACCTCGCCGAAGCTGAAGTTGCAAAGCACTACAACTTCGTGAAGAGCCTCCGCGTGGAATCGCTCGAAAGCTACAAGCAGGCTTAGTTAGTAAACAGTGGTTAGGTAATAATCGCGGCTGCGTCGCCTACTGAAACGCGAAAAGAAATTGCCCCGGCTCTAGCGAGTCGGGGCTTATTTAGTTTCAACTTTCGCACGCCATCATAGACTTTGTCCTAATTCAAAGGCTTTCTGGAGCGCATCACTGTTTCTGATATCGCCTTTGTCCTTTGCGCCACGCACAAGCACTTGGCCCATATCTTCTAGTTTGAAAAAGTTTAGACAAAGTTTATACTGCGTGAGAATGCTGTCGAACAGTTCCGGGAGCGACGCGGCACCGACCAAGAGCAACGCCATCTTGTGGATGTGAAATGTATCGCGAATCGGATTGTGGAAGCGGTCGATGACCGCTTTGAGTTGCGCACTCAAGCCGTAGAAATACACCGGCGAGGCGATAACGAGCATCTCGGCCTTGGACATTTTTTCGTAAACGATTTGCATGTCGTCTTTCTGGCAGCATTTGTGGTCTTCGCGGGCAAAGCACGAATTGCACCCGATGCAAGGATTGACCTTGTAATCGTGAACAGAAACGACCTCAACTTGGTGCTTTGGAGAAGCGCCCTTCACAAACGATTCCACCAGCAAATCTGTATTGCCGCCCTTACGCGGACTTCCCGAAAGTATCAGAATGTTCATACCTAATCCACCGTCATATAGTTTGTTTCTACAATCTAAAAAAAAGGCAATAGCCATGTTACCACGGTCCATGGCAAGACTTTCTATATTTGACACAAAGGACATATCGTATGTGCAAACAATTTCTACTCTGCATCCTGTTTACCGTTTCTGCTTTATTCGCCGGTGAACGAGTCGATCATAATGTGAGTTTCAGCTACGGAGTTTTCAACCTGACCGGAGGAAGCATCGTTGCAGGGAACGCCATTGCAGATTCTTTCGGTGCGGAAAACGAAAAGGACGACGTTAATCTTTTGACATTGAGTTCGTTCAATGTGGCATACGGATATCAGCTATGGGAAAAATTGGAAATCGGCGGGATACTGACTTATTCATACACCGGTTCTGGTTATAACTATCACTCCATAACACTCATGCCTAAGGCTAAATTGAATTGGATTAACAAAATGGATTTTCGTTTTTATTCGCTATTGGCAATCGGTCCCACATTCGGTTTCAACAGCGACAAGTTTGAAGTGGAAGCTTTATGGCAAGCATCCTTAGTCGGATTTGAATTTGGAGACGACATTTCTTTCTTTTTTGAGCTCGGCGTTGGTCAGGCGGGCGGATTTGTAGCCGGCGTAAAGTTCGAGTTGTAGTTGGTTCACTACGCAAAAAATAATGGCGTTCCTCCCCAATGCCATTCAAGAAACAATGGTTCCTCGCATATGCGAGGATGACAGGTCGAAAAGCTTTGCGATGGCATGAAGGCCGAAGACATTGCAGCCAAATTACTTGGGAACACGTGTGGCGGAAAGCCTACCTCCTGTGCGGACCAGCTCGCCCGTGCGGTTCTCGGAATGGAAGCTTAAAATCAACAAAATATCGGAGATTAGCCGACTAGCTTGATGTTCCACGCGCAATAAAGAGCTATCTTTGCATACGAAATGGAACTGATCAAAAATTACGACATTAGAGTCTTGTGCAATCCCGGTGTGGAATCGGCACAGTTGCTCACGCCCGACAACAGCAGGTCAGAAAAGGTTTCGGTCACGAAAGTTTCTGTGATGCCGGGTGCAGAGCAGCCTCGTCACAAGCACTACACGTCGGAACAGATCTGGGTAGCTATTGCTGGTCGCGGCGTTCTCTTGTTGGCAGACGACAAGGAAGTGCCGTTTGAAGCTGGCGATGTAGTCCGTTTTTCGGAAAAGGAAATTCACGGACTCAAGAATATGGGGCCTGATATTTTCGAATACATTTGCATCAGTACGCCACCGATGAATTTCGCATACGCGTACATGCACGAGAGATAAAAAAAGGCGGCCGAGGCCGCTATTTTTCTTATTTCAAGAAGAGCGAGATTTTGCCGAAGTCCAGAATCGTGATGAACACGAAGAAACTGATGAAGAATGCTGCGGCAACATTTTGAATAACAGATTGAGTTTTTAAGCTCAGCGGTTTTCCGCGCACTTTTTCAATTCCAAGGAACATGAGCAGGCCACCGTCCGTAATTGCAAGCGGAAGCAAGTTCATTACACCCAAGTTAATGCTGATTAATGCGAGGAGCATCAAGAAATCCTGGAAACCACTCATCCACACGTTTCCCATCACGGCGACAATGGAGACCGGGCCCGAGAACGCATCGACTTTAACTTGTCCTTGGAACAAGCGTTTGAAGTATCGGAAAATACTCGTCGTCATTTTCCAGCTTGTAGCGCAGGTCTTTTCAAACGCTTCAATCGGTCCGCGGCGCACAAGGTGCGTTTCGCTGAACATCACATAACCCATCTGGATTCCGACAATGTAGCGTTTGAATTCTTCGTTGTAGGCAGGAGTCATTTTCACGTTGACTTTTTCGCCACCGCGCATGAGCGTCACACTGACTTCGGCTCCTTTGGAGCCATCAATCAAGCGGACAACATCTTCGTAGCGAGAAATGTGTTCGCCGTTGATTTCGAAAATAGTATCACCGCGCAAAATTCCAGCTTTTTCAGCAGCAGAGCCTTCCTTGGGCGGCAAACGCACGATAACGCGATTGCGAGGATAGACTCCGATATCGCCAATGCCCATCTTGATAGGATCGGATGTAGAATCCATAGCCGGGATTACAAGTTCTTGCGGAACAACCTTGATTGCAAGCGGTTCACCACCACGATGCACTTCGAGCATGACATTTGCGCCAAGGCTTACACCAATTTGTTCGCGAAAATCATCCCACCCTTGCGTTTCCTTGCCATTGATTGCAGTGATTGTATCGCCCGGCTGGATGCCAGCAATTTCGGCAGAAGAATTCTTCGCCACAAATCCAATGATAAGGCTCTTGTTGTCGGGTTCCTGAACACCGACCATATAAAGGATAATCAATAGAACAAACGCAAAAGCGATATTCACAAACGGTCCCGCAAATGCAATTGCGGCACGCGCCCCTACGGACTTGCCCAAAAAATCATCTTGCGAGGGTTGATTGCCTTCGATGCTATCGGGATTTTCGCCGGCCATCGCCACATAACCGCCAAAAGGAATTGCAGAGATGCAGTATTCCGTTTCGCCTTTTTTGTAGCGGAAAAGCTTTTTGCCAAAGCCCACCGAGAAGGTGTTCACCCTAACCTTGTTCCACTTGGCGACAATAAAATGACCCAGTTCATGAATGGTCACAAGGAAGCTCAGGGCCAACAGCCCCAAGACAAACATCAACAAATTGTTCAAAATACTCGACATCATGTTGACAATTTAGAAATTTTGCTTTTAATAGAAAAACGGCGCCCCAACAAATAGGGGCGTCGTTTTGCATTCTATGAATATGAGAATTTGTTTACTTAATGTGTTGTCCCTTCAAGTCAAAGCGTTTGCCGTTCTTTTCGACGAAGAGAGAGTGACCATCGAAACGGAAACGCGGTTGCTGAGAGCGAACGACATTAGATTCAACAGGCACGCGAATTGCAATCGTCCCCTGCGAGCTGGAGGATTCTACATTTGCAGAAGAGCTTGAGGAAACGCTCGGAACAGAAGAAGAGCTCACGGCGGTTTCGGAAGAACTAGACACAACTGCCGAAGACGAACTCTGCGGAGCACTCGAAGAAGAAGAAACCGTAGAAGAGCTAGAAGCCGGTACATCCTGTTTTGCAACGCCTGCGGCAGCAAATTCAGGAGCATGGCCTGCATTGATGGCTTCGATAGCGCCAGCGAGATAAGCAAGCGGAGCATTCCAGTTAATGGCTACTTCATTCGTCGCATAGCTGCAACGCTGATCGGTGTAAGCGGTAGCAGCCTGACCCGTGCGATAATCGTCGCATTTCCATTCGGCCTTAGAACCAACATCTTCGCCGCCCGGCTGCGGGCCACCCACGAGCATTCCAGGAATCGGTTCTTCTACGTTATCTGAAGTACTTGGGCGGTGGTGAGGCATTTTCGGAGACTTGGTGCCGTAACCGGTTACGAAAGACATGTCGAGCGGATTCTTGCCCAGCAGGTAATCGAGAACTTTAACGGCAGCCTTGTAATACTTTTGATTGCCCGTGAGGTAATAGGCATGCAACAGCCAAACACCCTGATTGGAAGCAACGGCATTGGATCCCCATACAAAGTCATCCTTGTCCATCACGACGCCAAAACCCGATTCGGCGCGGTTGACAAACTTATCGGCAGTACCCAAAATTTTCTGTTTTGCTTCGCTGGCATCGCCACCAAACTGAGTTTGATGAGTTGCTTTTTCGTAAGTGGCAAGGCCCATGACATCACCCCAATACGAAACGTATTCCGAGGAGCCAGACTGCTTGTAAGAAGCATCGCCGGTCGTGATGTAGAGTTCCGTACCTGCGAGAACCTTTTCATCATTCGGATTGTCATTTTCGTAGGCGCCCGTCGAAACGTCCGACGGATTGGCGAGATAGTTACGGCTCGGGTTCTGCTGACCCCAAGCATAAGCTTTCTTGGCAGCTTCGAGACACTTGGAAGCGTAAGTAGCATCGAACGGCTTGTAAATGCGGGAAGCCATAGCCATGACTGCCGCAAAATCAAATGTACCAGCAGTGCTCTTACCGATAACATAAAGTTCGGAGTTATCCTGAGCAGGCATTACATCACCCGGGAAACCGAGAGACGTGAGCTTGTGATAAACGCCGCCATCAGAAGCCTGCATGGTGAGCATCCAATCGAGATTGTACTTGATTTCGGCAAGCAAATCCGGCAAGGAGCCTTCGGCCGGGATATTCCACTTGAGCGTCTTGAAATACTGCGGGAAGTGTTCGTAGAGAGAGAGAAGCGTGTAAGTCGTGATGCCCGAGTTCACGATATAGCGACCATAGTCACCAGCATCGTACCAGCCCTTGCTCGACTGGATTGTACCCGAGGCACCGGTAGAATTGTGAAGTTTTGCTGTTGCGTTCGTGTGACCAGCGGCACGAGCCCACTTGCCTGCGTACTGTTCTTCGAGAGCCATGGAGGCACGCTGGTAGTAGAACCACTTGATGGAGGCCTTGACTATTTCTTCGTAGGTTTGCGATTTCACAACGAGATCGGAACGGAGCACATTACCGTTCACCTTGATGCTGTACTTGCCCGCTTCGGCGAGCTTGGAGAAATCGACAAGTTGGACGTTCTGACCGCTCGCATTCCAGTAAGATGCAGCCTTCGGCGTGACAGAAAGCACTACTTGGCCAGCCGCATTAACAAAATCCACATTGCCGTTAGCTTCGACAAGGGCAAGTTCCTTGAAGTCGCCTGGACGGTAACCGATTTGGTTGATGTAAGCGGTCGCAGCAAAAGCCGGAACCACAACAAGCGCAGCAAGCGCAACGGACTTTATCGCATGATTTTTCACAAACATCCTCACTTAAAAAAGTGCTAGTATTACCCATATAATATAGAGCCATCCAAGCATTTTTTCTACCCGCGCAAGCATCATTTTAGAGAAAAGTGTAGCAAGTGTTTTGCGGTCACACACAAAAAAAACGGCGCCCCCGGAGAAAGGGGCGTCGCTTTGCATTCTATGAATATGGATTTTTTGAGGTTCGGTTAGGAGAATTCTTTAGAAACGATGACCCTTGAGGTCAAAGCGCTTGCCGCTCTTTTCGATGAACACCTTCTGATCATCAAAACGGAGACGCGGAGCATTATCAACAGACACACGATGCCTCGATACAACCGGCTTGATGGACGATGTACCACCCTTTGCAACACCAGGAACCGCAAAAGACGGAGCAAAGCCAGCATTCAATGCTTCAAGGGCGCCAGCAATGTAGGCAAAAGGAGCATTCCAGTTGATAGCAACTTCGTTTGTCGCATAGCTGCAACGGTCATCGATATAAGATGTTGCAGGAACACCAGTCGTGTAATCCTTACATTCCCAAGACTTGGAGCCAATATCTTCACCACCCGGCTGCGGGCCACCTACGAGCATACCCGGAATCGGTTCCGTTATTTTATCCGCAGTACTCGGACGATGATGCGGAAGTTTCGGAGACTTTGTTCCAAAGCCTGTCAAGAAAGACATGTCAAGCGGATTCTTGCCGAGCAAATAGTCAACGACTTTTTTAGCAGCTTCGTAATACTTCTGTTCGCCAGTAAGGTAGTAGGCATAAAGGAGGAACACGCCTTGGTTACCTGCCACAGCGTTGGAGCCCCAAACAAAGTCTTCGTTCGACATTACAACGCCAAAGCCACTCGAAGCGGCAAAGGCAAATTCATTTGCATAGCTCAAAAGCATCGACTTAGCGGTTTCGGCATCGACACCAGCTTCGGTCGGGTGAGTTGCGGCACCATAAACAGCAAGGCCGTACATTTCGGGCCATGCCGGAACAATGCTTGTCTTGTTAGCATCGATAGTCGGCTTGTACGAAGCATCTCCCGTAGAAAGGAACAATTCCATACCGGCAAAAGCCTTTTCATCGGAGAATTCGCCATCGCTATAAGAACCTGTTGCAACATCGACCGGATTGTAGAATGCAACATTCGGATTCTGGAGTGCCCAGGCATAAGCTTTCTTGGCGGCTTCAAGGCAAGTTGTTGCGTATGTAGCATCAAACGGTTTATACACACGATATGCAGCAGCCATTACACCAGCAAAATCAAGCGTTGCAGCAGTACCTTTACCGATAACATAAAGTTTATCGGTATCCTTGGCCGGCATCACATCGCCCGGGAACTGGAGTGTTGAAAGCTTGTGGTAAACCATACCGTCAGCGGCCTGCATGGTGAGCATCCAGTCAAGATTGTACTTGATTTCGGCAAGCAAATCCGGGAGAGTTCCTTCGGCCGGGATATTCCATTTGAAGGTCTTGAAATAATCCGGGAAGTGTTCGTAAAGTGAAAGGAGCGTGTATGTAGTAATGCCCGAGTTCACGATATAGCGACCATAGTCACCAGCATCGTACCAGCCCTTACTCGATTCGATCGTACCCGAAGCACCCGTAGATTTATGGAGATTCACGGTCGCATTCGTGTGGCCTGCATCGCGTTTCCACTGGCCGGCATACGTTTCCTCCAAAGCCATGGAGGCACGCTGGTAATAGTACCACTTGAGCGAAGCCTTGGCGACATCTTCAAAAACTTTGTCTGCAACCTTCAAGTCTGAACGAAGAACTTGGCCGCCCTGCTTAATGCTATAGACACCCGGTGTTTTCAATTCGGAAATATCTACCAGCTGCACATTCACTGCACCCGGATTCCAATAAGAAGCGGCCTTCGGAGTGACCTTGAGGACGGTCTGACCAGCGGCATCTACAATTTCGATATCGCCACTTCCTTCGGTCAAGGCAAATTCCTTCGGATCCGAAGTACGATAACCGACTTGGTTGATGTAAGCGGTCGCGGCGGTCGCAGCCGTAGCGAGCGAAAGTACCGTCGCCGCGAGAGGGATAAACTGTTTCAAGCCAAATTTGACCGACATAGGACACTCCTTTCCATTATTCAACACTATAAATATATCGTGAAAAACAAAAAACGCCCTTTGAATACGGCAAAAACTGGACACAGCTGTACCCAATTGTGAAAAAACGCAAACACACAACGATACCTTCGTCGCAAATTTTGAGGCTACACCGCATTACAATTTTATTACATTTCACTTCGATTGTTAAATACAGAAATATCATCAAGGATTTCTTTATGAATATTGCAATTGTTGGAACGGGATATGTAGGGCTTGTCAGCGGTACATGCTTTGCTGAAATGGGTGTCAATGTCACTTGCGTCGATGTAAATCAAGCAAAAATCGAATCTCTCCAAAAAGGTGAAATTCCTATATACGAACCGGGTCTCGACGAGATGGTACTTCGCAACCAGCGCGAAGGCCGCCTTAGTTTCACGACCGACCTTGCAAGCATCCTTGACGATGTAGAAATGGTCTTTAGCGCCGTGGGTACGCCCCCCGACGAAGACGGTTCCGCCGACTTGCAGTACGTTCTCGCTGTGGCACGCACGTTCGGTCAAAACATCAAGAAGTACACCGTTCTCGTGACGAAGTCAACAGTCCCGGTCGGTACGGCAAAGAAGGTCAAGGCCGCCATCCAGGAAGAGCTTGACAAGCGCGGCGTGAACGTTCCGTTCGACGTGGCTAGCAACCCAGAATTCTTGAAGGAAGGCTCCGCCATCACGGACTTCATGAAGCCCGACCGCGTTGTCGTAGGCGTTGAAAGCGAACAGGCCAAGGAACTCATGACCCGCCTTTACCGTCCGATGATGCTCAACAATTTCCGCGTGATTTTCACGGACATTCCGAGTGCTGAAATGATCAAGTACGCAGCAAACTCCATGCTCGCGACCCGAATCAGCTTCATGAACGACATCGCAAACTTATGCGAACTCGTAGGCGCCGACGTGAACATGGTGAGGAAGGGCATCGGAAGCGATACCCGCATCGGCTCGAAGTTCCTCTACCCGGGCTGCGGCTACGGTGGAAGCTGCTTCCCGAAGGACGTGAAGGCCCTCATCAAGACGGCCGAAAAGAACGGCTACAAGATGGGCGTTTTGAAGGCTGTCGAAGAAGTGAACGAATACCAGAAAACGGTGCTTTTCAACAAACTCGCTAAACGTTTTGGCGGTGAAGCAAATCTCAAGGGCAAGACGATTGCCATGTGGGGACTCGCCTTCAAGCCCGAAACGGATGACATGCGCGAAGCAACCGCACTCGTACTCATCGACAAGCTTGTAAAAGCAGGCGCCACCATCCGCGTATTTGACCCAGTCGCCATGAACGAATGTAAGCGCAGAATGGCTGCACGAAGCGATGCCGCAGCAATTGCAAACCAAATCGTGTATTGCAACGACATGTACGAAGCATTGCTCGATGCCGAAGCGCTCTTGCTTGTAACTGAATGGAAGCAGTTCCGCATGCCGAGCTTTGGCGTGATGAAGAAGTCGATGAAGAACGCGCTCATCATCGATGGCAGAAACATCTACGATGCGAAGGAACTCGCCGACGCTGGATTTGAATACAGCGCCATCGGCTGCTAAGCCACATGCGTTATCCTGAACGGAACGCAGGTGCTATAATATAATTGTTAGGATTAGTTGGAAAAGGAATATATAATGCTTGATAAAAATGTTGTTCTTAATGGAAAGGCTATCCTTGTCACAGGAGCCGCAGGATTCATCGGATGCAATCTTTGCAAAAAATTGCTGAACGATTACTCCTGTTCCGAACTCGTAGGACTTGATTCCATTACCGATTACTACGACGTAAATATCAAGCATGAACGCCTCAAGGAAATCGATGACCTTGCGGCAACAACAGGCAAGAAATGGACATTCGTCAAGGCAAACCTCGCCGACAAAGCGATGATTGATAGCCTTTTCGAAAAGTATCATTTTGCCGTTATCGTAAACCTCGCCGCTCAAGCAGGCGTTCGCTATTCCATCACTAATCCCGATGCCTACATCCAGAGCAACCTCATCGGATTCTATAACATTCTTGAAGCCTGCAGGCATAACGAAGTCGAGCATCTCGTGTACGCCAGTTCTTCTAGCGTGTACGGCAGCAACAAGAAGATTCCGTACTCCACAGACGACAAGGTAGACAATCCGGTATCGCTGTACGCCGCCACCAAAAAGAGCAACGAGCTCATGGCCCATGCCTACAGCAAGCTCTATAACATTCCGAGTACAGGTCTCCGCTTTTTCACCGTTTACGGCCCTGCCGGCCGCCCGGACATGGCCTACTTCGGTTTTACAAACAAACTTAAAGCCGGTAAAACAATCCAGATATTCAATTACGGCAAGTGCAAGCGCGACTTTACTTATGTCGACGATATCGTAGAAGGCATTGTTCGCGTGATGCAGCACGCCCCTGAAAAGCAAAACGGAGAAGACGGTCTCCCGCTCCCGCCTTACAAGGTCTACAACATCGGTAACAACCATCCGGAAAACTTGCTGGACTTCGTGACAATTCTCCAAGAAGAACTCGTCCGCGCAAAAGTTCTCCCAGCCGATTACGATTTTGAAGCTCACAAGGAACTCGTCCCCATGCAGCCCGGTGATGTGCCTGTTACCTACGCCGATACTTCTGCATTGGAAGCTGATTTCGGATTCAAGCCCGCCACACCGCTCCGCGATGGCCTAAAAAAATTCGCAGAGTGGTACGCAAAATATTACGGAACGGCAAAGTAGTTTTTCTGAAAAACGTAACTCAGACGAAGTTACAGACAAATTCAGCAAGCACATTACAATTGCCCAAAACGCATTTTCAAACGGCATAGTTTTACATTTTCTTGTATTTCGCAAAATCGCTTTACATAAAATGTAACAGTACAAAAATTGTTACAAAAAATTTCTAGTCATTTCTTGCCGCGCGTGACTTTTTTACTACATTATAAGTCCGATGAAAATATCGGAATCCATCGAAGCCCACCTGAGCTCAGCCGTTGCAGGAATCTCGCAACGCAACCAGGCGACTCTCTCTGAGTTGGTTATCAAACATCCGATTTACTTTACTGTCTTTCATCGTCTTTATCATCTTTATCGTCTGGCAAAAGCAACTGGCTTTTGCCTTTCTTTTTGTACAAACTTTAAACATATTTCGACTATAAAGTCGGAACACGGTGAGCAACGCAAAGCTCACTTACCCAAGGAGAAGCAACATGGCCAAGGCAACCGCAAAGAATACGGCAAAGCAGCCTAAGTACATTTTTATCACGGGTGGCGTCGTAAGCTCACTCGGCAAGGGAATCACCTCGGCATCGCTCGCGCTCCTTTTGAAGAGCCGCGGCTACAAGGTGTTCATGCAAAAGCTCGACCCGTATTTAAACGTGGATCCGGGTACAATGAGCCCCTACCAGCATGGCGAAGTTTTTGTGACAGATGACGGTTACGAAACTGACTTGGACCTCGGCCACTACGAACGTTTCGCAGGCGTACAATGTTCCAAGGCATCGAGCTACACTTCGGGCCGCATTTATTCTTCTGTACTTTCTAAGGAACGTGCAGGCCACTACCTGGGCGGTACAGTGCAGGTCATTCCGCACATCACGAATGAAATCAAGGATGCATTCCGTTCAGCTGCCGAAAGCGGTGCCGATATTATTTTGTGCGAAATAGGCGGTGTTGCAGGAGACATCGAATCGCTCCCGTTCCTCGAAGCAGCAAGGCAGTTCCGTTTTGAAGTCGGTGTCGAAAATACTTGCTTTGTCCACTTGACTTTGGTGCCGTACCTCAAGGCAGCAGGTGAACTCAAGACAAAGCCGTCACAGCACTCCGTCGCAGAACTCCGCAACATCGGTATTTTCCCGGACATTCTCGTGTGCCGTACTGAAATGCACATTCCGCAAGAACATCTCGACAAGCTAGCCCTTTTCTGCAACGTGAAACCCGAATGCGTCATTGAAGAAAAGGACGTGACGGATTCCGTTTACGCAGTGCCGCGCGAACTTTCCAAACAGGAACTCGACTTGCGCGTTTTGGAGCAGCTCCACTTGAGCGTTCATCCCATTATCCATTCCGAATGGGATAGCCTCGTCAAGAAAGCAACCAAGCCCAAATACGAATGTACCATCGCGCTTGTGGGCAAATACATTGCCATCCGCGACGCTTACAAGTCCGTGCACGAAGCATTGCAGCACGCCGGCATGGCAAACAACGCCAAAGTGAAGGTGGAATGCATAGAAGCTGAAGAACTCGAAAAGGATCCGAACCTCATCAAGAAAGCAGATGGCATTTTGATTCCGGGCGGTTTCGGCAGCCGTGGCGTAAACGGCAAATGCGTTGCCATTCGTTACGCCCGCGAACATAAAGTTCCGCTTCTCGGCATTTGCCTCGGCATGCAATGCTGCGTTATCGAATACGCACGCAACGTTCTCGGCTGGAAGGACGCAAACTCAACAGAATTCGACGAAAAGACAACCCATCCGGTTATCGACTTGATGGACGAACAGAAAAACGTCACCGAAAAAGGCGGCACCATGCGCTTGGGCGCTTACCCGTGCAAGCTTTCCAAGGACTCCAACGCATCCAAGCTCTACAAGAGCACAAGCATCAGCGAACGTCACCGCCACCGCTACGAGTTCAATTACAATAGCGAATTCCGCAAGGAACTCGAAAAGGCCGGTCTCAAGATTGCAGGTACATCGCCCGACGGAAAGCTCGTCGAAATGGTGGAACTCAAAAATCACCCCTATTTTGAAGCTTGCCAGTTCCATCCGGAATTCAAGAGCCGTCCCACCGATCCACATCCGTTGTTCACGGGTCTAGTGAAAGCGGCTCTCGACCAGAAAAAATTGGGGACAAAAGCGTCTAAAACAAAGTAATAGCAATTTTTACATTTTCTGAATTTACTGCAATTTTTGTAAAACTAAAATTTGTAATCGCGATTCTTTGAATCGCGATTTTTCTTTTACTTTTGGCTTTTTTGAGCGAATTTCGGCATTTCCAACATTTTGGCACGACCTTTGCATTAGAATGGACGAACAAAAAAGAAACCTCAAAAAAGGATACCATCATGAAGCTAGTTACAGCCTACATACAACCTGAAAGGCTAAATAATGTAAAGCAATCCCTATACGAAAAGAAGATCTACAAGATGTCCGTTACGAACGTCTTGGGCTGCGGCCAGCAGAAAGGTTACAATCAACGCTTCCGTGGCGTTGTGACCGAAGTGAATTTGCTTAAGAAGATTTGCTTGAAAATCGCCGTAAACGACGAATTTGTACAGCCTTGCATCGATGCGATTATCGAAGGCGCCCGTACAGGTAATATTGGCGATGGCAAGATATTTGTTACGACACTTGAACAGTGCGTTCGCATCCGCACCGGCGAAACTGGGCCGGAGGCAATTGGTTAATTCGGAATCAGGAATTCAGAATTAGGAATTAAAATTTTCAAAATAAGGAATTAAACAAATGAACGAAGTAGCAAATGTCGCAACCGTCAGTGACGCAATATTTATGACGGAAAACATCTGGATCATGATCAGCGCCATGTTGGTGTTCATCATGGGTCTCGGTTTCGCATGCGTTGAAGCAGGCCTTGTACGTGCTAAGTGCTCTGCAAACGTGGCATTCAAAAACATCGCTGTGCCGGCTATCGGTATTACGATGTACGCTGCATTAGGTTTCGGCCTTATGTACCCGGGCACTTTCAACGGAATTCTCGGTTTCGCAGGCTTCGGCATTGGCGACTGGGCAAATCCGGCAAACTTCACCGCCGCCTACAACGGACACTTCACGCTGTTCACAGACTGGCTGTTCCAGGCAATGTTCGCCGCCACCGCAGCAACGATTGTCTCTGGTGCCGTTGCTGAACGTGTCAAGCTCAACTCCTTCCTGATTTTCACCATTGTCTATGTTGCACTCGTCTACCCGATCGTCGGTTCTTGGACATGGGGCGGCGGCTGGCTCTCCACCTTCGGTGCTCACGGTTTCCACGACCTCGCTGGTTCTACCCTCGTTCACTCTGTCGGTGGTTGGGCAGCTCTCGCTGGCGTGATGATTCTCGGACCGCGTATCGGTAAGTACGTTGGTGGCAAGGTTCACGCTATTCCGGCTCACAACATTCCGCTCGCCACTGTCGGTGTGTTCATGCTCTGGTTCGGTTGGTGGGGATTCAACGCCGGTTCTGCTCTTAACGGCGACCCGAAGGCAACTAGCTGGATTCTCGTGACCACGAACCTCGCTGCTGTCGCAGGCATCATTACCGCAACGCTTACAAGCTGGATCGTTTCCAAGAAGCCGGACGCCACCATGGCCCTCAACGGATGCCTTGCTGGTCTCGTAGCAATCACCGCTGGTGCTGACGTCGTGACCCCGCTTTCTTCCTGGATTATCGGTGCTATCGCAGGTGTGCTCGTAGTCGGTGCAGTCTTCATGTTCGACCGCTTGCACTTGGATGACCCGGTCGGTGCTCTCTCCGTCCACCTCGTCAACGGTGTCTGGGGTACGCTCGCTGTCGGTATCTTCGATATCACTGGTGACTACACGCTCGGCACTCAGGCTGTTGGCGTCCTCGCCTACGCTGTCCCGTGCTTCGCAGCCGCAAGTCTGATCTTCTTCGTCATCAAGAAGACGATTGGCCTCCGCGTCACTGAAAAGCAAGAAATGCGCGGCCTCGACCAAGCTGAACACGGTCAAGAAGCATACAGCGGCTTCCAAATCTTCAGCAACATGTAATTTAGCACTTAGTTATTAGTCAATAGTTATTAGTTAAAAAACTTACTGAAGTTTCCAAGCCTTAAACTAACGACCAACAACCAATAACTAACAACTACAAAAAGTATCTCTGTTGACTACTTCACCCCGGAATGAAAATTCCGGGGTTTTACGTTTTCTGTAAACCATAAAACGCACTTTTTCAGGAAACGCCTTTTCTAGTCCAAAAACGCCATCCATCTCTATTTGGCACATTTTTTGCTATTAAAATTCGTCCGTTTCCTCGCTTGCACCCGTCCGGGTGGGCTATGACCAAAAGGTAAGGGAAACATCCATTCATAAGAGGCATTATGCTCGAAGAATTACATGAAGAATGCGGCGTTATCGGCATCTATAACGGCGATAACGTGGCACGCAACGTCGCTATGGGTCTCTACGCATTACAGCACCGCGGCCAAGAAAGCGCAGGCATTGCTGTTACAGACGGCGATAAAATAAGAATCCGAAAATCCATGGGACTTGTTTCCACTCTCTTGCGGGAACACAATATCGACGAATTACAAGGTTTTTCTGGCATAGGCCACGTACGTTACAGTACCACGGGCGCATCGACACTCGCAAACGCACAGCCGATTCTCGTGAGTTGCAAATGGGGACAAATCGCCGTTGCACACAACGGAAATATCACCAACGCCAACGAGCTCCGCGCAGAAATGGAAGCCGACGGCCACATTTTCCAGACAACGTCTGACTCCGAAATCCTCCTCCACGAAATTGCACGTACCCACGCAGATACTTTGGGCGAAGCAATCAAAAAAGCGATTACAAAATTCACCGGAAGTTTTTGCCTTGTCTTTATCAGCAAGGATACCATGTACGTCGCACGCGATGGCTACGGATTCCGCCCGCTCTCCATCGCCCGTATGGGAAAATCCTGGTGCGTTGCTAGCGAAACTTGCGCATTCGACTTGCTCGGCGCCCATTACGTTCGCGACATCCAACCAGGCGAATTTCTGACAATTTCACAGAACGGGCTCCATTCGGAACGATTCACGCAAAAAGACAGACTCGCTCACTGCATTTTTGAATACATCTATTTCAGCCGTCCGGACTCCAAGATATTCGAACAAAGTTGCGACAAGATCCGTCGCAAAATGGGCAAGCAGCTCGCCAAAGAATGTCCCGTCGATGCAGATATCGTGATTTCCGTGCCCGACAGTGCCACAACCGCAGCACTCGGCTACGCGCAGGCAAGCGGTATCCGTTTTGAAATCGGCCTTTTGCGCAACCACTACGTCGGAAGAACGTTCATCGACCCCACGCAAAACGTACGCGAGCAAAAAGTAAAACTCAAATTCAACCCGATCGTGGGCGTGCTCAAGAACAAGCGCGTATGCGTTGTCGAAGATTCAATTGTTCGCGGCACCACGCTCAAGATTTTGTCCAAAATGCTTCGTGACGCAGGCGCGCTCGAAGTCCACATCCGCATCGCATCACCTCCAGTTGCACACCCGTGCTTCTTCGGCATGGATTTCCCAAGCCAAGGTGAACTTGCCGCAAGTTCAATGACTCCAGACGAAATTGCCAAAATGCTCGGCGTCGAAAGTCTCGGTTATTTAAGCGTCGAAGGCATGAAGGAATGTACAGGCGAAGGCGAAAATTATTGCGCCGCCTGCTTCGACAACGATTACCCGGACTACATCGGGATCGACACGAACAAGACCCGTTGCGGTTAAAACGAAGCATAAGCACAAAAGAATTCTCTGTTGACGAAACAACCCCGGAACGAAAGTTCCGGGGTTTCATGCTATGGCAAAAAAGATTTTTAGAAAAGATTCACTTCTTAAAGCCAATCAGCAAAAGACGCATCGCTTGGCATGCGCCAATCCGCACGGGGCGAAAGTGAAATCGTTCCTACTTTCGGTCCATCCGGGATACAACTGCGTTTGAACTGTTGCGTAAAGAATCGACGAACAAAAACCGTGAGCGCTTTTTTAATTTCTTCATCGCTAAATTTGCCCGCAAAAGCATACTTCGCGAGGAACAAAAGTTTCTTGGGAGTTGCACCATACTTGGCAAAATGATAAAGGAAGAAATCGTGGATTTCGTACGCTCCCAAAATGCTTTCGGTCTTTTGCGCAATTTGTCCGTTATTATCGGCAGGCAAAAGTTCCGGCGACACAGGCGTATCGAGAATGTCGTACAAGACCTTCTTCAATTCCATCGCCGTTTTAGCATCGGCACTAAACTTCAGCGAATTGTCCGCATACCAGTGTACGATATGGCGCACAAGCGTCTTGGGAATATCGCAGTTGACCGCATACATCGACATGTGATCGGCATTGTACGTGCTCCAGCCGAGAGCAATTTCGGACAAGTCACCCGTACCAATTACAATTCCACCAACGCTATTGGCAATATCCATAAGAATCTGCGTGCGCTCACGAGCCTGCACATTCTCGTAAGTCACGTCGAGCTTTTGCGGGTCATGGCCGATATCCTTGAAATGCTGGAGGCACGCATCCTTGATGCTTACAGTCCGCAGTTCAACGCCCAAAAGTTCCGCAAGCAAAACGGCATTGTTCTTCGTGCGATTGGTCGTTCCAAAGCCAGGCATCGTGAGTGCCAAAATTTCTAATGCAGGGCGTTTTAACAGTTTAAAAGTTTCAGCCACAACGAGCAAAGCAAGCGTCGAATCGAGACCGCCCGAAAGGCCAATCACGGCACGCTTGGAACGAGACGCTTCAAGACGCTTAGCAAGGCCAGCACATTGGATATTGAAAATCTCCGTGCACGATTGGTCTCGCGTTTCAGACGACCCCGGAACAAACGGCATCGGAGAAACAAATCGATACTGAAGCACATCGCAAGCACGCAGGCCATCGAAAGATGCCGCCCGCGCATAGAAACTGCGACTGTCAAAATCCTGGAACGAGCCTTCGCTCAGCCGCTGCATATTCAAGCGTTCCACGTCGATATCGGCATAGATGATTTCCGTTTCGCGAGAGAACGGTTTGCTTTCAGCAACCATGCTACCGTTTTCAGCAACCATCAAATGGCCGCTAAAGACCATGTCTGTCGTCGATTCATGCACTCCGGCAGAAGCATAGACATACGCCGCCATGCAACGCGCCGACTGGTTCATCACCAAATTACGGCGGTAATCGCGTTTGCCTACAAGCGCATCACTTGCAGACAAGTTTACAATTACATTTGCACCGGCAAGTGCAAGTTCACCACTCGGCGGTACAGGCGTCCACAAGTCCTCGCAAAGTTCAACGCCAACGCGAACTTCGGAGCCGTCATCATTCGCAACGCCCGCGCTGTCGTCGCCCGTGCAGGCATCAACCGCGCTAGAAGTTCCGCGACCCTTCACCATGAAGAAATTCGTTATCGGAACTTCGCCCATGCCTTCTATCGCACACGTCACGGCACCCACGACATTCCCTGCCGAAGCGCCACACGCTCCGCGCAACAAGTCGCGGCCACTCGAAAAATGGCGTTTTTCATAGAATTCTCGTTGGTTCGGCAAATGGATTTTCGGCGTAATCGCCACAACCCGCCCGCGCTGCACAAAAGCAGCACAGTTATACAACCTCCCAAACAAACGTAGAGGCAAGCCGACCGCGATAACAGCATTAGAATCCTCAAAAGATTCCGCAATTTTCAACAGCGCACGGGTGCTGTTCTGCAACAACAATTCCTGATGGAACAAATCGCTGCAAGTGTATCCGGTAATACAAAGTTCAGGAAAAACGACAAAAGCCGCCCCATTGGAGACGGCAGCTTTTGCGCTCTTGATGATTTCTTCAGTATTGAAGGCTGTATCGGCTACTTTTAGGATAGGAGATACAGCCGCAAAACGATAAAATCCAAACATGATTTCGCGAGCAGTATTCGAGATGAACGTTACTTGATTGTAGCCACTTTCGCTTTCGCATCGGCCATGGCACGCACCACAAGGGATGCACCATTAGCGCAGTCACCCACCGCATAAATATGGCGAGAAGGATCCGGAATAATTGCTGTACGCGGCGTAAGCGTGAGGCCCAAATCGTTCACGATACCTTCGGCGGGGACTCCGGTAAAGCCCATAGCGAGCACCACCAAATCCGTATCGATGACTTCGGTAGAATTCGGAACTTCGTTCGGCTTGAGCGGGCGACCCTGCGGGGACATTTCCCATTCGACGCGAACAGCTTCGACACCGGCCACGCGACCACCCTTCACGATGAACTGCTTGGACGACACATTCCAGCGGCGTTCGCCACCTTCGTGCTGGGCATAGCTCGTGCGCAGCATGTACGGCCAATCCGGCCACGGCGTAGACGGAGAACGTTCCTCAGGCGGCTTCGGCATGAATTCCACTTGCAAAACGCTTTCGCAACCTTCACGGATTGCTTTACCCACGCAGTCGTTACCCGTATCGCCACCGCCAATCACGAGAACCTTGCGGCCCTTGGCAGAGAACTTTTCAGGATTCGTTTCGCCCGGTTTTTCGGCACCATGCAAAAAATCGAGAGCAAGGAAAATGCCTTCGGCATCGCGGCCAGGAATTTTCAAGTCACGAGCATTCGGCGTACCGATGGCGAGGAACACTTCGTCAAAATTCTTGTGAATGTATTCCGCAGCAATATCCTTCCCGATTTCAGTATTGTAGACAAACTTGATTCCAGCCGCTTCAAGCAAAGCCACACGGCGATCAATCACGGACTTGTCGAGTTTCCAGTTCGGGATACCATAGCGCAAAAGACCACCGGCCTTTTCACGCTTTTCGTAAACCGTCACGGCAAAGCCCTTACGGCGGAGTGCTTCGGCAGCAAACAACCCAGCAGGACCAGAGCCAATCACAGCGGCGCTCTTTCCGATCGGTTCTGCAGAAGGGAGCTTTACCCAGCCTTCTTCAAAAGCCGTTTCGATGATGAACTTTTCAATTTGGCGCACCATCACCGGATCATTATGCACGTTCCCGGTACAAGCCGATTCGCAAAGAGCCGGACAAACGCGACCCGTAAATTCCGGGAAGAACGCCGTCTTGCTAATGATATCGTAAGCGCGTTCAGCATTTCCCAAAGAAACCGCTGCGTTAAATTCGGGAATCAAGTTGCCGAGAGGACAACCAGCACCATGGCAGAACGGAATTCCGCATGTGTGGCAACGACCGGCCTGACCAACAATTTCAACAGAAGTCAGTCTACGTTCAACTTCCTTATTGTCCTTCACACGCTCTTCGACAGGGCGGTAGACATCTTGTATGCGTTTTACTTCTTGCATATAAACCTCAAGCTTGGGTCCTTCGACACCGTTTATGCCTTTTGTCCCTTCTTCAAGAGAGCGTTTCTATAATCCACCGGGAAAATCTTTACGAACTTCGGACGTTCGCTATTCCAATTTTCAAGAATGCGCTTGCCCTTTTCACTACCCGTTGCCTGAACATGCTGGCTGATGATATCGAGAAGTTCCTTTTCGCTATCAGTACCCGGGAGCACACTTTCAAGGTCCACAGAATCCACGTTGCAGCTCAAGTCGAAGTGACCCGTTTCGTCGTACACGTAAGCAAAGCCACCCGTCATACCGGCTGCAAAGTTCACGCCTACACGACCAAGTACAACCACGCGGCCACCCGTCATGTATTCGCAACCATGGTCACCCACGCCTTCCGAGACAAGGAGCATACCGGAGTTACGGATACCAAAGCGTTCACCAGCGAGACCGTTAATGAAGATCTTACCAGAAGTACCACCGTAACCGATAACGTTACCGGCAATGACGTTGTCTTCGGCCTTGAAGCTTGCATTGCTTGGCGGGCGCACAATAATCTTACCACCAGAAAGGCCCTTACCCATAAAGTCATTGGCTTCGCCTTCGAGGTCAAGCGTAATACCCGGAGCAAGGAAAGCACCGAAGCTCTGGCCTGCGACACCCTGCAAATGAATCTTGATCGTATCTTCGGGGAGTCCCTTCACGCCAAAGTGTTCATCCACTTCGCCAGAAAGTTCCGTACCCACCGTACGATCGGTGTTGTGAACAACAGTGCAGAGTTCTACATTGGCACCACTCTTGAGCGTATCCTGCACAAACGGCAAGAGTTCGCGACGGTCGAAGTTGACCAATTCTTCCTTCACATAGTTCTTGTCAAAAGACTTGATGCCGCCTTCGACAGTCTGGAAAATCTTCGAGAAGTCGAGGTTGTGAGCCTTGTAGAATGCAATGGCTTCATCGCGTTCCAGCAAGTCGCTACGGCCGCAGGCTTCATCGAGGCTCTTGAGACCAAGGTTTGCAAGGATTTCGCGGACTTCGTCTGCAATAAAGTAGAGGAAGTTTTCAACGTATTCCGGCTTACCGGCAAAGCGCTTGCGGTATTCCGGATCCTGAGTTGCAATACCCATCGGGCACTGGTTCGTATGGCACTTGCGGTCCATCACGCAGCCAAGGCTAACGAGCAAGTTTGTTGCAAATCCGAATTCTTCGGCACCGAGGAGGGCTGCCACCACAACGTCACGGCCCGTCTTGAGCTGACCATCGACCTGGAGCTTGATGCGACCGCGCAAGTCATTGAGAACAAGAGTCTGTTCCGCTTCGGCAATACCGAGTTCCCACGGAAGGCCGGCATGCTTGATAGAAGTCAGCGGAGAAGCACCCGTACCGCCATCGTGGCCCGAGATGAGCACCACATCGGCATGAGCCTTAGCAACACCCGCGGCAATCGTACCCACACCCACTTCGGACACAAGCTTCACGGAAACACGAGCCTTCGGGTTCGAGTTTCGCAAGTCGTAAATGAGCTGTGCCAAGTCTTCGATCGAGTAAATATCGTGGTGCGGCGGAGGAGAAATCAAAGACACATTCGGAATCGAGTGACGGATGCGAGCCACAAATTCGTTCACCTTGTGAGCCGGCAACTGACCGCCTTCACCCGGCTTTGCACCCTGAGCCATCTTGATCTGCAAATCCTTAGCATGGCGCAAGTAGTCAATCGTCACGCCAAAGCGGCCCGAAGCAATCTGGCGAATAGCAGAGCTACGGATATCACCGTTAGCAGCAGGAGTATTGCGATCCGGATCTTCACCACCTTCACCGCAGTTGCTCATGGCACCGATACGGTTCATGGCGATAGCAATCGTTTCGTGGGCTTCCGGACTCAAAGAACCAAGGCTCATTGCACCGGCCACAAAATGCTTGATAATCGATTCGCGGCTTTCGACTTCAGAAATATCAATCGGAGTCGTCTGTTTGAACTTGAAGAGTCCGCGCAAGGTTGCCTGACGTTCGGACTGGTCGTTAATCAGCTTGCTGTAAGCCTTGAACTTTTCATAGTCACCGCCCTGCACTGCCTGACGGAATGTAGCAAGCGACTGCGGAGTCCACAAGTGCTTTTCACCTTCCTTGCGGAATGCGTACTGACCACCGGACTGGAGAACCTTGCTTGCATCGGCAAAGGCAATGTTCTGGCGATCGCCAACTTCATGGGCAATTTCTTCGAGGCCAATACCTTCGATGCGGCTTGCCGTACCCGGCAAGAACTTTTCGACAAGTTCATGATTCAAGCCGACAGCTTCGAAAATCTGGGCACTGCGGTAGCTACGAAGGGTAGAAATACCCATCTTTGACATGATCTTCAAAAGACCCTTGTCCACAGCCTTTACGTAGTTTGCAGCAGCCGTCACCGGATCGACATCTAGGTCACCGCAATGGCACATGTGGGTAAGGCTTTCAAAAGCAAGATACGGGTTAATCACCGTTGCACCGTAACCGAGCAACAAGGCAAAGTGCATCACTTCGCGGACTTCACCGGACTGCACAATCAAACCGATTTCCGGACGAACACCAGCTTCGACCAAGGCACGGTTTACACATGCTGTTGCAAGCAAACTCGGTATAGGCACATAGCCCCAATCGATGTTCTTATCCGAAAGCACGATGATATCGAAATCGTCGTTCACGGCACGCACGGCATCGCCAGCAAGGTTCTGCAAAGCAGCTTCCAAGACTTCACCGTTACCACCGAGCGGGAACTGCATCTTGAGCACCTTAGCCTTAAAGCTCTTGTCACCGATATTTTCAAAGCGACGGATTTCGTCTTCGGTCACAATCGGGCGCGGAATCTTGATAAGGTGAGCCTGTTCCGGAGTTTCTTCGAGAATGTTACCGTGGTTACCGATGTAAGTCGTAAGGCTCATCACGAGCTCTTCACGGATCGGGTCAATCGGAGGGTTCGTCACCTGGGCGAACAACTGCTTAAAGTAGTTGAACAGCGGCTGCGGCTTGTCCGAAAGAACGGCCAAAGCAGCATCGTTACCCATAGAACCGATCGGTTCTGCACCGGTCTTTGCCATCGGCTTCAAAATAATAGACAAGTCTTCGGCAGAATAACCAAAACGCTTTTGCTGCACCAGAATATCATCAGGAACATCAGACGGATTGATTTCGCTAAAGAGGCCACGAACGCTCATCTTATTTTCGGCAACCCAGCGGCGGTAAGGCTTGCTACGAGCCACCTGAGCCTTCATTTCGGCGTTCTTCAAAATTCTGTGGTTTTCCAAATCCAAGTAAATAATTTCACCTGGTTTGAGGCGGCCCTTTTCTTCGACTTCATCATCGCGCAAATCAAGCACGCCCGTTTCAGAAGCCATCACGAAAAGACCGTCTTTACATAAAGTGTAACGTGCCGGACGAAGACCGTTACGGTCAAGGATTGCACCAGCGTTGACACCGTCAGAGAAAGCGACAGCGGCCGGGCCATCCCACGGTTCCATCAACATGGATTCATATTCAAAGAAGCCACGCACATCGCGGCCGAGGTAATGCTTTTGGCCCCAAGCCTGCGGCATGAGCATCATCATCGCATGCGGAAGGCTACGGCCCGCAGCGACCAGGAGCTCAAACATGTTATCGAGGCTAGCAGAGTCGCTCTGTCCACCCGGAACGAGCGGCAAAAGTTTCTTGATATCGTCGCCGATAATTTCGCTCTTCAAGTGCGGTTCACGAGCGCGCAAGCTGTTGAGGTTACCGCGAAGCGTATTGATTTCACCGTTGTGAGCCAAATAACGGAACGGATGGGCAAGCGGCCAAGTCGGGAACGTGTTGGTAGAATAACGCTGGTGAACAAGCGCAATCGGGGATTCAAAATCGAGGTCGTTCAAGTCCTTGTAGAAGCCTTCGATCTGGCTTGCAAGCAAAAGACCCTTATAAACAATGCTACGGCGGCTGCAGCTGCAAACATACAATCCGTTGCAAGCCTTTTCAATCAGGCGGCGAACCACATAAAGCTTAATATCAAAAGCCTGGTCCGTCTCAAAAGCAGAACCGTCAAAGAACACCTGGCGGATATGCGGCAACGTTTCGCGAGCCGTGCGACCGATCTTGGCCGGGTTCACCGGCACTTCGCGGAACTGGAGAACCTTCACGCCTTCAGCTTCGGCAACTTCACGAATCTTAGCGTCAAAGGCATCCGCTTCAAGCGTGTTTTCGACAAAGAACATTGCCACACCGTAACGCGCCGGAAGTTCCGGGTACAACTTACGGAAGAACTTGTGCGGCATAGAAAGCAAAAGACCCGCACCATCACCAGTTTCCGGGTCTCCACCTGCAGCACCGCGGTGCATGAGTCTCTTCAATACGGTAATACCCTGCAACACAATCTGGTGCGAGGCAACATTATTTATATTAGCGACCAAGCCGACACCGCAGGCGTCGTGTTCGTTAATCGGGTCGTAAAGTGCTTGAGCTTTCATAAAATTCCTTTTCTAATTTTTTGCGACCACATTATGCAAAAACTGTGCCAAAAAGGAACTCAGCACAAGCATAACCTGTAAAGCGCGTATCAATTAGTGAAAAAGCGGTTAAAAATGTAAAACTCGAATCAAAATCGAGAAATCAGTCAAATTAGCTATTACAATTTCTGAAAATAAATATTCAAGTTTTACAATTAGTGTAATTATTGATAGATTTCAAGCTCCAAACAGACCCGCCGAACACCTACACGACGTAGGCCTCTGTACAAATCCTTGCATTGGCATTATTTTTGCAACGCTTTACGGCAATTTTCACCTTTTTTCAAATTGGCATCCTTGCGGATGCATTTAGTCCCACCTTTTACTAAATTTGGCCCCATGATTAATTTTATCAAATCCGTCTATTCCGGCCTTTGCATTGGCCTCGGCGGTACAGCCTTCCTCTCCTGCGACAACAAGATCTTGGGATCGTTCCTTTTCGGTCTTGGACTTTTTACCATCCTGAATTTTGGATTCAACCTTTTTACAGGCAAAGTCGGATACTTTGTCAACAAGAGACCCAATTACTGGGGCTTCCTCGCCATCGTCTGGCTCGGCAACTTCGTCGGAACATTCCTGTTTGCAAAAATGATGGCCGCCACCCGCTACGGTGAGGCCCTCCAAGCCAAAGCAAACGCACTTTGCATTATTAAAGATAGTGACAGCCCCTTAAGCCTTGTAGTGCTCGGCATCTTTTGCGGCATGCTCATGTTCATCGCCGCGGACGGTTACAAAACCATTGAAAACCAGGTCGGAAAAGTCTTCACCGTGTTCCTCCCTGTCATGGTCTTTATCTTGAGCGGATTCGAGCACTGCATTGCAGACATGTTCTATTTCTCGCTTGCAAGCGACTTCTCTTTGACAATGTTCAAAGCGCTTTTCGCCATCACAATCGGTAACACAATCGGGGGCGGGCTCATCCCGCTTATGCAAAAGCTGAAAGACAAAGCCCCGAACATTTAAATACATAAAACGGCCGGGACATCCCGGCCGATTTTGTAATCAGTTTAAACGTTATCCAAGACGCGCGTTCACAACGTCCCAATTGACAATGTTCCACAGAGACTTCAAGTAATCCGGACGGCGATTGCGATAGTCTATATAATAAGCGTGTTCCCACACGTCAAACGTCAGAAGCGGCGTGAGCCCCTTTGTAATCGGATTCTGTGCATTGCCTTCTTGCGTAATCACGAGCTTGCCCGAAACATCAGCAGAAAGCCAAACCCAACCGGAGCCGAAAAGTCCCGCACCCTTCGCCTGGAATTCTTCCTGGAATTTTTCGAACGAGCCAAAATCACGGGCAATCGCATCCGCAATTTTCCCCGTCGGCACGTTCCCTTCCTTGGGTGCTGTGAACTGCAAGAAATACATCGCGTGGTTCAGAATCTGGCCCGCGTTATTAAAAACGCCCCCATCAGCAGCCTTTACAATTTCTTCCAAAGACTTGCCCTCGAAAGCGCTCCCCAGAAGAGCCGCATTCAAGTTATTCACGTAAGTTTGCAAATGCTTGCCGTAATGGAACTCGATCGTTTCGGCACTCAAAACCGGAGCCAAATCACTTGCAGCATAAGGAAGAGACGGCATTTCAAATTTACCGTTGATAGGTTGAGTCATAGAAAACCTCGCTTTTCTCACTTCTTTTTCCGCCGACACCGACGAAATCACTTTGTAATATATATAAGATTTTAGAGAATAGAGGAATTCACGCCTGAAGGGTATCAAATAAATGGCCAAAATTCAAGGAACAGCGTTGCGACACAAAATGTAAAACGACTCTTTTCTCTACTATTTCGTCATTTTTGCTAAATTCGCCCTCATAATTGACAATATTTGCGTAGCAAACTTATCGAATCAAGACAGGGATAACCTTCCACAAATACGTTGTTTACACATTTTGTAATTTCACCTATAATTTTTCATAATCTGTAATTTTCAAAACACGAAATAAAAGCTCATCAAATTTTCATTTTTCGTTTTCGTGCAAATTTCGCGGTTTTACAAGCAAATTTCCGAATTGGCACACTTTTCGCTTATAAGGCTGCGAAAAAAAACTTAAGGAGATTGCCATGAGCAACGAATACAGATTAAAAGCTATCAAGGAAATCGCAAGTGAAAACGCAACGGGCGTAATGCCGGCAGCACCTGCAAACATCGACTTTTACGGTGAAGACGTTTTCAACGCCGAAGCGATGCGTACCTACCTTCCGAAAGACATTTGCAAAAAGCTCTTCGCTACTATTGATGGTGGCGCACCGCTCGACCCGAGCATCGCTGGCGAAGTTGCACACGCTATGAAAAAGTGGGCCATCGATCGCGGTGCCACTCACTTCACTCACTGGTTCCAGCCTCTTACTGGTTCTACTGCAGAAAAGCACGACTCCTTCCTTGAACCCGAAGATGGCAAAGCCATCCTCGCGTTCAGCGGCAAGAACTTGATCGTCGGCGAACCGGACGCATCTTCCTTCCCGAGCGGCGGCCTTCGCTCTACGTTTGAAGCTCGTGGTTACACCGCTTGGGACCCGACTTCCCCGGCTTTCATCAAGCGTCACGGCAACGGCGCAACCCTTTGCATCCCGACTGCATTCTGTAGCTATACTGGTGAAGCACTCGACAAGAAGACTCCGCTCCTCCGCTCCATTCAGGCTTTGCAGAAATCCGCTGATCGTCTCATGGGCCTCTTCGGCGTCGCTCCGCAGAAGGTCACCGTCACGCTCGGTGCCGAACAGGAATACTTCCTCGTCGACAAGCGTTTCTACCTCCAGCGCCCGGACCTTTACCAGGCTGGCCGCACCTTGTTCGGTGCAGCTCCGGCAAAGCACCAGCAGATGGAAGACCACTACTTCGGTAGCATTCCGTCTCGCATTTTGAACTTCATGAACGATGTGGAAAAGGAACTCTGGAAGCTCGGCATTCCGGCAAAGACCCGCCACAACGAAGTCGCTCCGGCTCAGTTCGAACTTGCTCCGATGTTCGAAGAAGTGAACCTCGCTTGCGACCACAACATGCAGATTATGGAAGTCCTCCGCCAGGTCGCTGACCGCCACGGACTCGTCTGCCTCCTCCACGAAAAGCCGTTTGCAGGCATCAACGGTTCTGGTAAGCACAACAACTGGTCTGTGAACTATGGTAAGACCAACCTCTTGAACCCGGGCAAGGACCCGCACCAGAACGCCATCTTCCTCACCACGCTCTGCGCTGTGATTTACGCCGTCGACACCCACGCTGACCTGCTCCGTATGGCTGTCGCAAGTGCTGGTAACGACCACCGCCTTGGCGCAAACGAAGCTCCTCCGGCAATTATCTCCATGTACCTCGGCGACCAGCTTGCTGACGTCGTCGACCAGCTCGAAAAGGGCGATCCGAAATCCAGCAAGCAGGCTGGAGCTCTTAAGCTCGGTTCCGATACTCTCCCGCCGCTCCCGCGCGACGCTACGGACCGTAACCGTACTTCTCCGTTCGCATTCACTGGCAACAAGTTCGAATTCCGTGCACCGGGTTCTAGCCAGAGCTGCTCTGAACCGAACGTCATCCTCAACACGATCGTTGCCGAAGCATTCGACATCATCGCAGACAAGCTCGCCAACGTTCCTGCAGAAAAGTTCCACGAAGAACTCCAGAACCTCTTGCAGAAGATTGTCAAGGAACACAAGCGCGTTATCTTCAACGGCAACGGTTACACGGACGAATGGGTCGAAGAAGCTGCAAAGCGCGGCCTCCCGAACACCCGCACCACTATGGAAGCTCTCCAGGCACTCAACAAGAAAGAAAACGTCGCCCTCTTCGAAAAGTACGGCGTGTTCAACAAGCGCGAACTTGATTCCCGCTACGAAGTCAACATGGAAGACTACCACAAGAAGATTCACATCGAAGGTGAAATCGCTCGCGACATGGCCAAGGACATCATTCTCCCGCAGGCCATCGAAGCTTACTCCGCTGCCCTCAAAGCAAACGAAATGGCTCTGAACCAGGGCTTCCCGGCTCTCGATTCTTACGCCAAGCCACTTGGCGAAGGCATCAAGAAGCTCCTCGCTGCAATCGAAGTGATGGAAAAGGCTCTCGCTTCCAAGCACGAAGATATCTTGAACGGCATGCTCGACCTCCGCTTGGTTGTGGACTCTCTCGAAAAAATTGTCCCGGACGAAAAGTGGCCGCTTCCGAAATATCGTGAAATGCTTTTCATTTATTAATGAAAAGCATTGGCCGTGCGTCAAAGGTGCACGGCCTCAATGCCATTTCATCTACTAATGAAAAGTCCAACCCATTAACATTTCGAACCTCATAAATGCAGTCCGTCGGTCAAAAGCCGACGGATTTTTTGTATAGCCAACGAAAAAAAACACGGCCATCACCACACGAAACAATCACCACCCTACCCTATTACACACAAAAAAAGCCGTGCATCGTGAAATGCACAGCCTTATAGTCAACAGAGTTTTTGAATTTTTTATTAGCGCCCAGATTTAATCCCGAGCTTATTCATGCGGTAATTCATCATACGCGGAGAAACGCCCAAATCGCGCCCAGCTGCCGAGATATTACCATCATTACGCTTGATTGCTTCAGTAATGATTTCACGTTCATAATTTTCCATCATCACTTCAAGCGGTGCAATCTTATCGTTCGGAGCGCCAATCGTACCGACGCTCAAACTTGTCTGCAGTGAAGGCGGCAAGTTATAGCTATGGACGCAATCATCGGTAGCCGTAAGCACAGCACGTTCAATGCAGTTTTCAAGTTCACGAACGTTGCCCGGCCAATGATAGCTCATAAGCAAATTGATTGCCGTTGTCGAAAGGCGCTGTACCTTCTTGCCGTAACGCAGATTCATCTTTTCAATAAAGTGTTCTGCAAGCAAAATAATATCAGATTTGCGCTTCGCCAAATCAGGCATCGTGATCGGGAAAATGTTCAAACGGTAGAAAAGGTCTTCGCGGAACTTGCCCTGAGAGATAAGCTCTTCAAGATTACGGCTCGTTGCCGCCAAGAAGCGCACATCAGAATGGAGTTCTTCATTGCTACCGACACGGCTAAAAGTACGTTCCTGCAAAAAGCGCAACAACTTGACCTGAGTTTGCATGGTCAAATCGCCAATTTCATCGAGGAACAGCGTTCCCCCATCTGCAGCTTCAGCACGGCCAATACGGCGATTCAATGCGCCCGTAAACGCGCCCTTTTCATGTCCGAAAAGTTCGCTCTCGACAAGGTTTTCCGGGAGCGCAGCGCAGTTGAGCGTAATAAACGGCTTGTCCTTTCGACCGGACAAGTTCACGATAGCGCGGGCAATCATTTCCTTACCCGTACCGCTACCGCCTCGAATCAACACCGTTGCATCACTCGGAGCCACCTGACGCACTTGTTCGTACACCTGGCGCATTTCACGGCAATTACCCACAAGTTCGCCGGGATTGTTCGAAAGCATATCGCGCAACTTGCGGTTTTCTTCGAGCATCGCCTCACGTTCACCGTGAAGTTCAATACATTCGTTTGCAGCATCGCCCGTAATATTTGCAATAATTTCGAGCAACGCCACATCGCGATCCAAGTTGGTCGAACCATCTACCGGACGGTCAATCGAAAGCGTTCCGATAACTTGTCCATCATGAATCAGCGGCACACAGATAAACGCCACCTGAGATTCGTAATGGCGGCTCCCCGTACGGTTCAAGAATCTGGAATCCTTGCGTAAGTCCGGAATTACATGGCTCAAGCCGCGTTCTGCGACATGTCCCGTAATACCTTCACCCATTCGATAAGAGCCACGCTGTTTTTCAGATTCATCAAGTCCGCGCGAAGCCTCAATTTTCAGGGTATCGCCAAAGAGCAGCGCAAACGTACCGCGCAGCATTCCAAGTTCAGATTCCAAAATGCCAAGCACATTCTCGAGCAACTTTTCAACATCACGCTCGTGAATAATCGCAACGCTAATCTTTTGGATTACCGAAATTTCTGGACCTATAGAAGTGGGCATGGTCATAAGATAGTAATTCGTATTTGCGCCTTCGGCGCAGTTACTAGTTAATAGTTATCAGTTACTAGAATTTTTAAGACCTATTTTACAACAGTTCTCTGATTCTTCTCAGCGCTTCGCAGGTGCGTTCGTAATCGCCAAAAGCAGTCAAGCGGAAGTAACCTTCGCCACACGGGCCAAAACCACTTCCCGGCGTACCCACGACTTCGCAAGTTGCAAGCAGGCGGTCAAAGAAGTCGAACGATTTTTCGCCATCCGGAATCTTCCACCAAATGTACGGAGCATGCTCACCGCCGAACACCGTGTAGCCGGCCGCAGTCAATTCCTGACGAATCACACCAGCCGTGCGCATGTAGCCCGCAATCACTTCCTTCGTCTGTTGCCAACCCACCGGAGAATAAATCGCTTCGGCAGCACGCTGAGTCACATAGCTCACACCATTGAACTTGGTGCACTGGCGACGATTCCACATCGCATGGAGCTTCGAAAGTTCGTGCGGAATGACCGTATAAGCGCAACGCACGCCCGTAAAGCCTGCCGTCTTGCTGAAGCTACGGAATTCAATCGCGCAAGTACGAGCACCCGGAATTTCAAAAATCGAATGCGGGAGCGTTTCGTCCTGAATGTAGCAGTTGTAGGCGCCATCAAACAAAATCAGCGCTCCGTTTTCGTTTGCATAGTTGACAAACTTCTGGAGCGTTTCGCGAGTGAGCACCGTACCCGTCGGGTTGTTCGGGCTGCAAAGGTAAATCAACTGCACCGGATTTTTCGGCAAGTCCGGCTGGAAACTGTTTTCGGCCGTCGAAGCAAGGTAAGTTACTTCCGAGAAATGGCCATCCGCCTGGAGCACGCCCGTACGTCCAGCCATCACATTCGAGTCCAAATAAACCGGGTAAACAGGATCAGGAATTGCAATCTTTACATTTTCTGAAAAAAGTTCCTGAATGTTCGCCACATCGCACTTGGAACCATCGCTCACAAAAATATCGTTCGGGTCCATCTCGATGCCACGTGCCGTATATTCGCCACGAACAATTGCCTCGCGCACAAAATCATAACCCTGTTCCGGACCATAACCGCGGAAAGTACCCTTCACCGCCATTTCGTCAACAGCGGCATGCATGGCCTTGATGACCTCGGGAATAAGCGGAGTCGTCACATCGCCAATGCCAAGACGGATGATATCCGCATTTGCATGCGAGCCCTGATATTCCTTGATTTTCTGGGCAATGGTCGAGAAGAGGTAGCTGCCAGGAAGGCGATCGTAGTAGGAGTTAATGTAAGATTCGTTCATAATTTTTTTAGGTATTAGGTGTTAATTTTTAGGGATGTCATCCTGAGCGAAGTCGAAGGATCCAGGGTGGGGAAAGCCTTCCCCTCGCTTCCGCCGGATCGGCATCCGCTACCCTTTCTAGCGGGCTTCAATCGCCAGCCCGCAACGCCCGGCTCATTGCTAAATGCTGAATTCTCCCTTAAAGACTTCTTCCGCAGGGCCAGTCATCAGCACAGGTCCATCTTCTTCATGCTTGATGTGCAAAACGCCACCATCAAGAACAACATCTGCTTCGACGCCCACGCGGCCCGTGCGCTGGGCCGCAACGAGGGTGGCGCAGCTGCCAGTACCACAAGCCATCGTCACGCCGCACCCTCGTTCCCAAACCCGCATGCGGATTTGCGTGGGCGAAATCACCTGTGCAAATTCAATATTGCAACGGTCAGGGAACTGCTTATCGACTTCAAGAATACTTCCCCATTTTTCAAGTTGAATCTTTTCGATATCATCAACAAAAATGACCGCGTGCGGATTTCCCATAGAAACCGTCTCCGCGGTAAAATCATAGCAGTCTGCCGTAAGCTTAATCGAACCAAGGAACGTCCTCGGATGTCCCATGTCAACACACACGCGACCATCGTCCAAAAGCGTCGGGCGCACAAGCCCGCTCTTTGTGTGCAAATTGAAAACCTTCGTATCTTCGGACTTTGCAAGACCGCGACTACGGATAAACTTCGCAACACAACGCGTGGCGTTCCCGCACATCGCCGCTTCCGAGCCATCGGCATTGAAAATACGCATTTCAAAATCGACACCGTTTGCAACAGCCTTTGACGCAGGACCCGCACCACCGACACCATTAAGCACGAGGCAACCCTCGCCATCCATAGGAGTCACAAGGACCACACCATCAGCACCAATGCCAAAACGGCGGTCGCAAAGTTTAATGATACGCTGTTCAAATCCGCTGCCAAAATCCAGCGACTCACCCGGTTCCAGGAGAACGAAATCGTTACCTAACCCGGTCCATTTTGAAAAATTCATAAGCACAATCCATTGAAGGCGGTTAATTTATCGCCCCCAATATGCAAAGACCGTGCCAATTTTACAGAAATTGTTAAAAATGGCGATTTTACGCTAAAATCGGCATTTTTAAGGAATTTCAACGATTTTACAGAGACAGCATTATTTACAAAATCTGTAAAATAGCATAAGACTATTTACATTTTATGTAAAATACATAAACAAGAAAGTGTAATACAAAAACGAATAGGATCTTAGGAACAATTCCCAAATTATACACTAAGGGTCAAATATTCCAATTTTCGGAATGGAACACGAAAACAGGAAACTCACATAAGGATTCTTTTTTTCGAAAAAATAACCAACTTCAATATTCAATATAAGCATCAAGTCCAAACGAACGGCTGCACCATAGTCGAATCCCGACGAAGAAAACCACCCCACCTGCGGGCCAACAGCAATGCCGAACAGGGAGTGCAAATACTCAATATTTGGATACAGCAAAACACCATGTTCATGGTCCTTGAAATCATATACATATCTAGTACGAACAAACCACACTAGCGCATCATCCGGCGCCCACATACCCTTTACATTCTCAGGGCGTTTCTGTACATAGATGAAGCTTGCCATAGACCACCATTCCACCCCAGCCACGACCATGCTTCCACCACCAATTTCAAAGCCAAGAGGTCTCGGTAAATAGTCCACTTTTTTCTCAGGTGGAGGCACAGCACCATCTTCTGCCATGGATACACCCGGCAAGAGCAAAACAAAAACGAAAACCAGATTCCTAACAAATTTCATGATTGTGAATATATAAAATATTTTCTATGATTGAAGTTACAGAGGATGCTGCATATGAATAGGTTTATAGCGCTTGTTTTGCTTATTTCATCTATAGCTTGCGCAGAAAATGGTTTTTGGAAAGAATTTGATTGTCCTAATAAAAAGCTAACAAAAAAACATTATAGACACATCTTTTTCTGCCGGAAGGTGTGAAAATTCTTTATGTCCGTACAAAATGGTGCAGCACAGGATTGATACTTATGTATGTGGTACTGATTCATCGATAGCGTTTAAAGATGTTTTTATTTCTTTTGAACCGAAAATTTCTGGTAAATGCAAAATAGAAAAGGCCAATCTAAGATTGACGGAGGAAGGGGCCTGTATAATTTCTTATGGATCCAAAGAAGAGTATTTTTCTGTAGAAAGATGTGGCAAGGATTTCTGTCTAAAGAAATAATCATGTATAACATCTTCTAAAAAATAATCCCCGGAATTTTTTCCGGGGATAAAGTATTTTGGGTTTGCAGGGAGATTCCCGATCAAGTCGGGAATGACAATCCTGTCAATTACGCGTTGATGCTTCGCATCCAAGCCCCAACGGCTCGGTCATGCCCGTGCAAGCACGGTCGCGACTCTCGCCTTGCTAGGCTTTTACCGTCGTGAAGCTAAACGCTTCGCCGTCAGCATCATTAGCTTCGAAGCCATCGGCAGCGGCAGCCCACTTGATGGCGACTGCTTGCGTTTGGCACTTCGTGCCCAGCCTCTTCGGCTCGGCAATGTCCACGCAAGCGTGGCCGCTGCTCTCGCCTTGCGAGGTTGTCACCTGCGATGTACTTATCTCACAGCTTCAACGAAGACCTTTTCGCCATCTGCATCAGATTCCTGCAAGCCAGCAGCAGAATCCTTCCACACGATAGCGTCAGCCTGCGTCTCGCCCTTGATGTAAGATTCGTTTTCCTTCACAGCCTGCTTCAGCACTTCGCTTTCAGAATAAAGTTCAATGCTGATACGGTCAGAGATTGCAAAGTTCTGGTCCTTACGGCGGTTCTGGATGCGGTTCACGAGTTCGCGGGCCACGCAGGCGCGGCGGAGTTCGTCCGTAATCTTCAGGTCCAGAGCCACGGTGAAGTGCTGGTTGGCTTCCACGGCCATGCCGTCGGCCACGATGCGGTTGAGCATCAAGCAGTCGGCACCGACTTCACCGAAGTCGAACTTAATCGTCTCTCCATTCTGCAGAGCCTTGATTTCATCGACGCTCAGCGAATTCAGCTTGGCAGAAATCACCTTCATGTTCTTCGCGTAATCCGGGCCCTTCGCCTTGATAGCGAGGAAGTTCGGTTTGGCGGAGAGCTGCACGAGCTTGGTTTCGTCTTCGAGGAACTTCATTTCGCGAACGTTGAGTTCTTCGAGAATCAAGTCCTTCATCGTTTCAGCAACATTCTTTTCTTCGGTGCCGTGAGCAACCACCGTCATGCTGGCAATCGGCATACGGTTCTTTACGTTGTTCGTAGCACGAATCACGCGGCCCATTTCAACCATGCCACGCACCATGGCGATGCGTTCCACGAGCTTTTCGTCCATGAGGGACTTGTCAGCGCTCGGGAATTCGCAGAGGTGCACGCTCACCGGAGCGTTAGCATCGACTTCGCGAACGAGAATCTGGTAGATTTCTTCGGCGAGGAGCGGGAGGAACGGAGCGAGAATCTTGGAGAAGTCTACGAGCACCTTGTACATGGTAGCGTAGGCGGCGTTCTTGTCGCCATCGTTTTCAGACTTCCAGAAACGGCGACGGCTGCGGCGCACGTACCAGTTCGTGAGGTCATCGACCGCGGCAATCACGGCGGGCACCACGTTGTACAGGCGGTAAGCCTTCATTTCCACTTCGACCTTGGCAGCGAGATCCTGCAATGTTGCAAGCATCCAGCGGTCAAGTTCATTGTCGCTCTTGACTTCCTGACCCGGCTTCCACGTGAGCTGACCCTTAGCGGCGTCGGCGTTGTGGTTCGAGACAAAGAATGCAACAGCGTTCCAGAGCGGCAACATCACCTGCTTCACGATGCCCTTCACGCCTTCTTCGCTAAAGCGGAGGTCTTCAGCCTTCAAAGCAGCGGAGTTGATCATGAACAAGCGAATAGCGTCAGCACCCGTGCGTTCGATGAGGTCGTTCGGGTCCGGGTAGTTGCGCTTGGACTTACTCATCTTGGAACCATCTTCGGCCAAGATAATACCGTTCACAATAACGTTCTTAAATGCCGGCTTCTGGAACAAAGCGTTAGAAAGCACGGTCAGCGTGTAGAACCAACCACGAGTCTGGTCGAGGCCTTCGGCGATGAAGTCTGCCGGGAAGCTGCGTTCCACGAGTTCCTTGTTTTCGAACGGATAATGGCGGCTGGCATACGGCATGGAGCCGGATTCAAACCAGCAGTCGAAAACTTCCGGCGTACGGCGATAAACCTTGCCATTCTTTTCGATGGTAAGCTTGTCCACAAAGTGCTTGTGCAAGTCATCGAGCTTCACGCCAGTGAGCTGTTCAAGTTCTTCGATAGAACCCACGGCAATCATGTCGCCGTCATCAGAGAGCCACACCGGAATCGGCGTACCCCAGAAACGGTTACGGGAAAGGTTCCAGTCGCGGGCGCCTTCAAGCCACTTGCCGAAGCGTCCGTTCTTGATGTGGTCCGGCACCCAGTTCACGGTCTGGTTGTTTTCGACCATCCATTCCTTCAGGGTCTTGGTCACGCCGTCCTTGCTCGTCACAGGCGCATCAATCTTGAGGAACCACGTCTTGAGGGCGCGGTAAATCAGAGGAACGCCGGTACGCCAGCAGTGCGGGTAGCTATGCACAATCGTGTCCTGCTTGAACACACGGCCCTGTTCCTTGAAGTAGCGGATAATTTCCTTGTCGGCTTCCTTTGCGCCCAGGCCCTTCCACATCGGGACCTTGTCGGTGAACTTGCCTTCGGTATCGAGCGGGTCGAAAAGGCCGAGGTCGAGTTCTGCGCCCTTCTGGAAGTCTTCTTCACCGAAGGAAGGAGCGGTATGCACGGCACCGGTACCGTCTTCGGTACTCACGTAGTCGGCGGGGTAAATCTTGTAGTGGCGGGACAGCTGGTCCGGCGTCACGAATGCATCGGAGATACGGGAAAGCGGTTCGTAGTCCTTGCCCACGAGTTCAGAGCCCTTGCAGGTATCAACGATGTTCGGGTTCTTGAAGTAAGCGGCGGTACGGCTTGCGGCAATCCAGTACTTCTTGCCATCCTGTTCCACGAGGTTGTAGTCCATGTCCGGACCGACAACGATGCAGAAGTTGGAGTACAAAGTCCACGGAGTCGTCGTCCACACGAGGATGCTCGTGTCCTTGAACTTGGCTTCGTTAGAATTAATCGGGAAAATCAACGTGAGGGACGGATCCTGACGGTCCTTATAGCCCTGGTTGGTTTCGAAGTTCGAAAGCGGAGTGGCAAGAGCCGGGCTGTACGGCTGGATGCGGTAGCCCTGGTAGATAAGGCCCTTGTCGAAGCACTGCTTGAACACCCACCACACAGATTCCATGAAGTTCTTGTCCATGGTCTTGTAGCCCTTGTCGAAGTCGACCCAGCGGCCCATGCGGCGAACGGTCTTCTTCCATTCGCTCGTGTACTTGAGCACCTTGCCGCGGCAGGTTTCGTTGAACTTGTCGACACCGAGCTTCTGGATTTCGGCAACGCCCGCGAGACCGAGTTCGTTCTGCACCAAGGATTCAATCGGAAGGCCGTGGCAGTCCCAACCGAAACCGCGCGGAACCTTCTTGCCCTTCATGGTCCAGTAACGCGGAACGATATCCTTGATGGTACCGGCAAGCAAGTGACCGTAGTGCGGAAGGCCCGTTGCAAACGGAGGGCCATCATAGAATGTGTACGGTTCGGTTTCCGGACGGGAGTCCAGCGACTTCTTGAACGATTCATCCTTATCCCACAAGCCGAGCACGCGCTCTTCTATTTGTGGAAACGACTCTTCTTTCTTTACTTCACGAAACATGGTTTACCTCAAGCCCCGCAACACAGCGCTGCGGGCATTAAATTTTCGCGCGTAAAGATAGAAAATGGCTAAAGTCACGGCAATGCGCCCTCCCCGCCAAAGCAGCCAAAAACCATCTCCGTCCCCCTCCCCATATTCCTAAATAAATTCACAAAATCTGCAAAAAGCGCGCACACTGTAACAAAATTATATATATCTATTTATAGATAGGACGGGAGCAACAACACTCGACTTTCGACTTATGTAAGAAAAACGTTAGTCCTTTTTGGACTATCAAGATTTATTGTAAACCTTGAATTTACAATTCCTTGATATCTATATTAGCGGCTAATCCATTTGACAAAATCAAAAACAGAGGTACGAAAATGGCAGTAGAAGACAACTACAACGTTGGACACGTCATCATGATAACCCTTTCCGCCGCCATCGGAGGGTTCCTATTCGGTTTTGACTCGTCCGTGATTAACGGTGCAAACGTAGCGCTTAAGGGCTATTTCAATTGTAACGACATGCAGCTTGGTCTTGCGGTTTCTCTCGCTCTAATAGGTGCAGCTGCAGGTGCTTACTTCGCAGGCCGACTGGCCGATAAATTTGGACGTGTGCGTTGCATGCTTGCAGCCGCCGTCCTTTTCTTTATCAGTGCAATCGGTTCAGGTCTCCCGTTCACCATCTACGACTTCATCGCCTGGCGCGTGATTGGCGGTATCGGTATCGGTGTGGCATCTATTATCGCCCCGATTTACATTGCCGAAACTTCACCGGCGCATTTGCGTGGGCGTCTAGGTTCCATGCAGCAGTTCGCCATCGTTATCGGTATCTTCGTGGCGCTGCTTTCGAACTACATCATTGTCCGCATTTCGGGTTCAGCAAGCAACTTGATTATGGGCATTGAATCCTGGAAGGTGATGTTCTGGGTCGAAGCCATCCCGGCATTCCTTTACGGTGTCGCCGCCTGGCAGCTCCCGGAATCCCCGCGTTTCCTCGTGAGCAAGGGCCGCATGGAAGAAGCTCAGAAAGTGCTTTCGATGATTGCATCCGTCGGCATCAAGGAAAAGGCTCAGGAAATTGAAGACTCCTTCAAGACTCACAAGCCAGCCAAACTTTCTGACCTCCTCGAAACGGTCGCTGGCAAAAAGCGCGTCGCTCCGATTGTCTGGGCTGGTCTCAGTATCGCCATTCTCCAGCAGCTCGTGGGTATTAACGTGATCTTCTACTATGGTTCCATGCTTTGGCAGAGTGTCGGTTTCGGTGAAAGCGATGCATTCCTTACGAGCGTGATTTCCAGTGCCATCAACTTGACCATGACTATCGCCGCTATTCTCCTTATCGATAAGATTGGTCGTAAGCCGCTTTTGCTCATCGGTTCTGCTGGCATGACCGTTACGCTTGGCATTCTCGCGTGCTGCTTCCTCTTCGGTTCCGACGCTAGCGGTAACCTCACAGGCAATAGTGGTATTTTCGCCCTCCTCGCCGCAAACTTCTACGTGGCATTCTTTGCCGCAACATGGGGTCCGGTGATGTGGGTGATGCTCGGCGAAATGTTCAACAACCGCATTCGTGCCGTGGCAATCGCAATATGCGGGCTTGCCCAATGGGGTGCAAACTTCCTGGTCAGCTGGTCTTTCCCGGTTCTCGTCGGCAAGGACGGCATCGGCATCGGCCCGACCTACTTGATTTACACAACCTTCGCAGCAATAAGCTTTGTGTTAGTCGCCAAGCTGGTGAACGAAACCAAGGGCAAAAAGCTCGAAGCGATGTAATATCAAATATTGATTTATATCAAAGGTCCCGGAAATTTCCGGGGCTTTTTTACTTGAAATCGTCAAAATTTGTGAATTTAAGGGGAAAAGCCATACAACTTGTAGTATTGCCAAGCAGACCTTTTTTTGAGAAAAAAGGTAATTTTTTTTTAGGTGGGGTAATATCATGTATTGCAAAACAAAAAACAAGTCCTCGAAAATCGCTTTAGCATGCGTTTTCGCCTTTGGGCTCATAGGTTATTGTACTGCAGCCCCTGTCAAAACTGTACCCTGGAACGGCCACGTTGGTGCCGTAAGTTTTACTTTCGACGACGCTCTCGAAACCCAAGTTCTTAACTTGAAACCTTTGCTAGACGCAATGCCGGATGTCCATGTGACATTCTTTTTAACAGCATTCCAGGACCGCCTAAACGAAAATGCAGCCGGGTTTGCGGCCCTTGCTATCGCAGGCCATGAAATTGGAAACCACACCATATCGCACTGGCATTTACCCCAAGAAACAGACGAAGAACTTGAAGAAGATGTCGTGAAATTCGCAGACACTATCGAAGCGACGCTTGCAAAACACGGTGCCGATGTTCAAGTCATATCGTTTGCTACCCCGTTTTGCGAAAACGACGACCATGTCAAAACCATTATCGAAAAGCGGCATTTAATTAACCGCGATTGCACCTATGACGGTGCCCGAACAAAATGGAACGAAGAACCTGACTGGATGAGCATGCCGGCCAAGATATGGTCCCGTTCAGGCGCCACCGTGAACGAAATGTTAAACGCGCTGGATACAGCGGCATTCATTGGCAACTACGCAAACGCCAACCCGCTAGAACCCCAGATAACCGAAGGCACATGGCTCATTGTTTTACAGCACGACGTTTCTGAAAGGTTAATCGACAATTACGCCATCAACCCTGATGACATCAAGGCTCTTTTTGAGCGTGCCGTCAGGAATAAACTTTGGGTAGCACCAATCGGAACTGTAGGCGCCTACCAGCGCGCACACTTTGTTTTTGATAACGCTTTGATGACAAAAACAGATGACGGCTACAGCGTAAAATGGAAAATTCCAAACGAACGCATGCCCAAAAGCGTACCGCTCCGCGTACGGATAGATACGACGCGAGTCAGTAGCAAAACAATCATCGAGCAAGACGGAAAAGTTCTCACCCCCGAAAGCGATGGTTCCTACATTATCGAGTTCATGTCCAAAAGCCTCATATTGAAAAATACAGGAGAAGTTTCAATACCTAAGGCAATAAAGGCAACGCAAAACAAGCAAGCATACAAGTATACGCTATTTGATATAAAAGGACATAAACTTGAGAAGATAAACGATTTTGCAGTTCCAGAAAGATATCCGAAAGGTGTTTATTTTATTCGAGCAGAAGCAAACGGAATGCCGACAATCACGAGGAAAGTTGCTAGATAAAGCAATCGACATTTGCGCAAAGCACACAGACTTCTAGAGACAAAGCGACAAAAACAAAAAGCCGAGGCGAACGCCTCGGCTTTTTGCAATTTCGTTTTCGAACTTCGTTCGTGAATTACTTCACGTTGACGCGGTTCATTTCAGAACCAACGCGAACGATGTAGGAACCAGCGCTCGGAACGTTAACCGTGAGGTTGCTGTTCATGAGCATGCCACCAGCAATTGCCTTGCCCTGCATGTTGTAGACCATGAACACGTTACCAGCCTTAGCACCGTTGATTTCAAGTTTCATGCCATTTGCACGAACGCTGAAGCTCGGAGCAAAGGAAACCTTGTAGAGGCTAACAGGCTTGATTTCGATGCCAGTGAGCTTGACCGGATCAACAGCGGTCTTGCTTGCGTCGAGGAATTCGACAGCACTGATGGTGAGTTCACCGAGGCCGCCCTTAGCATCCTTGACTTCCCACTTGAGGCCCTTGATGCAGGTGAGGATTTCGCCGCCTTCCGGAGCGTTGTTCTTGCTAACCCAGTCAAGGATATTGATTTCCTTGCCATCACCCAAGCCCTTGAAGCCGTATTCATACGGAGTCATGTCATAGGTCACAGCCTTGAATTCTTCGGAGTTGTCAACATAGATACCCGGTTCAGAACCTGCACCTGCGTTTTCAACTTTCTTCTTTTCGTTTTCGTCGGTGATGGTGTTGAGGATAGCCATGCGGATCGGACCAGAAGTCTTAGCCGTCACGCGGATGTACTGGATGCCGAGAGTCTTGAAGTTGACACCGCAGGAACCATCGTTCTTGCATTCGTCCTTCTTGAAGGAAACTGCAATACCAGCAGACGGATACTTGAGCGTGCCAGCCTTAGCAGCTGCTTCAGTCCATTCCGGTTCCGGACCGATTTCCATAGAAGCGCGAGCAACGATAGAACCATCATCAAGTCTGTAGAGCGGAGATGCGCCAGAATCCGGGACCATCTTGGTGCCGATACCGAGCTTGTCGTGGTATGCACCCCAGTTCCAGAGACCAGAGACAGCAACAGTCGTATCACCGAATGTCAAGTGTTCACCTTCGCCTTCGCTGATGGACGGAGCCTTAGACGGATCCGGAGTGAACGGAGTAAAACCAGTCGTATTGTAGAGGTTCGGCATGTTACCCGTCACGAGGAGGAGGTAGAGCATGTTCAAAGTAGCCGGATAGTACTTTTCACCAGCGACAGAGCCTTCACCGCAACCCTGAGCGGTAGCGCAGCTTGTCTTTTCCTTGAGAACCTTGTAAACCGTACCGAGGTAGGTTTCAGCTTCCTTGCTGTCGATAGAAGACGTTGCAAGGCCGAGACCACCGGAGAAGGTAGAAGAAACGAAGCGACGGATATCGCTGTTATCGATATGATAAGCACCACCTTCGTACTTATAACCGGAGTTCACGCCACTAGCAGTGCGGGTTTCCGGGATAAGCCAGCTAACAACCTTCTTGTTGAAAGCCTGAGCCTTGGTATCGCCGTACCAGTAATAAGCCCAAGCCATACGCCACGGCGTACGAGCAGCGTCATCGTAGAAACCGATATCGTTAGAAACGGCTGCAGATGTCAAAATCGGCTTGTGGGAGTTCCAGTCGCACCAGTCCGGCACAAGACCAGTCTTGGAATCCTGGCAAGCGTTCAAGTCAGTATAAGCCTGAGAGATAACACTAGACCAAGAACCGCCAGCAACGTCCTGGAAAAGCTGGAAGTTGGCAGTCGTTGCATAGCTCGGGTTGAAACCGTCATTCCACTGGTTACCCGGCTTAATCTTGCCGCCATTGATGTCGTTGGAAGCAATCCAAGAAATGAGGGACTTGCCTGCAGAGAGGTAAGAAGCATCATTCCACTGCTTGGAAGCCATCACGAGAGCGAGAGCAGCGTCAAAGTCAGCGTCAGATGCAGTACCGGAACCGCCATTGCAGCCGATACGCCAGTTCATGCCGCCGCCACCAGCGCTATTGCTTGTCCATGTGTTGTAAAGTTTCTTGAAAACATCCTGATCGTCCATGTAGACGGAAATCAACATACCGTATGCAATAGCTTCAGAAACGGTAGAGCAAGTTCCTTCCGGAGCAAAAACCCAGCCCTGGGAAGCATCGTACCAGGCCTTCTTCCAAGTCTGGTAGTGAGTCTTGATCATATCCGTATCGGCATATTCAATAATCTTGCCGTGCGGATACTTCATGTTCTGCGGGAACGGGAACTGTCCAGCAGTAGCCGTTACTGCAGCGAATGCAGCAAGGCCAAACATAGCTTTAACCAAAGTCTTCATATGAATTCCTTTTAAAAAAAAGATTTCACCCATCCAACCTAAAAGATAGTTTGATACTATATAAAAAATCAACCCTTCTTTTGTAAAAGGATTGACATAATGCGTAAAATCACACGAAAAGTGTTCTTAAAACGTTCCTGTTCAGCAAGTTACGTTAACTTTTCTTTGCATTACTCTGTTCATCGTCTCTAGGACTTTCGCCACCACGAACGGTTTTGGCAAATGATCATCCATTCCGGCATCGAGAGACTTTTGGCGGTCTTCATCAAACGCATTTGCCGAAAGTGCAATAATTGGAATTTTTGCTTGCGGGTAAATCTTTCGGATGGCCTTCGTCGCCTCGTAGCCATCCATGACTGGCATCTGGACGTCCATCAGAATGCAATCGTAAAAATCCGGAGAATGTTCACGGACACGTGTCACGGCCTCGAGGCCATTTTCGGCGATATCCACACTCATTTCGGCATCTAGCAAAAAGTCCTGCGCCACTTCCCTATTGAATTCGTTATCTTCAACAAGCAAAACATGCTTGCCTTTCAAAAATTTACCTTCGTCGAGCGTATTCATTTCGCCATGGTCCAAAGCAACGTCGCTTTCTGTCGCTATCTTGAACTGGATACGCACATGAACAGTCGTCCCAAGCCCGATTTCGCTTTGGATATCAATTTCTGCACCGATCATATCGGCAAGGCGCTTTACAATGGACATTCCAAGCCCAGTTCCCTGCAAGCGGCTTTGCGTTGAATTTTGCTCGCGAGCGAATTCTTCGAAAATGTGTTCCAAAAACTCCTTGGACATGCCAAGCCCATTGTCGCTAATTTCAAAGTCAAATACAGTATAGCCATCCACTTGGCAAGGCAATTCCTCTACCGTAAAGACAACGCGGCCCCCATAAGTCGTAAATTTTTCGGCGTTCGATATAATATTATACAGAATCTGGCGAAGGCAGTTCACATTAGCCATGACGAACTTATTCTTGACTTCCGAAAAGTCCCAAATAAACGAAAGATTCTTTTGACTCATCATGGGAACAAAGCTTTCGCAGAGTTCCGTCATGCACGACGGCAAATTCATCATCCGTTCTTTCAGCATCAGCTGCCCGGACTCGATTTTCGCCATGTCTAGCACTTCTTCGATCAATTGGAGCAAGTAACCGCCCGATATGCGGATTTTCTTGAGCGCATCCTGAACATCTTCAGTATTTGTGATATGGCGTTCTGCACGATCGGCATAGCCTATAATTGCATTCATCGGCGTTCGGATATCGTGGCTCATGTTGAGAAGGAACTTCGATTTGGCCTCTTTGGCCTCGGCGGCAAAAGCATTCGCCTCGCGCAATTTATAATCCAATTCATTTTGGCGATATTTCAACTTGCGCCTAAAACCAAGCCATACGAGCGATGCAATCAAAGCCAATCCCAAAATTCCAAAGACTAAGCCGAAAACAGCCACAATGCGAGAATGGGCATGCAGCAATTCCCCCGAATAATCAGGCATTCTAAACCCGGCATACTTTGTCACCTTTGCACGGACAATTTTAGGGGATAACGACAGAACCCCCTTCGTCAAGATAGAAGCGAGTTCACGCGGAGCGCTCCTCGGCACAGCAATGCTCATTCCTTGCAACAAACTATCATAGCCGGCAAGCACTTGATCGTGCAAGTACTCTGGAGTAAACACCCACGCATCATCGTCACCAGTTATACCATAGCGGCCATCAAGCACAACCAAAGGTTTCTTTGTATCGTAGGTCATGACAAATTCATACTTCAAGCCATTGTGAAGTGCAATTTCGGCAAATATGTCGAGCAAAATACCTTTCGGCATGCCGTCATCGATAAACGCATACGGGAACACCGCATTGCGGACTGTCACTTTAAGCATGCGGTCGTTACCGCGAAACTCCTGCAAAAAAGCGCGTTCCCGTTCCGAAAGTACTGACAAATCCAAAGTTTCATCGCCAAAGTACTTGCTATTCATCTGGCTTTTCCAGTTCGGTTCTATCAAATTCATTTGCTGAATTGCATAATTGATTTCATTCAGCAACGTCGAATCTGATTTGCGAACGGCAATGCAATCGGAGCTGGGGCCAATAGGCAACGAGAACGCGAATAGGGATTCCAATTCCTTAGACTTGTTTACCGGTAGGACAATATCGACAGCACCGCTTTCGAGCCTTTTCAGCATTTCGTCACGAGACTTGCGGCCATAGGTAAAATCAAAATTCAAATTTGCATAGCGGGACATGCGGCGGAAAAGTTCATAGCCATAGCCATTTTTTTCTCCATTTTCCGAAATTTCATAGTAGCCGGAACTAGCATAAAACCCCACATTAATTTTTTGTGGTGCAGCAAAGGCTATTCCCCCCAGCAACAATAAAATCGGCAAAATGAAGATTTTTGCACGCATAAGCAAACATCCTGTCCAACAATCTTACATTTATATTACAGAATATATACAATTTTTATAAAAACGGCAATATTGAACATTTAAGCACAATATTACCGCCATTCGAGCGTACAATTATTTCAACGAGGTTACATTTTTCTTACACTAAATGTGCGAAATTATATACATTTAATATGTATTGTATTTGGGTTTTAAAGGAATGCGTATATGGATGAAAAGCGCCCTCTTATACTGATTGTTGACGATGTGGCCATGAACAGAGCCCTGTTGTCCGACATACTCAGTGACAAATACAATATCATCGAGGCGCAAAACGGAAACGAAGCTCTGCTCTTGCTCAGAGAACGGACATCCGAAATTTCACTCGTACTCCTCGACATCGTAATGCCCGAAAAAGACGGCATGGAAGTCCTCGCCATCATGAACAAGAACGGCTGGATTAACGAAATTCCGGTCATCATGATTTCTGGGGAAACAGCCCATTCGCTTATTGAAGGCGCCTACATGCTTGGCGTTACGGACTTTATCGGGCGTCCTTTCGACGAAATGGTGCTCAAGAATCGAGTAAACAACACTATCCGTCTTTACCGGAAGCAAAAGAATCTTTCGGACCTCGTTTTAAATCAGATTTACGAAAAGACCCGCAACAACAGCATGATGGTCACCATGTTGAGCCACATCGTAGAATTCCGCAACGGCGAAAGCGGAATGCATGTACTCCACATCAACACCATCACCGAAATGCTCTTGCGCGAACTGCTACGCCAGTGCAAACGGAACAACATCACAAAGTACAATATCAACAAGAACGATATCGGAATCATTTGCACGGCGTCATCCATGCACGACATCGGGAAAATCACGATTCCCGATGAAATTTTGAACAAGCCCGGCAAACTCACGCCCGAAGAATTCAACATCATGAAAGGGCATACCGTAAACTGCGCCCAAATGCTGAACGCAGTCCCCATCGGAAAAGATGAACCCTTGATGAAATACGCCTACGAAATTTGCCGCTGGCACCACGAACGCTGGGACGGCCGCGGCTACCCCGATGGTCTCAAGGGCGATGAAATTCCTATAGCGGCACAAATCGTATCTATCGCTGACGTGTACGATGCCCTCACAAGCGAACGTTGCTATAAACATGCATTCACGCACGAAAAAGCGCTCGAAATGATCCACAACAACGAATGTGGCGTGTTCAACCCGCTTTTGATACAATGCCTCGACGCCATAGCCGACAAGCTTGTGATTTCGCTACAGACGTTCGACTGGAGCAAGCAAGCCGACAAGGATTTCTTCTATATCGCCGACGCCATGATGAATAGCAGCCAGCATCCCATATACAACCAGATGTTTAGGCAGTTCATCGATGAGCGCAAGAAATCGCATTTCTTTGAATCTATGCTCGACGGTATGCTCTTTGAATACTCCTATACACCTGGCGTAATGAAGTTGTCTTCAAAGGCATCGAAGATTCTTGGACTTCCAAGAACTATCGTTGATGATTTTACCCCTAGCGATAACGAACAAAACAGCGCCGCAACAGAAAACCTGAAAATTATCCAAAAAATTTTACGGCGCCAGACAACCCCCAAAGAAAAGCCGACTATCATCAAACAAGCTTTCAACATAGACGGCAAAAGCACACCTTGCAACGTCAAGGTGCTACAGATATGGACCAAAGGAACGAACGAAGCCCCAGCACTCACTTCTGTATATGGACACATTGATATAATTCATTAAAAAAGGATGTTTGTTATGACTCTCTCTGAATTTTACAGCTCTCTCGGTGAATCTCTGGATGAAGTACTTGAACGTCTCCGCATGGAGTCCCGTATTGTGAAATACTTGGGACTGTTCCTCAGTGACCCCAGCTTTACCGAACTCAAGACCGCCTTTGACGGGAACGACGCAAAGACGGCGTTCCGTGCAGCCCATACGCTTAAAGGTGTTGCAGCAAACCTCGGCCTGAACAAGCTCGCCTCTTCTAGCAGCGAGCTTACCGAAGATTTGCGACCGGGAGAATTTACTGCAAATTCTCAAGCACTTTTGGAAAAGGTAGAACTGGACTATACCGTCGCTGTCGGCGGCATTAAGCAGCTTACTGCCTAAGTTCTATTTCTTGAGGAATTTCTTTAGGGCGTCATCGAGTTGAGCGATGACAATCGGCTTTGCCAAATGACCGTCCATACCCGCCTCAAAGGACTTGCGGCGGTCTTCATCAAATGCATTTGCAGAAAGTGCGATAATCGGAATTCGTTTGTCGGGGAACATTTTACGGATGGCACGGGTAGCTTCAAAGCCATCCATCACCGGCATCTGGATATCCATCAAAATGCAATCGTAATAATCAGGGCCCTTTACTTTCAAACATTCCACAGCTATAGAGCCATCGGCGGCGGCTTCAACAATCACGCCCGCGCTTTCAAGAACATCCCTTGAAATTTCAAGATTCAGTTCGTTATCTTCAACCACGAGAACCTTGAATCCTTCGAAAGAAACAGATTCACGTTCGGAGTGCACAAAACGAACCTGTTCAACGACTTCCGGATTTTCCTGGATGCGCATGGGAATACGAATCGTAAACTTGGAACCTTCCCCAACCTTACTTTCAACATCTATACTGCCTTCCATCATATCGACAATGCGCTTTGTGATGGCAAGCCCAAGGCCTGTTCCCTGTTGCTTACTGACCGTAGATGTTCTTTCACGAGAAAATTCATCAAAGAGATGTTTCAGGTATTCCGAACTCATGCCGATACCCGTATCCTTGATGACGAATTGATACATTCCGTATCCTTCGCGGTCCGAAGGAACCTCACTAATATCGACATTTACAGAGCCACCCGACGGGGTGTACTTTACCGCGTTAGAAACAACGTTGATGAGCACTTGGTTCATGCGCAAGAAATCAACGTAGACATAGCGGTTCTCGACATCGTGACGAACAAATTCAAACTTGACATTTTTCTTTTCGGCGAGCGACTTGAGCATCGGGACAACGTCATCGCCGTTTTCATCCAAATTGACCGGATTCAAGTCCAATTCCACCTTACCGCTTTCAATACGAGACATGTCCAGCACATCGTTAATCAAAGACAAAAGGTGTTCGCTCGAAAGTTTAGACTTGTTCAGGTAGTCAAGCGCCTTTGTTTTGTCATCGATGTTTTTTACAGCCATATCGGTAAAGCCGATCATCGCATTGAGCGGTGTGCGGATATCGTGCGACATGTTGAAGAGGAACGCACTCTTGGCCTTGTTTGCAAGTTCTGCTTTTTCAAGGCTCGCCATTTCTCTTTTTGTTTCGGCATCGACACTATGGAAACCCGCAATCACGTGATTCTTGGAATTTTCATCCTTCACGAACTTAATTTGGTAGTAAATATCTTCGCCATCGATTTGCAATCTGAAATTGACGAAGTACATGTGTTCGCGCTCGACCATTTCGAGCACCTTCGCCGGTTCTGTCGCCGCACAAAAAGCTTCGCGGTCGCTAGGATGCACAACGGTATTGACCAGGAGTTCCAAGCGCTTGCCAAAATTATCAATTTTAGACCATCCCGGTATAAATTCATCGAACACCGGATCAAAGCGATAATGAGCCTCGGAAAGCGTTTCGTAATCAACGTACACCACGCAACCAAAGTCATCGGACAAACCAGAAATCACAGCCATGTCTCGAATCGAGATTGCCTTACGTTCGGCCTTCGCGGTTTCTTCTTCGTCTACGTTTTCGAGAGTCACCACAATGTGGTTGTCGGAATCAGGGGTTTTCGCAGCCTTCAAACGATAATAAACCATCCGACCATCAATAAAGAAACGGAACGCAACAGACACTGCACGGTCATTTTCGAGACCATTCAAAAGTTTTTCTTTATTGATAAAATCCTTGACGGTATCCCAGTCTTCCTTGCAAACAACTTTCTCTAGCGTTTGTTCAAAGCCCTCAAAAAAATCAGTAATGTTTTGGAAATCAAGAGTTTTAGCCACGCCTTGCGCGTTAAATTCAATAAAAGAATTATCGTTTATATTTACGTAATAAATGTTATCGAAGCCATCACCAAGCGTATTTGCAATGTCGGAATACTGGTCCAGTTCACGCAAATGCATCTTGAATTCAATCTGTTCAGTAACATCGGTGCAGCACCCTTCAAGCCGGACTCCGCGAGTGTATTCATTATTTCGACCACCATGGCTCCGCAAGAATATAATTCCGCGAGACTGGTGGTTCCAGGCGTACTCGAGTTCCGACATTTCGCCACGAGTCATCATGTCGATAGACTCAGCAAATTCTTCGTAATACGAGAGGTCGATGTTATTGCACCATAAATTGTAAAGATCTTCAGGGAGCGTTTCGTCGGGAAGTCCAAGAATTTGGAGGAAGGCTTTATCGGCATACATTCTGGGAGGTTTGCCGTCATCAAGCTCAATCGTCCACAAGCCGAGGCCTGCACTAGAAAGAATTGCATGCGTCAAGTCTGACGATTCAATACAGTCCATGATTTGCAGATCCTCCGACAAAAATATCCCTTCCAAACAACCATTAGCGGTTGCCCTATAGTATAAAATACACTTATTTTTAGGACTTGTTTGAGGAAAGACAAATAAAGTCTTGGATTTTAGCTATTTAGTGGGCAGAACTTAGATAGATTGCCGCCGCTTCGCACGCAATGACGTGGATGCAGCCATCTAAGTTCTAGACTTAGCTTTCTTGCGGCGCCAGACTTTAAATTCCATGTACAGCGTGCTGACCGTGTAAATGAAGATGAGCAAAAGAATGGTATTCTTCGGACGGTTCAAGTTACAGATACCCCACGCAAACGTAATGATAGGCAAATGGATCAAATACGGGTAGAACGACGCGCGGCCGATATGGCGCACAAGCGGAATGCAGAAAAATCTCGCCAAGAAGCCCTTGCCCGAAAGGAGGCTCACCACAAACATGCCGTAGATAAAAATCGGGAGGCTATGATGAATAAAGTAATTATATCCGGGATTGGCATCGGGCCGCATCAAAAAGAGACTTCCATAAAGAGCTAACAACAATATTGCCTGTGCAATACCGCTCACAAAATTCTTTTTGAGAAAATCAAACACGCCCTCGTTATACAGGCGATAAAGCACCATGCCAAACAAATATTCAAAAACGCGGACCGGCGCAAACATGTGGAAGAAGCGGTACTTTGCATCAAATCCATCAAACCAGAGATTGCCCGAATTGCCATACACGATAGCCCAAAGAATTCCCGGAATGAAAACCGCCCCAAACAGCACCCAAAGCGTACGGCGGTTCTGCTTGATCAGCCAACGGCTGAACCACGGCGTAATCGCATAGCACAGGAAAAAACTTGTAAGCGACCATGAAGGCTCATTCAATTTCATGCCGAGATCGGGGACAATCGACCACGTCAGCGTGAGATGCATGAAGAGGCTGCGCCACGGGTGGAACATCTTCGAAAGCCCCGCCGATGCACAATCGCCAATTTCAGAGAGTGCAGGCAAATGCGTGTAGCCGCTCATCTTGAACATCACCAGCACAAACATGAGGAGCGTCATGAAGAAATGCAAACGATAAAGCTTTGCAATGCGGCTAAACATGAAGGGGATTACAGGGATTCTGCGATCGGGGTCGCTATACTTGCTTGCAAAAAGAAAACCCGCCAACACATAAAAAATTCCCGCTGCAAAAGCCGGTGCCGAAATAATGGGCATTACCCATTTGCAATCGGACATGTACATGAGGGCGTTGGAACTGCCCAAATGAAGCATGACAATGTTAAGGCTTGCAAGCAGGCGCAAGCCATCGATAGCGGGAAAGTAATTTGCGGATTTCGACATTTCAGGGATAAAAAATAGAAAAACGTGCAAAAAACAGGGTTTAGGCAAAAAACGCGACAATAAAAATACCACTTTAAGTCGTTTTTTCTTAAATTAATACTACACTGCGTTTTGACTTTCCAGACGCGCAACACGATATAAGCCAATGAGTAACGAGAGGGCAAAAATATTAATCGTCGATGATGACGCGATGAACAGAGTCGTTCTTTCAGACCTGCTCTCGGACGAATATGATATCATCGAAGCAAAGGACGGCGACGAAGCCATCGAGATTCTCGAAAAGATGGCTAAGGAAATCACGCTCGTCTTGTTGGATATGGTTATGCCAGGACGCGACGGGCTCGAAGTCCTCCAAGTTATGAACGAAAAAGACTGGATCAAAGGGACTCCTGTCGTGATGATTTCGGCCGAGACCTCAAGCCCTCATGTGGAAAAAGCTTTTGCACTTGGCGTTACCGATTTTATTTACCGACCGTTCGACCAAATGGTCGTGCAAAATCGTGTACGCAATACCATCGGGCTGTACGTGAAGCAGATGCAGCTTTCGGAACTTGTCACGGACAATATTTACGAAAGAACGCGAAATAGCGACATGCTGATTTCCATCTTGAGCCATATCGTTGAATTCCGCAACGGCGAAAGCGGCCAGCATGTTCTGCACATCAAAAAGATTACCGAAATTCTTTTACGCGCATTGCTCGCACGCACCAGTGAATACAATTTTACCGAAGATGAAATCGACTCTATCGCCACAGCATCTTCGATGCACGATATCGGTAAAATTACGATTCCCGACGAAATTTTAAACAAGCCCGGCAAACTCACGAAAGAAGAGTTCGATATCATGAAGCAACACTCCATGAATGGCGCCAAGATGCTCGACGCCATCCAGTTCTTCAAGAAAGAACCTCTGATGAAGTTCGCTTACGATATCTGCCGTTGGCACCACGAACGCTGGGACGGCCGCGGCTACCCCGACGGTCTCAAAGGGAACGACATTCCCATTAGCGCCCAGGTGGTTTCCATTGCCGATGTTTACGATGCACTGACAAGCGAACGCTGCTATAAAAAGGCGTTCACCCACGAAAAAGCACTCGAGATGATCCGCAACAACGAATGTGGCGTGTTCAATCCGTTGCTTTTGGAATGTCTGGGCGATGTCGCTGATCGTTTACCGCAAGAAATCAACGACCAGCGCACGAACAACTTGAGCGAAGCGGAATTTTCGAAAATCGCAAGGTCCATTTTCGAAAGCACCGAAGACGATACAAACAATATCATTGCCGAACAATACATAAACGAACACAAAAAAAGCCTTTTCTTTGCTTCCCTGCAAAGAGGGGTTACGTTCGAATACACCTACGAGCCTTCGCTCTTAAAGCTCGAAACCAAAAGGGCTAAGGACTTAAGCTTTCCGAAGACGATGGTCGAACCGGAAAACAATCCTGATTTTTGGAACATCTTTGGGCGAGAAAATTGGGATGAGTTTGCAAGACTATTGCACGATCCGCAGCTCAACAACGATTCCTTTATTTTCAACAGCGATATGAGAATCAAGGGACAAAAGAAACCGTGCAAAATCAAGGTTCAACAGAACTGGAATAGGCGCGACCCGGAGAATCCGGAACTTATTTCTATTTACGGGTGCGTGGAATTTATTAAGTAGATTCCCGCCTTCGCGGGAATGACGAGATGCGCGAAAACGACAAGTTGTCGCGCATTTTAGTTTAAGAATTTTCTTAAGACTTCCTTGAGTTTATCGACATTGATAGGTTTTGCGATATGCTCGTTCATGCCGGCATCTAGGGCCGCCTTGCGGTCTTCTTCAAATGCATTGGCAGTCATTGCAACTATCGGGACATTTTTGAAGTATTCATGATGCAAAGCCCTGATGCGGCGAGCGGTTTCGAGGCCGTCCATAACCGGCATTTGCACATCCATCAAAATTAGGTCATAGACATTTGGCTTTTCGGCACAGAGCATTTCTAGAGCAACACTACCGTCTTCGGCATAATCTACAGCAAAGCCCATCTCCTCCAAGACGCTTTCTGCAATTTCACGATTCAGTTCGTTATCTTCGACGAGAAGAATTTTCTTTCCCGAAAAATCAACGCCCTTTTCATCAACCTTTTGGGGGTCGTCTTTCATAACACCAATTGCACGTGCCAAGACATTATGCATTTCGGTAAAGAACAACGGTTTACTCATAAAGTCTGTCACGCCGGCATCACGAGCGGCGTTTTCTATATTCGTCCAATCGTAAGATGTCATGATGATAATCGGATTTTCGCTATTCGAGATAGAACGTATTTGGCGCACCATTTCGACACTTTCCAAATCCATCATGGAATCGTCGATAAAGATAACCGCAAAGTGTTCATGGCGTTCTACAGATTCTTTTACTCGTAATACAGCCTCTTTGCCATACATCGTCCATTCCGAACGTAAGCCCAAACGGCGCAACAAGTTTGTCGCGCTGGAACATGCATTGTAATCGCGATCAACGACAAGAGCACGTGCATTCTGCAAAGATTCAAGCATCGAAAAGTCGACCGTTGAATCTTGAATTTTCAACTTGAGACGGACAGTATATTCCGTTCCCTTTCCAGGGGCACTCACGACATCAATCGTTCCGCCCATCATGTCGACAATTTTCTTTGTAATAGACATGCCAAGCCCGGTGCCTTGCGTCTTAGAAAGCGTTGACGTGCGTTCACGTTCGAACGGTTCGTACAAGACCTTCAAGAATTCAGGGCTCATGCCGATACCATCGTCCTTGACATGGAATTCATACGATGCCGTTTTTTCGTCTTTGCCGATCTGGCGCACAAACACATGGATATTTCCACCTGCGGGCGTAAACTTGACAGCGTTCGAGAGCAGGTTAATCAGCATTTGGTGCAAACGGAGTTTATCGCAAATAACATATTCATTTTCGATATCAAAGCTATCCGTATAAAGGTTCTGCTGTTTTACCCTGGCCTGCCCTAGAACAATCGTATTCAGGTCATGCATAATTTCGGACAAGCTGCAATTAACTTCTTCAAGGCGAATCTTGCCCGATTCGATACGGCTCATGTCGAGAATATCGTTGATTAGCGAAAGCAAATGCGTGCTAGAAACAACCGTTTTGTCCAAATAATTCTTGACTGTCGAAGGATCGTCTAAATTATTCAAAGCCAAATTGGTAAAACCGATAATGGCATTCATCGGAGTGCGAATATCATGAGACATGTTCGAAAGGAACATGGTTTTTGCCTTGTTTGCAGACTCGGCTTGAACTAGCGCCTTTTCTAAAAGCACTTGCTGTTGCTCGAGCGCAATTTTCTGTTCTGCAATTTTGGCATCGAGTTCCATCTTTTGCGCCGTCACATTGTCAATGAACATGAACGCCAAAATAAAGCTTGTCGGAATGCCATTTTTACGTTCAATCACAAAAGTAGTTGCACGGCGCCATTCCCCTTTTAGGGCCCTATAGTTGTATTCGCGTTTATCATCATTTGCCAAGTACGAACGCATAAATTCGACATTCGCCATGTTCACCCAAGTTTCGCGGAACTCCGGCAAAACAGCCTTGCTAAATTCGAGAACTGCACTGCTGTATTTTCTATAACCGCCATAGGTACTTCCTTTTTCATAAATGGTCGACTCGCGGACGCCACGGATGGTATCATCTTCAAGATTTACAAAATAAACACCAAAGTAATCTTCATAGAGCCTACTATCGACATAGCGGTTCAGTATTTCGGCATCCTTGTCGGCAAATCCTAGCACAACGGCACGCGGTTTTCCATTTTCGGGCCCGACTTTCACGAACTTCATTTCGCAAAAACGCGCAACTCCACTTTCATAACTGCGGTACTGCGTAATGAACGACTTTTGCAATGCCAGCTGGGCCTTGATTCTTTCGATAGATCCCGCTTCAAGAACCATTTTCTTGTCGAGTTCATAGACAATACTATCAACATACATCTTGAATGCATCGGAATAGTGGATGCCGCTCGAAAAAATCGTTCCGAACTTCGATTCCGTATTTGCATTCATCGTGTACGGCGTGAGGCTATCCGTTTCAAGGTCAATGTAATAGACTGACGAGTATTCCGTCGCAAGCACTTTAATGATATCGAAATTGCGCTCCATATCGCGTTTGTGTTCTTCTCTTGCAACGACTTCCTTATTGACATTTGCAACAGCAATTATGATATGGTCGTCTGCAGCCTTAGACCAAAGAACCTTGAGACGATAATACTGCGGTTCGCCATCGACAATAAGCCTGTACTCTACAGAAAAGGACTTATCCCTAGCCAACTGGGATAGCAAATAGTCCTTTCTCATAACAGAAGACAGCCTTTCGACATCTTGCGGATAGATAATCTTTTTGATGTCCCTTGCACATTCATCGAAAAAATTCTGACCGGACAGCAAAAGCTTTAGCTTGATATAGCTGTCTTCCTGATTGAATACGTCGTACGATTCGTCTTTCAGGTTCACGTAATAAATGATTTCGTATTCAACACTCAACGCATTCGCGATTTCGGAAAACTCGCGGTTTATCACCCCCGTACGCATTTCCTCGTCGCAGTCGGCGACACCAAGCACTACCGTAGATGTATTTTCATCGGATATCCGAACGAACTTCATTTCGAAATAACGGCCATTTTTTTGGCGGTAGTTAATTTCAAAATGGCGAACTATCGAGAGCATTTTTCGAATATTCTCGATTGACGCCATGGATAACAGGCGTTTGGCATCTTCTTCGCACACAATTTCTTTGCAGTATCGTTCTAGAGCATCGGAATACTTTGTATCTCTGCGGATTTTCTTTTCAAATCCACTTTCAGTCTTGGACTTGATGTAAGAAAGCATCTTCTCGGTATCAAGTTCGATGCGATAAAGCACACTATATTCTGCAGCGAGCGCCTGAATGATGCGGTTACTTTCATCAATTTTCATGCGTTTGCGGATTTCATCATCCACATTCAAAAAACAGAAGGCAATGTGGTCTTCGTCGCGGCCCCGAGTGACCTGAATTTTGCAATACCGTTCTTTACCGGTTACGACTTCGCGCACCACGTACGAAAAACTGCTTTCTTTTTTAAGGCGTTCGCGGATATATTCCGCCGATGATATATTTTTCAGTTGCTCACGGTCATCGGGATGGACATCTTCGGAAATAAACTTTTTTATGGCTTTTACGGCATTTTCGCCATTTCCATACTTTTTTTCGAGCCCTTTTCTGCGATAGTAAACAACATACGTGTAGTCCAACAAGTTTACATAATATGCAGAAATAAATTGCTCATAGAAAATATCAGCAAATAATTCGGCATATGCAGCTTGATTGTTACTATCACTCATTTTTTGCTCCCGCTCTGCATTTAAATAAAATACATCATTTTTTCCAAGAGGAACAAAAAAAAGAACCTTCGAGGGCTTATCTCGAAGGCCTTTGGGTATAAACACCCTTTTTGGGGGAGTTCTGTGGATTAGAGAAACTTAGCGAGCGACACGGACCGACTTCACGGCACCATTCTTGACGGATCGGAGCAAATAGATGCCCTGAACCTTGATTGCACTCGTATTTTTGAGCGTTTCTACGGCTTCATCCATACTGTAGGCACTCATACGGCCGATACGGACACCGTTCACGTCAAAGACATAGTAGTCGCTGACTTCCGGAGTTTCATAGCGAACCTGAGTCTGGATGGAGATAGGCGGTTCATCACCCTTCGTGAAGTTGATGTAGTCAATATCAAAGTATTGTGCCGTCACATCCATACGGAGAATATGCTTACCGGCCGGGAGCGTCACCTTTTTCTTCACATCAATGAAGTCGTCCCAGCTTGACCCCGTAACATCAAACTCACCGACAGACTTTCCATCAATGGAGAGCTTGAAAGAGCCAGTTCCATCCGCAGCGACAGAAGCCGTAGCCGTATAGTCGCCAGCTTCTGCGATGTCGACAGAATATTCCAGCCAGTCACCAGTCGTGTTATAACCAACAATCTTTCCGGTTGCCTTACCGTAGATATCGACATCGGCGGCATCGCTCTTGCGGTAGTCGGAATCACCATGGTTTTCAGGATCGCCATCGCTGTAAGACACGTTGCTTACGCCATCGGTTTCACCGACACCGGTAATATCAAAGTCTTCGACTTCAATCTTGCCCGGGATTGGCAATGCAGCACCCTTGAACGGTTTGCGCGGCACTGGCTCAGGCGGTACATACGGAGCAAAGAGGCCCGTGTTGTCCTTGCCATCCTTGAGGTGCTGCTTGAAATAGTCCTTGAGCCAGGTCATTGCCGGACGGTCATTACCGTTCTTGATAAGGCCGGAGTTACCATTCGTGGTCCAAGTAGCGCCATAGACATAGCCCCAAAGGGTAATGCCTGCAACCTGCGGAGATTCCCAAAATGCCGGAATCTGTTCAGAATAACGCTGCTTTTGCTGGCTATCGTTATCCGTACCGATATCGTATTCGGTAATGAAGAGCGGCATCGGTTCGCCCTTGCCATTCTTCACGCTATTCTGGATTTTGTTCAAGGCGTTCTTGAAATCGCTGGCGTTCATGTCGGTCAAATCATGGGCCTGCTGGCCATAAGCATCAACCGGAGCGCCCTGCTTCACGAGCTTGTTCACAAGGTCAATACCTTCGTTAATCTGCCATCTGAAAGTATTGTAGTCGTTATAGATAAGGATAGCCTTCGGCCAGCGTTCACGAGCCATCTTGAATGCCGTTACCACGAATTCGTAGTTGCCGTTATCGCCACCGAGAGCAGGAATGATGTTGTTGTTCTTGCCGTAACCGGAATGGTAGCTACCACCCGATTTAATGGCTTCGTTCACCACGTCAATCATTTCGAGGTCGGGATAATGTTCGGCAACAGCATCAAACCATTTGGTAATTGCGGCCTTGGTATCAGCGGTGCTCAAGCCGTTGAGCCAGTTCGGGTACTGGGAGCCCCAAACGAGAGCATGGAACTTGAACTTGCCACCGTTCTTTTTGGCCCAGTTGTAGCAGGCGTCGCAACCCGACCAGTTATAACGGCCACGGGTGCCTTCGATAGAGGCCCACTTACATTCGTTTTCAGCAGTAATCTGATTCCAGTAAGTGCCAAAGTCACTTTGGACTTGACCGCGTGTTGTAATGTTTCCGAGGAACTTGGCACCACCATCAGCCATGCCAGGACCTGCGAATGCACTCACTGCACCACCCAATAGGGCAGCAGATATAAAACCCTTAATGAATTTTGATTTCATTTTCCACATCCTCTTAGGTTAAAACTCCTTTAACACCATTATAAACTTATTCTCATTTTTCTCAGTTTATTCTAAGAGGGGAAAATTTATCATTGCCAAAATGTCGATAAACGGAAGTTTACATTGTACGGGATGGCGACCCCGTCCCCATACGCGGATTATGCTCACATAAGTGCTAAAACGAGATGGTGACCCCGGCACGGAGGCCGGGGTGACAAGGCAAAAAGCAAAGAACCTTCGAGGGGGTACCTCGAAGGCCTTTGGGTATTTAAGGCTCCCTTTCGGGAGTTATGGATTAGGAACTCTTTAGCGAGAGACGCGAACAGACTTCACAGCGCCATTCTGGACGGAGCGGAGCATGTAGACGCCCTGGTTCTTGATCTGGCTGGAGCTCTTGAGAATCTGGACGGCTTCGCTCATGGAGTAAGCGTTCATGCGGCCAAGACGGACACCATTTGCATCGAACACGTCGTAGCTGCTGATTCTCGGAGCCTGATAATGGGCCTTCGTATTGATGCCAATTTCCGGACCCGGTTCGTCACCACCGTTACCACCCGGATTGTCACCGCCATTGCCACCCGGATTGTCGGCAACTTCACCCTTCACAAAGTTGATGTAGTCGATATCGAAGTACTGCTGAGTCACATCGAGGCGGAGCACATGCTTACCGGCCGGGAGCGTCACTTTTTTCTTTACGTCGGAGAAGTCATCGTAGCTTGTGCCAGTGACTTCGAATTCTGCGAGAGACTTGCCATCGAGGGAGAGCGTGAATGCGCCCGTGCCTTCGGTAGCGACAGAAGCAACAGCGGTGTAATCGCCAGCTTCAGCAACGTTGATGGTGTATTCGTACCAGTCGCCAGTCGTGTTATAGCCGAGAGCAACTCCAGTTGCCTTCTTGTAAAGGTCGGCACCGGTATCCTTGCGGTAGTCAGAGTCGCCATGGTTTTCGAAATCGTCGCCATAGGATTCATTGCTCGTACCGTCTTCATTCTTGCCCTGGCCCGGCTTATCGAAATCTTCGACTTCAATCTTGCCCGGAACAGCGAGAGCTTCGCCCTTGAACGGTTCCTGCGGAACAGGTTCAACCGGAGTGACAACGCCAGTGTTAAGGCCAGTGGTGTTCGCGCCCTTGTTCTTGGAGAGGTAATCCTTAAGCCAAGTCATTGCAGGACGGTCGCCGCCATTATCCTTGATGATACCGGAGTTACCATTGTTGATCCAGGTTGCACCATAAACATAGCCCCACAAGGTGATACCGGCAACATGTTCGTTTTCCATGAAGTAGGAAATCTGTTCCTGGTAGCACTGCTTTTGGATATTGTCGTTATCGGTACCGATATCGTATTCAGAGATGAACATCGGCATCTGGGTCTTGTTCCAAATTTCGCTAATGACACTCTTGAGAGTGTTGATGTTCAAGCAGGAACCGCCGCCACCGGTACCACCCGCGCCACCGCCTTGGCTCATCATGTCATGAGCCTGAAGACCGTAGGCGTCCACCGGAGCGCCGTTCTTCTTGATGGTGTTGATAAGATCAATACCCTGATCCTTGTTCCACTGAACGGTATTGTAGTCGTTATAAATCAAGATTGCCTTCGGCCAACGTTCACGAGCCATCTTAAATGCGGTCGTCACGAAGGTGTACTGACCGTTATCGCCACCGAGAGCCGGAATAATGTTGTTATTGTTGCCGTAGCCAGAGTGATACTGGTTGTTGCCAGTACGGATAGCTTCGTTCACCACGTCGATCATTTCGAGATCGGGGTAATGCTGCTTGACAGCGTCGAACCAAGCGGTAATCGCCTTCTTGGTTTCGTCAGTGCTAAGGCCGTTGAGCCAGTTCGGATACTGGGAACCCCACACCAAAGCATGGAACTTGAAGTGACCGCCGTTGTTCTTCGCCCAGTTATAGGCGGCATCGCAACCAGACCAGTTGTAACGACCGCGAGAGCCTTCGATAGAAGCCCACTTACATTCATTTTCAGCCGTAATCTGGTTCCACAACTTCGTAAAATCGCTACGAACCTGGCCACGAGTAGTAATGTTACCAACGAACTTAGCTGCACCATCAGCTAAGCCCGGTCCAGCAAAAGCACTTACAGTTCCACCCAAAAGTGCTGCAGTTACGATACTTTTAATGAATTTTGATTTCATTTCCACATCCTCATAGTTAAATACCCATACAACCATTATAAACATATCCTTGTTTTAGGGGATAACCGCAAAAAGGCAAAAATTTATCATTGACAAAATGTCCATAATGGAATTTTTACAGAAAGGACCTTCGAGGGTGAACTCGAAGGTCTTTGAATAAGTAGCTCCCTTTCGGGAGTTTTGGATTAGGAACTTTTTAACGCGTAATGCGAACCGTTTTTACAGAGCCATTCTTGACAGAGCGGAGCATGTAAATGCCCTGAATCTTGATGGACTTCGAATTCTTGAGCATCGACACGGCTTCGTCTACGGAGTAGGCGCTCATGCGGCCAAGGCGGACACCGTTCATGTCGAAGACATCGTAATCGGCGAGTTCAGGAGTTGCCATACGAACATTCGTGCGAATGGCATTTTCCTTTTTGCTTACAAAGTTGAAGTAGTCCACGTCGAAGTATTCTGCCGTAACATCCATGCGCAAGACATGCTTACCTGCCGGAAGCGTCACATCAGCAGAGACATCCTTGTAATCATCCCAGCTCGTGCCCGAAACCGGAATTTCGGCAATGGACTTGCCATCAATGGAGAGCTTGAAGGAAGCGTTTTCGCTTTCTGTTGCCACAGAGGCGGTCATGGTGTAATCGCCAGCTTCTGCGATGTTGACGGTGTATTCCAGCCAATCGCCCGTTTGGTTGTAACCTACGATAACGCCTGTAGCCTTAGCATAAAGGTCGACAGCCGAAGCGTCATCCTTGCGGTAGTCGGAATCGCCATGATTTTCGGAATCGTCGCTGTAAGAAGCATTGGTTGTACCATCTTCGTTGACACCCTTGCCTGGAACGTCAAAGTCTTCGGCTTCGATCTTACCCGGAATTTCGCGCACCTTGCCCTTGAACGGAGTTTGCGGTTCAGGTTCCACCGGAGTGAAAGTCACATCGTTCTTACCCTTGCTTAAGTTGTTTGCAAAATATTCTTCGAGCCAGTTCATGGAAGCGCGCTTGCGGCCATCTTTTTCAATAAGGCCGGTGTTTGCAACCCAGGTAGAGCCGTTGATATAGCCCCAAATGGTAATGCCTGCAACCCACGGAGTTTCCCACATGAACGGGATCTGGTTTGCGTAATCGTTTTTCTGCTTGGTATCGTCCGCTTCGCCGATATCGTATTCCGAAACGAGGAGCGGGAGGCCCGTCTCGTTATGGATACGGGTCATCTTGCTTTCGAAATCGGACTTGCTCATGCCCTTACAGTCGTGAGCCTGCTGACCGTAGGCATCGACCGGAGCGCCATTCTTGACGATGGTCTGGATGAGTTCGATGCCTTCGTTGATCTGCCAGGAAAGCGTGTTGTAGTCGTTATAGATAAGCACAGCCTTCGGCCAGCGTTCGCGAGCCATCTTGAAAGCGGTGGTGATAAAGTCGTACTGGTGCTTGCCATTTACAACGCGGTCACCGCCGAGGGCTTCGATAATGTAGGAGCCGCCGCATTCGGTATCGTCGGTGCTGTGGCCTTCGGCACCTGCAGCAGGCTTGCCGTAACCGGAGTGGTAGTTGTTACCCGCCCAAATGGCTTCGTTCACCACGTCGATGTATTCGAGGTCCGGGAACTTGGCGGCAACGGCATCAAACCATTCCGTGATGTACTTTTTGGTGAGTTCTACGGTAATGCCCGGATTTTTCTTTTTGCAGAGGAAGTTCGGGTACTGGGAACCCCAAACGAGGGCGTGGAACTTGAAGTGGCGTTCGCCCGGTTTTTCCTTGGCCCACTTGTAGGCGCTTTCGCACTTGTCGAAGTTGTCCCAGGCGAACTTGCTTGTACCGCTGTTGCCGTTAGAAAGGGAATGGATAGAGCCCCACTTACAGCCGTTTTCGGGAGTAATCTGGTTCCAATACTGAGCAAAGTCGCTACGGATTTGGCCACCCGTAGTGATATTACCTAAAAATTTAGCACCGCCATCGGCTAAAGCGGCATTTGCAAGAGAAACAAATCCGGCGATGGCTACAACAGCAAGAGAAAGAGAGATTTTTTTCATAATCCTAATCCTATACCCAAAAGTTGAATACCCGTATGACTTTTTTAAACATATTCTCGTTTTTGAAAAATGCTCAAAAAACGCAAATACTTATCATTGATAAAAAGTCCATGATGGAATATTTTCGGTTGAAAACCGTTTTTTTGAATGCAAAAAGTACGTCATGCGGGCGGGGCCCCAGCTCGGAGTTGCGAAGGCCGCACGGGCCCCTCCCTGCACCCTCCCCATCCTTGGCCGACGCTTTATTCTCACAATGACTTAATCATTTTTCACATTTACCAAATATCTCACTACAGCTTTATACAATGCTTTTCATAAGTATTGCATTTTGGATTGTTTTATTTGATGCGGTGGCCGGTGAGGTCGAAGCGTTTGCCATTTTTCTCGATGTAGAGTTTGTTATTTTGGACGCGAAGGCGTGGGATGGACGCATTTTCGAGAGTGCGCGTGGAGGGAATTGCGCGGATTCCGACCGTTTCTTCGCATTTTTCACCTTCGCAGAAGCGAATATTGTCGATATTCACGTAATTGCCAACAATTTGCATTTTGAGGACGTGTTCGCCGGCTGCGATTTCGCCCAACTTGGATTGAATAGCGGAGTAATTTGACCAGTCTTCACCTTGTTTTGCGTAAATGGAGTCGGACACAGCCTTATTGTCAATGAACAATTGCACGCCAGCCTTTTCGGAAGCGGTCGCCATTTGCACTTCGACTGAGTAGGTTGCAGTCTTTGCGACATTGACCGTGTACTCGAGCCATTCGCCATCATTCGTATGACCGATGGCATAGCCTTTCGATTTATCGGCGGAATCTAAAGCGACGATATCCACAGCATCCTTGCGGTAGAAACCGCCTTCGTTGTCGGAAGACTTGTCGTAGAACGAGACGCGGCTGCCACCGAGGTCATAGTTTTCGGCTTCGATTTTACCAGGGATTGCGGCAGGCTTGCCTGCGATTGCTTTTCCATCCGCATCAAAACCGCCAAACGGATCCTGTTGAGGAGGCGTTGTTTCAACGGTATCGGCCCAAGCCATTTGCATGCGGTCCACGCCAGACTGGTTCACAATCTGGAGCTTGGTGTTTACGCCTTCCCCGCTGCGCTTGGTCATGCTGTACCAGTCACCATCACGGAGGCCCGGCCAGTAGAAACTGCCCATTTCCCATTCGCGGAGCTGATCGGACATGCCGCGGATGTAAGCCGTGAAGTAGTTGGTGGGAGCCTTGTTGTAATCCTGATAATCGTAATGCACGCCCGCCTTGTCGCCAGGACTCATGGCGCCGCCCCATTCCGTGCAAACGGTGCGGTCAATGTACTTGCCAACCTTGCCCTTGAAGCTGTTTTTCCAACCCTGTTCGGTAGTGATGCTCATGTTCCAGAACGTGTATTCGTGAACGGCAAAGAGGCAGCCTTCAAAGCGCGGGTCGTCAGCGATGTCCGGAACGTTCCAAGCGAGGCCGGAGCCATCGAGCAAAATGTGGTCGCGCGGGACGTTCGGGAATTTCTTGAGCCAGTCCGCATAGAGATTGCGAAGGTCCGTCTTGTTATACATGTGCGGTTCGTTGAAAATTTCAAAGTAGGCGTTCGGATGGTCGCCGTATGTTTCGACGAGTTTCGCCCACATTTTCCACCAATCGTCCATGTTCTTGGGTCCCGCAGGCTGCGCGGGGCCCCAGTAGCCCATAGCCACTCGACCATGTTCAAGAGCAGCATCCAAAGCACCCGAATACATGTCAAAAGCTTTAAGAATGGTCGGTTCGTTCACCGGCATGCGCACGCTGTTTGTACCAAGCACTTCCTGGAACTGCCCGACAATACGGTCGGCAATGGCATAAGCCGATTCATGATTGTCGGAAAGGCTTAAGCCCGAAAGCACGAGAACGTCCGAGACGAAGTTGTCGCGCTTATCCGCCCAATTGACGCCGCGGAACTGGCTTGTGACAGCGAATGAGTTTGCGCAAAGAAGAAAAGATAAACCAAGAACTCCTAACGTTTTCATAATAGCATCCTTTTTTAATCGTTCTACTAACCCACTTATAAAAGTATTCTATGGGGAGCGGGATGGCGCATGAGGAGATGCAAATTGTTTTGTCAATTTATCAATAGGAAAAAGACTCCCTAAGGACGGGAGCCTACATACAATTGCAAGTTCTGTTAGCGATTATTCACGTTTTCTGTAATTGATTGTATAATTTTCACGTTCAAAAGAGACGTATTGCGTGCCGATGAAATTTGATGGGAGTGTCAACTCAAATTCCGAACGGCAAAAGCACATAGCCTCAAGACTATTATCTTCTATCCAAGTAGTGTCGTGCGTTACAGAGTCAACAACCGGAATACGAAGAATGTAATCGCTTGAAACAAACAATGTATCGTTACGAGTTTCGTAGAGAATCGTGTTAATTATGCAATTGTGATTCATTTCAAAAACGACTGTCGCAGAGCCATCTTCGTTCATGAGAAAATCAATGGACTTATTTTCTTCTGCCGATGATTTTGCAAGCAGGTTACTGCCAAGTTCACTGCATGACTTCGATTCTTTGTAATCGGTTGTTTTACCTTTTACAGCCGATGTATTCGACGGAACACTGACTAATGAATTGTCAGCGTTAGAGTCTTCGGAGCAAGCGGTTAACAGCCCGAAACTAACGGCTATAGCGGATAAAGCGAGCAGAAGGGTTTTCATGTTCATGAATTCTCAAAAAGTTACTTGGCGATATCAATATAACTTTTTATAACTTTTTTAAAATAAAATGAGCAAAAAGCCCCGAACCGTTGTGGTTCAGGGCCTTGTGAGTGAGGAGGAAAATGTTATTTGAACCGCCCTGGATCCTTCGACTTCGCTACGCTTCGCTCAGGATGACAATTGTGTATGGCGACCCCGTCCCCATACGCGGATCATGCTCACATAAGTGCTAGTTGCATTCAAGGCGAGTGTCGCGACAGGCTGCTTGCAGACTGTCATGATTGAGCCGAAGATGCTGACGCAAAGCGTCAAAGCACTAAGTGATCAAAGAAAATAAATCCGGGGTGACAAGCTAGCGGACGGAGAGTTTCATGGTCTTTTGCATGGAGCCGCTCTTGACGATGGCAAAGTACATGCCGGGTGCAAGAGAAGCGTTCTTGCCAAATTCTGCAAGACCTTCACCGTGGCCGCGCTGCGAGCCAATGAACTTGCCGTTCACACCAACAAGATGGACAACAAAGTCACTGGAGGCCGGAGCTGTAACCATCAGCGCAATGGATGCGTGAGAGTACGGCACGCGACTTACGGAAAGCGAAGCATTATGCATTTTGGCCTGCGGGAGTGCCGTCGGATCAGCCTTCAAATTATACCAGTCCACATTGCAGAGGTACGTATCTTCGCCAGTGTACGTGAACGTGAGCTTTTGCTTGCCCGCCGGGAGCGTAATCTTCGTAGAAGATTCATACCAATCGTTCCAGCCCTTAGACTTTGCGGGGTCCACAGAGAGCGTTCCGAGAATCTTACCCGTAGAATCCGTGACCGTGATGACACTTTCTTTTTCGGAACCTGTGGCAACGCGACCTGTCAGGACATAGCTACCTGCAGCCGGGACATTTATGTAGTACTGAGTCCAATCGCCATCGTTAATCCAGCCAATGTTCGGAGTGCCAAGAGAATCTTCTTCAATTTGCACGCCGTCCATAGCCACATAGTTTTCTGCCTGAATTTTGTCCGTAATTTCAAGCGGTTCGAACGGAGCGTTCGTCACCTTGAGATTGCCATCGAATTCATAGACCTTACCAGCAACAGTCGCGGTAGAGTACTTGTTTGTACCCGAAACAACATTCAGCGTGCTACCTACGAGAGACTTGATAGCGACATACGTGAGCTTGCCGCCCTTCCATGCCATGGAATCAATTTCGAAACCACCGCGAGCGCGAATGCCCTTGACAGTTCCGTTTGCCCACTGCGACGGGAGTGCCGGAAGAAGATTGATTCTGTTGTTGTGGCTCTGCATAAGCATTTCGTTCACGCCAGAGACTGCACCGAAGTTACCATCAATCTGGAACGGCGGATGCGCATCGAACAAGTTATTGTAAGTCTTGCTCGGTGTAAGCAGCATGCGAATCATCTTGTAAGCGTGGTCACCATCGTGCATGCGCGCCCAGAAGTTGATTTTCCAAGCGAGAGACCAACCGGTAGCATCATCGCCGCGCTGTTGGAGCGTAACGCCTGCGCCCTTGATTAAGTCCGGAGTTTCTTCCGGGGTAATCTGAGCACTCGGGAAAAGTCCGTACAAGTGGGAAATGTGACGGTTCTTGTTATTCGGATCGTCCCAATCCTGGAGCCATTCTGTAATTTGTCCGTACTTACCGGTTTTTGTCGGCGGCAAGCGCTTGACGGTCGCTTCCATTTTGCCACGCAGTTCTTCATCGACGCCGAGAATCTTGGAGGCTTCAATCGTGTAGTTCAGCACATCGCGGATAATCTGGTTGTCCATCGTCGGACCAAAGCAAACGTTATAGCCACCATGGTCATTTTCCGGGGAATCGCTCGGAGCGGTGACTAAATACTTGTTGCCCGTAGTCGGTTCTTCGACGAGGCTGTTCACGAAGAAGAGTGCAGCACCCTTCATTGTTGAATAAACATCCTTGAGGTATTCCTTGTCGGTCGGATTGTAGAGGAAGTGTTCCCAAAGGTGGGTCGTGAGCCAGCCAGCACCTGTCGGCCAAAGTCCCCACGCACCGTCAATCGGAGCAGAGCGGTTCCAAAGGTCGGTATTGTGGTGTTCTACCCAGCCTTCATTTACGCCCCAGTGCACCTTGGCGGTCTTTTCGCCCTGCGGCACCATGGACTTGATTTTGTCAATGAGCGGCCAAACGCATTCTTCGAGGTTGCCGGATTCTGCCGGCCAGTAGTTCATTTCGAGGTTGATGTTGGTGGTGTACTTACTACCCCAAATCGGGTTCGTGTCCTTGTTCCAGATACCCTGCAAGTTGGCCGGCTGGCCCCCCTTACGGGAGCTTGCGATGAGCAAGTAACGGCCATACTGGTAATGAAGTTCTACGAGAGACGGGTCGTTCGTGGAATTGAAATTCTTGACGCGGGTAGAGGTGATATCGCCTGCGCTCTTGTCAGCCGTGCCAAGGTCGAGCTTAACGCGGTTGAAAATCGTCTGGTAATCCTTGAGATGTGCAGCAAGCAAATCTTCATAGGACTTCTTGGCAACTTTCGACATGATGTCGGAAGCGATGGCACCCGGATCACCGCTCACATCGTTATAGGACTTGAAGTTCGTCGCAGTCGTGAGCACTAGCGTTGCGCTATTTGCGCCCTGCACGTTGATATTGCCGTTGGATACAGAAACCGTGCCACCATCGGTGAAAACGTTCAAGCGGTTCTGAAACTTGATGGAGTTGACGGTCACATCGTAAATGAGCGTGTTGCCGCTGTTCGACATTTTATTATTGCGATGCGGCGTGGTCATGGTTGCACCAAAACTCACCGAGCCATCCTTGTCCGCAGACAAGTGAACGACAATCACATGGTCCGGGTAGCTAGCGAAATATTCACGGGTATGCTTGACGCCGCCCACCGTGTAGGTTGTCTTTGCGATTGCAGTCTTGAGATCAAGTTCACGGCGGTAATTGGAAGAACCCTTGTGCGAAGTAGAAATCACAAGATCGCCCACCGGCTGGAAACTTGCAGGCCCCGGTCCAATCATATACTGACTCACGATGGATTCTGCCGTGCGATAGTCGCCACGCCACAAGGCATCACGGGCATCTTTCAAATGGCTTGCCGCCCCCTGCTTGTTGTTATCGCCAGGGCCGCCCGACCAAACCGTACTTTCGTTGAGGCCGATGTAATCCTTTTCGACACCACCGTAAATAAGGCCACCCATGTAGCCGTTACCAATCGGGAGTGCATTCGTGAATTCGGAACCGGCATCGCTGTTGTACCAAAGCGTAAGCGGATTGTCCGTCGTCGCGGCGACATTCGAAAAGGCTACGGCACAAACTAATGCCGCAGAGCCAAGGATACGACTTGCAAAAGATTTCTTTGTTTTAAACATAGTGTCCTCCATTAACCCAAAACAACACCATAAAAATCACTGGATCCTGCTTATAAAAAATACCCCTCGGAGAGGGGTTTTCATAGAGTTAAATTTCTCTTCTCATTGATTTTTTATCAATAGGAAAAGGTTTATAAATGGCGGCCCCGCAACAAGTGCGGGGTGACATAATGAAAAAAGTCATCGCGGGGCGTGTTGCGAGCCTCGCGATGACTGTGCTTCAATCGTTTTTATTTATTACTTCTTAACGGTGATGCGGAAGGCTTGGCCGCCGTTTTGAGACTTCACGATATACACGCCGGAGTTCTTCACAAGTCCAGATGTAATCGCATGGAGATCTTCGACACCGCGAGTCGTGAATGCTCCGACCTTCTTGCCCTGAGCGTCAAAGACATTGTAGTCCTTGCCTGCAGTCTTCAAAATCGGAGATTTAATCTTACCCGGAAGAGCCGTAATATCCTCCTTGCCTTCATCGTTCTTATAAATCTTTTCCATTTCATCCGGACCGTACTTAGCCGGCGAAATTTCCTTGTTCCAACCGAAGTTTCTGAAACCGAGAAGAGAGTATTCCGTCGGGTCATTCAACTGCTGACGAATCGGAGCAATGCGGAACGTGTGAGAGTATTCGCGGTTGGCATTCAAGCGGTAGGCAGGCATCGGTTCTGCACCCCAAGAGTTGATACCACCGAGGCCCATCTGGTGAAGGTCCACTCGGAGAGTGATGTCCTTGTCGCGCTTGAGTTCCCATGGGAGCTTCACATTGGTAAGCTGTTCCGGAGTGTAGTGCTGGGCGCTGAATTCCATGCGCGGGTTACCCACAATCATGAGGCCCTTGCCCGTCTTTTCGTTTGTAAGCGTAGCCCACTTCACATCGGTGCGCTGACCAGTTTCGCCAATTTCCATGTACTTAACAGTCATAGAATCTGCATAGGTAGAATAGAGACCCATGAAGCTACCGCGGTTACGGCCCATGTAGTTTTCATCCGGTCCACGTCCAAAGTAACGGACCTTTTCGTAACCGCCCGGAACCGTGAAGAGCGTACCGACATTCGGGATATAGCTCTTGGTGCGATCCGGATTGAACGTGTAATCCACAACGATATCACCACTGCCGTAGACATAGTAGGTAAGTCTCATCTTGGAGCCGCCCACATCCGGGAAGCCAAAGTTGAATGTCACCTGAGTTTCTTGAGCAGAAACTTCCTTCACTTCGGAGGTCACGTTGCGCTTTTTACTTGCGCTACGCCATTCACCATGGCCGCGTTCCATGTTGAAGCCCTTATCGTTATCAGTCGGAGCACGCCAGAAGTTCGGGATTCCACCGTTCTTGATGATGGTATCGCCACCAAGGACATAGCTTGCAAGTGTTCCATTTCTTTCATCGAATGTAATCTTGAAATCGGATCCTTCGATTGTAAGGCCATTGCTCTTATTTACCTTGGTCGCATTCATCGAGCTTATATCAATTTCGGTAGACCAGAGCTGTCCCAAGTCGATGCCGAATTGTTCATGACCAACGCTGTGGCCTGCAAATGCCCAAAGTTCATCCTTCTTCAAGCGGAAATCGATATCGAGGAAGTATTCCGCACCAACCGTTGGCTTGATTTCGGGCATTTTGATAGTCACAGTCTTCTTTTCATTCGGACCGATGTTCAACTGAGAACCATCAATCTTACCTTCTTCGATAACTTTGCCATTTTCCTTAATTTGCCAGTAGGCATCGAGGAAATCACCGAGATTCTTGAACAGGTAACGGCTTTCAATTTCAATCTTACCCTTAGCGGCATCTACGTTGTGGACGCGGACTTGGCTGTACTGGTATTTGACTTCCCACATTTCCGGCTGGAGCGCACGATCCGGGAACACGAGGCCGTTAGCGCAGAAGTTGTCGTCGTTCTGCCAGTCGCCCCACATGCCACCGAATTCAAAGTACGGAGTACCCTTGTGACGGAGACCCTGGTCGATAAAGTCCCAAATGAAACCACCGAAAGCACGCGGGTTGCTATAGAAGGCATCCATGTATTCTTGCAAATCACCGACGGAGTTACCCATGGCGTGTTCGTACTCGCACAACATAATCGGCTTGTTAGCATCATTGTAACTAGCAATAGCTTCAGGACCAAAGTACATCCAGCTGTTCACATCGGCGTTATTCCAGTCGCCTTCGTAATGCACAAAGCGCGTAGAGTCGATTTCATGAGCACGCTGACGTTCCGAGGCGAACACGTTACCGTTTCCGGCTTCGTTACCGAGAGACCAAAGAATAATGGACGGATGGTTTTTGTCACGCTGCACCATGGAATTCATGCGGTCCACAGCCGGAGCGCGCCAATCATCGCTATTCTTCGGAAGATCGTTGTTGGCACCGTGGCTTTCGACGTTGGCTTCGTCAATCACGTAAATACCGTACTTGTCGCAGAGATCGTACATCACCGGATTATTCGGGTAGTGCGACATACGAAGCGCGTTGATGTTGAATTGCTTCATGAGAATGACGTCTTTTTCCATGCGTTCGTAAGAGACTGCACGACCATCATCCGGATCGAGTTCGTGACGGTCTACGCCATGGAACTTCACCGGCATGCCATTTACCAACAAACGCGGTGCACCATTCTGTTTCTTGATTTCAATCTTACGGAAACCAATCTTGTTACTTTCGACCTGGAGAATCTTTCCATCAGCATCCTTGAAGGTGAGCACTGCGGTATAGAGGTCCGGAGTTTCTGCAGACCAGCGCTTCGGAGAAGCGTACGGAATTTCGAAGTGCACAGATTTTTCACCGCCCTTAGAACCAATGCCAGAAACTTTCTGCGATTCCGGTTTGATGACTTCGGCACCGGAGGCATCGTACAAAGAAAGTTCTACGGAGTATGTCCCCGATTCCTTATCGGTCGAATTGTAAATCCAGGCGGTCGTTTTCAAGAGACCATCTTTATAGTTATTCGTGAGAGTCGCATCAATCTGGAAGTCCTGAATGTGGACCTCGGGCACAGCGTAAATGTACACATCACGCATAATACCGGAAAGACGGATAAAGTCCTGGTCTTCGAGCCAAGAGCCGTCGCACCAGCGGAACACCTGCACAGAGATGTTATTTTCGCCCTTGCGGAGGTATTTGTTAATATCGAATTCATGGCCCGTGAAAGTATCTTCACTATAGCCAACGTAATTGCCGTTCACCCATACATAGTAAGCGGATTCAACGCCTTCGAAGTGCAAACGGATGCGCTTGCCGTTCCAGCTTTCGGGAACCGTAAAGTTGCGGCGATAATGACCGACCGGGTTAAAGTCCGTCGGAGCGTAAGGCGCAGAAACGCGGTTGTTCTGGGACCACGGATAAATAACGTTCGTGTAAATCGGATGGTCGTAGCCTAAAAGCTGCCAAGAACTCGGAACCTTGATTTTATCCCACTTGGAAACATCGTAATTATCCTTGTAGAAATCATTGTTACGTTGGCTAGGCTTATCGACATGGAAGAATCTCCACTCACCCGAAAGCGTCTGATACCATTCCGAAGCGTGACGGTCGCCCTTCACAGCCTCTTCAACCGTAGAGTACGGCATCGAGGTCACGTGCGGATTCAACCTATTCACGCCAAAAATTCTCGGTTTGCCATTCCATTCATCGTTGGGTTGAGCAAACAAAGACGTCGCCAAAACCAAACCGGCTGACATTGCTAAAGACAAATTAATTCCGAACTTCATAGAGTCCTCCCGTTCATATTCCTGCATAAAAAAATACCCCAATTTACGAGACATTTTTCATTTTAAAATCAAAGTTCTGTGGACATTTTATCAAAGGTCACGTTCGTTTAAACGCCCGTCATTACTGCAATTTGGAATGTTTTAATCTGTAGCGTCACATTTTTTTGACAATTAATTCAGCAATAGAAAAAGCCCGCCAGAGGCGGGCCCAGTGAGGTTAGATAAAAAATTATAGATCCTTCGACTTCGCTCAGGATGACACTATTCGTGTCATTTCACGAGAACGCGGAAGGTCTTGGAGTGACCGAGACCACGAACCATGTACACGCCCGGAACATAACCTGCAGAGCGGATGGACTTTGCAAGGCTCTGGCCCTTAGCGTCAATGTGTCCGAGGTACTTGCCAGTCATGGTGAACACTGCGTAAGACTTTTCGGCAATCGGGAGTTCCACGCGAGCCTTCTTGATTCCAACTTTGTCATCGCAATCGAAGCCCATGCAGAACTTGAACCAATCTACATTCACGAAGTTGCCATTGATTTCCATTTTGAGTACATGTTCGCCCTTCGGGATTTCCTTGGTCGTTGCCTTGACTTCGGTATAATTAGACCAGTCTTCGCCCTTTTCAGCCTTGATGACATCGGTAATAGCCTTGTCGTCGATGTAGAACTTGACACCCACATCGTCAGAAGCTGTTGCCATGTTCACGACGATTGTGTATTCAGATGCAATCTGGTTATCGACCGTGTATTCGACCCATTCGCCGTCTTCGGTGTAACCGATAGCGTAACCCTTAGACTTGTCGGTAGAATCGAGCTGGACAATATCCACTTCGTCTTCGCGATAGGCGCCGCCCTGATTAGCGCGATCGTTATCGTAGAAGGCCTTATTGTGGCCGCCCTTGTCATAATCTTCGGCCTGGATTTTGCCCGGAATTGCGGAAGCTGTGCCCTTGAACGGTTCCTGCGGAATCTTGGTTGCAGCACTTTCCATGTACCAATAGTCGAAATCAAAACCGCCCTGTTTTACAACAAAGTAGAGATCTTCGACACCGGCAGCATCTGTCAAAGCAAATGTATTTTCTTGCCAGCTGGAGCTCTTCGGCACATCAATCGTTGCAAGCGTCGGGCCTGTCGTAGAACCGGTATGAACTTCAAGCTTACCGCCATTACCCTTGGTGCAGATGATGATATTTTCGGCACCATCTCCCATGTCCACAGAGCGAACTTTCGTATAGAAGTTGTTGCCCATGTTGGTGAGGTAGACGTTATCGCCCTGCTTTGCCACATGCTTGATGATGGTGTATCCACCGCTCTTGTCCACATTGATGCCACCCACCCAAGACTTGGTTTCGGCTTCAACGCGTTCGAACGGGTCAAGATTCTTGATGGGCTTCTTGACGCCATCATTCGTAGACTTGATGGTCGGAATCGTACCGTCAGCATTCCAGGTAAATTCTTCAACTGCGGTAGAACGGCTATAGCCACCGCCGCTCACGTTCTTCTGGTTGTGATAGAAGAAGAAGCTACGTCCCTTAAAGTCAATGAGACCGGAGTGGTTCGTGAATGCAGTTCCATTGCCCTGGTCCATGATGATGCCTCCCCACTTCCACGGACCCGTCGGAGAATCACTGGTAGAATACGAGATTTTTTCAGGCACGCCATGGGAAGCATAAATCATGTAATACTTCTTGTCGCGCTTGTGAATCCACGGACCTTCGGTATAGACAGAGTTTCCATTCGGGGAAAATCCACGACTCATGTCCGTCACCTGAATTTGTCCGTCAAATTCAATCATATTCTCTTTAAGCTTAGCGTAATAAAGCTTCGGGTTGCCCCAGTAGAGCCAAGCCTGGCCATCATCGTCAATCCAAACAGTCGGGTCAATGTAATCCCAGTTCGGACCAGCGAGATGCTGGCCGTTGCGGGCATCCTTGAACGGGCCTTCGGGCTTATCGGCCACAGCAACGTTGATAGCGCGGCCACCACGGGTCGATTCCACAGTCACGTAATAGTAATACTTGCCGTTACGACGGACAACTTGAGCAGCCCAGTCGCCGTTATCTTTCGCGTTGCCGCCAAAGTCCTTGTTCGAAAGGATGAGCTCACCCATATCGGTCCAGTTCACCATATCGGTGGTGCAAGAGACGCGCCAACCGTGCATGGTAAAGAAAGAACCGCCTTCATCGTTACCCGTGTACACGCAGACGGTGTCGCCAAACACAACCGGAGCCGGGTCCGGCGAATAGTACGTCTGAATAATCGGGTTCTCAGCAAGCGCATTGGACGCAAAACCAAGTCCAAACGCGAGAAGTATTTTACTTGTCATTTTCATATTGCACCCCATTTCTCCTAAACTACTTCACCTGAATCATTTTGCCAAAGACCTTGTTCACGCTCTGGACAAAGTAGACACCAGACTTGAAGTTCTTTGCATGCATAGCCTGCATTACAGAACTTGTCGTCGGCATGCCCATCACGCGAATGACGCCCATGTGATGGCCGCGGACATCGAACACATTCAGCGTAGAGCTGCGAGAGATATCCATATTCAATCCGTAACGGACGCTCGGCTTAATCGCAAGGATTTCTTCCTTAGTCTTACCGAACTTGATCCAGTCAATGTTCAAGTAAGCACCCGTGATTGCCACGCGAAGCACATGTTCGCCAGCTTCAAGAGCGGTTGTCTTGCCTTCGACCGTACCATAAGTATTCCAGTCTTCGCCCTGCGGGGCTACAATCGTATCGCTGATTGCCTTGCCATCCATGAAGAGCTGGAAGCTAGAGCCTTCGAGACCGGTAGCCACGTTAGCGAGGAACACGTATTCACCAGCGGTGGAGACCTTCAAGGTGTATTCCATCCATTCGCCAGCCTGTGTGTAACCCACAGCGTAGCCCTTAGACTTGTCAGTAGAATCAATTTGAGTGATGTCCACGCCATCTTCGCGGTAGACGCCGCCTTCGTTCACAAAGTCCTTGTCGTTGAAGGAAACGCTCTGGCCACCTTCATCGTAGTTTTCCATTTCGATGGTGCCCGGAATGGTCATGTTTTCAACAAACGGAGCCTGCGGAACCACGTTGGAGAAGTCCGGAAGCGGAATGGTGTTGATGCGGTCACCGATGTTCTTGAATTCGCCCTGAAGGCCAGCAGCTTCGGCAACAGAAGCGATGTAGCCACCGTTGTTCTTTTCGGTAAACTGACCCGGAGCGTTACGGCCAACGCCGCTCGGAGCGTTCTTGTAAGAGTTGTTTTCGACAGCAAAGCCACTAGAGCCTTCGTCAAGATAAATCGGCAAAATCCAGTAATCCGACCACTTGGACTGGGACATATCATGGATGTAGTTTTCCTTGATTTCGCTACCCGTGCCCTGGTTGCTCAATGTATAAATCGGACCGGAGTCGCAAAGCAAACGGGCAATGTGGTGGATGTCGTTCTTATTAATTTTGTTGTTCGTCATGGCTGTTTCGCTCTTGGTCCAGCCATAACCCACAGAGATACCGGAATAGTTTGTATAGGACACTTCGTTATTTTCGATGACGACATAACGCGGATACCCGGCGGCAATGCCCACAGCGCCCTGATGTTCATTCGTCACGTTTGTCACGAGGTTGTAACGGATTGTATCGCGGGTACTGATTTCGTCCTTGTCCTTCGGATTGTACGGGATGTGAATTTCGGTCGTGGAGTCTTGAGAGAACTTGCCGAGCATAATGCCGCAGCCGCCGATTTCATAGAATACGTTGCCTTCAATCACGTCATCATTTGTACCAGAGACAAAGTCAAGACCAGTTGCAGCCATCTGCGTGAACGTGCAATTCTTGATTTTGAAATGGTGCGCATTTTCGACGCGGAAACCAGCATCCGGACGCCAGAGGAGGAACTTGTTAGAGCCAAGACGGCCATTTTCAGCCATGACTTCGATGTTGAACATACTTGCCTGCAAATCCAGGAAGCCTTCTTCGCTCGGACGCAAGAAATTGGAGTTTGCAAAGGTTATGCCTTCAAAAGACATGTAACCAACTTTGTTCTTAGTATCCTTACCGAGAATGCTGAAGAGCGTATTGACGCGCGGAACGACAACATTTGCGGTCGCCATGTTTTCGCCTGCGCGGGCCTTGTAATAAAGCGTACCGGTCGATTCGTCCAAGTACCATTCGCCCGGCTGGTCGATAAATTCGTAAGCATTTTCAAGGTAGTAAACCTGCTGCTTCGGCGGATTGCTCATGAAAGCGGTGCCAAGCATCGGGTATTTGCGGCGGAAAAGCTTGCTTCTTTCAGGATCCTGCGGTTCAAACTTGAAGGTATTGCCCTGCTGGGAAATCTTGTCGAGACGCAAGATGCTTTCGGCCCATGCAATCATCAAATGGATTTCGACCTTCTTCGGATTCTTCCAGTCCGTAGACTTGACATCGCTGCTGTTGAGGAGGAAGGCGCTGCCGGCAGAGTCCACTTTGTTCAAGCGGAAGAAGTTATGGTCGCCGTTATCGAGCAAGTTCGGCATACGCGCGCGAATTGCCTTTTTGCCGTTCACGTACATCTGGCGGAAACGGGCATCGACACCTTCGACCTTCCAGATGTTGTTCTTTTCATCGTGAATCGTCCAGCCAGACATCGGGATACCGCCCGTAATAAGCGGAGTTTCGTTCGGATAGGCTTTATAGCGGACGTAGAAACCATCCTTACCGCCATCAGCCTCAGTAAAATTGACCGTAGACGAAAGCTGGTAGGTACCGCCACGGAGAACAACGGAAATATCACCCGTCATAGTGCCATTGATAGCGCGCACAGCCTTCTGGGCCTGCGTAATCGTCTTGAAGGGAGCCTCTTCGGTACCCTTGTTGGAATCGCTACCATTCGGAGCGACATAGAACGTAGCCTGATCCGCTGCAGTTACAACAGTAGCTCCAAGGAAGAGAGCTGAAATTGCGGCCATTTGACTTAATGTTTTGAAGCTCATAATACCTAACCTCACGTTAAAAACCAAACATAGTTTGCCCTAACAACACTCTAAAATTATTCTCGGAAATGTGTTTTTTTCATGTTTTTAGGCGAGATATTGTGGACTGTTTATCCATAGCTACTTCAATTCGGAATTTGGAATTAAGCAATAGGGTGATGCCCTCCCCATTCGCGGATCATGCTCACATAAGTGCTAATTGCATTCAAGGCGAGTGTCGCGACAGGCTGCTTGCAGACTGTCATGATTGAGCCGAAGATGCTGACGCAAAGCGTCAAAGCACCAAGTGATCAAAGAGCTCGGCGGCGGGCATGACAGACGCGGAATTAGAAATAGACTGTGACAAAAAGCACAAAATGCCTCGCGGGAGCGCGAGGCATTTTGAATGTGTTTGTGAGGAGAAATCTTTTGAGAAGGCTACGCCTCCCCCAAGTTTTAATTAGCGAACATTCACACGCTGGATTTGGTTACCCTTGACAGAGCGCATCATGTACGTACCACGTGCGTAGCCAGCATTTTCAAGGGCTTGAGCCTTGCTCGCGCCGTTCAATTCTACACGGCCAAGATGCTTACCCGTTGCGCTGAATACGTTGTACGAATTTTCAGATTCGAACGATGTCAAACGAGCTTTAGCAAGCCCCACCTTTTCATCAACGAACTCGATGTAGTCAATATCCATCCAGTCGCCGGTTACCGTAAAGCGGAGAATGTGTTCACCCTCGGTCAAGTTCACGTCGGCCTTGACCTCGTTGTATTCGTCATAATTGTCTTCGCCAGCAGTTGCTGCAGGAACCGGAATTTCATCAGTAATGTCCTTGCCATCCATGGAGAGCTTGAAGCTCGAAGTGCTGTTGGCCGAAGCCACAGAAGCCTTCATGGTGTATTTTCCAGACGCGGCAACATTCACAGTGTATTCCAGCCATTCGCCAGCCTGGTTGTAACCGACAATCACGCCAGTAGCCTTCTTGTACAAGTCAACACCAGTACCCTTGCGGTAGTCAGAGTCACCATGGTTTTCAGTATCACTTTCGTTGTAAGTGGTGTTGCCCTCACCCACGCCGTTGATGTCAAAATCTTCCACTTCAATCTTACCCGGAATGGCAAGAGCCTTGCCCTTGAAGGGTTCGCGAGGAACAGGCTTGAGAATCAAACGGAGCAGTGCAGAGCCATGAGCCGGGAGTTCAATTGAAACGTGAGAAACAGGTCCCAAGTCCTTCTTTTTCCAAGCATCGCGAACTTCCACTTCGCCTTCTACGCCAATGTCAGCAAAGTTGCATTCAACAGTCTGGGTAGAGCCATTGTTGTTGAGGAGCGCCACGGCAATGTCGCCATTTTTCAAAGGCTTAGTCCAAACTTGCTTGCCTTGCTTGTCAGAAATGCGGTGGCCCTGAACGCCCAAGGAATCCTGGTTAATGGCAATCATGTCCTTGTTCAGGTAGAGTTCCTTGGTCTCGTTACTCATGTTACGCACATCGGAACTGATCATGATGGGTGCCGCCATAATAGACCACATCGTCATCTGGGAGCGCTGTTCTTCGTAAGAGAGGCCCCTGTTGCCCACTTCGAGCATGTCCGGGTCGTTCCAGTGGCCGGGCTTTGCAATCTGCCAGTACTTGTTGTTGGCATCAATAATTTCGTAGACGCCGCGATACCAAGAAGTGGAAATCCATTCGGGACCGATATCGAAAGTGGTACGCCAGAGGTTCGCGATTTTAGGCATCCAGTCCTTGTATTCCCACATACAAATGCTGAACACGATGTCGCGTCCGGAATTGCGAAGCGCATTGGACATAGCGGTGTAATCTTTTCCCTGAGTTCTCGGATCGGAATCGCAGTTGTCGTATTTCCAGTAATCCACGCCCCATTCAGCGAGCTTCTTGGCGTCCTGTTCTTCGCGGCCATTGGAGCCACTTTCGCTTTGCCAGTTGCTATTGTAATGGTGGCAGGTGCGTTTGCCGCGGTCGCCGTAAAGACCGAATTTCAGGCCTTTCTTATGCACATAATCGGCAATGGCCTTCATGCCACTGGGGAAAGTTTTCGGGTTGTTCTGGAGGTTGCCCTGAGCATCGCGCTTGGTATCCATCCAGTTGTCGTCCAGATTCAAGTAAATGTAGCCAGCGTCCTTCAAACCGGAACTGACCATGGCGTCGGCAATTTCCTGAATCTGCTTTTCGTTGATATTTTCGTGGAACACGTTCCAGCTATTCCACCCCAGCGGTGGCGTAAGCACCAAACTATCGGGATGGGCAAAAGCCGAACCCACCAAACCCGTTAAAGCCAAAGTTGCCAACACTCCAAGCTTGCAACCGTTCTTTTTCTTCAAACCAAACATAAGCACTCCTGTATCCTAAGTATTAATCATCCCCAAACTAAAAATACCCCCTAAAAAACAAAAAAATTAAAGGAATTACACATGTTCTTTTGACATTTTATCCACGATGGATAAGAAGATGGATAGCAAAGCCAGCATATTGACTTTCCCGCAGATTTTTTGTATATTATTTGTAGATGACAGGGTGGCAGACCAATCCACCTAAGATAAAAAAGAAAGGTCAACCAATGACAGGGTGGCAGACCAGCCCACCTAAGATAAAAAAGAAAGGTCTAAGATGAGCCGTATTTCGTTATATATGAAATACGGCCTTTTTATTTTGAGGGAAAAATGAAACTGGCACAAACCGTCTTTCTTAAGCAATCATTCTTTGACCGACATAAAGACCACAAGGAAATTCTCGCCAACAAAGCAGGCAGACCCTACCTGTCTTTCATAATCGAATGCAACGGAACGATATTCGCTATTCCATTCCGAACAAATATCAAACATCCATTCGCATTCACATTCAAAACATCTGGCAGAATCTCAGACGAGAAAAAAGGATTACCCGGCATTGATTTTATCAAGTTACCCATATTCAAATTTTCTTCGCTACAATATTTTATCGACGATGTGAAATCCGTAGTCAATTCTTTATGAATAAAAAAGAGCGGCCCCTTTTTTGGGGACTGCTCTTGATTCGAGAGAGAGAGACAAATTTTTATCGGTCCACGGGCATCATGAACGAACGGGCTTTATCACGCAAGATGTAAACGCCCTTGCCATAGCCTGCATTTTTCATCGCTTTTTGCATGTTCGGCACGTCATTTTCGATGATTTCGACAAATCCAAGGCGTTTGCCCGCGAGGTTATAGACACCGAACTTGCCGCTTGCCGTTTTGAGGCGGAGAGATGGCGCTAATGCAATTGTTCCCGGGTCCGGTTCCGCAATTTTCTTGAGCGTGACATTATCAAGCGTAAGCGTGCCTGTCGAGGCGCCCGCATTGAAGCTCAAGCGAGAATCCTTGTCGGTCGCCGCGGTCATCTGGAACTGGAAAGAATACTTTTTAGATTCCGTGCCGAGATCAAAATTTGCCTTTTCGGTGAGGTAGCTTGCCCACGGATCCGTGTGCTGTTCCACGTTTACTTCGAGCGTGCGGGAGGCGCCGGCACTAGCATCAAAGCTCACTTCGTACCACTGGCCTTTTTCGAGATGCAAGTCATGCTGGATGAGCTGCACCTGGTAATTTTCCGTGCCGACTGCAGAAATGTCGAGCTGATACTTGCCATTTTTCACGTCACCTGTAGCAGCGGCACTGCCGTGAGTCTGCAAAGTCCAGGCAACATCGGTCGAATCGAAGCCGCCATTGAAAATACTGTCGCGGTCGGTCGGCACCTGAATTGGCGGCGGGAGCGAGGAACCGTCTAGCGAATAATTCTTGACAAAGTTCCAGATTTCAACGCTCGTGTTGACACTGACTGCCTCGTCCATGGAATACCAGTGGCCCTTGCCTGCAATGGTGAGCAAACGAACTTCGACATTGTCCTTGCAGCCGCTCCAGACTTCAAGAGAGGCGGCAGAGCCCGGCTTGCTTGATGGATACGGTTTTGTGACTTTGGAACTTGAAGAGCATTTTTGTGCAGAAACCCAACCCTTGAGGGTATTCACGGTGCTGTTGTAATTCACCACGTCATCGCTCGTGCCGTGGGTATGCATAATCGGCATGGCGCGCTTGGGCGAGTTTACCCCACCGCCACCGGAAACAGGGGCTATGGCCGCAATCATGTCGCCCATCTTATTTGCTGCATGGTAGCTCATCATGCCGCCCATCGAAAATCCCGAAACATACACGCGATTTTTGTCAATGCCATACTTGTTGTACATTTCGTTGATAATCGCCTTGAGGAAATTGATGTCCTTGTCACCTCCAATGTCCCAAGCCTTATTTTGACCGTTCGGGAACACGACCACAAATCGAGCGGTATCGGCAATCGGTTCCCACTTGGCAGCGTTCTGCTGATACGGGGCATCCTGATTCATGCCGTGCATCTGGATAATGAGCGGGCGACCCTTTTCGATATTCTTCGGGGCATACACGTTCATGGTACGGTTCGTGCCGTTCACATTAATGTTGTCTGCAAAAGAAAAGGTCGCGAAGCCAGCCAAGGCGGCAACCGTCAAGGCGCAGTGCGCCTTCTTGAAGATTTTACCAAACATTCCTCTACTCCTTGAGGTTTATTTCCCATTTTACCTATGAAGAAAATACCTTTTGGATTGGCGATTATCACTTAGCGGTAAACATTTTCCATTGCGGTTTTGACAATGGGTTGAGAGGAGGAAATGTGTAATGGGGTGTTTGTAGAACAACCAAAAACGGCTTGGATATACCCGCAGGAAAGCAAGCTTTCCGCGGGTGCATCCAAGCCTCGGGGGTGTTTGGAGGAATTAGAATAAACTATAGAGATTACTTTGTTACGGAGAGGCGGTGGGTGAGGCCGGTGGTGAGGGACTTGACGATATACACGCCACTTTCCTTCACGAGTGAGCTTACCTTAGAGCGAACGTCGAAAGAGTTCGATGCATCAATGCGACCGACAAAAGAACCATTGAGGCTGTAGACGCGATATGCCTGCGCGCCCTGCTTACCGTAGCGAATAGTATTTGCAATCCCTGTCGGTCCCGGAGCATCTTTACCCTTCACGAACGTAAAGTTGTCAATGTCGAGCCAGGCGCCAACAACCGTAAAGCGGAGCACGTGTTCGCCTGCGGGGAGCTTCACATTGGACTTTACCAAGTTGTATTCATCGTAGTTATCTTCGCCAGAACTTGCCGCCGGCACTGCAATTTCTTCGGTAATTTCCTTGCCATCCAGAGAAAGCTTGAAGCTAGAAGTAGAGCCCGCCGCTGCGACAGATGCAAACACAGTGTAGTCGCCTTCTTCCTTCACGTTCACGGTGTATTCGAGCCAGTCGCCTTCGCTGTTATAACCCACAACCACAGCATCGCCCTTCTTGTAAAGGTCAACGCCGGTACCCTTGCGGTAGTCAGAGTCGCCGTGGTTTTCGGAATCGCCGTCATAGTAAGAGGAGCCATCCTTGCCCTTGCCCGGCACATCGAAGTCTTCGGCTTCGATCTTGCCCGGAATTGCAATGGCCGGGCAGTTTTCGCCAGCAGCGCAGAAAGGGGTCTGCGGTACAGGTTCCGAAGCAGTGCCGTCGAGGTAAATTTCATCATTTGCATCTACACCGACCTTGAACCAGTCGAAGTCAGCATAGCCGCCTGCAGTCTTTGTTGCAAAGTTGAAAAGGCCCCAGCGTACGCCCACGAACATGTGCAGGTCGTAATTGAGTTTTACATCGCTACCAATCTTTGTCCAAGTGTTGCCATCGGTGCTGTAGTAGAAATATGCAGTACCGCGGTCAATGGGCAAATCGAAATCAATTCGCAAATAAACCTTGGAGTCCGAAAGAGCTTGGCTTGCAGCTTGTCTTTCGCCGTCCTTGTTTCCAGTGTACATCACAACCTTGTAGTTGCCGTTTTCCTTAGCAAGTGCAACAAAGCCCTTGTCATCTTGCAATGCCACAAGACCCGCCATGTCGCCATCCTTCATGCCCTTGCCATCCACAAGCGTACGGCCAGAACTCTTGGGGCCAAAGGAACGCTGCGTGAGCGTGTTCTTAGCGTTGACAATGCGGTTATCAGTACGACCTGTGGTAATGCGCAAGAATCCCGGATTTGCCGTCAAAGACCAATTCTTGTTATCCGGATTATGGTTCCACTGCCATTCCAGCGGAAGCACGTCGGAATCAAAGTCATCGGAAGTCACCATGCCATAGCCCGGAAGCGGAGATTCAGGCAAGTCAATTGTAGAAGGGGCCTTGGAACCGCTCGTCGGAACCGGCCAGCCATCCTTCCATTCCATCGGAACCAAGTGCGACATACGGCCGACAGGGCCAGAATCGCGGAACAAGAGAGCATACCACTTGCCATCCGGCGTATCGAAGATGCCACCCTGAGCAACACCGTTATCAGAGAGGAAGTACCTTCCGCTAAATCCAGAAAGCAAGTTCTTGGAACGGTAAACTATTTCGCTACGGCTCTTGCCGGCCGGCCAAGAAATCGTGAACAGGTAGTATTCGCCGTTCACCTTTTCCATGTGAGAGCCTTCCTGCTGCACATAATAGCTGTTGGTGCCCGTCACCTGATTCACGCTTACGCCGCCAACCTTACCGCTCTTGCCACCGGCCTTCACGCCGCTGGCATCGTCATTGAGCTGCACGTAGCTGATCTGGTCGCCAGAACCATAGAACACCCAAACCGTGCCATCGTCATCGAAGAAGAGCGACGGGTCGTGATAGAACGGAAGCTGCACTTCGGACCACGGGCCATTTTCGACATCGGCGGTTTTGTACAAATGCGTTTTTCCCGTCGTGTAGGACGGAGTCAATACGTAGAAGAATCCCTTGTGGTAGCGGATGCTCGATGCCCACGAACCCTTGCCGTAAGCATCCTGGCCACCATTCAAATTGATATTATTGCCGTTCGAAAGAGTCTGGTAGGCATACCCCACCGTGCGCCACTGGGCCAAATCCGTGCTCTTGAAAACAGGCACGCCCGGCGCAAAGTGCATCGTAGTCGTCACCATGTAATAGGCATCGTCGACACGGACAATCGAGGGGTCCGGGCTATCGACATACATAATCGGGTTATTGACCTTAACGGCTGCACTATTTACCACAGCAAAAGCGGCCAAAACCACAGCCGACTTTGTCATTTTACTAAACAATCCCATAAACAACTCCTTTCCAACCAAGGCTAGATAAGATTAACAACCATAATCTACCCCTTTTACATGTTTTTTACCCGCAATCACCCACCCTTTTTATGGATTTTTTATCAATAACACCCCATTACAGCCCCGAAAACGTGTCGAAAACCGCGCCCCTTTTGTAAAAATTCCTTTTCGCAATTTTCACAACGCTTTATAAATTTTCACAACACCAATTCACAACACCCAAGGAACATCCATCTATATTTGTGGTAGGCCTGGCAAGAGTCTGTGGATAAGGCCAGGCCGGGTGTATTAAAAGGGTTGGAAACTTTTAACTTAAAAGGAGTCGTTATGACCATGTCTAAATTCATGGCATTCACAGGAACAGTAGCTCTGTTGAGCTCACTTTCCTTCGCCTGGAGCATCAGTGGTGTTGTTCAGAAAGAAAGCGGACAGCCACTCTCTGGCGTAAAAATTAGCTCGTTCAACTTCGCAGGGTTCGAAACCACATCCGGAGCGGATGGTTCTTTCGCACTTAGCAATGAAGGAAGCAGCATTCACGGAGTAGCCGCACCGAAGGCCTCCATTACCTTCAATCACAATGTAATCAGCATTTCGAGCATCAAGGCTCAAACGGTTACCGTTTCTGTGATGGACGCACTCGGCAAGGTTTGCGCCTCCAAGACAGAACACAATATCGACGGCTTTATGCAGGTCGACTTGAACAAGACCATGGCAAAGGGCGCCAAGTTCCTCCGCATCAACGCCGATGGAAATCGCGCTACCTACCAGATGGGCAAAACGGTCACCCTCATGAAGGAAGGCGATCCGCTGCCGTTCTTGCAGTTCGCAAAAGATGGATACCAGAACGCCACCTACCAGGCCAAGGCCGAAATCGAAACAGGCGTCATCGTAAGGATGACCAAGGCTAGCGCCCAGTCCAGCTCTAGCAAGAAAGTTGAATCTAGCTCTTCCGCTAAGCCGGAAAGTTCTTCCGAAAAGGCAGAATCTTCTAGCAGCGCGAAGATTGAGCAAATCATCGTTGACTGTGCTGGCAAGACTGCAAAAGCCGGTGACCAGACTGTAAAATTGACCGTCAAAGGCAGTTCAGGCCAACGCGAGTTCATCATGCATGTGCCGAGTGCCTACAAGGGCGACAAGGCCGTACCGCTCGTTATTGACTACCACCCGATTGGCGGTTCAGGTTCAGGCCAGATGGGTAGCACGACCTACAAGAAACTCACCGACCCCGAAGGCGTTATTTCCTTGTACCCGCAAGGCACCACAAAGACGATGGGCCCGGGTTGGAACGTCGGTCCTTGCTGCTCCAACGACGATGACCTTGAGTTTACTCGTGAAATGATCAAGTATGTCAAAGAAAAAGCCTGTATCGACCCGCAGCGCATCTACGCAACCGGTTTCTCGATGGGTGGCGGTATGAGTAACCACGTGGCCTGCATGATGTCCGATGTCTTCGCCGCAGTTGCTCCGGCAGCTATGGACTTGAACAAGACCAACAGCGCCAAATGCACGAAGGCACGTCCGATTTCTGTCATCAACTTCCGCGGTACAGCTGACAACGTCTGCCGTTACCAGGGTGGCGATAGCGGCTTCAACGACGGTTTGAACTTCCTCGGCGCCGAAGGCACCTTCAAGTACTGGGCAGAAGCAGACGGTTGCACCGGCTCTCCGACAACGAACAAAGATGGTTGCCAGGAATACTCTAACTGCAAGGACGGCGTGAAGGTCGTGCTCTGCACCAAGCAGGGTGGTGGCCACGAACAGGGCAATGGCAATATCGGCTGGCCGTTCCTCAAGCAGTTCACGCTTCCGGCAGAATTCGTGAAGTAATGAATCAAGTTTGATTTCATAATTCATCCTATAGACACTACAAATCGCTCCGGCTTTTGCCGGAGCGATTCTTTTTGCTCACGCTCTCAAAAAAAAGTTATATTCATAATATGGATGCCAAAATATTGAATTTTACCATTTTCCTTATCCACAAGTTGTCGGCAGCTTGGAAAGTTTCTCCAAGCAGGGTTTATGGTATATTGAATTCAAGTGGCATTCTTGATAATTATGTCATCAAGTGCTATGATGTTTTGCATACTCTAGGGGCTGAGGCTATGGTCGATGACCTTTCCGAACTAGCTCGAGAAAAGGGCGTGCTGAAATAAATGTCTGATATCGAAGCAGTTTATATTGAAAATCTTGAGCAAGATATCATAAAAAACATTGCCGCATTGAAGAACTTGGATTTGCGTAAGGCAATGGATATTTATTACAAAAGCAAGCTTTCAACACAAATAGCAAATCGGGAACAAGGCATCGAAAATCTTGACGCAAAATACCTTGCCGAAGATTTGATTGAAAACGAGCCAAAGCTATTTTATTAGCAAACATCACCAAAACACCATGTCTACTCAAAAGGGCCCCGGCTTTCGCCAGGACCCTAAGAAGTCTCTCATTTAAATTTTATCGTGTTACGTTGCGCTTTAAGCCTTGCGACTGACTATGCCGCGTTTTACCCGTATATGAAGCCCAAAGCGACAGCGACGACAAAGAAGAAAGCGATTTGCTTTACTACTACCAACTCGTTTTTATTCATGTATCACCACCTTTTTCGTTAGAGATTTATCCCCGTTCTTGCGGACAAAGAACACTCCCTTTGCCTGCTTACGGAGTTTTGCGTTTTCCCTCACTAGATTCATCGCTTCGTCCATGCCCTTTGCGGTAAATGAACTGAGCTTAATGCCCTGCATGTCGAACACACTAAAGTTGCTTTCGGCTTCGGTCATGCTAAAGCGTACATTCTTGATTCCGATAGGCGGCTGGGAACTGATGGCCTTGAATTCAACGTAGTCGATATCAATCCAGTCGCTCACGATTTCGAGCTTGAGTTCATGTTCGCCCTTGGTGAGCGTAACCTTGCCACCATCCACTTCGGTAAATGTATCAAAGCCCTTGCCTTCGTTTGCGATTTCCGTACCGACCTTCTTGTCATCGATGTAGAGGACAAAGCTACCGGTTCCGTTTTCGCCAGCAACATTAGCCGTAATACCGTAATCGCCATCAGCTTCAACATTCACGGTGTACTTGAGCCATTCGCCCTTCTGGTTATGTCCCACGGTAATGCCCATGTTCGGCTGGTAAATATCGACATCGTCCTTGCGGAGTTTGCCACCTTCGTTACCCTTGCTTTCGTCGTGGTAAGCGACTTCGGCACCACCCTTGTTGTAGTTTTCGGCCTGCACCTTGCCCGGAATGGCAATAGCTTCGGTGTACGGGCCATATTCCTCAGGCGGTTCATCCGGCACTACAGACTTGCTCGGATCAACCAAGTTCACGGCCGGAGCATTGGGGTCAATCGTCTTGTCGATAAGCTTGAGCATTTCAGAGCAGTAACGACGGCCAAGTTCAATCACGCCGGCACGGCCAAAGTGGTACGGGTCCTTACCGTTACCCTGCAAACCCTTGGAAGAAGCAAGCCCGAACTTTTTGAAATTGTTCTTGAGCTGAGCGATGCCGCCGTTTTTGCTAGAGCAGCAGTTCTGGCCTTCCTGGAGGAGTTCGCCCGCCACAAACGGCACTTCGTTTTCGTCCAAGCCAAGCGCATCAATCACGTCCTTGTAGGTCTTGTAAACGGTCTTGCGCCAGTTGTCATCGGTGCCGTCACTTTCGCCCTGATGGAAAATGAAACCCTTGATGACACCCACTTCCTTTGCCTTCTTGGCAAGTTCCAAAATGCGTCCCGGAGGGTTGTTGTCGTAATCTCTGGGCCAGCCCCAAGACATGATATCCTTGCCATCACCTCTGAAATAAGCTTCGTACTGGTCCTTGTCAAAAGCGCGGATGCTTACAGCACCGATGGCGACCGGGATAATGCCCACGGTCACGCCCGGCAAGGAATCCACCATCGCGCGGCCAAAGTAGTCTGCCGGGGAGAGGTTTTCGAACGGGTGGAACATCGGCGGAATAGCCGCCACCCACTCACCCGTCTTGAAAGACTGGTTCGTTTTGCCGCTACGCTGGCTAGCATTTGCATTATGCGAAGCGAGCATGATAAAGTTCTTGGGCGGATTTGCTTGGTCCTCGGACGGTACGATATCGCCGTTGCCCGCCATGTTGGACTGCCCGTAAGCAATGTAAATATGGAAGTTCGGGTTCGGAGCGGCATTTGCCCCCACCGCAAACACAGAAAGCCCAGCGGCAACGCCAGCAAGGGCCATGAATTTTTTGAAGTTTCTTTCCACTCTCATTTTTATATCCCTTAATCCAAAAATTATCCTTTTTAAAACTATCCTCTAAAAGCGGATTTAGCACGCCTGTAAGCTCCATATAATATGGACGTTTTGTCAATGAATTGCGAAAATCGTTCAAAAAGCGCATTTTGTAAAAAAAAAGAGTCCTAGCTTTCGCCAGGACCCTTTCATGGAGTCTCAATTTTTTACCCGTACACGAGGCCTAGAGCCACTGCGACGACTACGAAAAACGCAATCTGTTTTACAACAGCCAAATCTTTGCTATTCATAGACAACCACCTTCTTGGTCATGAGGCTTGCACCATCCTTGCGGATGAAGAACACGCCCTGAGATTGCTTACGGAGATTTGCATCAGTCTTGACGAGATTCATTGCATCAGCCATGCCCTTGGCCGTGAACGTTCCGAGCTTTTTGCCCTGCATGCTGTACACGCTAAAGCTACTTTCGGTTTCGGCCATGTCAAGGCGGACTTTTGCAATAGCGTTCGGCGGATCTTCCGACGGCACGCTAAATTGAATCCAGTCGATGTTTACGTAATTGGCGGTAATTTCGAGCTTGAGCACATGCTTTCCGGCCTTCAAGGCGACCTTTTCCTTCACGGAAATCGTCTTGTACGTATCCCAGGAATTATCGGCGGTCTGCGGTACGGAAACTTCATCCGTAATAGCCTTTTCGTCGATGTAGAGCTTGAACGCAGAGGTAGAATTACCAGCAGCAACGCTAGCATCGATATTGTATTCGCCATCAGCCTTCACGTCTACCGTGTATTCGAGCCATTCGCCAGTCTGCGTGTAACCAAGAGCGACGCCATCGGCTGTCTTGTACAGGTCTACACCCGTATCCTTGCGGTAATCGCTATCACCGTGGTTTTCGGAATCTTCGTCGCTGTAAGAAGCATTGCTCGTGCCATCTTCGTTCTTGCCAACACCCGGCTTGTCAAAATCTTCGACTTCGACCTTACCCGGAATTTCAATAGCCTTGCCTTTAAACGGTTCCTGCGGAACAGGGTCTACAGGCGCCACATTAATGAGCTTGAGCATCTGCTGCGCATAGCGGAGTCCCATGCCACGGTAGCCTTCCACGGTAAAGTGGAGTCCGTCGCCCTTGCTGCCGTAGCCCTTGGAGCTTGCATAGCTAAAGTTCACGATGTACTTGGAAAGATTATGCACGCGAGAGTTGAAACCCGCGCAAGAACCTCCATCGACCATTTCACCGGCGACAAACGGAGTCTCTTCGGCATTCAGGCCAAGCTGCTTGAGCATGTATTCGTAGGTTTTCTTGACAATCTGTTCCCAGTTGCTCATGCCGCCATCGGTTTCGCCCTGGTGGAAGATGATGCCCTTTATAACACCCTTTTCCTGAGCCTTCTTCGCAACTTCGATGATACGGCCCATAGCGTTACCGTCATCGCCGTAAGCCTTGGCTCCGTTCTTCAGCCAGCTTTCCGCAGAATTGAGGTAATTCTTGTAATCGTCCGGGTCAAACAAGCGGATACTCGTACCGCCCTGAGCCACCGGAATAATGCCAATCGTCACGTTCGGCAAGGAATCTGCCATGTGGCGACCAAACCAGTCAGCCGGAGAAAGGCCAGCATTACACTTGAACATCGGAGGCACGGCCGGGTACATCTCGCCCACCGTCGGGCGGCCAAGATTCGAGCAAGACGTGGTCGCAAACATTTTTACGCGAGGATGTTCCTTGCCATCGACATTCTTGTCGAAGTTCGTCGCGTTGCCTTCCATGTTCGACTGTCCGTAGGCAATGTAAATATGGAAGTTTGGATCCGGAGCCGCATTTGCACCCGTGACCGCAAACATCGAGAGCCCCGCCGTTACGCCCGCGAGAGCCATCAACTTTTTGAATCTCATTTCCACACTCATTTTTTATCTCCTTTTTTCAAACTCTCAAAAAAAAACGGGAGCCAATTGTTCGACTCCCGCTTTAGGAATATGAAATTTATTTCGCCACAGAAATGCGGTAGGCCTTGCTGCCCTTGAGCGACTTCACAAAGTAAACGCCATTCTGGTGCACAACGCTCTTGGTCATGCGCTGGACATCTGCCTTAGTCGTGGCTTCGAACTTACCCACCAGCACGCCGTTCATATCAAACACGCTGTAGTTTTCAGCCTCGGTCGGCATGCGGAAATTAGCACCGCGCAAACCAATCGTCTTATCGTCCGGATCGGCAGCATCCTTGCCCTTTGCAAAGTTGAAGTAGTCGATATCGAACCAGGAACCCGTCACCGTCATGCGGAGGATATGTTCGCCAGCCGGGAGTTTTACGTTGGCCTTGACCTTGGTAAATTCATCGAAACTTGTGCCCGAAAGAGCGACATTTTCAACAAGCGTTTCGCCATCCAGGGAGAGCGAGAATCCAGACGTTGAATTACTCGTAGCGACAGAAGCGAACATGGTATAATCGCCTGCTTCCTTTATATTCACGGAGTATTCGAGCCATTCGCCTTCTTCGTTGTAGCCCACAACGTAGCCCGTTGCCTTCTTGTAAATGTCAACGCCCGTACCTTCGCGGTAGTTCGTTTCGCCACGGTCCTCGGAATCATTTTCGTAATAGGATTTGTTAGCCTTGCCTGTACCCGGAATGTCAAAGTTTTCGACTTCAATCTTGCCCGGGATTTCAGCGACCTTGCCGCCAAAGGGTTCACGTGGCACAGGATCTGCCGGAGTGCCAACGCCAACGAGCGTCACGATGCAATCCTTGTTGCTCGAATTCCCTGCATCCATTGAAATCGTCACGGAGCCGTTCTTGACTTCGACTTCGCCTTCATACTTGGCGTTCTTTGCTTCGCTGGTGGTGTACACATGGAACGACTGAACATCGGCGCCCTGCACCTTCACGGTGACACTCTTGGAATTTTTATAATCGCGGTTCACGAGCACCACAATCACAGAGTCGCCATCGGCACTCTTGTAAGCAGATGCAAAAACTTCCTTCTCGGGGTTTGCCGTAGCGCCCACGCGGACAGCACCCGGGCGGACAAATCGAGCAAACTGGCTCATCACGTAACCACGCTTACTGATCTTGCCGATTTCGTTCTGCGGAATCTGGAGCTTGTTGCCAAAATCCTTTTCCATGATGAGGCCGTAGCAGCGGCGGATGTACCACCAGGTGTACTGATTGAAGTTACCCACGACCATGGCGCGGTGGATTTCGTAAGCCACATCCATGGCGTTCACGGTATCGCGCTTGTTGGCATTCGCCTGGTCACCCGTATTCGTAATCGTGCGCCAGTAGTTACCGCTGCCCTGGCTTTCGGTGTAGTGTTCCGTCATCCAGCGTTCGACTTTTTTCTGATCGGCAAGGCTGTACTGGAAGAAGTTGTCCCCAGTCCTTCGGTCACTCGCGTAAAAATGCGCGCCGAGAATGTCCCAGTTCTTGAGGGCATTGGCATCATTCAAGACCTTGTTGTAGAGGTTCTTGTCATAACGGAAAGATTCCGTCGAAATCACCTTCACGCCGTTTTTGCGCATCTTGTCGGCATAGCCCTTGGTGAAGTTGTAGATTTCGTCGGCACTCCAGCAGGCCCATTCACCGCACCAGTCCGGTTCGTTACTGATGGAGATAGCGTACAGGGGAACGCCCTGATTCTTCATGTAATCGTTAAAGCTATTCAGGTGGTCCACATACTTCTGGTAGTTCGAAGAAGACATGTGCTGGTTAGCGCCCGCATACGGAGACGTCCACGGAGTTGCATACAAGATAAAGTCATCGCCGGCATACTTTTTGGCATACTTTGCAGCCTGAACTTCCTTATTGAAGTCGTTAGAACTTGCATACACCGGAATACGGAGCGTATTGAGGCCAATCTGTCCATCGCCTGTACCAAAAGCAAGCTTGGCATCGGCTTCGGAAAGGCCGCCACCGCCCTGCCACTGGTTGTGCACCATGCCACCAAAACCGCGAATCACCTGGTGTTCTTCGGTCACGTCAACGTTCACAGTAGAAGCAAGCGCCGGAATAGCCAAAGCTAAACCAAAAGCGGCAACATTCAAAACATTACCCAAACTCTTCATTGTTTATCTCCCAATTAAAGATTTAACCCATACACAAAAGATTGCAATCTAAATCTATACCACCCCCGCGAAATTCTCGCAGAATCGAGAAAATTTTCCATTGACACTTTGGTAATGAATGAAAAACTCTATAAAAGAGTAAACAAAAAAAAGCCCCCAAACCGTTAGGTTTGGAGGCCATTTTTATTAGACTAGAGTCTATCCCAAGACATCGCCAAATGATGGAGGATCCGACGGCGAAGCTTCCAACAGATGGCCCTGATGCTTGAGTTCAACCACTTTCACTGTAGGGGTTGAGTATTCTTTTTTCTGTTCGGTTTCGTTTTTCATATTTACCCATTCGTATTATTGAATGTTTTACTTTTTCAAATAAACGCCCTTGGCCATGTGGCTTGCATCGCGGACAGAACGGCCCTTCAGGTCGTAAGTACGTTCCGTGCGGTTCAAGCGGATTTCTCCGGTGCGGCTATTGAACTGGCCGATGACGGTCGTCTGTTCCTCGCCATCCTTTTTGCGGTCAACCACAACAACGTTCATCGTTTCCGGAATGTCGTTGTCGATAGAAGCAGTCTGGCGCAAGACATAGGCACCGTTCGAGTTAACCGATTGCGGTACCGGACTCTTGTAGATATAGGCGCGGAGTGGCTTGATGAAGGCGCCTTCGCCCACCTTGACAAACTGGCCAACCGAGATGTCAGACGTGGCGGTACCCGCAAAGCCATAGGCTGCAGCCTTGTTCGTACCCAACACTTCTGGACTGTTGGCATCCCAGGTTTTGCCTTGGACAACGCCACGGAATACATAATTACCATACTTATTGTAATCATCAGACTGCATTACATCAAAATCACCATCCTCTGTCGGAGTCGCCTTAAGAACAAGGTCAGTCGTTTTATTGATTACAATGTTCGTTGCTTGGGATTTGAGCTTGATTAAATACGGCTTGTACGCTTCCATCGTATATGATACACTTAACCAAATACTGCGCCAAACAAGTTCCACAGCCACATACTTATTATTACTTTTATCAACGCCTATGCCGAGGAACTTGAAGACCAGATCTAAATTCTCGATTTCTTCAGCCTTGATTTCGAACGGGAACATAATAGTGGAATAATTATTTCCCCCTACGACAACAGGGAACGTACGTTTAAAAATAATCGTGTCAACAACCGTATCCTTCGCAAAGTTCACAGCTTCATTGCCGCTATAATCGCCGTCAATAATACCAATAGTCTTGCTACCAGGAGTTACAATTTCGACAGCTTTTGCTGGGCGCATGAAAGGATTTTCTTCAATACTTCCTTCTACATCATCGACGGTAACAGTACCGACAAGTCCATCAGATCCTCCAATGCTATAAGGAGCTTTCTTTCCCTTTATTGCTATAACTTTAGCAACATCTTTTGTAATTGTAACTTTTCCACAGGACCCACTGTTTCCACAGCCAATGCCGGCAGCACCTTTACCTCCCATTCCCGGCATCTCATCACCTCCCATTGCTATAATTTTACCGCCACTGATAGTTATATCGCCACACCCCGATTCTTCATAACCGCCACCGCCAATGCCAGCTGCATATAGACCACCAGCGGCGGTAATTTCACCACCTTCGATAGAGATATTGCCTCCATAAGCATCCTTGCTAGAGCCAATGCCGGCCGCAGTGAAACCACCCGTTGCTTTAATTACACCACTTTTGATAACTATATGGCCACAATTTGTATAACGGTTACAGCCGATACCAGCTCCATAACCATTGCTACTTGCTTCAAGGGAACCATCACCCTCAATTGTCATCGTATATTTTTGGCCATCTATATCATCTGGCACCTGGACGCCCGGGAAATTACCATAATACCCCTTCATGATATTTTTCCCACTAAGATCGAGGGTACAGTTCCCCAGACACCTAATACCAGCCGACTCAAACTGACCTTCATTCACACCAAGAACTTCAGCGTTTGAAAGCGTGATTTTAGCATTGTTGGCGACTAAAATTCTGACCTTCCTTTTAGTCCCATCAATGGTACCAGATATGACATCGCCATCCTTTAGCAAAAGTTCTTCACCAACTTCAGGGACTACTGAGATATTGTATGCCTTTCCTGCAAACGATGTTGAAGCAACAATTAATAGTGCAGAAACCACACGATATATATTTTTCATATAAAATTCCTTTGTTATGTTTCAAGCATCCCTCAAAAACTACATAAATCATACATTTTTAACACGACTTCGTCAAGTTTGTTTATAATACAAAAACACCTCGGAGCACTCGCTCCGAGGCGTAACAATGCCTTGCGGCATCATTAGGGTGTGTGGTTTAGGAGGATCTTTTAGATGAATACGGCTAGGGCAACGGCTCCATAGCCAAAAACAGTTGCTAAAGCATTCTGCTTTAAACTCATAATCATCATCCCATAACTTCCCTTGCATGATTGCAAGATTTTTCCACTTTGAAATTTAGATTTTCTTTTGCCAAATTCCCTATTTCTGCCATTTTTTATCATTGACATTTTGGTAATGGGGCAGCGATAAAAAACACCCCAGAGCTTTTGCCTTCGGGGTGTTTTTCGTTATTTGGTTTCGGAATTGTATGAATTTTATCTAGCAACAGACGTCATGAAGGTCTTGCGGCCGTCGATGCTCTTGAGCATGTAAACGCCCTTGGTAAAGCCCGCCTCGGAGAGCGCGACTTCAGCTTTTTTACCCCTGAGATCCACCGTGCCCATGAGCTTTCCGCTCACGCTATACACGCGGAATTCGCGGGAGCCGTTCGTCTGGAACCGCACAGCGTTCCCGATACCCACCTTTTCCACATCGCCAAGAGAGAACCAGTCCACGTTCACGTTGTCGCCCGTAATCACGAGACGGATTACATGAGTGCCCTTAGTAAGCTTGGCCTTACCACCTTCGAATTCCTTATAAACGCTCCAGTCCTCGCCAGTCTGCGGAACCGTAATGGTATCGCCAATTGCCTTGCCGTCGGCCAAGAAACAGAAGCTTGCGCTTTCCATGCCTGTAGAAGCCGATGCCTTGATGGCATAATCGCCATCTTCCGGAACTTCGACCGTGTATTCGAGCCATTCGCCAGAAGCCGTGTAGCCAATAGCCTTGCCCGAGCCGCCTTCGACAATGTCAACGCCCAAATCTTCGCGGAACTTGGCATCGCCCTGGTTTTCGGAATCGTTATCGCTGTAGGAATCTACATCGCCACCGCGGCCAACGCCCGGGATGTCATAATGTTCAGCTTCAATCTTTGCCGGGAGCGTCACAGCCTTTTCGCCATACGGTTTCTGCGGTTCCGGAGGAGTCGTGCCACTACCTTCGAAGCCCCAAGCCTTGATAGCCATCGTGGAGTCCTTGGAACCCTTGAACACGAAGAACAACTGTTCGACAATACCCTTGAGGCCTTCGACTTCGCAGGAGTTATCGGCAAAAGAGTTCTTGCTGCCGGTATTCTTGAGCGTGCAAGTGCCAGCGAGCGTACCCGTTGCAGAGCCCATGCGGATTTCAATCTTGTTGCCATCATCCGTGCTTGCGGCCTGAACGGTCAAGCTCGTTGCAGCCGTGCCAAAGTCAACACCCGAAACGCGAATCCAGGATTCCTTGGTAGAAAGCGGGAGCAAGAGGTGTTCTGCGACCTTGCCCGGAGCCCAGTTCGAACGGCTACGGATGCCCTTCTGCTTAGAACTCGTCAAAGCCGGGTACCAGTCATACGGATCAAAGTTTTCAATCTGCTTCGGGCCTTCCTTCGTGAAGGTCAGTTCCTTCATCGTCCCGTCGGCATTGTAAGTAAATTCATCGACGCTCACGCTGCGGTGGAATGCCGGCACCGGATTCGGGCGGCCGTCGTCAGCAGGAATCTTTTCCAAACCGTCATAGCCGTTTGCAATGCGACGGTCATGATAAGCCACATACCAGTGCCCCTTGAATTCGGCAATGCCATGATGGTTGTTGTTGTTCGCATTGATGTTCTGGCCGCCAATGTTCGGGTTCCCCATGAAGATACCCTTATATTCGTAAGGACCCATCGGGTTCTTGGACATACCATAGGCAATGCGCAAATCCGCCGTACTGTAAGAGAGGTAATAGTTGTCTTTGTACTTATGGATGTAAGATGCTTCCATCGCCTTCGGACCGCCGATTTTCAGCTGGGTCTTGGAGCTCACATCGAAGCCCTTCATATCCTTGTTGAACTTGTAAATATTGAAGATATTATTGTTGTTATTGGCTGCCGGGCGGCTATTGCTTTCGCCACCGCCAAACGTGAAGTAGCCTTGGCCATCGTCATCGAAGAAAATTGCCGGGTCGAAGCACCAACCAATACCGTCGCAGTCCGCAAGACCGCCACCCCAGTTGTTGATGAGCTTCTTGTTGCCCGAAACCGGGTTCGTCCACGGGCCAGCAATGCTGTCGGCACCGATGAGGCCAACGCCGCCACCACCGCCATCCGGGAATACAATGTAGAGTCTACCATCGTTCGGGTTCACCGCAATACCGGAAGCCCAAATATCGCCAATACCGTCGACCTTGCGGGCATCGTAAATGATACCGAAGTCGGTCCAGTTTTTCATATCCTTCGTGCGGAAACCGTAAAGGGCCTTGATATTATAGCCATTGGCATTCGATGCAGCAGGGTCATCCGAGTCGGTTATGACATAGAAATAAGTATCATCGGCAGCGGCACCCGGGTCGGCCAAGTAATGGTAAGCCGAAATCGGGTTATCGGCAAGCGCGCTCACACCAAAGCCCGCAAGCATCCCAAATACTGTTACGCTCTTAAGTAGTCTCATTGTTCACTCCTTAGGATCGATCACACACCGTCAATCCATCTTTTTTTATAAAACTATCTCAAAAAACGCCCCAAAGAGCCACTTTCGCCATATCTATTATGGACAAAAAGTCAATAAAAGGCGCAGCCTAAAAACCGTTTTTTTCAATTCAAGAAGTACTTCATGCGGGCGGGGCCCCAGCTCGGAGTTGCGAAGGCCGCACGGGCCCCTCCCTGCACCCTCCCCATCCTTGGCCGACGCTTTATTTTTCAGAACGTAAAATAAACATCTCTTTAAACAAATAGATTTCTCGCTTATAGGCATTTTTTACAAAAAGTCAATAATAGGCGCTGCTTAAAAAGCAAAAAAAGGACTCCTGAGCGAGGAGTCCTTTCTAGAGGTGTGTGATTTATGGAAAATTAGCGGTTTCCGCGGACTTTTGCGACCGCGCCATTTTGACGGTTACGGATGATGCAAACGCCCTGCACGTTCCTGGACTGCGGATTGTCGCGCCAGAGTTTCTTAGCTTCGTGGATATTGCGGGCCGTGAAGCTAGAAACCTTCTTGCCGGTCAAATCGAACACGTCGAAGTTAGCGACAGCATCAGCACCAAGCACCCTGAAGCCCTTGATACCAATCGTTTCGTCGTCCGGGTCCTTGGCATCCTTGCCCTTAGCGAACGTCATGTAGTCGATATCGAACCAGTCGCCCGTAACGGCAAAGCGGAGGATATGTTCGCCGGCCGGGAGCGTCACGTTGGCCTTGACCTTCACAAAGTCATCCCAGCTGTCGCCGGAAACCGGGACTTCAGCGATGGACTTGTCGTCAATGGAAAGCGTAAAGCTAGCCGTGGAATTGTCCGTTGCCACAGAAGCAAACATCGTGTAGTCGCCAGCCTCCTTCACGTTCACGGTGTATTCGAGCCATTCGCCCGCCTGGTTGTAACCCACGACATAACCCGTAGCCTTCTTGTAGATGTCCACGCCAGTGTCTTCGCGGTAGCTCTTGCCACCGTTTTCAACGCCATGGTCTTCGGAATCATTTTCGCTGTAGGACTTGATTTCGCTACCGCGGCCAGAGCCCGGAATGTCAAAGTCTTCCATTTCAATCTTGCCCGGAATATCCCAAGCCTTGCCGCTAAACGGCTTCTGCGGTTCCGGAGGAGTCGTGCCACTGCCTTCGAAGCCCCAGGCCTTGATAGCCATGGTAGAGTCCCTGTCGCCCTTGAACACGAGGAACAACTGCTTTACAATGCCCTTGAGGCCTTCAACTTCGCACTTGTTTTCGGCATAGGTATTCTTGTTGCCAGTATTCTTGAGCGTGCAAGTACCAGCGAGCGTACCCGTTGCAGAACCAGTGCGGATTTCAATCTTGTTGTTATCGGCAGCGCTTGCAGCTTCGACTGTGAAGCCCGTTGCAGCCGTACCAAAATCAACACCCGAAACGCGGAGCCAGGATTCCTTAGAGGAAAGCGGGAGCAACACGTGTTCGGCAGCCTTGCCCTGCACAAAGTTAGAGCGGCTGCGGATGCCCTTCTGCTTGGAGCTCGTGAGTGCCGGATACCAATCGTACGGGTCAAAGTTTTCAATCTGTGCCGGACCTTCATCCGTCACCTTCACCGTCTGAATGGTGCCGTCAGCATTGTAGAACATTTCGTCTACGGAAACGCTACGGTGATAGCCTTCGTTCGGTTTCGGCTGACCGTCATCGGCCGGAATAATTTCCAGGCCGTTATGGCCCTTGGCAATACGGCGGTCATGATAGACAACATAAGAGTGGCCCTTGAATTCGGCAATACCATGGTGGTTATTGTTGCCGTTGATGCTACGACCGTTCATGCTCGGATCACCGAGAATCGTACCCTTCCAGGTGTAAGGACCCATTACGTTGTTAGATGTGCCATAGTCAATCGTCGGAGCGCCCTGCTGCCAACCGGTACTGTAAGAGAAGTAGTAAGTACCCTTGTGCTTGTGGATGTAAGAAGCTTCGAGCATTTTGCGGGTCGGCAAGTTGTTCACCTTCACATGGGAACCGTTGCCCACCGGGGCGTTCTTGGCATCGTTCAACTTGACAATGTCGAAGTTATCAGTGTTTGGACGGCTAGTGCTTTCGCCGCCGCCCCATGTCACGTAGGTGGTTCCGTCGTCATCGATAAAGATACCCGGGTCAAAGCACCAGGAAACGCCATCGCAACCGATAATGCCACGGCCACCAACAAGCTTATCCTTGCCCTGGCCCACAGCATTTGTCCAAGGACCTTCAATAGCAGGCGCCTTGATGTAGCCAATGCCGCCGCCACCGCCATCCGGGAACACGATATAGAACGTACCGTTATGAACAGCAATGCCAGAAGCCCAAATGTCGTTAATGCCACTTACCTTGCGGGCATCGTAAATAATACCGTAGTCAGTCCAGTTTTGCATATCCCTACTGCGGAATGCATAAAGGGCGTAAATCTTGTAACCATTGGAATTGGCAGGCGCCGGGTCATCGGAGTCCGTGATGATATAGAAGTAATCATCGTCAGCGGCTGCACCCGGGTCAGCCAAGTAATGGTAAGTAGAAATCGGGTTGTCAGCGAGAGCGCTTACTCCAAAGCCCGCCATCAATCCAAACATCGTTGCTTTCTTAAGTAGTTTCATAACACTCCTTAGGATCGACCATACACCGTCAATCCATCCAATCTAAAAGTATGTCCAAAATCACAAAAAAGAACGCGGCGGTCCGCAAGCATCATGGACAAAACGTCAACGAGACCGTAAAGATTTGGATGCAAAAAAGGCTCCTCTTGCGAGAAGCCTTTATTGGATGGATGTATGTATTAAGAAATTAGCGAGTGGTGCGAACCTTGGCAGTAGCACCAGTGCTACGGTTGCGAATGAGGCTGAAGCCCTGCACACCATGGGCGCCTTCGCGCCAAATCTTCTTAGCATCGGCCAAGTTGTGAGCCACAAAGGAGGCCACCTTCTTGCCGGTCAAATCGAACACGTCGAAGGTTGCGGTAGTCATCGCATTCATGCGAATCTTCTGGCGGATAGCCACTTCTTCACCTTCATCCGGATCCTTGGCGTCCTTGCCCTTTGCAAACTGGATATAGTCAATGTCCATCCAGTCGCCAGTCACCGTAAAGCGGAGAATGTGCTTACCAGCCGGGAGCTTCACGTTAGCCTTCACCTTGCTGTAGTCGTCATAGTTTTCTTCGCCATCGTTCTTCGGAACCGTAATCGATTCCGTAATATCGTCGCCATCGATGGAGAGCTTGAAGCTAGAGGTTGCATTGGCAGAAGCCACCGCTGCAAACATCGTGTAGTCGCCTTCTGCAGCCACATCCACGGTGTATTCCAGCCATTCATCTGCCTGGTTGTAACCGACGACATAGCCTGTTGCCTTCTTGTAGATATCGACGCCCGTGCCTTCGCGGTAGCTCTTGCCATCGTTGGAATCTGCACCATGGTCATCGGAATCATTATCGGCGTAAGAATCGTTACCTGCGCCATAGCCCGGTTCATCGAAGTTTTCCATTTCGATCTTGCCCGGAATTGCCCAAGCCTTGCCGCCAAACGGAGTCTGCGGTTCAGGTTCACGCTTCGTGCCCTGGAATTCCCATTCGAGAATACCCATGGTCGAATCCTTGGAGCCCTTGAACACGAAGAACAATTCATCGACAACGCCCGTAAGGCCAGTCAATTCGCAATCGTTGTCGCCAAAGGTCATGTTATTGGCAGTCTTTGCAATCTTGCAAGTACCGGCAAGCGTACCACTTGCGCTACCCTTATGGATTTCAATCGTGTTGCCATCGGCCACGCTTGCAGCCTTAATGCGGAGGTTTTCAGCACCTTTACCGAAGTCCACGCCAGAAACACGGATCCAAGATTCACTACGGCTCGTGAGCGGCAAGAGCACGTGCTTCACCGGCTGACCCTTAGTCCAGTCAGTACGGCTACGGATGTTCATCTGCTTGGAACTCGTCGTTGCCTTGTATGTCTTGTACGGGTCAAAGTTCTTGATTTGTTTGGGGCCCTCACGGGTGAAGGTGAGCTTGTTCATCTTGTCGCCATTCCAGGTGAGTTCATCGATGGACACGCTTCTGTGGTTTTCGTAGTTCGGATTTTCGGAACGCACGCCCTGCTGCGTCGTTGCAGCCGGATGGTTATTGGAAGTCACCAAACGGCGGTCATGGTACACGGCATACCATTTGTCCTTGAACGGAGCAAAACCGTGATGGTTGTTGCCGCCTTCGCCGTGAGCATCGGGCACAGAGCCGATGCCCGGAATGACCTGGCCCACATAAGTATAGGGCCCCATAATCTTGTTGGACGTACCGTAATCGATAATCTGGCTACGGTTATTGAAACTCAAGTAATAAGTGTTCCCCTTCTTGTGCAAGTAAGGAGCTTCAAAGGAATTCGGCAACTGGACTCTCGTAAGGGAGTTCTTGTCCATGGTAATTTTGCCGTTGCTTTCGGTAAACTTGATGATATCGAAGTTGTTGCCATAGGGGCGCTGGCCGCTTTCACCACCGCCAAAAATCACGTAGCCCGTGCCGTCGTCATCAAAGAAAATGCCCGGGTCAAAGCAGTGCGCGATGCCATCGCAGCCGCCGATAACGCTGTTGCCACCGCCAGCGATCCTGTTCACGCCATGAGAAGCCTGGATCGGGTCCGTATAAGGGCCGTCAATTGCAGGGGCCGTAATCATGCCCACGCCGCTCGCGCCATCGGGGTAAACGATATAGACCTTACCGTTTTTCACGGCAATGCCCGAAGCCCAGGTGTTGTTCGGATAGTTCCCGAATTCACGCCTGGAGCGGAAAATCATGCCGTGATCAGTCCAGTTCTTCATGTCTTCAGACGTGAAGGCGTAAAGGCCGACAATATCGTAGTTCCAGTTCGTCTGGTTGTTATAGTCATCCACATCGGTCAAGATGTAGAAGGTATCACCGTCAGAGGCGCAAGAAGGGTCCGCCAGATAGTGATAGCTAGAAATAGGGTTGTCAGCAAGCGCACTTACACCAAAGCCAGCAAATAAGCCCAGTGCAGCCAAACGTTTCATGTTCATACACACTCCTTCGGACCAGCCATACACCGCCAATCCATCCATTATTAATCTACCTCCAAACAACAAAAAAAGACCTGCAAAGCGATGCAGGTCCATTGATAAAATGTCAATAGTGGATAAATCTACTCTTCTTTCCGGACAACGCTCTTCTTCACAACCGGGGCGTACGGGTCAAAGATACCGTAGCCAAAGACTTCGATATCGTCCACCCAGACTTCCGTATCCATAGCGCCGAAAATGCCAATCTTTGTGACACTGTCCTTCACCGCTTCCCAACCGTAGTTACCGCCATTGCTGTCAGCCGTATCCAGTTCCGCCGGAATCACGGTAAACTGCGTCCAGACCGTATCCGCATCGAAATGGCGCCAAGACTTGATATTGTCAGAACTTGTCACAGAATCATCGTTTACGAACCTGTCGAACGAGAACGAGACTCTAGACGGGGCCGAGACGCGGACCCAGAAGCGGATGGAATCCAGATTGCTCATGTTGACATAACCGCCAAGTTCACGACCGATAAGTGCCCAGTCCCACTGAGCCGCAGAATCGCGTTTGCAGATAAAGTGGGCGGCCTTACCTTCGCGACCAAGACCTGCCGATTCAATGTTGAAGCGAACCTCAGCGTTGAGCGATGCGGTAGCTTCCCAAACGCCAGCGCCATTTTCAAAGTCGTCAAATACAAAATAGTTCTTGACGTACGCAGAGTCGCCTAGATAAAGCCCAGCATCGGACTGCGCACCGACGTCTGCCTCAATGCGGCCATATTCCGTAACCGAGTCTGCGCCAGATTCATTTACAAACGCGACAATTTCGACATTACCGTTCGGGAGCGATTCAAATTCAAAGTAACCGGTAGAATCCATCGGGACCTGGTAGTCCAAGCCCTGCACAGAAACGGTTGCAGAACGGCGGACCAACTGCGGAAGGCCGACACGACCGGAAACCTTGGTCGGTTCAGAAACTTCGACTGTCAAAGGAGTCGTGGAATCAGATTCCACATAGGCAATCTTTGCAAAGCCCTTCAAATTCAAGGAATCATTACGGGCTTCGATTACATAGGAGCCCGACGGGACATCAGACAGAACCACTCGGCCCTGCTCGTCCGTTTCGAAATGCAACTGGTAAAGGGAGTCCGAACCCAGTTCGGTTGCACCCGACAAATAAGATTCAGGGCGGACAATAACGTCCATACGTGCAGCAGGCGTGCCATCGGCCAATTGAGTAAGCACCGCGATGGAATTTTCCGTTTCCATCGACGATCCAGCGGTACGACCGCTATCGCAGGCGACATTGCACAGTGCCAACGTCGCCAACCCATATGTCCACGCCCGTTTAATCATTTTTTATCTCCTGCACCTTCCCCTTTTATTATAGTATTTTCCGAAGCCCCTCCTTTACGGGCTACCGGGTAAAATGCCATAGAAAGCTGCATAACACGGTCAGGATTCTTGGCTCCGTCTACTCTTTTTTGGACTAAACGGCGGAATTCCCTCAACATGTCGCCCAAATCCTCGAAGCAGGACTGGTCTACAGAAAGAGTCAGTGTAGAAATATTGCGTTCATTGACGGGGACGTTTTCGAGCGCGTCGCTCGCAAGGCTCAACACCTGGCGCTGGAAATTGCGCACAGCCTTGGCCTTTTCGGGGCCCCCTACTGTCAAATGGGCTTCGGTAAGTGCGAGCTTGCCCGATGCAAGCTTTTTCACGAGACCGACGCTCTTTAAAGTTTCAATGGCTTCGAGAGCCTGTTCCTCGGTAATCGGCGGGCAAATGTCCCTAGCAATCTGCTTGACATTCACCACCCCACCGTTCAATTCCAGGTAGGCGCGTACCGCAGGAATCCACCAGTTTTCAAGAAGTTTAAGTTCGGCGGCTTGCAAAGAATGGCGTTCCACATCGCGGAGCGAAAGTGCCTTCGCCATAAGTTCTTCGCGCTTGGTCTTATCCTTGCTGACAGCAGCAGAATAGAGGAGGTCGAAGTATTCGGCCTCGCGACCACTCAGCGCAAGGATTTCCTTTGCCGCAGGTAATGCATGAGCAGGCAAGTGCTGCTTCTTTTGCAATACGCGATAGAGATAGCTGGAGTCTAGCCCGAGCTTATCACCCATCATGCGGTAGCTGTAGAAGGGCATCTCGACCTTGCGCCTGTCGTAGAATTCCTTCAAGAAGTCGCGGTAATCCGCTATGTCAGAAAAAGTAACCATCAATATCTAAAATATTTAAATCTTACCCTCGAGGCCCCTCAATGTAAACATTTGGTATGGATATTTTGTCAACGGGTGGTCGGTAGCAGGTTTTTGGGGTTAGGGAAAGTGGTAACTAAAGATAATAAATAGATAGAATATCATTTTTGAGGGAAATGGCGAAAAAACGACTATTTCACAATTTTTTTGAGTTTTAGCAGTGAATTAATTTATTCAAAATAAATAAAATTTCAATTGACGCCAAATTTGCATCGCACAAAAAAAAGCCCGCGCACGGCGGACTTTTCTATTATAACCAAGACTTCACTGGATTGGGCTAAAGCCGTTCAGGATGACGGGATTGAAGGCAGGCGTTCTAACTTATTCTTCGCCGAGGTATTCCACAGCAAAGATAAGCGTTGCGCCACCAGGAATCGGACCTGCACCACGGCTACCGTAGCCAAGGCCAGGCGGCACCACGAGGATTCTCTTTTCGCCGGGGAGCATGCCCTGCACGCCGAGTTCCCAGCCGCGAATTACGTTGCCTGCACCGAGTTCAAATGCAAACGGCTGACCGCGATCGCGGGAGCTATCGAACTTGTAACCGTTCACCATCCAGCCCGTGTAATGCACAATAGCGCGGTGGCCGGAACGGGCCGGTTCACCATCGCCCTGCTTCACGACAGCATAGCGCAAACCTTCAGGACCGTTTTCGTACTTGAGGAGCGTCGTATCCGGGAAGAAGTCCATGTTCTTTGCAAGTTCCGGATCCAGTTCAGAAGAAACCATTTCAACGCGGAACACGAGCGTAGAGTTCGGCGGAATCATCGAGAACGCCATAGCGCCATAACCCATCGCCGGAGAAACGCGCAACCAGCGCACGCCGCCTTCGCGCATGCCCTCAAGGCCTGCTTCCCAGCCCTTGATCATCTTGCCAGCGCCCATCACGGCTTCAAGCGGCTTGCCCAAATCCTTGGAGCTACCGAACTTGCGGCCCGACAAGAGCCAGCCCGTGTAGTGAACCTTAATGGTATTGCCAGCAGCATTCAACTTGCCGCTACCGACCTTTTCGTCATAGACCTTAAGACCGCGGCCCATGTCGCGCCACTTGAGCTTTTCGACATCGGCAGGGAATTTGTCTGCTTCGAGCGGCTTTTCAGCATGAACAAGTTCAACAACGAACATCAAATCGCTGTTAGGCGGAATACCTTCGAGCGAGTTGTCGCCATAAGCCATCACCGAGGGCACCGAGAGTTTGCGGACTTCGCCAATCTTCATGCCCAAAAGACCCTTGTCCCAACCTTCAATCACCTGGCCTACGCCAACCGTGAATTCAAGCGGTTTTTCGCTGTAATAAGAATTTGCAAAATACGGAACTTCTATAGTCGAATCGGTTGCCGCTTTGTTCACAATGGCACTGTCTACTGCCAAATAGCCTTTATAATGGACCTGGATCAATTGACCTGCACGAATGGGCTCTCCACTACCTTCCTTGAGCGTTTCAGAGCTGAACGGAACAGCCCAAGCAACACTACAAGCAAGTAACACAAGAAAAAACTTTAATTTTAACATAATATCTCCTATCTTATAAAATAGAAAATGCTAGTTTTTGAGAGTAAGGATTTATCGTAAACGGATTTAAATATGCTATCAATCATTATCGTCATCGCGATTGTGCTATTGTCCATCGTCCTCGCCGGCATCGGCATTTATGTGGGCACGCGCAATTCCGACGAAAAAGAGCCGTCCAAACCGGTCATCGACGTATCGGGCCAGTATGCGGCTATCGGTCGCCCCGCCCGCGAGACGCTCACCGCCGTAAAGCCTTCCGAAGCATCTATCAGGGCATGGCTCGAAACGCAAGATTTAACACCAGAACAAAGGTTATCCTACATCGAGCAGTGGAACGCCACGCTAGAGGAAACCATCAGGACCATTGACGAAGGGGACAAGAACGGCACGGCCACTTACAGAATCGTGCTTGGTCCTAAAGGCAAAAATTATTGCAAATTCGTCAGTGAAGAAAATTTCATCACCCGCGAACAGATTCGTAATCACGCGGAAATTTTACCCCCCTATGTCTTGGGCTGCGACTGTAAGCTTTTACCGAAGCAACCCTGGGAAAACCCGAGTAAATCCGGATGGAAGGCAGTAATCCCGACACACGGAAACACCTATAGCGTCCCGGATTGGAGGCAACTTGCGTAAGTCACTATTATCTGCAATTCTTTTAGCCCCTGCCATGGCTCTTGCCACAGGCTCGGCAATCATTACTCTCCAAATGCCCGTTGGTGCCCGCCAACTTGGTATGGGCGAAGTCGGTGCCGCACTCGCCGATGACGCTACTGCCATGTATTACAACCCGGCAGGCCTCGCATTTGGACCGCTCGCCGACGAATGGCGCAGTTCCTACAAAGCCGATGCCAAGCAAACACCGTTCTTTACGCACATGGCATCCCGTTCCAAGAACGGATTCTTCGACAAGAGCGAACTCTGGGCCGGTACTACAAAGGGTATTCTCAAATTCGACGGCGAACAGTGGGTCAACTACTACTCCGTCACCTTGCAGGGTAACGCAAAGATTAAGGACGCTGTACGTACCTTCGTCGGTACCGAACGCGGACTCGATGAATACACGCGCGTTGTCAAAGCTTTTAACGATGTGAAAAACGCAGACGACGAATCTCACGTCGTCGAAGTCAAGATGCCCTGGGACTTGGTCGTCAAGGACACCATCACAGCAATCCTCTACGAAAGCCTTACCGAAAAGCTCTGGGTCGGAACCCCGAAGGGTCTCTACCGCTTTGACGGCAAGGGCTGGAAGTCCTTCGAAACGGAACTCGGCGAACGCCGCATTACAGCACTCACCAAGCAAGGCACCTCCCTCTGGATTGGTACGGACAACGGCCTCTTCGTCTACCGCAATGGCGCTTTCGAACAGAAGGGTAAAGTCCTCCCGAGCCAAAAGATTAACGCACTCGTCTGGTCCGAAAACCGCAAGGAACTTTACGTGGCAGTCGACGGCGCTGGTGTTGCTCGCCTTACCCCGAAAAAGAGCTCTAACGACAAAGACCGCTGGAGCCTGTTCAACCAGGAAGACGGCATCATGGACTTGAACCCGACCGCACTTGCAGTCGACAGTTCGGGTCACGTTTGGGCAACCCACAAGGGCGGTCTCTCGCACTTCACGCTCCGCAAGTGGGAACAGGTACAGTTCGCCAACAACACTGTAAATGACGTTTCTGTAGACCGCAAGGGTGCAATTTGGATTGCAACTGACCTCGGCGTTTGGCGCCACCTGCCGGATTACGCTACTGCAAGTGGACGTAAGGCAGAACTCGAACGCAGTTCCAAGGAAGACCCCGAAGCCACCAAGCGCGACGACGAATGGACGCACTACCACCAGGGCAATGGTCTTTCGACCAATAGAGTCTGGGCAGTGCTCCCCGAAGGTAACGACGTTTGGTTCAGCACGGCAAACGGCATGGAGCAGTACAAGGACGCTGACTACCAGCTCACCGCATTCTACGAAAAGCTTTTGCCGGTTTTGAACATTCCTGACCTTTACCACCTCTACGGCGGTATGACCATTCCGCTCAACGACTGGGGAACGCTCGGTGTTTCCGTGAACTTCGTTTCGTTCGGTTCTACAGTGGTTTCGGGCGACCTGGATGCAGATGACCTCGTGGCCTACAACAGTTCCGAAATCGTCGGCGGCGTAAGCTACGGCACGCGCTTCCCGAACGACTGGGGCCTCGGCCTTTCTATCAAGTTCTTCTACTCCGACCTGAGTTCCGGTGCAGCTGCCGGCGAAGAAGAAGCAACGACGTTCGGCTACGCATTCGATATCGGCGTCTTGAAAAAGAACCTCATTATCCCGAAACTCAACTTTGCATTGGTCCTTGCAAACATCGGTCCGAGCGTCTACTATGTAGATAAGACAATCGAAGACCCGATTCCTTTGACTTGGCGCCTCGGGCTTTCTTACGAAATCTTGAGCATGGCCGATTACAAGTGGACAGTCGCATTTGACTACAACCGCGAAGTTGTGATGGATGACGACAAGGGCAATCCGGAACCGTTCTACATCGCTTGCTGGAAATCGCTCTTTGATCCGGAAGACGACAAGACGAACACGTTCCTCCAGGGCGTTTTCAACTTCGGTACTGAATTCATTTATTCTAACACGATTGCTCTTCGCCTCGGTTACTTGTACGACTACAAGGGCAAACGTAACGAAGTGGACTTCGGTGTGGGAGTGATGCTCTCCGATGTGCTGCAGTTCGACTGGGCTACAATCAAGAACGTAGGCCGTGCAGACGGCGTTCGCGATGGCCAGATGCGCTTCGGCATGCTGTTCAAGTTCTAAGCAGTCTCTGCCTCCACGATGTCATGCCGGACTCCGTTCTCTTTGACCACTTAGAGCTTTGACGCTTTGCGTCAGCATCTTCGGCTCAATCATGACAGTCTGCAAGCAGCCTGTCGCGACACTCGCCTTGAATGCAACTAGCTCTTACGTGGTCATGATCCGCGAATGGGGAGGGCATCTCCTTTTATATGATAATGGGAAAAATCGCGCCCTATTCCACGCGCTCTATTCTTCGCGTTCGAGAATAATCAGCGCACGGTCTTGTGTGCTGTTCGGAATCGTGTAGAAATGCTTCCCGACAAACTTGTAACCGAAATCTTCAGGGTAGAACGTCTTGAGTTCATCGGCTACCGCAGGGCCCTTCATAAAGTACACGCGGCCACCAACCTTGAGTGAATTTGCAATGCGCGGGAGCGTTTTTTCCATGAGCTCAAACGCGCGGCTAATCACGCCATCGACAGGGATTGTCATGCTGCGGCTCGTGACCTTGTGGCCAAACACGTCGATTCCCTTGAGGCCCATTTTTTCAATGACCATATTGAGAAAGTTGATGCGGTTCGGGCGCGGTTCGCACAAAGTAAGTTGAATGGACGGGTTCACGATTTTAAGCGGGATTCCGGGAAATCCGGCACCACTGCCAACGTCAATCATGCGGGCAGGCCACTTGGGCACATAAGCGTTGATGAGCGTGCAGTCAGCATAATGGCGTTCGACCATCGTCTCAAAAGCATTGAGGCGAGTTAAATCCTGGTCATCGTTATTCGCGCGGAGCAACTGGTGAAATTCCCAAATTTGCTTGAGCGTTTCAGGTTGGAGTTCCACACCATAGTAATGCAAAAGCTTATCGAGCCCCGCAAGCGAGGGTGTTACGCGCTTTCCGTTAAAAAGCGGAAACTCCGTGCGAGGAGCCTTCATGTGCGGGATAAAGTCCTTGCCAAGCGCACTCGCGCCACGGGGTTTGGAATTTTTTGACCAAGAAGAATTTGCCATGTTTCAAAATTTAGAAAGTTTTTCATTCTTTTTTTAGTCCAAAAGGCTCTCTCGCGGGTGTTTATATAAGGGAGGTTCTTTTGAATCGAATACTTTTAATTTTTGCACTCGCTATTTTTGCAATAGCCCAAGCCTACGCCGAAGAAACATCAACAATTGCACCACCGCTAGACGCCGCGCAAGTTTTCGAATGGTGGGACGACGGCATCATCACGCCAGCAGAGGCCGATGAAATTTTCTCCCGACTCGAAGAAGAAAACTACGACGAAGCGTGTTTACTCGCCGAAGTTTACGCACAGGAGCCCTGTGCAAATTTCAACAAAACCACAGAAAAGAAACCTCGTAAAAAGCGGAAATCTAAAACCGCAGAAAGCGCGCAGTCCGCAAAAACGACGCCGCCACCATCCATCATCCCGCACGGGCACTTCACATGGAAAGGGCAATACGATAGCGATGGCCACTTGAAAAAGCACCGTGAAGAACTTCAAGTCCAGTTCTATTACTTCAGGCTCCGCCTTGGATCACAAGAATTGCTATCCTACCGACGTGACAGTTACGAAGCTCATTTCGGACAAATTTCAACCCTAGAATTTCACAGCCATTTGCCGCTCGACACCCTCTGGGGAGCAACAGTTCTCTACCCTGTCGGTAAATTCCGGCTAGGCGCGCACCTCGACACCAGCAAAGCGTTCCACGCAGGGTTAGACTTTCACCCCAACCGCACGAACCAAATTTCCGCCTTATTTTGGAAATTTCCAAACGCAACCGCCATCGCATTGCAAGCGCACACCACACTAGGGCAAATATCCAGCTGGTACCAATTCGGGCAAGACCTCCCGCTTATCAAGATTCAACTGCAAAACCAAGGCGACCGTATCTCCTGGAAAACAACAGCCTACATCCACGGCGATTCCATCCCGCAAGGTCTCAACTTGAGCAAAATCATAGCCGAGAACCGCCTTTGGGCATCGCAAACAATCAACGTCCAATGGCCCGAAGTATACAGCACCGTTTTCTCCATCAAGGCACGCGTGCTAAGCCCAATCGCCTCGGACTCTGTAAACGCCCGCTTCAAGGCAACCCTGACCTCAGGTCCCGACCGATTCCGCCCAAGCCTGAGCGCAACCTGCATCGAAGCAAGCGAAAACTGCGACCGCACCGAATGGAACGGAAGCATAGAATCCACATGGGAGTCGTTTACGCTCAAGGCAAGCGCCAAAGTCCGCCGCGAGGACAGCCGCACAAAAACACCCAAAATCGAACTCGGCGCAGGCTACCACAGCAACAACGCTCTCGCCAAACTGACCATTGCGTTTCCACAAACGAACCCCGCCAAAAGCATCTCCGTCCAAAACGAAATCAAGCTAAACAGCGACTGGCTCGGCTGCGATTTAGTCTTCGCCTTCAAGAAAACCAGAACCAAAACATTCAGTCCTAGCTACGCCCATTTGCAAGCTAGCCTCAAATTTTGAGACATTTTATCCCAAAAGGCACCCTTTTCAATAAACTGGACACATTTGTAACCATAATTTTCTTGAGGAAACAGGTTTACAGCCGTAAAGAAATCTATTATTAATAATACCCAAACACTCTCAGACTCCTTTAGGTTCCCTCCTTTGCCTGAAGGAGTCCTTTTTTTTATCTTAGGGATATGTTTTATATCGCTGCAATCATCGGTTCTATCGTCTTTTTGCCCTCCATCGCACTGAACATAGCGCTTGCACTGGGCGCACCGCTCGGCATGTACGCCATGAACGGCCGCCACAAGGTCGTACCGCAAGAAGTCCGTCGGGCATTCGTATTGCCGATTATCATGCAATTTGTGGCTTTGTTTACCCTTTTAAGCGCAGGGCACGTGCTGCCTGAGACGATTCCATTTGGAATTATCCGAATCCTTGCATTTTTCTATGCAGTTTACCTGACGTTTTACACGGCAACGGTATTCTTTAGCCTGAGCGCCAAAGAACGCCATGTGATGGGACCGCTCGCCATAGCATCGACCATTTGCTTCTGGATTGTCGCGGTAGGGACTTTAGGATAAATGGAAAAGCAACAGCCGAAGCATAATTACCAGGTAGACCTGGACCGCATCATTCGCAGGCTCGAAAAGACCGGCGAAGTGCCGACGCTCTTGTTGCACGCCTGTTGTGCGCCATGCAGCAGCTACACAATTGAATATCTTTCCCAATATTTCAAAATTACGCTTTTCTATTACAACCCAAACATTGCCCCCGCCGAAGAGTACCAGCACCGCGTAAACGAGATTAAACGATTTGTCGCCGAATTTAAGACAAAATACCCCGTTACACTCGTCGAAGGCGATTACGACCCGAAAAAATTTTACGATATCGCTCGCGGACTAGAGCATGAACCCGAAGGGGGCAAGCGCTGCCGCAAATGTTTTGAACTCCGCCTCGCCGAATCGGCGAAACTTGCCAAGGAACTGAACTGCGACTATTTCACCACAACGCTTACCATCAGCCCGATGAAGGATGCCCAGGTGCTCAACGAGGTGGTTCAGGAACAATGCGACATTTACGGCATCAAGCGTCTCCCGAGCGACTTCAAGAAGAAGGGCGGCTACAAGCGCTCCATCCAGCTATCGCACGAATACAACCTTTACCGCCAGAATTTTTGCGGGTGCGTGTATTCCATGCGCGAGGCACAAGAACGCGAAACGAATAAAACCGCGTGACATTTAAGGCGTTATTATATATAATTCTATTAAATGACCAAAATCAGGGGATACATATTCGCCGCTTTATTTGCCGTCGTAGCAGGCTGTAGCAACGACGTCGCTGACGCGCATAGCGAAGAACCCCATTCCGGCAATATCGAAATTATCAGAGTCCCCGACAGCACAGACAGCGAAAGTTCTTCAAGTTCGTTTTCACGCTCGAAAATAACAAACATCTTTTTTTCAAACCACGTTGAAGTTATAGTATCATCGTCAAGTATTGAGCCCTCGTCGTCGAGCAAAGCACCGGAATCAAGCAGTTCAAAGCCGGTCCCAAAATCGTCCAGTTCCGAGGCGAAATCATCAAGTTCCGAACCACCCAAAAGTTCCAGCGCCACCCAGAGCAGCTCCAGTTCCGACGCCCCCAAATCCAGTGCCGCACTCTATTTTTACGATTGCACCGAGCACGACTGCGTCACCATGGAATACTTGAATCCAGACGTTTCTTACGGCGAATTTTTGGACAAGCGCGATGACCAGGTTTACCGCACCATCGTCATTAGCAATCATGTGTGGACCGCACAAAACATGAACTATAAAATCGAGACCGAAGAGGGCAGCGAAGAAACCAACTGGTGTTACGCCAACAACCCCGAACACTGCCAAAAATTTGGAAGGCTCTACACTTGGGAAGCCGCAAAAAAAGTTTGTCCTGAAGGTTGGCATTTGCCCACTGTCGATGAATGGGCGGAACTTTTAAAGGACCACTCTTGCAGCATTGAACCTTATCAAGACACCGTTCTCATTTTCAATTGCTCCGGAGGCGAATTAAAAGCAGCCGAAACATGGGGCAAAGTCAACAAGGATCCCAACGGTTTTTCCGTCGTTGCAGCAGGAATTCACTACACAGACGGATTCCATTCGTACAACGAATACGCATTATTTTGGACATCAACAGAATTTGAAGATCCTTCCTTCTATGCGGCTAGTTTCAATGAATCCGATGGTGCAACCCTTTGGCCCCATAACAAAAACGAATACGGGCTATCCATCCGTTGCGTCAAAGGGAACGCGGAATAAGACGAAAATAAATTTCGCCGGCACTTGCGTTTTCTATCTTTAGATTTATAAACTTTTCAACCCCAAAGTTCCATTATGTACGATCCTCGATTTTTACCCATTTGCAAAGAAGACCTGGACGAACTGGGCTGGGATTACGTTGACGTAATCATCATCAGCGCCGACGCCTATGTGGACCACCCTTGCTTTGGGCATGCGGTTGTCGGGCGACTTTTGGAACACGAGGGTTTGCGCGTGGCGATTTTGCCGCAGCCGAACTGGCGCGACGACTTGCGCGACTTTAAGAAGCTCGGCAAGCCGCGACTTTTCTTTGCCATTTCGAGCGGCATGGATTCCATGGTGAACCACTATACCGCCGCCAAACGCCTCCGCAGCGACGATGCATTTACACCGGGGAACAAGGCCGGATTCCGCCCCGATTACGCGACATACACATACGCAAAAATTTTGAAGAAGCTCTACCCCGATGTGCCATTGCTCATTGGCGGCCTCGAATCGAGCCTTCGCCGCGTGACGCATTACGACTACTGGAGCAACAAACTCAAGCCGAGCATTCTGTTTGATACGCAAGCCGATATTCTCGTTTACGGCATGGGCGAAAAGCCGCTCAAGGAAATCGTTCGGTTGCTCAAAAAAGGCGTTCCGTTTTCGAGCCTGAATTCCGTTCCGCAGACCGCCTACTTGGCGCCCAAGGGGAACGTCCCGAAGAACAGCAAGTGGGAAGACTTGCAACTGTACAGCTACGAAGAATGTCTGGAAAGCAAGAGGAACCAGATCGAAAACTGCCGCAGGGTGGACATCGAATGCAACAAGTGGTTCCAGCACCGCATTCTGCAAGATGTCGCCGAACAGACCGTGGTGATTAACCCCGCGTACCCGCCGATGGAATACGGCGAACTCGACGAAAGCTTTGAATACCCCTACGCCCGCGAACCGCACCCGCGCTACAAGAAGCGCGGCAACATTCCGGCGTTCGACATGATCAAGTTCAGCATCAACACGCACCGCGGCTGTTTTGGCGGTTGCAGTTTTTGCGCCATCAACGCACACCAGGGCAAGTTCATCGCAAGCCGTAGCCGCGAAAGCATCCTGCGCGAAGTCGAAATCGTGACGAATATGGAAGGCTTTGCCGGAACCATCACAGACCTTGGCGGCCCGAGCGCAAACATGTACAACATGCGTGGCCGAGATCCGAGCCGTTGCCAAAAGTGCGCCCGTGCAAGCTGCCTTACGCCCAAGATTTGCGACAACATGGACACGCACCATAAAGAAATTTTGGAGCTGTACCGCGAAGTGCGCAACCATCCGAAAGTGAAGCATTTGTTCATCGGAAGCGGTGTGCGCTATGACATGCTCTTGCAGGAGACGGATGACGAAGAACTCCGCAAGGACCACGAAGAATACGCCCGCGAACTCATCGACTACCACGTGAGCGGTCGCTTGAAAGTCGCTCCAGAACACACAAGCGATGCCGTGCTGAAATTGATGCGCAAACCGAGCTTTACGCTGTTCCACAAGTTCAAGGAATTCTTTGACGACGAATGTAAACGCATCGGCAAAAAGCAGCAGCTGATTCCATACTTTATCAGTAGCCATCCGGGATGCACCGAAGCCGATATGGCCGAACTTGCACTCGAAACAAAGCAATTGGGTTTCCAGTTGGAACAAGTGCAAGACTTTACACCAACGCCGATGACCATTGCGACCGAAATGTTCTACGCCGAGATGACGCCAGACGGAAAGCCGCTCTTTGTCGCCAAAACGCCCGAAGAAAAAGCAAACCAGAAGCAGTTCTTCTTCTGGTACATCCCGGCAAACCGCCCGCACCTGCGCGAAGTTTTGGAACGCCTCAAGATGGGTAAGGTCAGCCGTTTGTTGCTGAGCCGCACTGCAATGGCGGAGGGCAAGGAATACTTCCCGAGCAAGGAACGCGAAGAAAACGAAGACTTCCGCAATCGCGAAATGCAAAAGCGCGACGAACGCACAAATGCATTACGCCCGAAAAAAGAGAAAGTCAAGAATCGTTGGAGAGACGACGGGTACGAGCTGCGCGAAAATCGCTTTAGCGAGAATCGTGGATTCAGCGAGAGTCGCGACCGTTTTGAACGAGATGGAGAACGCCAAGAACGCCGCGACTTCCATCGAGATGAACGTCGCGACTTTGACCGCCGCGGGAATCAGCAGAATGCGCCGTTCCGCGAACACCGCAATGTCGAAGACAAGAACCGTTTCAACAGCGGCGAGATAAACCTCGCCAGCCGCCGCTCACACGGCAAAGGATTTAAGAAACCATCGTTTAAGAAGTAGTTTTAGGAGCGTGCAAGCACGCTCCACCATTGCAAAATCACGGAGTGATTTTGCCAAACGCGCGGCTCGGTTATAGCCAAGCTAGCTTGGCTGCAACACTCGCCTTATGCGTTTGTCGCCAGAACGCTCCACCACTCTCCTTTGGTGCGTTCGACGGAGACTTTGAAACCAGCTTCTTCGAACCACTTAAGGATGTAATCCTTTTCAGTGACGAGCTGTCCGCTGATGATGAGTTCGCCGCCTTCGGCGAGCAAATCTTCAATGTCGTCGCGAAGCGGCCAAAGTTCGCTGCGAATCATGTTGCAGAGAATCACGTCGAACTTCGTTCCATCCTTGAACGCATCCAAGAAACCGAGCACGCAGTCACTTTCACCAAAGCCATTGCGTTCAAAGTTTTCCGCAATGCAGGGAATCGTGAGCGGGTCAATTTCCGTACCCACAGCAAGGCTTGCGCCCTTACGACGAGCAAACATCGCCAAGATGCCCGTACCCGTACCGATGTCGAGAACCGTCTTGCCCCTGAAATCAACGTTTTCCATAAGCGCAGCACAGCTACTAGTCGTTTCGTGCTCGCCCGTTCCAAATGCAGTCTTTGCCTCAAGTTCCAAGACAACCGCTTCAGGATCTTCCGGCGTGAATTCCACCCAAGGCGGACGCACCCAAAGGTGCTCGCTTACCGCCACCGGCTGCGCACGGTCACGCCACCACTTGTCCCAATCCTTCGCAGGCTCTTCGGTGACCTTGAAATTGTACTGCGGAAATTCCGCCACAATGCGGTCGCGTTCCGCCTTGTCGCCCGTATAAAAACAGAACTCCGTGCGGCCAGCGGTCACCGGATCGAGTTCTTCGAGCGTCGCAACACCCGCCTCGAAAAGCAGGTAGCTTGCAATTTCATATTCTTCATCGGGGCAATTGCCCTCAGCCTTGTACCAAGTTTCAATTTTCTGCATAGTTTAAATTTATCAAATTCAACGGAGCATTGAAACGCGCGCGCCAAATAACGCCGGAAAAAGAAATATATTTGAGAAAAGACCATGCTTTACATCCACCAATTCCCAGACTGGACGCGATTCCGCTTCGATTCTCCCAAGGTGCTCCAAGCGCTTGGGCAGACACGCCTTGAAGAAGGCAAGCTCATCGGAATCATGCAGATCTGCGGATTGAAGGACATTGAAGCCAAGCTCCTCGCCGAAGACATCGTCGCCAATTACGCCATCGACGGCTACACGCTTGACCCCACGAACACGCTAGCCGAAGTGGAACTCAAAAGCAAGGGCTCGCAAAACTACATCAAAAATTATCTAGGCGCCATCCAGAACGCCTCGCAGCCCCTCACCGAAGAACGCCTTTTCAACTGGCATTCTGCGATGGGCCAGAACAAAGTCTTAAAGTTTCGCGAAGTTCCGAACGAAGTGCAAACGACCATCGACGAAAAGCAACTCCATTTTGTAGGTCCGAATCCGGAACGCCTCCAAAGCGAAATGGAAAACTTTTTATCGTGGTTTGAAAGCGCAAATATAGACGGGGTGATTAAAGCAGCAATTGCACATTTTTGGTTCATCACGATTCGCCCCTTCGCCGACGCAAACGGCAGACTCGCCCGCGCCATCACAGCCATGCAACTTGCACGCACCGAGAACACGACTCATTGCCAATACGCGCTGAACAAACAAATTAACATTCACAAAGGCGAATACTTAAAGATCCTCGCACGCACGCAAGCCGCAAGCGGTGACCTCACCGAATGGATTTTGTGGTTCCTACAAATGCTGCGAAACGCCATCAAAGATAGCGAACAACTTTTCGCCGCAGAAATCAGCCGCATCCAGTTCCGCAACGCCCACGCAAACGACACGTTTAGCGCCCGCGAACAGCAACTCATCGACGAAATCATGGCAGGCCGCCTCGCGCAACCCTTCACCGCCAAAGAAGCCGCTGCATTATTCAACACAAGCCACGACACCGCCCTCCGCGAAATCCAAAGCCTCATGGACAAAGGAATTTTGCAAACGAACAACAAAGGCGGCAGAAGCAAACGGTATAGACTGAAGGATGAAAGGGTGGAAGGGTAAAAATCAGCATTTCCACAGACTATGAGATTTCCAACCATCAAGAAATCCCATGCATTCAAATGGCAAATTTTCCGCAACCTGCGGAAACATCCGCATTACCCCTTCTTCTTTTTCACCTTTTTCTCAATACTTTTAATCGTCTCAAGATATGCCTTTTCCACAGGGCTTAGCGTTAATACCTGATATTTCCGATATTCATCAAGAGCTTTATCAACAGCCTGTTTGTGGCTCACGCTTCCCGCATTATCAAGGAGCTTTTCCCCTGTCGAAGAAAGCACCTTATCTAGATGCTCCACATAATCGCTCATGTGCATCTGATTATGGCGAATTGCTTGGACTTCCGCAAAATCAAAATAACCCGAAACTAGATTATTCAGCACCTTGAGTTCTTTTTCGTCCAAATAATTCTTAGCAACCACCACATCTCTTCTTGTCGGCATGCTCCCGCTAAATGTGGTCAAGCCCATAAACGGCTTTTCGGCATTCGCCCGTTCAAAGATGACTTCGGCAGCCGTATGCCCATGCGCAGCATAATGTAACTTGTTCTGCACCATCTTGAAAAAAGCGATGGACTCTTTGCTTTTAGGGTCATAATCAACGCTAGTCGCATACAAATCGAGAACTTGCCGATACAAAGCCTTTTCGCTAGAGCGGATATCGCGAATTCTATCCAAAAGTTCATACCAATAATTTCCGCCACCCGCATCCTTGAGCCTCTGGTCATTCAGCAAGAAACCTTTTTTCAAGTATTCCTTAAGCTGTTCAGTCGCCCAACGACGAAAACGAGTCGCCAGGATCGACTTTACGCGATAACCAAGGGAAATAATCATGTCAAGATTGTAATAATTCGTACTGTACAATTTGCCGTCAGCCGCAGTTGTTCGGAAATTCCGAACTACTGAAACTTCGTCAAGTTCACCTTCTTCGAAAATATGCTTGATGTGTTCGCTTATGTTCGCCTTGCTCGACTGGTATAAATCCACAAGCTGCGCCTGTGTAAGCCAGACAGTTTCGTCTTCAAACCGGACATCAATCTTTGTCTGTCCGTCATCAGTCTGGTATATAACAATTTCACCTGTTTTATTCTCTGACATCTAAAACCTCTAATTCCCGTTTTTCCTCTAGTCCTTAAAATAGGTTCTTGTACTTTTTCGTGCAATAGGTCGAATTGTTACTCTATATTGTCATCTCACCACATCCAAGGATTCTTAAAGCATTCCTCTGCGACATCCGTTTTTACAGCTTCTAAATATTCTGTATACTCAATTTCTTTACTGTCACCGACTTTATTGCAGGGAAAAAACAACGGTTGCGTCCAGAAACGAGCATCGGGAGTTTGCATTCCTATGTCCAACAAAGGCAAATGGGAATGATTTTTATTATAAAAGACCTCTATTTCGAAAGTTTCACCAATACGAACTTTATTGTCAAAATACGCAACATAGCGCAACACGCGCGATTTCATCAAATCATCAGCCAGGTATTTATCGCACAGCCAAGAGTAGCGTTTATTTTGACAAATCAACGATATTGACGAAACATCGGTCTTGCCAACATTTTCTAAAGTATAACGAACAGAAATCCACTCATTTTTATCTAACTCCTCAGCAGAAAAATTCGCATAAACAAATCCATCTTCTATAGACGGCTTAAATTCTGCTGTTACTGCTTGCAATCGTTCCTCACGGAAATTTTCTTCAGTATATTTTGAACCAACCTGAAAATCAATTATCTTGAACTCAGGTCGGTTCTCAAAACGTCTTTGCCGTTCTTTTTCCTCTTCTTTCTCGTCTGCTCGGCGTTCTTTACGTCGGTCATTAAAATAACTGAAAACGCAAGAAACAATTCCACCGGCAATGGCACCTGAAATAGCCGAAACAACTTCAATAGGCAAACTCATATTTCACCTCAATAAAAATGTTATACTTTATAAGACTAAGATATAAGTGGTTCAAGCAACTTTAAACAGTCTCTTTTGAACAACAATGCAGTTCCTTTTTGACAGGGGATTTCAACGCCTTGCCTGATACTCCCATAGAAGTTTTCTTCCCAAGTAATCATTTTAGCAACAATATTTCCGTCTTTATCTAGCGCTTTTAGGCCTTCAAACATATTTGGATTGATGTGGAGTTCCATTTTCTTCATGGCAGCAGGAGAGAAAAATCTTATAAAGAACATTTCAAACGGGTCCTTGATATCTAACTTTGCTAATATGCTCCTATCAATTGAATAATCCCTATCAAGGCTATATTGTTGAACTTGGAAGATAATGGACGGGTGATCTTTTTCTAATCTTGCATCCATATTTTCAAAACTTGTCTTCGTTTTCGCAATTGAATTTACGTCATGCCATTCTTCTTCGTAGCGAACTAAAACTGCCCAAGTTTCATCACCATCTGGACAAAGAAAATCTGAAGCCTTTATTCGACGAGAATTGCATTCATCAGTCATGAAATAAGGCTTTTTTTCCTTTGAACCGATATAACGGATTATATTTTCCAACATAAACGGAGAAACCAAATCTGTCCCATCCAAATTCTTATATAATGAAAAATCATTATAACGGTCTTCATTAATCACTTCATAAATGGCATTAGATAAACCAATATGCATTGCCCTTATTCCATCTGCACTTAAATCAAAATCAGATCCATATTTTTGCGCAAGTTGCTTAATTTTATACTGAAGTGCGTTATATGAGCCCTTCAAACTAAATCCCGTTCCCAAAAGTTTTTCATATTTATGGTTAATAGACGGGATATATCCATAATCAGCGGAAGAATCAGGATAAGCAATAGACTTATTCCCGTGTATGATATCAAAACCGAAATCAACCCACTTGGATATTAACCAATCTTCATAATAATATTCTGTTGGGTATTTTTTCTTTATAGCTTTTCTAAAATCCTCTGAAATATAATCTTCTGAAACAAAATCAGACACTATTTGCAATAATGCCGCTCGACAAACGGGAAGAATCTCTGTTTTTTCAGAGTAAATATACGTCAAAGCCTCAATATAATTTTGAGGATTTTTCTTTGCAATATAAGTTAAGGCATATATAGCATGTTGACTTTTTTCTATGCCCAATCTATTTAATCGTGAAATTATCAAAAGAACCAATTTTACCTGATAAGAGTAATTGTCAAGACTTCCCTTTTGTTCTATTTGACTTTCAAAAGGAATGCGAGTATCTATAGGCAGTTTCTTCTCTGTAATCTTGTATAATAATTCGAAAGCTTCTTGAACCTGTTTTGTATCCGCTTTTATTTCCATTAAAAATTTAATGATTGTTGAAGAGACCCAATAAGGCCAATCATTTTCAGCAATATACATTCCGAAAAATTGTTTCAAATACTTCATAGCTTTTTCAGAATTAATAGAATAAGCTTTTTTGAAATACTTTAGATTTTCTTCAAGCTTGCTTCTAACTCTTAATGTATAAACGAAATAAATAACGCAAAGATAAATAGTTGTTTCTTCATCTTGAATATTGTCCAATAATGAATCTATGGTAGTCTGCGAGTAGGTTTCATAGCATTTTATGTATTGCGAGATTATTTTAAATTTATCGTTCTGATTTAAAGAATTAAACAATTTAAAGAATTTATTAAGATCAGACTTTCTCAGTGAATATCTCAAAAAATATTTTTCAGCTTCTTCAACATTAACGGCTTTAAATGGAGGGTGCTCTCTATCCATCTTAAAGTTGAAATTTCCTAAAGGTTTTCCGTCATCTTTCTTCTTAGAAATATCAACATCAAAAACTTCCTTATACAAAGAAGATGTTTCTTGAGAATACCATTCAGAATATTCGTCATCTACTTTAGATGAAATAAATGGTATTTGTTCAACCCAATTGCGAAACGGTGTTCTTAATTCATTTGCGACATTTTGCAAATTTTTCAAGCCATACAACAAGACACAATCAGAATTTAAAAGGGGTTGCGTTTGACAAGCTAGGAACCATTCGTCAATAGAAACCTGCTGCATGCTCTTGCGAAGTAAAACCGATGTCATTTCTTCCAAATAACCATTCGGCCCATCTTTGCTAAGTCCCATTTTTAATAGAAATTCTATAGCAAAATTAGAATCAATTTCTAGTATGCGTTCGAACACATCCATGGGAAACTGGTTAGTTCCACTACCATCCGTATGATGGACAATAGCCATTGACATTTCAAACAATTCAATCAGTTTGTCACGATCAATATTTCCTGTATAATTAGCATATTGAGACAAGCAATTTAATAATTCGTAAAGACTAGCATCTTTTCTAAATCCATATCCCCAAAATGATTTTACACCCTTTTTAAAATTCTCTTGGGCAAGAGAGTTTTTTCCGCGTTTCGCTAACAATACAGAGAATTTAAAGTATAAATTTGCAAGGTCTTGGTAGTATCCACGATATTTTGAGTCACCTATTATTTGTTCTTGTTTGGTTATAGGGTATTTTTCAGGTGCATACTCGAATAACAATTCTAGATACTGTTCATCAGTCAATGGTCCATAGGCAGAATTTCGCAATGTCGTTGTCAATTCGCATACATGTTCTAAAAGAGATAAACATTCCGAAAGCGTTTTTTCGTCATTACATAAAGATAAAGCCCTTCTAAACGTTAAATTAATATGAGGATATAAATAATGTAAATCACACGCTCTAGGAATTCCCTTAAAAGGTTCCAAATCTTTTGCTAAATAAGAAAAAGCCTCTTTTAACACGACTATATTAAGAGAATTCTTATCCAATCTTGAAGTCAGTATGTCAAAGATTATCCAATTATAGAACCAGAAATTGTCTTTTAGTCTCTCTATTTCCAGTCGGACAGCTTCTTCAGACGCACCTTGTGCTGCGTATTCAACATTTTTTACAAGATTATATAATTCTTTTTCCTGATACGATCTACAACCTTTTATTAATAAATCTACAGCTTCATTTAAAAGAATGTTCTTCGGTCGAATTTCTTTAAATAATTGCTTTATTTTAGGAGTTTTTTCCATCCACTCCTTTCCATAAATTACATTCCATTTTTCTATAGGAATCAAGACTGATTCTAAATAATCGCCATATTTCTCGTATATTTCCAAAACAAAATCATCTAATTCCTGATACGCCCCTGTTTTTAATAGCATAACAGCGTATCTTCCGGTGTATTTTAGATCAAAAGAATCTCTAAAATTACATAAATCCCAATGAACTTCTTCCGTCGGCTTAAAGGACTGTTTAGCCAAATAACGGGATATGCTGTCAAAATCAAACCTTAAAGAGCCTTCTCGTTGAATGAAATCATAGGCACGATCATTGCCTATGTTCCACTTAACGGCATCAAGATATGCGATAAAGTCACTTGCTTCAACAGGAGTAACTTGCGATATCATTTTCGCTTGTTCGGCAACAATGATGTGCTTTTTTAAGTCATCTGCATAAAATAAAGCTTCTTTCTGAAAATGATGATTCCGTTTCAGATCTTCAAATGAACATGCATTAAGCATGCTGTCTTCTAAAAAAGAAACAGAAACCGTGTCTAAAATTTTTCCATAGTCTTCAATTTGACGATATAATTTTAGAAGACATATATAAGCCTTGGGGTATTTATAAAAATTTTTATTTTCTAACCATTCGATTAGTGGAGCGTAAACCTTCTTTCTTACATTAACTTTATTTTTCTCAAAAAGATCAAATAAATATCTTTTGAAACTTTCATGATAAATGGAATAACCATAAGCAGATTTACATCTTAGTATGGGGCTTAGAATTTCCAATTGTTCGTCAATATATTTTCCAGCTCCAGTTATTTCCTTTAATTCGTCTTTATTGAGCGAACAATCAACCCCGCATAAAGCGGTGGGAACATCGATATTTCTATCTAATTTTTCATAAATGTAATCGTAATAAGACTGTAGATTGTTATCGTAAGATGGTAATTTTCCCAACCAGGATAAATCTTCCGATGAGGCTTTAGCCTTTGCATATTCTACTAGGTATTTGCAATAAAGGGCGTTGCCTTGACTTTTTTCATGAATTAATGTTGAAAGTAATGTTCCTTCATATTCCTTGTCGTCTAAACTTACCTTTTTCAAATACTTTCTTACGAAACCAACCGATATCGGAGGAATTTCAACATTTAGAAAATTCGTTAATGATGAAAATTCCGATATAGGTTGCGATATAACCAGCAATTTAACATTAGGATTATCAAAATCCAATTGATTCATTGCAGATATTACATTGACTTGCTTTTGCGTGACATTATACGAGTTCTTTGCATAAATTCTTTTCACATGATCGACACCATCAATCAACACAAGTGTTTTAGATGATATTTGATTCAGCAAGTTATTAACTTCGTCAACATCAGCGGCAAATGTTTTATTAGAATGTAATCCAGAAAATGTTTGTTGAATTTGATCTTTTAAACTACCTAAAAGCGTTGTTGTTCTGACTCTCCGTTCAAAATCACAGTCCTCTAAGGATACATAGCAATAATGTTTAACCAAAGTCACATTATTTAGATTGCAATCTTTTTCTAAAGCGTTTATTAGCCAGGATTTTCCCGCTCCAGGTTCTGCAGTGGCAACGACCTTATTATTTCGGCTTAAGGCATCTTTTATTGTTTGCAGTCGATCAGAAACATCAACATACATTTTTTCATCGATAGGAAAGTTTTCTTCTATTCCGCCACAATTAAGAACGATATGACAATCTTCTGCAATTTTAAGTGCTGATACATGATTCTTTGACGCATCTGCTCTTAACTTTTGTGCAATTAACTGCATCTTATCACATACGGCTTCTACCTGAAGATGGTCATTAGGGTATGTTCCAACACCAATATCTTGAACAAGTTTTGAAAATAAGCTCTCTAGTTTTGATTTTTTAGGATAATCAACTTCAATAATTAAAGAATCAAGGAACCTTTTAAACTCATCCCTATCAACATCTTTTAAATCATTCTTTAGTTTTTTCCAATCATCAATAATTTCAGTTCCTTGAGGCCACAAGCTATCACAGTCTATTTTATAGCAGGTCGTTTCAGAAAAGACCTTGTTGCATGAATTCAATGGTTTCAGAACGTCATTGAGTTTATCACCATCCTCAGGGAATCCCCACGCAAGACAAAGCCTAAATTCAGCATTGTCTCTTGGTAACTTTAGCCATGAGTCAAATAATTTTTTTAGATGTAAATTGGGATATCCAGAAGCAAGGAAGTCATTCTGTTTTAAGCAATGTTTTTCGCTATGTTTAATTTGACGGAAGTAGATTTTTTCGCCATCAAATATTTTAAAATCATCAAATTTATCGCCATTAACGTCTTTGGTATCAAATAAAAACTCTACATCTAATTTTTGGGATGCTATATATTGAGCTACAAAATACGCACACAACAAATCTTGATAATCATAACCTTTTTGAGCTGGATTTATCATAGACCACCCCTATAAAAATACACTTAATGCCAAGAGTCTATAACTTTATACAATTCTTCAATTTTTTTCACAATTCGTTTTTGCTCTGCCAACGGAGGAAGGGGTATCAATACTTTGTTTATATTAGCGACAGCCAAACCAGGTTGTGCTGTAGCCGTTGCATACTGATTCAGATTTAAAGCAGATAAAAAAATCCCTGACCACAAAACATCAACATTTGAATATACTTCAACTACAACAGCATGTTCTGTGGCATAAAATAATCCATCTGCATAATTAATATTGCCGCACAAAGCTCCTTGGCGACCAATCAAACAATAGTGGCCCTTTCGATTGTAAGTTGATACAAACCCTCTTTTCCCATTACCTCCATAACACGGATATTGATATTCTTTTGACATGCTATTATGAATTTCATTACTTGCAATGTTCTTTCCCGCTTGCAATGTGAAAATATCGCCAATTCTACACCAAGTCCAACTATCTGGAATTTCAAACGGGGTTTCATTTTTATCAATTGGAATAATTTCTAAATCTTTCTTTTTTAGTTTCCCTTGTTCAACAAGTGTCTCTTTTTCTTTTCGGATTTTGGTGAGGAGAACGGAGGCGGGGTCGTCTTTGGGGTTTTGCGGAACGAGTTTGCCTTGGATGGCTTCTTGGAGGATGCTTTTTTTGAGGGCTTCGGGGAGTTCCTTGTTGAGTTTGTCGAGTTGTTCTTGTGCGGCTCCGTATTCTTCTGCGAGTGGAAGGACTTGTTCAAGTTTTGCGACGATTCGTTTTTGTTCGGCTAGGGGTGGAAGGGGAATAATCCATTTTTCAATCTTTGTCAGCGTTATACGCGTAATGCCAGTTCCCTTCATTGATTCTCTAACGGAATCATAACATATGGGAGCGCGTAAACAATATAAGAGATAAGGCGCAAATATCTCTTTTTGAGGCTTTAATAGGGCAACGCTTGAAAGAAGGCTAAACGGTTCGTCTAAATCGTTTATACAACAAACTCCCGTAGTCGCACCATCTTTTATATATAAGATATCTCCAAGATTTGGATTGCATCTAGCGTAGATTTCTTCATGAATCTTTTTGTCAACATAGCTAATGTTAGATAACTGGATTCCAAAATCTTTTATGTTCTTTGCCGTAACGTATTTGTAATCGCCGGAAGGTGTATTTACAGGAGAATGATGTGTGCCGTCAGTTATTTTTGAACAAATGTCTTTTATTCGGCAAAGAGCCCAATTCTCTGGAATTTCAAAGGGTATTTCATCTGAAATGTCCTTGGGGGTGGCGGTGCCGATTTGTTCGTACCAAACACCGTTTTCACGGTAGATGCGGGAAGGCTGGTTCTTGGATTGCTTCGTCCCCTTACAGGGGCCTCGCAATGACGTAGATAAGGATTTCTTTGAATTCTTACTAGACCCTATCGCTTCGCTCCAGGGTGACACGTCACCATTTCGGGATGCGGCGATACGCTCCAGCAATTTCTGGGCGGGTTCGTCCTTGGGGTTCTGGGGAACGAGTTTCCCTTGTATCGCCCATTGCAGAATGCTGTTCTTGAGTTGCTTCCCGTCCATTACGCGATTACCTCAATGCCGAGAAGTTTCTGAATCTGTTCCAGTTTCTTGTCTATTTTCTTGTCGAGCGCTGTGCGTTTCTTGTGGTAGTCTTCCAGGAGTTCCGCAGGCGGCAAGATTTCCTCTTCTTCCTTGGGGAACTTGCACTGGTCAAAGTTGCAGTCCATCTCGACGAGATCTTCGGGCGTGAACTTGCGGGACTTTTCACTGACCACTTCACCGTCGTCGTTGGTTTCAAGGATTTCTTCGCGGTTGTTCCACCAGTCTGCAATGGGCTTGCAGTGTTCCAGCTTCATGGGCTTCGTCTTGCTGAAATGCTTGTAGCCTTCGGGCATATCCAAGCGGTAGAACCATGTTTCCTTGGTGCTGAATCCGGCCGGAGCGCCTTTCGCCTTTTCGTTGTCGAAGAAAAGGATGTTCGTGGCGATGCTTGTGTAGGGGCTAAAGATGCTACCCGGCAAGCGAATGACCGTATGCAGGTTGAATTCGCGCAAGAGTTTCTGCTTGATAGCGAGTTTTGCGCCGTCAGTTCCGAAGAGGAATCCGTCGGGAATAATCACGCCCGCGCGGCCCATCTTTTTCAGGCGATACATGATAAGTACAATAAAGAGATCCGCCGTTTCGCTGCTCTGCATAGACGAGGGGAAGTTCAGTTTGGCGTTCGTGCCGGTGCTGCCGCCGTATGGCGGGTTCATGCCGATGCAATCCACCTTGTCGCTGTCCTTGAATTCCGTCACCTTGCGGCCCAACGAATCCGTATGGGCGATGTTCGGTTCTTCGATGTCGTGGACAAGCATGTTGGTAATCGAAAGCAGATACGGCAAAGGCTTCCATTCCTGCCCGACAATTGTGGACTGGAACTTTTTCTCGTCGCTCGTCGTCTTTACCGTGGGCTTCAGGTAGTTCAGGCAACTGGTCAAAAAGCCGCCGGTGCCGCTGGTGAAGTCGCCAAAGGTTTCACCGAGTTTCGGGTGGAGCTGTTGCACGATAAAGTCAGTCAGTGCACGCGGGGTGTAGAACTCGCCCGCATTGCCTGCGCTCTGCAAGTCCTTCAGAATACCTTCGTAAATGTCACCGAAGGTATGGCGGTCTTCGGCATCGCTAAAGTCCACCTCGTCAATGATGTTGATGAGTTTGCGGAGGATAATGCCATCTTTCATGTACTGGTTCAAATCCTCAAAAACCATCTTCACGATGGCCTTGCCGCGGGGCGTATTTTCGTTAACGGGCAAGTTCTTCAAAGTCGGGAAGAGTTCGTTGTTCACGAACGCGAGCAGAGCTTCACCGGTGAGAGCCTTGCCGTCCTTTTCATCGACGGCCCAATTGCGCCAACGCAGTTTTTCGGGGATAATGGATTTGTACTTGTCCTTGGTGCATTCCCAGATTTCTTCCTGGGCGTCATAGACCTTCAAGAAAAACATCCACACCATCTGTTCAATACGCTGGGCATCGCCGTTAATACCGGCATCGCCACGCATTTCGTTCTGGAGTCTCTTCACCAAATTATTTACAGACATAGTATTCCTTTTGAAACCTTATTTGACGAGCCAACGGCCGTCCCTTTTTGCCCCTACACGTTCAAGAACCTTGTTCTGTTGCAATTTTGCTAAATCACGTTCAATGGTTCTTGCCGTGACTTTGAATTTTTCCGCCAATTCCCTTTCTGTGAGGAAGTTGTTCTTTTTCAACAAAGCGAGAATCTTTTCCTGGCGAGCCGTCAAATGAACCGATTCGACAATCAAAGAATCTAGTTCTATCTTCTGAGATTCCTTTAAAGAATCCAGAATTTTATTCAGCATGAATTCAACAAAAATACCGCAATCGCCTGCAGTACTCGAGGCGTTTATAGCGTTGTAGTATTCCTGCTGGTTTGCATAGACCAAATTTTCAACAGGCAAATGGGCAAAGACCGAGTTCCACTTGCCTAAAATGAGAGATTGCCACAGACGCCCCATTCTTCCGTTGCCATCGCGGAATGGATGGATAAATTCAAACTCATAATGAAATATGCAAGATTTAATCAACCAATGCATCTTGCTCGTTTTAAGCCACGAAAAAAGATTCTTCATTAAAAGGGGAACCATACCTGGTGGCGGTGCAAAATGGACACACTTATTCCCCTTAAAAACACCTTCGTTACAGTTACGGTATCTACCCGCATCGGGAATCATGCCTTGCATCATAACTCCGTGAGCCTTGAGCAAATCCTTTTCGGAAAGAGCCTTCAGCGAGGGGTACATCTCATAAGTCCGCAAAGCATTCTTCACTTCAAGAATTTCACGAGCAGGGGCAAGGACTCGCTTTCCATCAATAATGTCAGTCACCTGATTTTCAGAAAGGGTGTTCCCTTCTATTGCCAAGGAACTATGGATACTCTGAATTTGGTTTACCCTGCGCAAACGCAAACCATCCGGTTGTTCCAACCGAATAACAAACCGTTCAACCTTGGCAGAAATTTCTGCCACAAGGTTCACTATAGCCTCAGTAATCTTAAAAGGCGGCTCGTATTTTTCCGACATTTTCACTGACATTTATTCCGACATTAAACCGACATTATTCCGACATCAAAAATATATATTATGCAACGTCGTCGGTCAAGTAGAGCTGTTTTTTGAGGTCTATGACAGCTGCTTCGTAGCCTTCACGGCCACCAAAAAGTTTCATGATTTTAGGAACTGTACCAATATGATTGAACGGGTCCAATTTCAAAACATCGTTCTGTTCCATCTGCAAAATACCATCATCCGCATATTTGAGCAAAAGAGCCTCTAAGACCTCACGGGCTTTACCTTCGTATTTCGCCAAGTAATTGCGCTTCTTGACATTATTTGCGCGCTCGCTTCGGGTCAAGGGTTTCTGGTCAAAAGCCACATGGCAAATGATGTCGAAAACATCCACTTTCGCCAAGTCGGGATTAGCTTCGCGAATTGCATCAATCAGAACATCGTATTCCTTGAGTTCATCAACGATAGCAGCCTTGCGTTCTTCGGCAGACCAACGTTTGATAAAGTCATCCAAAGTAGCGTATTTACCACGAATGTTCTTGCGAGTAAAGTCAGTAAAGCTTTCAATTACCTGTGTCTTACCGTCGGCACCCAAGTACGAGACCGTTTCGGCATCGATTTTCACTTCGACATGGTTGATATAATACTTCTTGGGGCCCGCATTATATGGTGGTGAAGGAGGCTCATGGACTCCCCCTCCATGACCTTGAGGTTCCTCGGGCATTTCCGGTTCGCCATCGAATTCGGGATCCTTAAAAAGCTTGGTCGCATTGCGAAAGTCAAGAATTTCAAAATGCCACTTGCCCTTGTCCGTCTTGAGGCGAGTTCCTCGGCCGACAATCTGCTTGAACTCCGTCATCGAACCGATTTCCTTATCAATGACGATAAGTCCGCAAGTCTTGCAGTCAACACCCGTACTCAACATTTCAGACGTAGTCACAACAACCGGGTACGCCTCATCGGGTTCAATAAAGTTTCCAAGTTGTTTTTTGCCGACGGCATCGTCGCCTGTAATGCGCATGACATAGCGAGGATCTTCCTTCATCATGTCGGCATTCAATGTCGCCAATAGTTGACGCATCGCCTCTGCTTCTTCCACATCCGGACAGAACACAATGGTCTTGGTCATACGACCAATCTTGTAAAGCATTTGAGTGATTCGTCTAGCAACGACCTCACGGCGAGTCTTGATAACAAGTTCGCGGCCAAAGTCCGGACGCTGATAAAGCTGTTCCGGAATCACATTGCCAAAAAGGTCTATTTCTTGCGGGCCATCAGGAGTCCAACCGTTCAAATCCACGTTCAAGAAGCTATTGGTCACGCGATACGGAGCCAAGAATCCATCTTCAATCCCCTGCTTCAGGGAATACGTGAAAACCGGCTCGCCAAAATATTCCAAATTATTTGCGCCGAATTTCACCTTAGGAGTAGCGGTCATTCCTATTTGAGTTGCACCGCTGAAATATTCCAGAATTTTTCGCCATTCGGAATCTTCTTTAGCGCTACCACGGTGGCATTCGTCCACCAGAATCAAGTCGAAGAATTCGGGCTGGAATGTCGTAAACGGATCAGGCACGCCTTCATCATACGAAACCAGCTGTTGGTACAAAGCCATGTAGATTTCGTAACTGGAATCCAGTTCCTTGCCCTTTATCTTCGTCATTATTTTGGTGAAGGGCTTGAAATCCTGGACCATGGTCTGGTCGATAAGAATGTTGCGGTCCGCAAGATAAAGAATCTTCTTTTTGCAACCGGATTTGTGCAGACGTTCCATAATCTGGAACGCCGTAAAAGTTTTGCCCGTTCCCGTTGCCATCACGAGCAATATTCTCTGTTGGCCTTTCGCTACAGCCTCGACCGTACGGTTGATTGCTATACGTTGGTAATAGCGTGGAGAATGCGTATCCACATCCCAATAGTAGGGCTCGTTGATGACCTTTTCTTGTTCAGGCGTGAACTGCTTGGCAGCTTTCAAGCGCGCATGAAGTTGTTCTTTCGTCGGGAACTGTTCTAATGTGAGTTCTGTTTCAACTCCAGTCAAAAAGTCGTGCTCGACAAATCCATCGCCATTGCTACTATAGGCAAACGGCACATCAAGGATTTGAGCGTATTCCATAGCTTGTTGCAAGCCTCCACCCATCGGATGGTTGTTGTCTTTCGCTTCAACAATGGCAATTGGATAATTTGGGGCAGAATAAAGCAGGTAGTCTGCCTTTTTGCCCTGTTTGCGGGCATGCTTGCCGCCCTGAAAAATCACGCGCCCGTCGGTAAAGTACTTTTCCATGTACATATCTTCGGCCGCCCAGCCAACAGCGTTTAACGCCGGCGTTATGTAGCGGTTCTTGATATCTTCTTCGGAAAGTTCTTTCTTGTTTTCGGGCATATGAAACCTTAATACAAATATATATCAAAATAAAGAGAGTGATAGCCCTCAACTCCTCGCACCGCACCTGTATACAAAAAAAGTGGTAGTTTCCAAAATGGAAACTACCACTCTTAAAAAGGAGATTTCCCGCTTTTACTTCTGCAAATTCAAACTTGCATTAGCAGCACCGTACAAACTAATGCTATAATCCTTGATAAGGTAAACCGGGATTTTGTTCAAGAGCGGGCGGATGTTCGGATTGTAGTTCTTTTCGAACCAGGTCATGAACAAGTTATCGCGTTCGAGCCAGCGGAGGTCCTTCTGGACCGTACCACCGGCGAGGTAGAATCCACCCAGCGGGAGGAACAACGTGCAAGCGTCGCTAGCGAAGCGGGCAAGCATCTTCACGAACATGCGCATCATTTCGGCAGCAACCGGATCGGTGTCACTTGCGCGGCTGATGTACTTCGGGCGGTCATGCCAATCGGTTTCTTCAATTTTCTTGAAGGCTTCGTTCTGCGGAACGCCCTTGGTGTCGCGCCACCATTCATAGAGGTGAGCAAGGCCCATGCCAGAGACGAGCGGTTCGACGCCCGGCACCGTACCGATGCGCTTTTCCATGTAGTCGCGGAAGTCCTGGGATTCCTTGTCGAACGGTGCGAACGTGGAGTGGCCACCTTCGGAGCAAGCCGGGATGTACTTTTCGCCGTCAAATGCGAGGAAGCCAACGCCCATGCCGGTACCCGGGCCAATCACGGCCTTGGTTGCCTTCTGCGGCTTCGGTTCACTTCCGTCGGTATGCTTGAACTTGAGAATTTGATTCGGGTCATCGACATCCAAAGTCGGGATGCCATAGCTAATGGCCATAAAGTCGTTAATCACGAGTGTCGGGATGCCGGTTGCATTCGTGATGGCATCGCCGTCGACGCACCACGGGAGGTTCGTCATGACGCACTTGTTGTTTGCCACCGGACCTGCAGCGCTGATGCAGATGTGAGAGGGCTTCAAATCGGCGCGATTTTCAGCGGCTGCCTTGAGCGTTTCGCGGATCGGGGTGTCGAGTCCTTCAATGCACTGGCTCGGGCAAACGGTTTCGAGAATGAGTGTAAACTTGCCATCCTTGTAGCCTACAAGACCAAGATTCGTATTCGTACCACCGATATCACCCGCCAAAACAAGACGGTCAAACTTAGCATCGGGATTAAGCCATTTAATTTCCATAATTTAAAACTCCATGTTTTACGTTGAGGAATATAGTTTTTTCTCAAGGAAATAGGAGATTCACGATTAAATCGGGAATGACAAGTGCGTATTTATGCGTATGTAACAAAAACAACCGATTTACTCCGCTCAAAAAATATACATTAAGCCCATAGGGACCTATTTATATTGAGTAGGCTTCAGTTCACATTTAACAAGTAGAGAACATGCGCGCTATTCTTGCACTCTTTTATTACATCGTCGTTTTCACTATCATGGTTGTTGCGGGTATCCCCTACACCCTCTATTGCGGTATCCGCGGGCACTGGGAAAACTGCACCAAGATTTGCACTTTCGCCTTCAGGAACATTATTTTCAAGCTTTTCGGCATTAAAGTCGCGGTCAAGGGGGCAGAAAACATTCCAAAGGGCGTAAACTACGTCATCGTCGCCAACCACCAGAGCTTTTTGGACATCAACGTCGTCTGGCATTCCATCACGTCGGCGTCATTCATGGCGAAGGCAAGCCTCTGGAAAGCGCCCGTATTCGGCTGGGTCCTGAACCGCTCCGGCAACATTCCTATCCACACGAACCCGCGCAAAAACGCAGGCCTCGGCAAAATCCTCAAGAAACGCCTCGAAAGCAATTACAACATTGTCGTGTTCCCCGAAGGCCACCGCAGCGAAGACGGGCACATGTTCAAGTTCCAAAATGGAATTTTCCGTTTGGCAAAAGAACAGCACTTTGACATTTTGCCAGTTACATTTATCAATACCGGAAAGATTCTCCCAAAGGTCAAATGGGCGGTCTATTCCGGCACCGTCGAGATGGTCGTTCACCCGCTGATCCGCTATGAAGATTACGCCGACAAGCCGATGGCCGACCTCCGCGACGAAACCCACGATTTGATTGAATCCGCGATGCCTTACATGCAGAACAAGGAGGCTTAATTATGGCTAGAGAATTACCGAGCGAAGAACAAATTATTGCAATACTTCGTGACGAACCCATGGTAGGGAGCCAGCTCCGTAGCGCTCTCGGCCTCCCGAAAAAACAGAAGATGGCTTTTAAGCAGCTCCTCGCCGACATGATCGAGCGTGGCGTTTTAAAGCGTTCTGCACACAAGGAATATCAATTGGGCGATGGCGAACCGCTCGAAGACAAGCGCGAAAAGCGCCGCAAGAAACTTGCAGAGCAGGGCATTGAAGACAACCGCCGTCCGGGCGCTCGCAGCCGCCGTCAGACCGAAAAGGATTCTGGCACTCGCGTGAAGCGCGGCATTTTGCACCAGACCGGTGAAGAAGATTGGCAGGTGACTGAGCTCGATACGGGCAAGGTCTACGAGATGTGCCACCGCAGGCAGGCTCCGGGCAAGGAAGGCGAGACCATCAGCTTTACACTTTATCCGCATCCGAAGCTCAAGCATAGCTATTTGGCAAAGGTGGACCGCTCTGCCGAAATCATGAACGTGACTTGGGACGAAGTCAAGACAAAGTTTATGGAAGAGAGCAATCTCCCCAAGGGATTTAGCCCTGCCATCGAAAAGTACGTGGCCTCCATTACGGACCCGACGGAAAAGGATTTCAAGGGCCGCGTGGATTACCGTAAGCTGGACATTCTTTGCATTGACCCCGAAGGCGCCATGGACCACGACGATGCTATCAGCGTGGAACGCAAGCCGAATGGTGGTTACAAGCTCGGCGTGCACATCGCCGACGTGAGCTACTACGTGCCTGAAGGATCTGACCTCGACGAAGAAGCTCTCGAAAGAAGTTATACGCAATATTTGCCGTGGACGGCAGTGCCGATGCTCCCGGAAAAGCTTTCCAGCGGTGTTTGCAGTTTGCACGAGGGTGTAGACCGTTGCGCATTCACTTGCATGATGGAATTGGACAAGCATGCCAACGTGCTCTCTTGGGATTTCCACCGCAGTGTCGTGAAGATTACGAAGGGCATCACGTACCAGCAGGCCGTGCAGATGATGGAAGCTGGCGACGATTCCATCAAGGCTCTTGCCGAAGTGACCGCGCTCCTCAAGCAGAACCGTACCAAGGAAGGTTTACTCGAATTCCAGACAACGGAATATGGTTGCAAGTTCGACGAAAATGGCGAACCGGTCAAGATTGTGCCGCGCGAACATGACGAATCGAATTCCTGGGTCGAAGAGTGCATGCTTATTGCAAACAACTGCTGCGCCAAGGAACTCAAGCAGCGCAAGCTGCAAGGCATTTACCGTATCCATGAAGCGCCGGACACGAAGGACATCATGGAACTGTACTACATGTACCCGGATCTGTTCAAGGACGCTCCGGTGATGTTGCGTGATTTGGGCAAGCCGCGCAGCGGCGATACGAACTTGAACCCGACCGCATTCAAGCTGTACGAACATTTGGTGAAGCGTGCCGCGGGCGACGAAACGCTCACGAACCGCATTTTACGCAGTATGCAGAAGGCTCATTACGATAGCAACAGCTTTGGGCACTTCGCATTGAACTGGCAAGATTACAGCCACTTTACTTCGCCGATCCGCCGTTACGCAGACCTTTGGTGCCATCGTGAACTTGCACGTAAAGGCAAGGAAATCACAGCCGACCGCGTGAACAGCGTGATTGAAGTTTGCGACTTGATTTCTGCAAACGAAATCAAGAACATGAAGGTGGAACGCATCGCCATCAAGGTGTGCAGTTGCTGGATTTTGAAGAGCCGCATTGGTGACAGTTTCGAGGCAAATGTAACGGGCATCGAAGAATGGGGCATTTACGTTTCCATCGACGATCCGATTGCCGAAGGTCTTGTGCGTTACCGCGATATCGCTGGCGACGACTTCTACGTGTTCAATCCGGACCAGGGCCTTGCATTTGGCAAGCGCAGTGGCCGCACCTTCCGCCGTGGCGACAAGGTGATGGTACAGTTGTTGCGTGTTGATCCGTTGCGCGGTCAGGCAGACTTCAGCATTACCGAAAAGCTGAGCGCCGAACCGAAAAAGCGCCGCAGCCGTGAAGATACCGAACGCGACATACGCAACTTCAATGAACGCGCTGACCGCGCCGCAGCTGCCGAAGCACTTGGCTATGTAAGCCAGCCGGACGAAGACGACGATTTCGACGAACCGGAATATATTTCTGGCGGTCGCCGTGGTCGCAGAGATTTTGACGGTCCGATTTTCGAACGCACCGGTCGCGATTCTCGCGGTCGCAAAGGGCTCCTCAAGGGCCGTAACGAATTCGATGAAGGCCGCCGTTCTGACAAGCGCGGGAAACACGGTTCTGACAAACGCGGAGGTCGTGACTCCCGTGAATTCGGCGAAGGATTCCATGTGGCCAGCGAACCGCGCGAAGCAAGGCGTGGCCGCAGGTCCAGCGAAAAAGGTCGCGGACGCAGCAGCCGCGGAGGCCGTCGCGGGAGATAAGAGAGGTAGTTGATGGACGCATGCAATAAAGTCGCCCTCTATGCCAGTTACCAAACCGGGGAAGACCTCCCCGGCTATGTCCGCTTTGCGCTCAAGCATCTCGCGGAGACCGACTTCAGGGTCGTTCTCCTCACGAATCGCCGAACGCTTTCGAACGAAACCTACGATTTTTTGAAGGAAAATCACATCGAGCTTTTCCTCACCGAAAATCGCGGGTTTGACTTTGGCATGTGGCGGCGTTATTTGCAACTGCAGGCGAACCGCACAGACGCAGCTGGAAACTACGCCCCCGGCATCATCACACGCGATGTGGAGCGCTTGCTGCTCATCAACGATTCGATCGTCTATTACCAGAACAAATTCAAAGAATTCTTTGAACGCGCCGAAAAAAGCAATGCAGATGTCGTTTCGCTCACGAGCAATGACGAATTTGCACCGCATTTGCAATCGTTCTTCTTGTACATGAAACCCGCCGCCCTCGGCGTGTTCTTCTTGCACATTTTCGAGACGCCGGAGCAAACGGAATTCTACGATGTCACCCGCAAGCTCGAAGTGGGATTAAGCGAAAAATTCACCGAAGCCGAAGTTCTCATGGAATCGCTCTATCACACAGAGCGCCCTGTATTCTTCGCTTACGACGAGATCACCCAACAAGGCGCAGGATTCATCAAACGCAAACTTTTGGAACGCCGCTTCGATTATGAAGAGAAAAAGCACTTTGTACGCCATCACGCCTACGATGCTCTCAACAAGGACTATGCTGCTCTTGTAAAAAACGCTGGACTCGACGAAGACTTTGACGAAAGCTGGCTCCCGAAATGCAACGAGACTCGCGCCGAACGCATTAAAGACTTTATCTGGGAAAAAGGCTTCCAGCTCGTCGGCTTCCCTGCGAAAAGGTTATTGGATAAGATAAAGAAATAACGATAATTGCACGGAGATTCCCGCCTGCGCGGGAATGACAAGCTTCGAGGATAGGCGCAAGTAATAAAACAGGTATATGGAATGAGATTTTTTGGTTTAACAGCGATTGGTTTTGCTGCGGCATTTTTGGTTAATGGCTGTGGTTCTGACGGGAACCCATCAAGTGGAACTGACAACAACTCCGGCGGCGGACAGGACACGCCTATTTTTCTTCTCGATACCTTGAGTGTTTTAAGTGCAGCGAACTTGCCTGCATGTGACGCGAACCGTGAAGGTCGCGCCTTCTTTGTTCAGAATGAAAACTTGCCACGCCTTTGCATCAAAGGCTCATGGCGCAGCACTGCGGACACTACAGATTTTAGCATTACCTGCAGCGACGGATTTTTGCACGCCATCGATAAAATTGCAAATCAGCCCGATTTCGATGCAGATACAGCTCGATTCAACGGGTTACTGCGAGATTCCATTCAGGGAATCATACAGAACGGGCCTTTTGTTTTTGGAACTTCCGTTGTTCAGAACGAAGCAAACGAAATGAACTTCTACAGGGCCGACGGAATCGGACACACAGCAAGCACTTGCGTGCAAACCAACGACGGTCGCTACACGCTAGAAAGTGTCGGCACCAATTCAAACTACGTGAAAATTTCTGCTACGGGATTTTACAGAAACATGGTGACCGGAGGCACGTCCGCAAGTCCCGTGACACTTTCGGCTTTGACTAAAGTTGCAAACACTTCCGAAGATGCAGGCGCAACAACACCCCTTCGCGTTCGTAATTCTGTCAACGTGAACGTTCTTACGCAATTGGAAATTCCGCGCATCGAGCAGCTCGCTATGAACCACGTTGATTTTACCGAAGCGAAAGCCCAAGCGGAACGCGAAATTTTTGCAGCCTTCGGCATCGACACAATTCAACTTTATTCGCAACCATACTTCACCGACGGTCGCATGGATAAGCCCGTTGCCGAAGATTTGGACATGTTCGGGAACAGCGAATATAGCGCCGCATTGTTTGCGATTTCAGCGATGTTACAGGGAGACCGCAGCGAAGCTGATATGATGAGCCTCGTGAACAACCTCGCCGAAGACATCAAGGGCGATGGCATTTGGAACGACCCGAACTGGAAAATCAAAATTGCCGACTGGATTGTAGGCCTTGACACGCTCTGGAAATACAACGACATCCGCAACAACGTATCATCTTGGGGTGTAGCAGCCATTCCGAATTTCGAGCGTTACATGCGCGCGTTTGTTCCCATCGCTTACGGCTTTGAAGCCTGCACCGACGCAAATGCAGGGCAAGTAACATTCGTGAACCAAGGGCAAAGCACTCTTTTCGCTAACGACTATGAGCATGCCGACCATTCCACCGTTCGATTCATCTGCGACGTGAATTCCAAGGAATGGCGCATTGCACAACCCATCGAAAAAGACACTGCAGGATTTGGCCCCGGCGAATACGACAAGGAAATCCGCGAAGGCCGCGTGAATCACGACAACTATTACATCTTCGAGACAGCCACAAACGCATGGCGCGTCGCCACCCCGCAAGAAGCGGACGGTTTCACCGACCTTGTCGAAGTTTACGCCAACCTCAAGCCCGACGAAAAGGCGGTCTTCATCATCCGCCACAGCGAACGCACCGATGACACAGGCCCCACCGGCCACTTGACAAGCAACGGAAAAACGTACGCCCGCAATTTGGGAGCACGCCTTGCTGCCATTGCCAAAGAAGATTTTTATTACGGTTACTCGGGCTACACCCGCACGCAAGAGACCTGCGAAGAAATCGCCATCGGCAAAGGTCAAATGGGTTATACGCTCGATATTCTCCCTTACATGGATGGCGCTTGGTATGTCATGAATCCAAGTATTGCAAACAACTACGTCAATGCCGAAGGTGGCTGGGTTGTTTATTCTAAATACGCATTTACAGGTGCCTACGACGATGCATTCTACGATCTGGAATCGCGCAGCGAGCAATTAATCAAGGACGAAATCCTAGCAAATCTCCCGGCCATGAAACGCGTAAACATCATGTGCACGCACGATTACCTGGTGGTACCGCTCCTCGCCTACGTCACTGACGGACACGCCAACGTGCGCTACTACGAAAAGTGGCGCTGGGTCAACTACATGGCAGGCGTCGCCATGATTATCTCCGCCGACGGTTCCGTGCGCTACATCCCCGTGAAGGGACTTGAATCAGGAACGATGTAATAAGCGCAAAACGCCACGACATCTAGAACGGCGAGAAAACCACGCCGAGTTTAATTCCTGCGGCAATTATATCAGAAACTCCCACCAGAAAATCATCATCGTAAACTCTTTTGGGTTGAATTTCCCAAAGCAAATCCAATGCGACATAATGGTTGATAAACAAATGAGCGCCCAAGAGAATCGCCACATCTACCGAAGCACGTAAATCTTTATCAATCAAATCAACCGACTCATACTTATCCACGATAGGGATTGAAATTTGAGCCCCAAGTTCGAACATAAAAGGACTCGTCCTCGGTTTCAAAGCAAGTACCAAAGGAAACGCGATGCGTCCTTGCAAAATGCGTCCTCGTTCAATTTTCAAGTTTCCAGGATTTTCAGGATCATCAAAGAGGAGATCATTTTTGCAGAACAAGTAAGTTGATTCAAACAACACACCCACCCTCAACGCAAAATTATATTCATTTAAAGGAATCCACGCAACCGCTCCCAATTGAATCGGAGCCCCCTGAAAAAACATTATCGAATCTTCTACATCATTGGCATGGCGAAAATAGTCATAATCAGTACTACCGAGAATCGCCCTATACCCCACCGAAAACATAAATCCCAAAGTGAACCGGAAATTAACCGGCTCTTTTTTCATTTCTTCGACAATAGCTACACTATCTTTATAATCTTTCGTATTTTCCCTTTCAATACGAATAATGCGATACCCTTCAGGAGTCCGTTCATCATCTTGAGCAAACGCAAGCGCCACATTCAAAAGGAGAAAAATCAAAAAAAATCGTTTCATTTTTTCTCCTAGAAACATAAATTACGTTCAAGATAATAATTCAATTCTTCTTCGGTATAATAAGCATCGCAAGTTTCTTTTATATCATCAATAAGTTTTTCTGAATGAATCGCTGAATTTACCTTAAAACCAATAGCAGATCCAATAACAATTCCAGCACCTGTCGTACCCCAAATCAGCAGACTAGCACTCCCTCCATTTGATAAAAAGAGAAACAATGGCGCCATAGCCAAAGCTCCAACAGCGCCTACGGCTCCAAGAATCGTGCCTCCCACAACCGCACCATTCAACATGTGATTTCTGGAGAAATAAGAATTATCCTTGACAACGGCATTTTTACATAAAGTAACATTATCTTTCGGCACAATAAAATAGAGTCCATCACCCGTTTCATTACTTAGCGCATCTTTACTCTTTGGAAATACAAAATAATCGTTCTGCGGATCATAACAAAATCTTTTCGCTCTGAACAACATCAACGAATCGGACACTTTAGACTCGTAAGCGATATCGTTCCATTTTATCTTGATTTGCACACCTTCGTACTTGACAACTTCGCCTTTGCTCTGTTCAGGATAATCCAATGGATGGTAAACGTGGGTTGGATTCGCGCAACCCGTCAATAACAGAAAAGTCGAAACAATGAGCAACAAGATTTTTTTCATAACGTCTATTATAAAATACACACCTATCAATAAAAATCAACCGGAATGCTATATAAGTGTTGTAGAAAAAATAAAATCCTTGCGGTAAAAAGACGATCCCGTCCCCATACGCGGATCATGACCACGTAAGCGCTGAATAGCATTCAAGGCGAGTGTCGCAAAATCAAGCATACTTGATTTTATGATCGAGCCGAAATTGCTGACGCGAAGCGTCAACCGCAAGTGGTCAAAGAAAACAAGTCCGGGATGACATCGCACAACGAGCATACCAAATGTGCGGCTAAACGGCTATTATGACAAATGCGCGGGAAAGCCCGCGCATTTCCTCAATTACTTCACGATTTCGGCGTCCTTGACGTTCTTGCCCTTGAGCTTGGAAGAAGTCTTCGGAGTAGAGCCGTTGATCGGCGGGAACTTGCTGTAGATGTACTTGTACTGAGCAATGCTCCAAATATTACCGATAATCCAGTAGAGCACGAGACCAGACGGCATCACGGCGCTGAACAAGAGCATCATGGCAGGCATCATCCACACCATCATCTTTTGCTGAGCCGGATCCATGCCGGCGTTAGAACTCATCGTCACCTTGGTCTGGAAGTAGGTCGTTGCAACCATGAGCCACGGGAGAATTGCAAGGCCGGACGGCATGATGATAGGAATGCTAATACCACTCCAGACAACGTCACTGCGGCTAAGGTCAGAAATCCAGAGGAATGCCGGAGCACCGCGGAGTTCGATGGCACGACCGAGCACAAAGAAGAGGCCCATGAAAATCGGCATCTGGATGAGCATCGGGAGGCAGCCACCGGTGCAGCTAGCAAGCGGGTTGATGTTGTTCTTGCTGTAGAGTTCCATCATTGCAGCTTGCTTCTTCTGCGGGTCGGTGCGATACTTGAGGTTGATTTCGTCGAGTTGCGGCTTGAGAGCGGCCATACCGCGAGTAGACTTGATCTGCTTCACGGTGAACGGAGTCGTGATACCGCGAACGATAATCGTCACGAGGATGATAGCCACACCGTAGTTCGGAATGATGCTGTAGAAGAGGTTCAAGAGCTTGAGAAGCATCTTGCAAATCCAGACGAACCAGACGTCTGCACCGCACCAGCTCCAGCCACTCACAATAATCTTTTCGTAGTCCTTGTTGAGCGAGGCAAGTTCATCCCACTTGAGCGGAAGAATCATCAAGTCGTAGTTGAGGGACTGAGCACCGCGGAAATCGTCGGCAATCGTAAGCTTGTACGTACCCGGATCCACTTCGCTATCGTCAACCTTCATATGCTTCGTCTTGAGCACTGCCGGAACAGCTTCGTCGAACTGGACCGTCATGGCAACGTACTTGCGACGAAGACCCGCCCACACGATTTTGCCTTCAGTAGCATTAAAAGAAGCCTGTTCGCGCGGCATTTCGCGTTCCACAGAATAACGGTCGTTAAAGACAACTTCGCTGAAGTAGTAAGTGCTACCGCCACCGAGACCCATGAAACCCTTGGACTTCGGAATATCTTCAGTTTCCTTGAGACCGCCCTTCCATGCGAGTTCATAAGCATTCGGCTGAAAACCGATGAACTTGTTTTCTTGACGGACTGCCGGGCCATCCTTCGTAAAGCCGTAAGAGCGGATAACCTGATTGCCGTTTGCATCCTGGAATGCGAACTGGACTTTGGCGCTGTCGGTCACGACAATCTTTGCAGGCGTGTTGCCAAGTTCGAACATGGCTTCGCTGAGGTCAGCGTTGTCGAGCATCAAGTCAAATGCACCAAGCGTCGTATCCTGGATGAGCTCCGGGAACTTGCCGGTAGAATCCGGGAGAGCCTTCACGATGACGCTCTTGACCTTAGCACCCTTGTTGGTGAGGGTCATGATGAACTTGTCGTTTTCGACCGTCACGGAGCGTTCTGCGATTTCTGCCTTCGGGGCGACAGATTGCTTCGCTTCGCTCGCAATGACGCTATCTGAAGTGGCTTCAGCCTGAGCACCGCCCAAGACCGGAGCAGCCTTGATTTCAGGCGTTTTCTTCGGCACCACGAGCGTGCTTGCAGAATCCTTGGAAACCTGAGCAGCCGCTGCCTTAGCCTTTGCGGCACGAGCGGCAGCCTGCGCCTCGGCATTTGCATTATTGACAGCCATCCACCAAATCACGATGACCGCGATAAGAATGGAACCAATGAGTGTATTCTTGTTCATTTTTTATCCTTAGGGAGCGGAACGGGATCATATCCGCCCTTGCAGAAGGGGTTGCATCTTAAGACTCTAAAAACCGCAAGATAGAAACCTTTGAACGGTCCGTGTAGGCGTAAAGCTTCAATTGCGTAGTTTGAACACGTAGGCTGGAACCTGCAGACCCCATGAAAAAAATAGGGGTGAACCACTTGGTATATACGGATGGGGGCGATCAACACCGCCACCAAGGCTTGTTTAACCTTCTGCCACATCCGGCTGCTTATCCCATTCCATCTTGTGGAAAATTTTCTGGGCGGATTCACGGAAACGTTCAGAGGACATTTCCTTGGAATTGTCGCTCACGATAATCATCGCCCACACGGGCTTTTTGATGTTCGGGACAATACCATAAAAAAGTGGACGTAGAATCCTACGGCACTTATTGCGATACACGGCATTTCCGTTCTTCTTCTTGGCTAAGAAGCAGAAACGACAAAAACCGTCCGGAGCTTCAATCCAACGCATACTAAAAGAAGGCGCACGGACGAACTTTCCTTGGACGGCTACTTGCCGGTAAGCGGGCTGATTGGGCAGCCGATAAGAACGCAGAGTGGCTATAAGCCAGCCCCGACTTACTTCTTATAGATTTCGTCGCTGACGGTGAGGACCTTACGGCCCTTAGCACGGCGACGGCTCAAAACAGCACGACCCCAACGGTCTTCCATACGGGCCATAAAACCGTGCTTGTTAACGCGCTTACGATTGTGAGGCTGGAATGTTCTTTTCATGATAAAACCTTTCTATGAAAACAGAATTTTTTGAGACTCAAATTTAGTAAAATGTTGGTTTTTATCAAGGGGTTACACCTCCCCTAAAGGTTAAAAAATCGCCCCAAACGAGACCCAAACAAAAAGCATTCAACGAAAGCACAATGTATTCACAAGATATAAACAGATATTTTTAAAGAGCAGGTCAGTGGTCAATGGTCATTAGTCAGTAGATAATAGACATGCAAGCTCATGTCATTCCCGCCTTGAGCGGGCGGACAGCACTTGGAACTTCGTTCCATAGTGCGCATGGCCACCTTTAGGTGGGAATCTCCATTCTCTATTACAAGGAGACGCCCTCCCCATACGCGGATCATGACTACTAAGCAGCAAAGCTGCAAGTAGTCAAAGACGTCAAGCGGGGCATAACAACGCCAACACATTTTCAAGCAAGATTTAACTAATAACTAGCAACTATTGACTAGTAACTAGTAACTAACAACTACCAACTTGCATTTCCTTTTATATCTTTTACATATATAATGGAGCAATAGTAGAATTTTATGGAACTTACCCCACTTGACATCAGAAATCAAACTTTCCACAAAAAAAGCTTCAAGGGTTACGATCCGGAAGAAGTGAAAGCGTTTTTGGAAACAGCCGCGACCGCATTCGAAAACATGTTCCGCGACCGCACCAACTTGACCGAACGCTTGAAGGTCGCCGAAGAACGCGTGAACTACTACCGCCAAATCGAAAAGACCATCCAGGATGCCGTAGTCACCATGCAGCGCACGATTAACGAAGTCAAAGCTTCTGCAGAAAAGGAAGCCGAAATCATCGTCGCCGAAGCAAAGGCACGCGCACTGCGCGAAGTCGAAAGCATCAAGCGCGAGAGCGAAAACCTGCGCACCGAAATCGAGCAGCTCCGCCAGCTCCGCACAAATTACTTCATCCGCTGCCGCGCCCTCATCCATAGCCAAGACGAGCTGCTCGCCGCAATGGAAAACGACCAGCAAAAAGAATTCGAAGCTCCGGTCCCTCCGCGGAATGACGGCTACGCCCTCACATAGTCTACGCTATGAGAATAAACATAAAGGTACATGCACGCAGTAAGCGCGAAAGCATCACGCCACTCCCCGACGGAAGCTACAAGGTCGATGTCAAGGCCCCGCCGGTAGATGGCGCTGCAAACGAAGCGATTTGCGAACTTATTGCGGAACACTTCCACGTGCACAAGCGAGATGTCTCAGTGGTAGTGGGATCAACAAACAACAAAAAAGTCATCGAAATATTGGGGAGATAAGATGAAAAACCGGTTTAGAGCCTCAATTCAGACAAAAGTTTTGTTTTTGGCCCTAGCCGGGCTACTCCTTTGCGCGCTCGCCTTTGGCGGGCTTTGCTTGTATACTACAGACAAGGTTGTTTACGAGGGGACCGAAAAGAACCTGCAAAGTCTGACCAACATCGAGACTATCAAAATAAACAACCGGCTCAAAAATGTCGAGCAGTACGTGAACACGCTGAACATCGCCATCAACGGCATGCTCGACAGCCTCGGACAGCTGACCAACGAAAAGCAACTCGCAGAATTTACTGAAAAAAGCCGCGAACTCATTCGCCTTACCATCGGGAATACAGAAAAGACTGTCGCAGCCTACTTGCGATTCAATCCAGAACTGACCTCCCCGACATCGGGCGTTTTCATGGCGATGACTCCGACAGACCACGTCCTCCGATTCACAGAGCCTACTGATTTTTCGAAATACAAACCTGACGATACCGAACACGTCGGCTGGTACTACGCGCCCATTAAATCCAAGAGGCCCATCTGGATGGCGCCCTACTTGAACAAGAACATCGGCATTTACATGATTTCTTACGTTATTCCGATATTCAAGTTTAATAAAGTAATTGGCGTTGTAGGGGTTGATATTGACTTTGATTACTTGACCCGCGAAATCGCATCTATCCGCTTTTTCGACAAGGATTACGCATTTCTGACGGACCGATACGGCAACACGCTTTTCCACCCAACTATTCCTAAAGGCCATTCATTTACATTGCCGAGCAATACGTTACTCATTCATAACAAGCTCACTAACGGGATGAACTTGACGTTTGTCATTCCGAGAGCCTCGCTTTCCGCAAATCGCGACAATCTCATCAAGAATTTGGTACTCATCACGATGCTTATTTTGGTCGTGTTTATTTTCGCATCGCTGATTTTCGCAAGTTCGCTCACCAAGTCAATCCGTCTCCTTACAGATTACGCGAACAGGCTTATCGACGGTAAAATGGGTATCAGCTTAAACATCAAGCGGAACGACGAAATCGGAGACCTCGCCAAAAGTTTTGTCAACGCCAAGATGCGCCTCGCCGAAACGATGGGACAAATCAAGGGCCTCGCCTTCAAAGATCCGATAACGAACGTACGCAACAGGAATTCATTCGAGCATTACATCAACGAATTCCACATTCGAGCAACATCTGGCGAAATCAGTTCTTACGGAGTCCTCGTCGCAAGCGTCGATAACTTTTTTAAGGTCAAGAACAAGTTTGGTAACACCAAGGCCGTAGCGCTCTTGCAAGCCGCAAGCAAGCTTATATGCACCACATTTGATCACAGCCCGGTATTTAGAGTAAATGAAGATGAATTCGTCATCATCCTCATGAATAACGATTTAAAGAACTGCAAAAAGCTCCAGGAAAAATTAAAGGAAGGCATCGAAGCAACAGCTAACGCCGAAAAAGCGTGGGAAAAAGTCGAAATATCCCTTGGAACCGCCATTTGTAAAAACGTCCAATCGACTACACTTTCCGAACAATTGGTCATCGCCGAAAATGACATGCTAAAAGGCCGTGACAACATCGAGTAAATTATGAAAATATCGATTCAATCAAAAATTTTAATTCTTTCTCTATCTTGCACCCTCATCGGCACACTTTCACTCGGCATTCTCAGCACCGTATTTATCAGCCGAACGACACAGCGCAATTCCATGCAATACATGAGGGACCAGGCAAGTGCCGAAGCCGCCAAGTTGAATTACATGTTCGAATCGCATGAAAAATACACGATGGCAATGGCTGCTGGAATTTTATCGCAAATAAACGAAGATTCAACGTTTTTAACAAATAAAGAAAAACATCATGGCAATATTGAGGGAATCAAGGAACGTCTCGTTTCAACGATTTACAATCTTTCGGGCACTAAGAGCGTTTTTGTGAGATTCAACCCCAAAATAACAAACCCAAGTGACGGAGTGCTTCTCGTTAGAGATGGTCCGGATGATTTCTTTAAGCCACGCACACCGACAAACATTTCACAGTACAGCCCGACAGACAACGAACATGTCGGTTGGTATTACAAGCCCATTCTTTCGGGAAACGCACTTTGGATTTCGCCTTATTTTAACAAAAATTACAACGCCTATATCATATCTTATGTTATCCCCATGTTCCTGAACAACAAAGAAATTGGCGTTGCGGGCGTAGACATTGATTTCGATTTGTTGACAAAGCAGCTTTCGCAAGTTCACATCATGAAAACGGGATTTGCATTCTTGGAAGACAGCGAAGGACTTGTCGTCTACCACCCCACTCTTCCCAACGGGCTCACCTTCAAACCCGAAGACGACCAAGTGAAATTATCGTACCCGCTTCAAAACGGCATGAAACTTGTTATGGTCGCTCCGGTTCTCGAAATAAACGCCCAGCGTAACAAGCACCTCAAACAAAGTATCATATTCATTCTGTTCCTTTTGGCCTTTACAACGGCTATTTCGATTTTCTTCTCGAGAAGCATTACCAAGCCGCTCAAAAAACTTACAGCAGAAGCAAAAAAGATGATTATGGGCGACATGAATGCAGAATTCAACATTCGCCAGAACGATGAAATCGGGGACCTCGCCAAAAGTTTCTCTGCGGCCAAGTTCCATATCAACCAATACATGAAGCATATGCAAGGGCTCGCCTTTCAGGATTCGCTCACAAACTTGCGTAACAAAATGGCATACGACAGTTTCTTGAATGATTTGGAACAACGGATTCAAGAAGGCGAAGTAGAGTCATACGGCATCATCGTTTTGGATTTGAACAACCTTAAAGAAATCAACGACACTTACGGTCACGAAAACGGAAACGCTTACCTTATCAATTCGAGTAAATTGATTTGCCAGGTTTTCACGCATAGCCCGGTCTTTAGAATTGGCGGAGATGAATTTATTGCAATCCTTATCGGGGATGATTTGGACAATCACCATAACCTGCTGAGGCAACTCAAGGACGGCATGAATTCGACCAAGAACGCATCATTCCCGTGGAAGCAAATTTCCATTGCTTATGGCATTGGTATCGCCCCTGTCGCAAAATCAACGACTATCGCGGAAACATTCAACAAAGCCGACAAGAACATGTACAAGAACAAACGTGCCATTAAAATTGCGGAACACAGACCTTTGAGCCGCGACGAAGAAATGCACGAAGCAAAATACACTGCCGAAGAAGACAGCGAAAGCTAAAATCGAAAACGCAGTTATTGCAAATTAAGCCTTGTTCCGGAATTCCTTGGGCGTGCAACCCGTAAATTCCTTGAACGCCTGCGCAAACTTGCTGGAATTGGTATAGCCCACACGGCCTGCAACTTCGGCAATGTTGAATTTGCCATCCAACAAAAGCTGGGTGGCTTTTTTCATGCGGTACGTTTTGAGGTACGAGTAAATGGAATCGCCGTATGCAAGCTTGAAATACTTTTTCATCTGCGTCGGGCTCATCTCGATTTGCTTGGAAAGTTCTTCGAGCGTCAGGTGCTCTTCAACGTTTTCGCGAAGGATTTCACGCAAGAGCTCCATTTTACCTTTGTACTGGCTCGGAATTTTTGCAGCAGTCTCATACTTGGCTTCGGAATCAAGACGGCTCAAGAAGAGAATCAACTCAAGCACCTTGATTTTGAAATAAGGCAAGCGGATATTTTTAGGGAGCCTGTAAAGTTCCGAAAAGATGTGGCTCACATGTTCGCTAGAAGGGAGCTTCAGCGGGAGCGTAAGCGGTTGGATTTTCTGAATTACGGCCGCAAAGTCCACCCCCACGGCCTTGAACATATCCATAAGTTCGCTTTGACAACGTTCCATAGAAAAGACAACAGCAATGCCGTGATAACAATGCACCGGGAATTGGAACGTCTTGCTAGAAGGCATCTGGTCCAAGAGCAACAAGCCGTCTTCTTCCATGGAACGCGGCAAGGAATTCGAATCCAGCCATTCCGAGCTGCCATTATGGCAATGTAAAACGATTAGGCTTTTCCCTTGATTTTCAAAGTTGAAGGTGAATTCTTTGAGGTGGAAATTGCTGTAAAAGACCTGCAGTCCAGGCAACACATTATACACTAGAAGATGCCCGGTTCCCGTTTTATTTTGAAGCATATAATGCGAAAAGAAATCTGTATTCTGTATTAGAATCAGATTTCTATCAGGGATAGGCTTTATCATAATTCACTCTCTCAAAAATTAGACCAAACCAAGTATTTTAGATTAAACCAATTTTATTAGATTAAATCAACTAACTTAATCTAGACTAAATTTAGGCAATTTTCAAGAAAGCGTCAAGTAACTTATCTAAAAGAAAAACTTACCTTTTGCCCATATTTGCGTATTTTTCTTGTAAGTTTTAAACGTACCGCGCCTTCCGCCAAGCCAATCGCCGCCTAACGAAATCGTTATTTGGTCATTCAGCAGGTAATCTGCCGCCGGACGCACATAGAAACCGACATTATCGACGTCAAATATTCCATAAACGGAAAGTTTAAGCGTATTGTTCAAGACTTCCTTGGAAACTCGCGCTGTAATCATGGACGTATTCTGTTCCATCCCCAACACTTCACGGTAATCCATGATAGTCTTGTGCATGTACTGAGCCATGATGGTCCAGTTATCGCCAGCATACCAATCGATACCGATCAAGGCATTGAACGAACTTCTATGCCAATAATCCATTGAATTTTTCAAGGCAATCGGTTCACCGAAATACGCCGCCACTTCACCGCGAATCACGAGTTCACCCGCCGGAATCGAGACATCACCACCGATGACATTCATCGGCTCGTATATTCCCTTAATCACGGCAGATTTCGTTTCCGGATCGTAGCCTGCAATCGTCACAGGCGACTTGTTGAAGGTACGCAACGCGGTAAGCGAGAAATCCAGATTTTCGAGGAAGAATCGCAAACGTCCGCCAACTTCACTGTTCTTGAGACGTTTTTCCGGCGTTCCGCTCAAATCCATACGCATGCCATTGGGCACAGGCATTTGCCACGGATTATCATCGCCCGTCGGAATCACGAAATACTCGGGAACCGGCACAAAAACAAGTTCTGCAGAAAAACTTTCGCCAGGATACTTGAGGTTGATCGCATTCACAGGCACGCGGATATCATCGTAATCGTTCGCCATGAATTCGGTGTAATCCATTGGCGAAATAAGGTCCGTGATGCGGAGGCCATCGGCAACGCCCCACGTGATAATTTGACGGCCCGCCTTGACTTCAAGGTATTTTCCGGCATAGTCGAAATAGGCCTCACGGAGAAACGCGCCAGTCTGATCTTTGATAAGGCTATTGTAAGCAAGGTTCATACTCGAATAGAGCGATGCCTCGCCGTAATTCGCACGCATTTCAAGACGGAGACGCGTCCGCGAAGACATAATCTTGTGCGGATGCTCCACCTGCAACGCGTGATAGGAATCCACAAAGCCGTTCAGTTGCAGAGAAAGTTCATCCTGCGCATACGCGGATAAGGCGAATGCTGCGGACAATAACGCGAGACTCAACTTTTTTATCATATCCTTCTCCATGGGAGATGCCCGCTCAAGGCGGGCATGACAACCGGACATTCACTGGATCATTCGCCCCTACAGGATGACAGAGAACATCACTTACTACTGTCTACTTCCTACTATCACAGTCCGCGTTCGAGCTTGTTGACCGTAAAGATTTTGGAATCGACCTGGATGTTGAATTTCGGATCGAGGAAGAGGAGTTCTGTGGAGTGTCCCGTCTGCACATTCTTCATTTCCATCTTGCCGATAGTCCAGAAGCCGTCTACCTTCTTGATGTCCGAAGAAACCATTTGACGGTGGAGTTTACCGAGCTTGTCGTAGAATTCGACCTTGGCGACGACATCGCAATCCTTGCGGATCCAGACGAGTTTCTTGGAGAAGATTTCGCCTTCCTTCTTGGGAGTCGATTCAACAACGTAGTAATCGAAACCGTCTGCCGATTCTTCGCGCAAGAGCTTGTGCGTATCTTCATCGACATTGCGCTTGCCGATATCATCGTAGGTGAAGTCGGAACCCATAAAGTAATCGGTCTTGGAGCTCTTTCCGCTGATGCGGCGGGTCTTCTTCAAAGCCGGGAGATAGAGCCACTTGTCGTCTTCCTTGTTGACGTCATCATAGTTCACGGTCAAGAAACCCGTACCTTTTACGTCGTTCGGGTAAAGGAAGAACATGATGGTTTTCGTGTCCTCGCCCACGTCCATCGCATACGAAGTAATTTTACGGACACGGGTGTTACCGCTCTTGTTCACGAGCTTCATTTCCATTGAGGAAGAACGCGTGTCGCCATCCGGGCGGTTTTTGACTTTAACCATAATGTCACGGGCATTCGTCTGAGCCATAGACATTGCACTGAGAGCGACAACGAGCGTCGCAGCAATTTTTGAAATTTTCATAAGATCCTCCTATTTTCCGAAAATTTTAAACTTCTTGATTAAAAGTGGTGTCACGAACAGGTCGGCGAGCAAAGCCGAGACAAGGCCCACAAACACCACAAAGCCAAAGTTGAACATCTGCGTGGCCTGCGAAGTCGTAAAGCCCGCAAATGTCGCCACCATGATAATCGTTGTCATTACAAGAGCAGGTCCTGCAGCACGGAACACCTTGAGAATGGAATCCTTGTAGTCCTTGCAACGGTCAAATTCCACATGGCCATGGTTGATGAAATGGATCGTATCGTCTACGGAAAGGCCGATGATCATCGGGATAAGCGTTGCCGTCATCATGTCGAGCGGGATGTTGCTAAAGCCGAGATAGCCACCCACGAAAATACCCGGAGCGATGTTCGGAATCATGCCGATGAGACCCGTGCGGACACTACCGAAGACAATCATCAAGAGCACCGCCACAATCACAACAGAAATGAGGAAGGACGTCATCTGGCCTACTTCCAAATACTGCTGCATAGCGGTAAACTGCGGCAAGTTACCCACAGCTGTTACCTTCGCATTCGGATAAAGTTCGCGTGCGAAATTCTGCAAGTCCTCGATTTCCTTCTGGAGTTCGTTGGAGTTGTAGCTAGAAATTTCGACCATCAAGCGGAGCTTCTTGTAATCGTAATCCATCCAGTAGCTTGCTTCGGAACCGCCGGCATTTTCGTACAAGAGCAAGAGCTGGGCCACCTGTTCTTCCGTTTCCGGGATAGCGTACATTTCCTGACGATTTTCGTTCAAGGTGCGGTCCAAGTCCTTCAAGATGTCGAGAATGGAAGTGGAACGTTTTGTCAGCGGATACTTTTGGGCGTAATCCTGCAATTGTTCCAACTTCTTGAGATTATCGACTTCCTTAGCCTTGTCGTTTTCGCCAAAGTCAATTACCAAATCGTAAGAATAGAAGCTACCGATTTCAGATTCGGCAACGTAAAGCATCTTGTTCACATATTCGACCTTGCGGCCCATCGTGCGTTCCACGTCGAAAGCGGGTTCCATCTTGGTGACGCCATAAATCGAAATTGCGGTAATCACAGCAAAGATTATTGCAATCGGCTTTCCGTGAGTCAGAACAAACTGACCGAGATTATTGAGGATGAGGCCCATACGCGTATCGCCCTTTTCGAGCACCTTGGCGTTCGGCTTTTTGTCCTTGCCAAAGCTCAAGAGAATCGGCGAAACCGTAAGAGCCACAAGGAGAATGAAGCCAACAGCGATAGAAGAGAGGATGCCCACGGAGCGGATAGGCTTAAGCATCACCGACAGGAACGACAGAAGTGCCACAATCGTTGTGAGTCCCGAGAACAGCACTGACCAGCCGGTTTCTTTCATGGCGTAAAGCACAGATTCCTTGCGCTTACCCGTGAGCATCATATTCTTGCGGAAGAAAGAATGGATATGTATGTTATACGCAATGGAGACGGCAAACGCCAAGATAACAGGCACCATGATGTTGGTCGCGTCCATGTAAAGTCCGAGATAGCCAACCAAGCCAAAAGTCATGATGACGCCCGCGAACGTGGTAATCAGCGGAGAAATAATTCCGCGAAGCGAACGCGTCACAAGGAACATCACGATGATGGAGCAAAGAACCGTAATGAGGAAAATACGGCTCATTTCTTCGCCGATGTACTTGAGTTTCTGATGGCTCAAGTAAGGCATACCCGTTGCAAGAGGGTGCAGCGGAGCGTACTTTTCCTTGGCGATGATTTCAGAGGTTTCGCGGCCTGTCTTCATGTCCGGAGCTTCGGCCTTTTTGCCCTGAGCTTCGCCTTCGGCTTTCCACACGGAATCATCCGGGAACGGACGGAGCTTCACGTTAATAAAGGCCTGCTTGCGGTCTTTAGAGATGAGCTTTTTTGCAAGCTCCGGCTTTGCGGCGAGGCGCTTTTCGATTTCGGCAAGGCCCGCTGCATCTGTCGGGATTTCTTCCGGCACGATCTGCACGATTTCCATGCCTTCGTCTGTACCGAGCATGTATTCCAAATCGACAATCGATGTGGCCTTACCGTCAGAATACGAGAGGCTATCGCGCAACTCGTTAGAAAGCTCGCGCAAGAGCTTCAAGTTTTCCGGCGTCAAGACGGACTGTTCCGTTTCGACCATCACGCCTACGAAATAGTCATTGCCAAACGTTTCCTTGAACTTGTCCGTTTCGACAAGCATCGGGTCGCCTTCGATAAAGTAGCTATCCCATGATGCTTCGACGTAAATCTTTTTCATGCCCACGATAGAAATCGCAAGCAAGGCGATAAACGAAACAAGAAGCAAGGCCCTGTGCGAAATCAGGAACCTTGCGAAGTTTTCAAATTTTTCATTCACCTTTTCGATATTTATTCGAATACGTGACATCTTCTCACTCCTTTTTTAATTCATTGACGAATTGTATGTTGTAAATCTTTTCCATCTGGAGAACATCCAAGACTTCTGCGACTTTTTCGTAAGGAGTCTTTTTGTCGATTTTCAAGGCCACCGGAGCTTTCTTGTTTTGCACGGCGGCACTCTTGTTCTTCAAAATTTCAACTGTCGCCAATTCACCGTTGATGGCGATTTCGGTTTCTGAAAGTTCTATAAAGAATCCTTCGGAAACTTCCTGCTTGACTTCGCTCGAAGTCTCGGGCAATAAAAGCTTGAGGACAGATTTGTCCTGCTTAAAGACAGACGTCACCAAGAAAAAGACAAGCAGCAAAAACACGCAGTCAATTAACGGCGTCATGTCCAGCGATATGCGACGACGTCTTTTAGCCATTGCGGGACTCCGTTCTCTTTGCGTCACGTTCCTGCAAAGTCTTGCCCAAGTGCAAAAGCACCTGGTTTTCGACTTCGTCCTGTTCCTGCTCCATGCGGGCGTTCAGGTAGTTGAACGCAATCACGTGCGGGATAGCGACCACAAGCCCAAGGACCGTTGTCACGAGAGCAAACTTGATGCCCGTCGCAAAAGCGGATGGATCATCAAGGCCAGAGGCCGCTATCACCGTGAAAGCGTTGAAAATGCCCACCACTGTACCGAGGAGGCCAAGCATTGGAGAAATGGATGCGATATTTTCGACTGTCGTAAGGCCCTTCGTGAGCGGAGAGAAAGCAAGGCCGATTTCAGTGCGGATACTTTCTGTAATGATGTGATGGTCGGTATTGCAAGTCACCACACGATGAATAACTTTGTCTGTCAAACGCGGCTGAACCGTTTTATTAAAGACAATTAGCGAAATCACCTTCCAGATAATGATGGCGTAACCGATAAAGTTCAGTGCAACCAGGATGTAGCCGATGTAACCGCCCTGTTTGACAAAGTCGAGAATGAAGTTCATTACGATCTCCCTGCATTAAGTTTGTACTGGATTGGAATTTCGATTCTCCAGCGTTCTTTTTCTAAAAGTTTTGGAATAGGTTGAAATTTGCCCATGTTGGCAACGGCTTCCAAGGCACTATTGTCCAAGGAAGAATAGCGGCTCGATTCTGAGACTTCAATCTGTTCAATCTTGCCATCGGCGAGGATGGTAAACCGCACACGTACCGTGCCTTCCTGCTTTAGGCGCTTCGCCGTCGCAGGGTAATCCTTGATCTGTTCCAGTTGCTTTTTGAGCGAGCGCAAGTACGTGCGGGTCACCATTTTTATAGAGTCTGCCGAAGGTTTGGGCGGTTCCTTGACCACAGGGGGCGCAGGAGGCGCTTCGACAACAGGTTCCGCAACTGCGACTGGTGCCGTTTCTGTAACCGGTTCCGGAATTGGTTCTGGTTCAGGAGGCTGTTCTTCGACCGGTTTTTCTACGACCTTCGGGATAATTTTAGCACGAACGACCTTTTTCACGACCGGAGGCGCTTCTGGAGGCGGAGGGGGCGCGATATAGACCTTTTCCGCATGCATTACGGGGCTATCAGGGCGTTGCGTTGAGATTTCTTGTTTCTTGAAATACGGGTTTAAAAGTGTGGCGATATGGATAAGGATTGCAACGGCAAGCCCTATATAGAAGGCCTTGTTGAAAGACAAAGCTGAATAGATTCGTTTCTGAGTCATTTGAACCACACAATTGGACGGACAAAAATAAATCAGAACACCCCCTCCATTCTACTCTAAACGGTTTAAAAAAGCTCCAATTAGACTAGGGTAACATTTTTAACAGAAATGGCGTTTTTGAGCGAATTTCGCCAACAATCCAAAGAGTTTTGCTTAAATCCAATCCGGCTTAAATCAAAGAATTTTCCTCAAAAAAATTGATTCTTTGTTCTAAATTTTGTTAGCCTAAACTATCTTTTCAGGAATTTATTCAAAATGACTTCGAACAAGAAACAGGAAACCCCCTTTAAATTGCTTTGGGTTTACGCCGGAAATAAAAAAGCACAGCTCTTCAGAGCCTCTTTTTATGCCGTTTTGGGCATTTTATGCGGAATCATCCCCTACTTTTGTGTTGCACAATTGCTATCCGCATTCTACAACAAGACAGTTACCAGTGACGAAGTGCTGATTTACGGCGGAATAGCAATTGCAGGTTACGCCCTGAAAGTATTCTTGACGACATTTTCGACAATGACCTCGCACGAGGCCGCATTTTCCATTTTAAAGACGTTGCGTACAAAGATTACCGAGAAAATGGAGCACATCCCCATGGGAATCATGCTCGACAAAGCTTCCGGTTCTTACAAGATGCTCGTCGTCGATACGGTTGAACGCATCGAAAAACCCTTTGCTCACATGGTGCCAGAAATGACCGCAAACATCGTGACTCCTTTGACAATAATAATCGTGTTGTTTGTCATGGATTGGCGTATGGCTCTCGGCGCTGTAGCGACCATTCCTTTGGGATTTCTGGTAACCATGGGGCAATTAATTGGCTATAAGGAAAAATCTGCCCGATTCTTCAAGGCCAATGCCGACATGAACGATTCCATCGTGGAATACGTAAACGGCATCGAAGTCATCAAGGCTTTCAACCAAAGCGCATCATCGTTCAGCAAGTTCACAAACGCCTGCAAGTACTATCGCGATACGACACTCGAATGGTGGCGCGGTTGCTGGTTCTTCTCGGCCGCAGGTTTGAATACGCTTTCTTCAACTTTACTTGTAACGCTTCCGCTCGGAACTTACTTGTTCATGAATGGGAAAATTGAATTCGGCACGTTCCTCACTTGCGCGGTACTCAGCATGGGCATTGCGGGGCCATTGATTGCCGCCATGAATTACGCGGAAATGTTCGCTTCGGTATTCCAGGCATTTACGCAAGTGAATGAATTTTTGAACGAAAAAGATCAAATTCGCCCGAAAGAAAACGTAAAGTTTAACGGTTCTTCTTTCGAATTCAAGAACGTCACATTTGGCTATAAAGAAAAGAATGTTTTGAACAAAATCTCGTTCAAGACAGCAGAAAAAGGCGTCACCGCAATTGTCGGACATTCTGGCAGCGGAAAATCCACCATCGCCAAATTGATGGCCGGGTTCTGGGATGTGGGTGAAGGCGACATATTGCTCGGTGGCGTCAGCTTGTCTAAAATACCGTTCAAGCAGCAGATGCAAAAAATCAGCTACGTGGCGCAAGACAACTACCTGTTCAATGTTTCCATCATGGAAAACATCCGCATGGGACGCCCAGAAGCTAGCGACGAAGAAGTTTATGAAGCGTCAAAGGCTGCGGGTTGCCACGAGTTCATCAGCGCGCTTGAACACGGCTACGAAACAAAGGCTGGAGATGCAGGCAACAGGCTCTCTGGAGGCGAACGCCAGCGCATCACGATTGCACGCGCGATTCTCAAAAACGCAGACGTCATCATCTTGGACGAAGCGACCGCTTACGCCGATCCTGAAAACGAGGCCGAAATCCAGAAGGCACTTTCGAGACTCATTCACGACAAGGTGCTCATCGTCATTGCCCACAGACTTTCGACCATCAAGAACGCCGAAAAGATTCTGGTCATTGAAAAGGGCGAACTTGCCGATAGCGGCACGCACGACGAACTGATGAAAAAATGCGATTTGTACAAATCCATGTGGGAACGCCACATTGCAGGTTCCGACAATAAGGAGGAGGCATAATGCTTAAGACATTGAAAAGGATTATCAAGCTTTCCGGGAAACACAAGGGCCGCGTTTACTGGGGACTTGTCTGTAGCGTACTGAACACGATTTTCAACTGTTCTTCTGTATTGGCATTCCTTTGGGTATTGCAAAACATCAACAATCTCACGATGGATGTCATCTGGACAACCATCGCGATTTTGGGCGTTGGGCTTGTAGGCAAAATTATTCTCAAGTTCTTGACGAACATTTTCATGACCGCTGCAGGGTTCATCATCTTTACAGACAAGCGCCTTGAACTTGGCGACAAGCTGAAAAACGCTCCGATGGGTTATTTCTCGAAGGAATCGCTCGGTCGCATCAACAATACGATTACGACCAACATGGCGACTCTCGAGAACTTCACCATGATGGCGGTAGACAACGTTGTCGGCGGCATTTTGCAAGGGCTCGGCGTTTCCATTTTCCTCATGATTTTCGACTGGAAAATGGGACTCATCGCCATCTCGGGAATTCTGCTTTCGCTTATCCCTTTGACGCTTATACAGACCAAATCCAATTCACTTTCATTAAAGCGTTACGAAGCGGTCGAACGCGTCACAAACAATGTCCTTGAATACATTCGCGGCATCGCCGTCATCCGTTCATTTGGCAGAGGCAACGCCTCCAAGCTTGACGAGACTTTTGACGAATTTGAAAAGACCGCCATCAGGATGGAAAAAGGCATTCTCGTTCCGCATGGTTTTTTCAGAGCTACACTTGAAATCTTTAGCGGTATCATCATCCTGTGCGCCGCTTGGATGACGTATCACGGCACTATGGATTTTACCTACGGCATGATGTTCCTTGTTTCGGGATTTATCATCTACGGGCAAATGGAATTGCTTGCCAATGGCGCTTTCTTGATGGAACAGATTGAGACCTCCATGGACCAGATGGATGAAACTTACAATGTTCCAAAGCTTACCGGGCATGAATCTGTTGACGAGAACAAGACCGACATCGAAATCAAGGACGTGACTTTTGGTTATGACTCTCGCGTGATTCTGGACAAGATCAGTGCGAAAATTCCCGCAAAATCCAAATGCGCTATTGTCGGTTATTCCGGTAGCGGCAAAACAACTTTGTGCAATCTGATTGTCCGTTTCTGGGATGTTCAATCGGGTTCAATCACATTCGGCGGAAAAGACATCAAGAGCTATGCGCCGGATGAATTGCTGTCGCATTTTTCGATGGTGTTCCAAAATGTTTTCCTGTTCAATGACACCGTCGAAAATAACATTAGATTCGGTTGCCCGAATGCAACGCACGAACAAATCGTAGAAGTTGCAAAACGTGCCCGTTGCCACGATTTCATTGAAGCACTCCCCAACGGATACAACACAGTCATTGGCGAAAATGGCAGCAGCCTTTCCGGTGGTGAAAAGCAACGCATTTCGATTGCACGAGCCCTCTTGAAAGACGCACCGGTCGTCATTCTCGACGAAGCGACATCTTCCGTGGACCCCGAAAATGAATCGGAATTGATGGAAGCGATTGCTGAACTCACCAAGGGAAAAACAGTCATCTCTATCGCCCATCGTTTGAATACGGTAAAGAACGCCGACCAGATTCTTGTTATTGACCACGGACATATTGTACAACGCGGCACACATAAAGAACTCTGCAACGTCAACGGCGTTTACAAGAAATTCTTGGATATCAGGCAATCTTCAGCAGGCTGGAGCATTACCTAAACAAAGGATTTGGAAAAATGGAAAAAACTCTAGAGGAACGCTGGTTCCCCTTCTCCACCTATGCTCTAAACGATACGGAGCACAAAAAAATCTTCTGTTTTCACCATGCAGGAGGTTCTGCGAGCGTGTATCGCAAGTGGACTTTTGAAAAGAAAAAGATGAATTTTATCTGCGTCGAGCTCCCCGGCAAGGGAACGCGCCGCCGTGAAGCATTTGTAGGCGATTTCAAGAAGCTCCTGGAACCACTTTGCGAAAGCATTGTAAAAGTGACACAGGGCAAGCCATTTATCTTGTTCGGGCACAGCATGGGTGCCGCCATGGCATTCTACGTTGCAGAACATCTGCAAAGCAAATACGGCGTCCGCCCAGAAAAACTGATTGCCGCTGGCCGCCAAGCCCCGCAAGATGAAGACCCAGGAGAGTTCAAGACTTACATGGGCGACGATGCGCTGATCCGTGAACTCAAAAAATACAACGCCACGCCTAAGGAAATTCTTGAAAATAAGGAATTGCTCCAATTCGTCCTCCCCGAAGTGCGCAAGGATTACACGCTCAATGAAAGCTTGATTTACAATGGCGAACGCATTGATACCCCGATATATATCAATTGCGGTTCCAAGGACATTGGAGCGACAGCCGCCATTATGCAACGCTGGCAATCCGTCACGACACAGGAATTCAAGGAAAAGGAATTTGAAGGAGATCATTTCTTTGTTTTGAATTCTGAACAATACCCCGAATATCTCGCTAACGCAGGTTAAAAATTTATGTTCACCAACAATCTTGAATGCATCCATTCTGCCGTTTTTGCAAAAGCTTTTGAAACACCATCGGCGACCGCACTTGTATCGCGAAATGCGGACGGCACCTACAATTACAAGACATACGCAGAACTTGTCGAAAGCGCCTTGAAAATTGCGTCCACGTTGAAAGAGGCTGGCATCAAAGCCAAAGACCTCGTTTCCATCGTTTTACCGAAGGGAATGAATCAAGTTTTCTGTACGCTCGGGATTCAGGCGGTCGGAGCAGCTTACGTTCCCGTTGGAATCCACCAGCCGATGGAAAGAATGCACAAGATTTTTGACGCCGCAAAAATTTCTGCAATCGTCACAGACGCAGAACACGCAGAACAGATTCGCAAAGAAAATCATGTCTGGAAAGTTATCGTTGTCGATGAAGCTTTGCAAAGCGCCCCCATGCCAAAAGATGAGATTGTCGAAGACCCTTCGCTCCTCGCCTACATCATCTTCACCTCTGGCACAACGGGCGTTCCGAAAGGCGTGATGATTTCGCATCGCGGTGCAAGCAACACCATCCGCGACATCAACGAACGCTTTAATTTAACAGCAAATGACGCCTGTATGGCGATTTCAGAATTGGACTTTGACCTTTCCGTTTATGACATTTTCGGCATGCTTTCCTTGGGCGGAAAGGTCATTGTCCTCTCTGAAGAAACTAAAAAAGAAGCAAGCATCTGGAAACAGATCGCAAGCGATCAAAAAGTGACATTGTGGAATTCCGTCCCTGCGCTTTTTGAAATGTTCACGATTGTCGCAGGCGACAAGGCAAGTAGCATTCCGCTAAAGACCGTGATGCTTTCGGGCGACTGGATTCCGCTCCCGCTTTTCGGCGCCACAAAAAAACTTTGGCCAAGTGTTCGATTTATCTCACTCGGCGGCGCTACAGAAGTCTCTATTTGGTCCGTTTGGTACGAAGTCCATGAATTGCAACCGGAATGGAAATCAATTCCCTACGGAAAAGCTTTGCTGAATCAAAAAATCAAAGTCATGGACGAAAGCGGCAAAGAATGTGCGACAGGAGAAGCGGGTGAACTTTGGATTGGCGGCATTGGCGTTGCCGAAGGTTACTTGAACCAGCCTGAACTCACGCAAGAGCGCTTCCCCATTGAAAATGGCGAACGCTGGTACAGAACCGGCGATAAAGTCCGCATGATGGCTGACGGAAATTCAGAATTCTTAGGCCGTCTAGATACGCAAATCAAACTTGGCGGTTTCCGTATTGAGCTTGGTGAAATCGAAAACGTCATCAAGAAAAAATCAAACATTGTAAACGCAGCCGCAGTCGTTGTCGAAAACGGAGCCAAAAAGGAAATTGTCGCAGCAGTAATCCCGGCACTGAATAAAGAAAAAATCGCAAAGTACGATTATAAGTTTATTGAAAGCCACGAAGATGACTCCTTATCAGACCGCATAAACGCCGTTGCAGCACTGATTCACGACATTCGTTCTAACGTCAAGGTTATTCCCGAAAAATCAAAGAACGCTTTTGCATTGTGGAGCAATTGGCTTTTCAAGAACGGCTTTGAAAGCATCCGCCCCGCTATAAAATCTGAATTTTCAAAGGAACTGAACAGAGCAGAAAATGTCGAGTTGCTGCAAAATGTCCTTGTCGGGAACCGCCCTGAAACAGACCTTTTAAGCAACAAATTTTTCGCTCCAGAAAAGTTGCTTTGCGAAAGTGCTCCGTTCAAGACGTTCATCGGTAAAGTCGTCACGCTCGCCGCATCAAGCGAAGCAAAGACAATCGCATTTTTGAACGCGCGTTCCGGGCTTGGAGTCCGTGAGTTCTTGAGCCGTTACGAAAAGAGCGGGATGGAAATCACGCTATTCGATGAATCTACCGGCATGCTCGATGAAGCTCGTGATACATTGCGCAATTGGAGGGATTGCCTAAAATTCAAGCAACTCGATTTGAGCGCTTGCGTTCAGAATCTAGAATCTTTCGACTTGGTGATTGACGCAGGCTTTTTGCACACTTATAACAATCCTAAAGACGCTTTAGCGTTCGCCTACATGATTTTGAAAAAGAGCGGAACGCTCATGGCACTGGACTTTGAAAATTTCGACCCGGTCGCTATCGTGAGCTCCGCCGTACTGGAAAATGGTTTTGCAAAATACACGCGTTTGCGCCGTTTCACCTCGCTTTTGACCGACGAAGAATGGGAATCCATTTTCAAGGAACTCCCCTTTGCAACAATTTCACTCGAAAACAACTCTCACTTTGTACAGACAATTGTAGCAAAGAAAGCTTCTGATGCCAAGGAAATTCTTGGCAACGAATTTGAGACATATTTGAAAACGAATCTCGTTCCGTACATGATTCCGTCTAGGACAGAAGTGTTTGTAAAATTCCCGCTTACCGCGAACGCCAAGGTGGACCGCAAAACCATTACCGCATATTTGAAAAAGACCGGCGATGCAAACGTAAACGAGAACTACGAAGGTCGCGAAGCGGATCTTGCTAGCATTTGGAAGTCGCTCCTTTCCCTTGACAAAATTGATCGTCACGCCAACTTCTTTGAAATCGGCGGGGATAGCCTCTTGGCTACGCGATTCATTGAAAAAATCCATACGCAGTTTGGCGTCGAGATTTCGCTCCGTGAATTTTTCGAAAATGCAGAATTAAACGAACTCGCACAGATTTTTGAAGAACGCATCAGCGCCTTAGGCGATATCGAAGAGGGGGAAATATGATTGGGATTTTAGGCGCATACGGAGCCGTCGGCATTTGGGCGACACGGTTCATTAGAGCGAATGGCACACAAAAGCTCCGCATTGGCGGGCGCAACATTGAAAAAGCTCCAAGCGAACTGCGCACGGAATGGGCCGATGATGACTGGACGAAAGTAGACGTTTCGGACAAAGATAGTGTATCGCAATTTATGGACGGATGCGAAGTCATCCTCGACTGTGCAAAGCTAACAGATACGCAAGTTACCTTGATGGATGAAATCGCAGAAAATAAAAAAGTTCCTGTCTTACACCTCGGTATTGCGGGATTCGAAAGGAAAGATTCGGGAGTCGCAATCGCGTACGGAGCGGGTTGCATTCCTGGACTTTCTGGACTAATTCCGCAATACCTTGCAATGAATTTTGACCGAGTCCATTCTTTGGAGTTTTATTACGGTGGACTAGGCGCGTTCTCGTACACTGCGGCAAATGATTTTATCGATAGCCTTCACAACTCCGATAACCGCACCATGGTCTATTGGAAAAATGGCGCAGTCGTACCTTTTGAAGAATCTTCAAACGATGTTTCCGAAGACTTAAAAAAAGTCATTGACATCAAAAAGATGTTTCCTTTTTTCGACGGCGAAGCCGAAGCCGTCACACGCAAATTGCAACTTGACGAAGCACGATTTCACATGTGCCTCAGCGGAGAACGCACCATTGAAATCATGAACTCCGCAAGGCACCAATACAAGCAAAATCCTGACGAAACGATTAAAAAGCTTTGCACGGCAAGCAAGCTTGATACGTTCGGGATCAAGGAAAACACCTTCTACTTATGCCTTATGGAAGGCGAAAAGAACGGCGCACCTGCAAAATTCAAGATGACCGTTTCTGGGCTCGGACCATCGCCTATGACAGGCGTCAGCGCAGGCGCAGCAACACTCAGCCTCATCAACGAGAAAAATATTTGCGGTACTTTTTTGCTTGGCGAAAGCAATTTGGCAAAACCCATCATCGAATCACTCATAGCAAACCAACCAGAATTTTCATGCGAAATCAAGGACTTGCTGACAACCGAAATCGAGGGAGAAATTTAACGAAATGAAAAAACGAGTCATTGTCTGCGGAAGTACATTCGGACAGTTTTACATCAACGCTCTGCAGCAACTATTAAGCGATGATTTTGAATTAGTTGGACTTTACGGCAAAGGAAGCGAACGCTCCAAAAAATGCGCCGAGACATACAACATTCCACTGTTTACGGAATTTGAGCAAATCCCTGAAGTTGATTTTGCATGCGTCGTCATCAGTTCAGGAACTGTTGGCGGCATCGGTACAGAACTCGCCTGCAAGTTCATGGAAAAGAAAATCCACGTTTTGCAAGAACAGCCCATCCATCCGCGCGACCTTACTGAAACATATCGCGTTGCGAAAAAGAATGGCGTTTATTTCAAGACATGCGATCTTTACCCAAAACTCCCCGAAGTTGCAAGATTTATTCGCGTCGCACAAGAACTGAATAAGCACGAAAAACCACTCTACATCAAGGCAGCCTTCGGTCCGCAAGTTTCTTTCCCTGCCATAGACATTCTCTCCCGCATCCTCCCCTCCGTTTACAGTTTGACCGTTGAACACATCACGGAATGCGTCGGACCGTTCGACATTCTCACCGGGAAATTGGGTGACACGCCCATTACCATTGAATACAACAACCAGGTCAATACGGACGACCGCGACAACCACGCGCATCTTTTGCACAACTTCGCCATTGTTTACGAAACAGGCCGTTTGATTCTCGAAGACACGTTTGGTCCTGTACTTTGGAAGCCTCGCATGTATGTTCCCAAGTACTTGTACAATCCCGAAAAGCGAAACGAAATCCCGCCGTACTTGAAAGAATTGACCATGGAAACATTGGGGAACTACAAAGCCAAGGATTTCATGCACGTCCTTTTTGACGACTGGAAGCAGGGCATCGCAGACAACATTGTTGAATTTTCAAAGATGATTGACCAGAAGGTAAAACTCGCTCCATACGCCCAGCGGGAACTTTTATGCTCGCAAAAATGGTCTGAAATCACAAACATTTTCGGATTTGCAAAGCTGATTCACCCAGAAGGCAACGAATACATCCCATCAGCACAAATCCATAAATACAGCGAAGAGGTTTAAGATATCCATGAACAAGAATATGAAAGAATTGGTCAACCGTTTTGAAGCAAAGGGTATTCATCTTTGGGTAGATGGCGGAAAAATTAAGTACAAAGCAGCAAAAGAATTGATGACCCCGGACGTTCTTGCAGAACTCAAGGCCAACAAGGAATCGCTTATTGATTTTTTGAACACAAAGAGCGATGATAGCAACATTTCAATCGTCATTGACCGTACAAATCGCTTTGAACCATTCCCGCTGACCGACGTGCAGTCCGCGTATTTGCTCGGTCGTAGCAAGACTTTTGAATACGGCGGCGTCGCTTGCCACGTTTATCTAGAAATCCGTTACGCAGAACTAGAAACGCAAAAGGTTCGTAACATCTGGAATGCGATCACACGCAAATACGACATGCTCCACGCTGTCATCAACGAGAGCGGATTTCAGCAGGTGATGAAGGATGTTCCAGAACTTGAAATTCCTGAATGGGACTTGGTAAAGCATCCTGAAAAAACAGCCGATTTTGAAAAGTTCCGCAAAGAAATGGGTAACCGTGCCTATACCGTTGGGAAATGGCCGATGTTCGGGCTTGCCGTAAGCCGCAATAATGAAGGCGCCATTCTCCATTTTTCGATTGAATTTTTGCTTGCCGACTGGACAAGTATCTGGAAACTTGTCGCCGAATTTGAAGCCGCCTATTTTGATGGCGTCCCCGTCAGCGGCGAAGAAGAACTTTCGTTCCGTGATTACCTGATTGCAGAAAAGAAACTCAAAGCATCTCCGCAGTACGAAAAAGAAAAAAAGTACTGGATGGATCGAATTGCAAACCTCCCCGATGCGCCAGAATTGCCAAAACTTACAGCCTCCGAAGCAAAAGATGCATTCGGTCGTAAGTTCTTGAGAATTCCTGTAGATGCTTGGAACCGCATAAAGACGCGAGCTAAGCAATACGGCCTCACTCCTACCGTTCCGATTCTTTCGTGCTATGCCGATGTTCTTGCCAAGTGGAGCCGCAACAAGCGTTTCTGCATCAATATGACCGTTCTCAACCGCTTGCCGTTGCACGAAAAAGTGATGGACATCGTTGGAGATTTCACATCATTAAGTTTGTTAGAAGTCGATTGTGGCGGTAAAGAAAACTTCCTCGCCCGCACCCGTAAAATCAACGGTCAACTTTTTGCAGACTTGGACAACCGCCTATTCAGCGGCGTAGAGGTCATGCGCGAGATTTCCCGCCAGAGCAAAAAGACTGGGCTTACCATGCCAATTGTCTACACGAGTGCCATTGGGCTTGCCGATTCTGGAACACCTTTGCGCGGTGAATTTTCAGGGGGCATTTCACAGACGCCACAAACGTTTATCGATTGTCAAGTCATGGATGGAGCATTCGGTCTGCAAGTCAACTGGGACTACCGCGAAGGCGTATTTCCAAACGGCGTACTTGAATCCATGTTTGAAGCTTTTGAAAACAGGCTGTTTGCGCTCGCAAACGAAAACGAGGACTGGGAAAACATTGCAAATATAGCCCTCCCGACTCGCGATGCAGCAGAACGCAAAGCCGCAAACGACACGCGAAAAGATTGGAACGTACGAATGTTGCAAGACGATTTTATCGAAAGCGTCAAGCGCACTCCGAAGAAAATCGCTATTGATGACGGCACCACACAATTCACGTTTGAAAAACTCGATGCCCGCGCCAAAGTAGTTGCCGATCAGCTAATAACATGTGGTGTAAAGCCTCAAGATTGCGTGCCTGTACTGATGGATAAATCCGCATGGCAGCTAGTTTCTGTTTTGGGCATTTTGTACGCAGGAGCCATTTACGTCCCGATTGCCGCCGCAAAAGCCAAGGGGCGTGCCGAAAAGATTGTAAAGAAAACGGGAGCCAAGGTCGCCTTAGGCATTTCTACAGATGAAGCACTCCTTGAAAACGAGCTCACGACAATCAATGTTGATACTCTTACAGCCAACGATTTTGCAGTCGATTGTTCAAGATTCCCGAAGCACACTCCGGATGATATCGCCTACATCATCTACACGAGTGGAAGCACTGGCGAACCCAAAGGCGTTGTGATTACACACAAAGGTGCCATGAACACCATTGACGACATGAATGACCGATTCCATGTCACTGCAGACGATGCAGTACTCGGGCTTTCACAGCTCAATTTCGACCTTTCTGTTTACGACATCTTTGGCATTCTCGCTTGTGGCGGAACCGTCATTTACCCGACCGCACAAGATTACATGAATCCCGAAATTTGGGAATCCTTGATTCACAAGAACCACATCACCGTTTGGAACACCGTTCCGGCCTTGATGAAGATGCTCCTGAATTTTGTTGAAAGCAAAAATTCGGCAGAGCCTCTCCCGCTCAAGGAAGTGTTCCTCTCCGGCGACTGGATTCCTGTAGACATGCCCGAAAGAATCCGTAAAGTCGCCCCTGGCGTCGACGTCATCTGCCTCGGCGGTGCAACAGAAGCCTCCATATGGTCCAATTACCATCGTTACGATCCTAACGACGGTCTCAAAATTCTGCCGTACGGACGTCCGCTCGCGAACCAGACCATGCACATCCTCGATAACGACTTACAGCCGTGCCCGACAATGGTCGCGGGGCAAATCGCGCTTGGTGGCGATGGCGTTGCACTTGGCTATTACCTAGATGCAGAACGCACTGCCGCGCAGTTTGTGACTCTCCCGAAAACGGATGAACAAGTTTACTTGACCGGTGACATGGGGCGCTATCTCCCCGGTGGTGAAATTGAATTTCTCGGTCGTGAAGACACTCAAGTAAAAATTCGTGGGCATCGCATTGAGCTCGGCGAAATCGAAAATGTCTTGAAGGACTTCCCCGCCATCAAGGAAGCAGTTGCCATTGTCAGCACAGACAAGCGCGAAATCTATTCTGCGATTATTCCCGAAAATACATCCAACGAAGCAATTATCGAAGCTAAGCAAAAATTCAACGAGCGTGAAAAATCCGTTGAAAAGTTCATGCAGGATTGCGTTAGCGAAATTGACATCAATCAAGTCAAGGCCGGTTACGAAGCCGAAGAAACGGCAAGCACCTACACCATTTTATTTGAGCTTCAAAAAATGGGATTGTTCCAAAAAGACAAGCCCTACACTCTTGAAGAAATCAAAGCCCCCATTATTTCCAAATACCATTGGCTTGTCACACAATGGATTAGCTACTTGCAAGCAGAAAAGCTCATCGAGCAACAGGGCAATTCCTACATCTGCCACGCGGAAGCTTCGGAACAGCAAAAGGAAGCGTTTTGGAAGAAGGCTTATGAAGTTTGGAATGGTGAATACATCACCAAGGATTTCCTTGAATACGTCAAATTGAACGGCGAGCACCTTGCAGAAATCGCCCAAGGAAATGTTGATCCAGGTAAATTCCTTTACCCCGAAGAAGGCGACAAATACCGTTATGTCGATTCGCTCTACGTCAAGAACAAGATAATGGTCATCGCCTACAAGACCTTGGCAGAATATCTGAAAAAACTTTTGGACCAAGAGCCCAATCGCCCCATCCGCATTCTCGAAATTGGTGCAGGAACCGGTTCTGCTACAAGATACCTGTTGCCGGTATTGAAGGGACACAAGTTTGAATACTACTTCACCGATTACCTAAAGCATTTCTTCCCGACTGCCGCAGAGATGTTCAAGGAATATCCAGAGCTCGTTTTCAAGCAGCTCGACATGAATGAAGATTTTGTCAAGCAGGGATTGAAGCCAAATTCATTTGATATAGTCTTTGGCGGATACGTCATGGACAACGCTATTGATTTCAGCAAGACTTTGGAACAAATCGAAAACGTCCTCGTTCCAGGCGGACACTTTATGTTCCTCGAGTCTTACGAGCTTTCAGCATGGATTACCATCACGCAGGCGCTCTTGATGGATGTTCCGTCCGATGATTTAGAACGCCAAAAACAAATTTTTGAGCAACTCAAGATGTCTCGCGACAAGTGGGCTGCAAAATTGGAACATGGCGAAAAGAATGTAAGCCTAAGTTCTTTCCCGGCTAGCGATGAACAACTGGACCTTTTGCACGTTCTGTTCTTTGTAAAGCAAGTCAAGACAGACAAGCAAATCATTGACGAAGAAAAGCTCAAGGAACATTTGGATAAATACCTATTGCATTACATGCATCCGGGACTCATCCAGGAATTTAACGCTTTGCCGCTTTCTGCCAACGGGAAAATCGACCGCAAGAATATTCTGAAGTTCTTCGAAGAATCAAAGGCAAAATCGGGAACGCTAAACATCGCGCAACTCGAAGATGCTCTTGTCAGCAGCTTGCCCATAGAAAAGGCAGCAGCGATCCTTGGAAACAATAAGGACAACCTCATCGTAGCTGTAGAACCTCGCAAAAAACAGGAATCGCAAATCAAAGCAAGCGAAGAAACTTTTGCAAAATTCGTGAAGCAAGCCGATCAGGACGCAGCAACAAAGCAGACTGATTTCGATTGGAACAAAATTGAAACGAGCTACAGAAGCATTGAAAAAGCATCTGCAGATTCCATTTTACTTGGACTTTTCAAGACCGGCATTCTCGTTTATGGCAAAGATTTCACCAAGAGTGAATTTGAAAAATCATTGCCCGAAAAATTCTGTTTCCACACACAGGAATGGATTAACGTTCTTTTGGAAAACGGCTACATCGCGGCAAGTGAAAACGGATTCAAAATTTTGCAGGAGACCTCGGCACCGCACAACGAGGCTAAATGGCACGAAGCCATTCAAAACCTTGACAATCACATCGGCACAGAAGCTTACGTCAAATACCTCAAGGATAACGGCATTCACTTCGCCGAAATTTTGGAAGGCACAGTCAACCCTGAACAGTTTGTTTACAAGAACTACATCGATAGCGAAGAAAAGAGCGCTTTGCAAAATTGGGCGGACATTATCCAAGCCCAAAACAACTACAAAGTCATCAATGATTATATCGCCTCTTCTCTAAAGCAAATCATGGCATCGGATTCCAAGAAAACTTGGAGAATCCTTGAACTAGGTGCTGGCACAGGCCAAATCACGCGACAGATATTCGCCTATCTCAAAGAATCCAGAATTCCGTTCATTTATAACTTCACGGACAAGTACACGCAATTTTTCCCGATGGCGGGAGAATACACAAACAAAGATCCCGCCATGATTTTCACGCAGCTGGATTTCAACGAGAATTTTGAAACTCAGGGAATTGCAGAAAACAGCGTAGACATAGTCCTGTGCGGTGGCGTGATGGCAAACTCCATCGACTTGAATCATACGCTAGAGCAAATCAAGAAAACCCTAGTTCCGGACGGTTACCTTTTCATTGAAGAAGTCTGTTCCGATTGCGCTTCTGTATCGGTTTCTCAAGCATTGATGATGGACAAGCCGACTGACAAGATTCGCGAAAAGAACATGTTCTTGCCCAAGAAGGATTGGCTTGATTTATTGCGTCAAAAGGATAATCTTCGAAATGCAACAACACTCCCGCTGGACGACAACAAGGCAAGAATGTTGGGCGGTTATCTCTATGTCAAACAGTTCAAGTACGATCAAGAAGACGTTTCGGAATCATCCGTAAAGCTCATCCTGAACGATATTTGTCCTGAAAAGAATACATCCATTCAAATTCTTGACAAATTGCCAACAAACACAGACGGAAGTATTGACAAGCGTGCATTGAAACATTACGCAGACGCATTTGAAAGCTCGCAAAGCAACGAAAAATCGATTGAAAGCCGACTTGTTGAAATCACCGTCAAGGCGTTGAATATCGATTCCATTGGCTTGGACGACAACTTCTACGACTTTGGCGCAGATTCATTGCTCATGGCTCAGATGGCAACAACTATCCGTAACGAACTCGCTTCGGACAAGACGTTTGATGCCATCTTAAAGCAACTGCTTGATTTCCCGACCATCACGGAAGTTGCCCAGTTCCTGAAAAACGAAGTCTCCGAAGAATCAGGTGACTCGGGAGAACTCATTCAGCTCCAGCGCATTGGCAAGCCGAAAAACAATTGCGCTAGAATTTTGCTCCCGACTGTTCTTTGGAACAACGAAATGTACCATGAGATTATTCCGCTCATGGAGAATCAAGACGAAGGCGAAATTTTCACATTCAAGCTTTCAAACCCGCAACAGTTCTTTGACATCAATCCCGATGAAGTTGCGAGCGTCTTGGCAAAGACCTTTACCGAAAAAATCATTGAAGCCCAAATTGAAAAGGTGCAGATTATCGGGTACAGTTTCAGCGGCAAGATGTCTTTGGAACTTGCCGAACGCCTTGAAAATGCAGGGATTGAAATTGCAGACTTCGTGATTGTAGAAGGCGCACGTTTGCCATTTGAAATCAAGCAAACGAACATGAAGGACTTTTTCTTTGCCACATTAATTGGCGTTGATCCGCAGAAGGTTGGTTTCAAATTCGAAGACATCACTTTCTTGATGAACCGCTACATCGAAGAAACAAAGAAGAAAATCATTGACGAAAGCGACTTTGAGAAAATCATCAGCCAATCACCCGACGCCGCTGCCATTCGGAACTTCAATGCATTATCTGCAAGCGAACGATTCCAGAAGATCAAGGAGTATTCGGGCGATTTCGGCAAGAGCATGACCGACGAAGCTTTCGCTAGAATCAAGAATACATTTGACCAAAACTTCAACGTCATGGTCAATTATAACCCGACTCCGTATTTTGGAGACTTGCGTTATTTGAAGGCAGACAACAGCAACAGTATTTTCAAGAATGCAGACAAGTTCCTGTTCCAAAAATGGGACGACCTCTGCATTGGTGAAATAAACTACGAACAGCTCAAGGGAGACCACTTCAGCGCATTCACATCAAAGGAATACGCCATAGATCTCGCCGAAAAAATGTCTATCAGCAACATTCAGGAGAACGCCTAATGAGCTTTCAGAATGTAGCAGAACTTATTGACAGTTTCGCAAGCCGAGGCGTAACGCTTTGGCTCGAAGAGGGCAAGCTAAAATTCCGCGCTGCAAGCGGAGCACTTTCTAGCGAAGACAAGGAATGTTTAAAGGCAAATAAGGCCGCAATCATCGCGCATCTCGAAAAGCAAGCGGAAGAAGAACAAAATTCTTTCCCGCTCTCGCCCATTCAAAAATCATACCTTGTCGGTCGCGATCCTGTTTACGATCTTGGCGGGATCAACACGCATTACTATTTGGAAGTTGAACTTGACGAAACGCTTGATGTAACGCGGTTACAAAACGCATGGAACGAAGTCATTGCTCACGATGATGCGCTTCGCATTGTAATTTCTGCAAAAGGAACACAGCGCGTTCTCGAAACGGCCCCAACGTATTCCATTGAAGTTGTCGAATTAGATTCGATCGAAGAACGTCTCGAAAAGCGCAAGGAATGGAGCCACCACATTTATCCATTGAATCAGTGGCCGTTCTTTACGATGCGAGTTTCTCGTGTACCAAACACAAAAGACGTTCTGCATTTCGATTTCGACTGCATGATTATGGATGCCTGGAGTGCAAAAATCGCACTTTCGCAGATGTTCAAACTTTATCGCAGCGAAACCGTGCAATGGGTTGATTACACGTTCAAGGATTATTGCAACGACCTGATTGCATTCGAAAAGCAGCAAGATTACTCGCAAGCCGAAGCTTTCTGGAAATCGAAAGTAAACGAACTCGTTTGTGAACCAGACTTGCCGTATGCAAAACCGCTTTCAGAAATTCACAACCATCGTTTTTCAAGAATTTCTGGAGAATTGACAGTCGATGAGTTTGCGCTATTCCAGCAAAAATGCCGTGAATACCGCACAACGCCAGCCGCCGTCATCAGCACTGCTTATCTCAAGGCTCTCCTTGGTTTCAGCAAATGCGATTCACTCACCATCAATTCAACATTGTTCAATCGCTTGCCGCTCCACAAAGACATCAATTCTGTCGTTGGCGATTTTACCAATATTGCATTCATCACGCTTTCAAAAAAATGCAAGAACTTTTTGGAATGTGTGCAGTCTGTGCAAAAAGACATGTGGCAACTTGTACGCTTCCACACGTATGACGGCACAAAGATTCTCAAATTCAAGGAATGCCTTTCGCCCATGCGCGCACAAATGCCGATTGTCATCACTTGCGTGCTTGAAAACGGGCAAAAGTCCAATAGCGATTTACCCCAAGGATTGCAACAAATTTACGCATTGAGCAAAACTCCGCAAGTCGTGTTGGATTATCAAGTCACAAATTTTGACGGGAGACTTTCCATCAATTGGGATTATGCTGAACCCGCTTTTGCACCAGAAACGTTAAAGCAAATGTTCGCTGCAAACGTGAATTTGCTCAAACGATTGCTCACCGAAAAATGGGACGAGGTGTTGTAAATGCTTTACATTTTCACAGAAACAGAAAGTTTTACAGAGTGCGATTTTGCCGGGCTATGGCCCCTACTGAGCGAGCAACGCGCAAAACGCGTTGACAAGTACCGTTTTTTCAAAGACCGCAAGCTCTCCGCACTTGCTTACATTCTTTTGCGATATGCCCTAATAGAAGAAAAAGGCATTGACGAAAAAGTTGAATTTGAATTCGGTCCTTACGGAAAGCCGTTTATCAAAGGCATGCCCGAATTGCAATTTAGCTTATCACATACCGCAGGAGGAATCGCCTGCGCACTTGCCAATTTTCCTGTTGGCGTTGACATCGCTGATGTCGATGAACGCAATTTAGATTGCGTTCCAAGAGCAATGAACTATTTCGAACAGCAAGCCATCAATCGTTCCAACGACAAGGCTCGTACATTTGCACGTCTGTGGTCAATGAAAGAATGTTTCCTCAAGTACGTTGGTACAGGAATTGATGAAAAAATTTCCTGTATCAACTTTTCCGGCTATCACGGGGATTCTTTCGATTACAGATCTGGAAAAATGCAAGTCATCAACGATGAAAAAACAGTCACCAGTGTATTCGGCTCGGAACTTTTACCCGTCAAATACCTCACCAAAATTGACCTCTTTGATTTTTTAATAGGAGAACCACAAAATGGAAAACTTGCCTTCGCTTAATCAAAAATTGAAGGAATACCTCGAATGCGATTCTCGCATCATTCTAATGAAAAACGGAATTGCAACAAATTTTTCGAAAACAGAACTCAAGACACGTATTCTTTGCGCACGACATACTTTCGAAAAAGCAGGGCTAAAGCAAGGCGATATGGTCATTTTCCAAATTAACGGAGCTTCTAAAAAAGCTTTCATGGGAAATTTTTTCGCCCTATTAAGCATGGGAATTGCGCCTGTATTCTTGACAGCAGCTCGCAGCAAAGACCATGTAACACGCCTCATCCGCGTTGCAAGCGATAACCCCAATGCAGCTATTATCGCTGACTCAGAAACCGCAGAATTCATCAAGTTTTTCTGGAAGGAATGTGACTTACAACGTCTAATAATTGCTCCCGAAGAAATCACACAAATTCCGCAGGATTTGCCAAACGAAATCGATTACGTCGATGTTGATCCAAAAGCACTCGCTCTTGTGCTTTATTCATCGGGAAGTACTTCGGACCCCAAGGGCGTCATGATGTCTAACGAAAGATTCCTCCTGATGCTCAAGAATTTAAACATTGCATTAAAGACAAGTTCAAAGGATACATGGTTGCAATGGCTCCCGCTAGAACACGCTTTCGGAATTGTCACGCTCATCACAATCCCGATGTACTACAAAACGGGCGCCGTCCACATGGATGCCGCAGAATTCATTCAAAATCCGAAATCTTGGTTCGATGCCGTCAGCAAGACTCGCGCTACAAAGACTTCCGCCCCGAATTTTGCCTACCCGCTTCTTTTAAAAGCAATGGATGGTAGCGAAAAATGGGATTTATCCTGCATCGATTTCATTCTGAACGGCGGTGAACCCCTGTCCAAAAAAGTCCTTGCCGAATTTACCCAAACTATGGCCAAATTCGGAATGCATGAACATGCCATCGTTCCGCTTTACGGCCTTACCGAAGCTTTGGGCGCCGTAACGTTCAACATGGACCACGAATACCCGGAACTCGATATGAACAAGGTAACATCGGGTATTGATTTCGACATGAAGGGGCTCCGTGAAAACGCAAAGGACATCGTGTGCCAAGGCCGCCCGATTCCCAAAATGCAAATTCGCATCTGCGATGAGGAAAACAAAGTTCTCCCCGACAACACCGTGGGAAGCATCCAGGTGTTCAGCGATTACATCTGCACCGGCTACTTAAACAAGGATTCTTCGGACATGTTTGTTGACGGTTGGCTCGACACGGGCGATCTCGGCTTTTTAAGCAATGAGCTTTTGTACGTTGTGGGCCGTAAAAAAGACATGTTCTTTATCCACGGCAAAAATATTTACTTGCGCGATATCGAACAAGTTGTCACTTCAAAATTCGGCTACCGCTGTGCCGCCTGCGGCGTAAACGATTCCGCAGCATCTACAAATTACATTTACCTCTTTGTCGAATATGGTGAACCCGAAAAAGTAAACACCCATTCTCTAAAAGAATTCGTCTTCTCAGAAATGGGCTTCGGCCTCAAAGAAGTCATCCCGCTCAAATCGCTAGTGCTTACAGGAACCGGAAAAATCGCCAAAGAAAAGCTGTACGCCGCCTACAAAGAAGGTAAAATCTAAGGAGATTCCATGTCGCAATTTTCGCAAAAAGAAATTCTCGAAATCGTCAATCAAATTCTCAAGCAAAACGTCCAAACAGAAACATCCCTCTACGAAGTTTTTGAAGATTCCATTCAAATGTTCCGATTCCTTGGAGAAATTAAGAACAAACTCAGCATAGAATTCGGGATGCTAGATTTGGTCAAAGCAGAAACCATCGGTGACTTGGTTGACAAGATTCAAGAAAAACTCGGCAAAGGTGCCGAAGTCGAAAAAAAAATTCCCTTGACGCCAATGCAGCAGTCCTACCGTCTAGGGCGTGAACAGTTTTTCCATGGTTCTGTGAATTCCACTCATATTTACTTTGAAGTGGAACACGCTCTAGACATCAACAAGGCTGAAGAATGTATCCGCAAGCTCATTGAAAAGCACGAAGCACTCCGCGCATTTGTAGAAGATGAGGATCAATGCATTCTAGCCAAGGACATCTGCAAGAACTTCAAGATTGCACGCGAAGCCGTTGCAGAGAGCGATTTGAAACAGCATCTCGAACAGAAGCGTTTACGCGCACAAACCGAAATGCGTGATCTCGGCAAGTGGCCGCTATTTGACATCACAAACATTTCAACCGAAAAGCGTTCCATCGCCGCAATCGATTTGGAACTCATGTTCATTGACGGGTTAAGCGCACAGGGACTCGCCTCTGAATTTTTGTCACTTTACCATGAAGGTGTTTTACCATCATTCGACTTCGACAATAATCCGCAATATACCGATTGGATCAAGTCTCGCAAGGATTCCACCAAGCACGATAACGATGCAGAATTTTGGCACAAGCTTGAAGCAGACATCCCCGCAGCCCCGAAGTTCCCCGTTATAAGCACAAACGACAACGAAGCCAATATTTGCAACCGCGTTCAAAGAAAGTTCAGCAAAGAAACGCTCCGCAAAATGGAAATCACCGCCCGCAAAAATGGCGTTACCTCCAGCGTTGTCCTCTTCTACCTTTACTTAAAAACGCTCGCAAGATTCAGCGAAAGCGGAGATTTTTCCGTCAACATTACCATGCTCAACCGTCCTTACGGTGTTGAAGGCATGGACCACATTATCGGCGATTACACAAGCAACGTCATCTTTGACTTTTCATCAAAAGCACTTGAAGGCTTGAACGTTCGCGACACGCTCCAGAAAGTTCGCGACCGCATGTACGAACGCATCGACCACAGCGCTTACGAAGGCGTCGAAGTCATCCGCGACTTGATTCGTCAAAAGCAAATTGACAAAGAAAACCCGATGCCGATTGTCTTTACAAGCATGCTCTTCGGCAAGCTCCCTGAACCGCAAGGACTGCAAGTCAATTATGTACAATCGCAGACATCGCAAGTCAGCATTGACAATCAGATTTGCAAAACACACGATGGCGGACTCATGATTTCGTGGGACTATCTTGAAAAGATTTTCCCGAAAGATTTCATTTCCGAAATGTTCCAATTCTACGGTGAATCCATTGAAGAATTTGCAGAAAGTGCAGACTTTACAAGCCCCATCATCAGTGTTGAAAAAAGAGTAGAAGCCTACAACAGCACCGCAAAAGCATTCAGCATTGAGCACCCGATTGCATACTTGCAGCGTTCCTTCGCCAAGTTCCGCGACAACATCGCATTGCAAGACGGCGTCATGACCACCATGACTTACGGCGAACTCGAGGATTCCATACGCAAGGCCATGTTCATGCTCAAAATGCAGGGCGTGACTTGTGGCGATTCCGTTGCCATTCTCTCGCAAAAGAATTTTTCAACCGTCATTACAATCTTAGCCACGATGGGACTTGGCGCGACATACATTCCTGTTGACGCCAAATGGCCCGAAGACCGAAAGAATTACATTGTCAAGAATTCCAATTGCAAGCTGTTGGTAGAACCGCAAAAACTTGTAGAATCGCCAACCCGCGAACGCGCTGATTTTGCACCGAATCCAGACCTTAACGCGACCGCTTACGTCATTTATACTTCCGGAAGCACGGGCGTCCCGAAGGGAGTGCTTATTTCGTACGCAGCGATGATGAATACTATCATCGACATCAATGAGCGCATGGGCGTCAACGAGCATTCTACAATTCTCGGACTTTCTTCGTACTGCTTCGACCTTTCCGTTTACGATCTTTTCGGCACATTGATTGCAGGCGGCAAGCTCGACATTGCAAAAGACATTCGCGAAACTGATGAAATCCGCAAGTTCATGGACAGTTCCAAAAACATCTTGTGGAATTCCGTCCCCGCCGGCATGGAACTTTTCATCGACAGCCTTGACGAGACCTACACCAATAACGAACTCAAATCCGTTCTCTTGAGTGGCGACTGGATTTCCGTTTCGCTCCCGGAACGCATCCGCAAGCATTTTCCGAATGCCAAAATTTACAGTTTAGGAGGCGCTACCGAAGCATCCATTTGGTCCATCTACTTCCCGATTGTGCATGTCGAGCCCACTTGGCAAAGCATTCCTTACGGATACCCTCTTGCAAACCAGACAATTTACGTTTTGAACGAGTCGCTTGAAATCTGCCCGCCTGAAGTCCAAGGCGAAATCTACATCGGCGGCGTGGGCGTCGCTCAGGGTTACGCCAACAGCGAAGAAAAGACAAAGGCAGCCTTCATCGAACATCCAAAATTCGGACGCATTTACAAGACCGGTGATTTCGGGCGTTTTTCGTCGAACGGTTACGTCGTATTCCTCGGACGCAAGGACAGCCAGGTCAAAGTCGGCGGCTACCGCATTGAACTCGGTGAAATCGAGCAGCGCATGAACGCCATCGCGTCTGTCGATAGCGCCATCGTCGTTCTGGACACGAACAAGCAAATTGTCGCATTCTACACCGGCACGCAACAGGATAAAGAATGGTTCAAGAATGAGCTTTCGCAATTTCTGCCTGTGTACATGATTCCGCACAAGTTCATCCATCTGGATGCAATGCCGTTATCTTCTAACGGAAAGCTTGATCGCAAAACGCTGATGCAGAATCTTGCCACAGGTTCCGCAACCACAGCAAATGTAGCGGAAACCAAAGCACCGGTAGTCCTCACCGAAACGCAATCCGCAATTATCGACATTTGGAAAACAGTCCTTGAGCTCAAGGAAATCGACTGCAACCTCGACTTTTTCGAGCTCGGCGGCGATTCCATCAAGGCACAGCGAATCGCTCAACGCATTGACCAAAAATACGGAATCCGCGTTCCGTTCGTCTCCGTTTTGAACGCACAAAATGCAAGGGATTTTGCCGAATCTGTAGAAGACATGATTGTTCCTAAAAGCGCCACCGAGGCGTTTTCCGCCACAGATTCTAGCGAATCCGGAAAAGGCAGAGAATTTCCGATGACAGGTGTTCAGCTTGCCTATCTGAACGGTCGCAACGATCACTTTGAACTCGGCAAGTACAATGCGCATTATTACTTCGAAATCGAATCGCAATACACCATTCCCGAAATCGAAAATGCCATCCGAAAAGTCGTGAAAAAGCACGACGCATTCCGCGCCATCTTCCTCCCGAACGGTACGCAGAAGGTTCTCACCGACGTTCCCGACTACAAGATGGAAGTCGTGAACTGCACGTCGGCTGAACGCGAAAACGAGACTCTCAAAATCAGGAACGAACTTTCACATCACATCTACCAGCATGACAAATGGCCACTATTCACCTTCAAGGCCGTTGATTACGGTGAAGATACCCGCACTGTTTTCGTTAGCTTTGACTTGATGGTTTGCGATGGCGACAGCATGCAAATCTTCTTCTCGGATTTGGGACGCATTTTGCGTAAGCAGCCATTCGAGGAACACATCGGCTACTCTTACGAGCGCTATGTCCGCGATCTTTCCCGCTCCCGTGACGAAAAGCGCTATGAAGAAGATAAAGAGTATTGGATGGAACGATTGCCGACATTCCCTGAATATCCGCACGTGCCACTCGCTCAAAAGGTTTCGGATTGCACCGAATACACGATTACACGAAAGCAAGATGTTATCTGCAAAAAGACCTGGAGCAATTTTAAAAAGGTCGCCAAAGAACATCGCCTTTCGCCGTCAGCACTGCTTTGCACCATTTACGCCAAGGTTCTTGAGCGCTGGAGCAACCAGCAAGACATGGTGCTGAACTTGACTGCATTCGAACGCAAGCCATTCCACAAGGATGTCGAAAAAATCATCGGCGACTTTACCAAGCTCTTGCCTCTCGCTCTTTCGATGAACGAAAATGACTTGTGGAAACAAGCCTCTGATGTGCAGACGTGCATCATGGACGGTCTTGAACACATGTCTTACGACGGCACCGAAATCATGCGCGAGCTCGCCAAATCAAGGAACCAGTTCGGCAAGGCCATTTTACCCGTCGTATTCACTTGCGTCTTGTTTGACGCCCCTGAAAACTATTACGAAGTTCTCGGCAAATTGCGTTATTCCATTTCACAGACTCCGCAAATTTTCATCGACAACCAAATTGCAGAAATGGGCCAAAAGCTCTATGTCACCTGGGACGTCGTCAAGGAAATTTTCGATCCAGAAATTATCGACCAAATTTTTAAGGACTTTGTCGAAAACATTCGCTACATTGCCAACGGCGAAAACAAATTGCACTTCCCTGAAATCAGGAACGTTTGGAACCGTTACAACCCCACTGTTGGCGCAGCTCCTGTAAAAACTTTGCACGGCCTCGTCAACAATGCTATGCAGAATTTTAAGAATCGCACAGCCGTTGTCGGGAAAGATTCTTCGCTCACCTACGCAGAGCTTGATATCCTTTCAAACCGCATTGCCAATTACCTCCACGATAACGGAGTGATTCGTGGCGACCGCGTTGCCGTCCTTGGCGAACGCATCCCAGAAACGATTGCAAGCATCCTCGGCATTCTCAAGGCAGGCGGCGTTTACGTTCCCATCGATGTTTCGTACCCTAAGGAACGCGTAGACTTCATCATGCAAGATGGCAACTGCAAATTCTTGCTGAAAAAATCCTATCTCGAATCCAAGGGAATCTTAAGCTACAGCGAAAAACCTCTCCCGACCATCAACACGCCGAAAGACGAAGCCTACATCATCTACACTTCCGGTAGTACAGGCAAGCCCAAGGGCGTCATCATGCAGCACGGCGCAACCGCAAATACAATCATCGATGTCAATGAATGCCTCGCGCTCAACGAAAACGACGCACTCATCGGAATCTCTTCCATTTGCTTCGATCTTTCCGTGTACGACATTTTCGGCGCTCTCAGCTGTGGCGCAAAACTCGCATTAGTGAGCGACGCCCGCGACATGCGCGAAGTCTGTGAAGTTCTCAGTACACAGAATGTGACCGTCTGGAATTCCGTCCCCGTGCTTTTCGATATGGCGATGAAGCACCGCATTTCTACAAATGATTCTAGCAATCTCTCACTCCGCAAGGTTCTCCTTTCGGGCGACCGCATCCCGCTTGACATTTGCACAACATCAAAGAATGCAGGCTGCAAGGCAGACCTTATCAGTCTCGGCGGTGCGACCGAAGCGGCCATCTGGTCCATCATCTACCCGTTCAGCGAAGTGCGCCCGGAATGGGACTGCGTGCCTTACGGCTACCCGATGAAAAACCAGACGTTCTATGTACTCAATGCAGATTTAAAGCCCTGCCCGCCAGAAGTTCAGGGAGACCTCTACATTGGCGGCGTAGGACTTGCAAAGGGTTACAACAACGATCCTGAAAAGACAAGCAAAGCGTTCATCAACCACCCAAAACTTGGCCGCATCTATCGCACTGGTGATTTGGGCAAGCTCAAGACTGAAGGTTTCATCGAATTCCTCGGACGCTCCGATACGCAAATCAAGCTCAACGGATTCCGCATTGAACTCGGTGAAATCGAAGCCGCATTGATGCACACGGGACTTGTCACAAGAGCCGTCGCCGCGCTCAAGGATGTTCCTGGGAACGGCAAGCAAATCATCGCCTACGTCCTTGGGGCAACCGTCGAAAACGCCGAAAGCGTACTCCGCACAGAAATTGCAAAAGTCCTCACGGGTTACATGATTCCATCAAGAATCATCACGATGGAATCATTCCCGCTCTCTGCAAACGGCAAAGTTGACAAAAAGCAGTTGCCGATTCCGGAAGCGCCAATCGCAGCGGCCGCACAAAATGCAAGCAACACAAACGCAAATGAAAACATCTCCGATGAAGAAAAAGCAATGCTTGAGCTCTGGCAAAGCGTTTTCGAGAATCCAGGTATCACGCTTGACGACGATTTCTACTCCATAGGTGGAGATTCCATCACCTTGATGAAACTCGTTGACAAGATTGCACTAGACCTCAAGAAAACCGTAAGCATTGACCAGATTCTTCAAGCAAAAAATATCAAGGAATTCATAACTCTCATCTAGTAGTCAAAAACTCTCCTTAGTAAAAAACTAGCGTCGGGCGCAAAGCCCGGCGCTTCTTGTTTTCGCACTCGCGCAGCATTCCCCTACAAAAAAATATGACGTACCTTTCGGCACGCCATACTTTTTCTTCTATGGGAGTCTGGATCAGAAGATTAGGAGTCTTAAATTTCGATTATCAGTTAATTAATCCTTAACCGGGACTATGTAGTAAGCCGTTCCCGTAGTCACGTCCATTTCCTTAGTAACCTTTTCAGAAGCGATATCATAACGGTAGATTGCGCCGCCCTTCTTATCAGCATGGCCAACCAAGACGCTCTTGCCATCGGCATCCAAGTGGATGGACGGAGCAAACCACGGAATCGTCGGGCTCAAATCAAGCTTCTTGATGGTCTTCTTGTAAACGTCAACCACAACAAAATTCCATTCATAGTTGTTGAAGTTCGTCGGGTCTTCAAAGTTACCAAAGAAGCCCATGAACTTGCCGTTACCCATATAGGTACCGCCAACCATCAAATGATTGTTGTTGGTCTTCTTGCCATCGTATTCAGCTTCGTTCATACGGAAAATCCAGTCCTTGTCAAATTCGGATTCACCCTTCTTGACGCGAACCCAGCCTTCCTTGTAGCCTTCAACAAAGCCGTAAGAAGCGTTGGAATAGAAGTAGACATCGCCCTTTTCATCAACAAAAGAAGCCGTGCCGTTCATATCGTCCATACCGCCGAGAGCAGAGACCTTGTCGCTAGAGATAACCTTATCAACCTTGTCGGTCTTGGTATCAATAATGGCAACGGATGCATTCGGGCCTGCAATCATGTTTGTAAAGTCAACAAACTGATTCAAGCAAACAAACATCTTGTCATCGCGAATCACGGAAGAACCCGGAACAGTGCTCAATGCACCATTTTCTTCATCGATGTACTTAGAAAGGTCAATATTTGCTGTTTCCTTGAGAGTCGTCGGGTCAAGAGCGGTAATCTTATCACCCAAAGCCTGTTCGACATACATCTTGTTCTTGTCAACAAACTTCATTGCAATGGACTGCGTTCCCGTAAACTTGGCCGTAGCAGCGGCCTTGTCAGCCATCTTGCCATCCTTAACTTCGTAACGGGAAAGAGTGCTGTTCATGGCATTATCAGCGGCAAGCACATAGACAGAGCCGTTGAAATACATGACAGAGCCAGAATTCGGGGCTTCAGTAAAATCCTTGACAATCTTGGCCTGGTCATCAGAGAGGGAACCAATTCCAACATACTGGGAAGTTTCCATCATGAAGGAGAATACGTACTTCTGGCCATCGGAATTACCCTGATCATCCGACGATGCATTGGAACCAGAGTCATCGCCGCAGCCAGAAAGCATCAAGCCAAAAGCGGCCATAAGAAAGAGAGACTTATAGGATTTCATTGTTTTTCCTTTTTGTTATTGTTAAATATTCTGTTTTGTCATGCCCGCGAAAGCGGGCATCTCCTTTAAAGTGAGAATTTCGCTTTCGTCGCGAATGCACGACCCGGCTTAGATTCTCCATACTTGTCATAGACAAGTTCATCCGTAAAATTCTTGACTTCAAAACTCCATGAAAGCTTATTTGCCATAATGGAGTATTCAACGCCTATATCCTGCGAGAAAGAACTTGGGATTGTACGGTCCTGCTTTGCAGAAACTTTCCAGCCGTAATAATAATCGTCCGTATAGTTCGCAAGCCAATAAAGCTTAAAGAAGTCATCCTTGAACAAAATATCGCCCAAGTGGAATTCCACACCGAAGTTCATATAGAGCGTCGGAATATTTGGAACCGTAAGTTCCTTCGCAATTCCAAATGACATATCCGCTTCACGACTTTCAGCATCCTGCTTCGTCAAGTTAAACGAAAGCGCTACATATTCGTTCACATCAATTGATGCATCAATTTCAAAACCAGAAGTTATCGTGCCGACGCTATTGTAATACGGACGCGGAATAGACGCATAATTATTCCAATAAATACGGTCTTCCATCAGCAAGTAAAACCAGTTGAATTCCAAATGCAAGTGCAACAGCAACGGAATGTTGTCCAAATCAAGTTCTGCACCTGCCGTAAAGTTATCAGACTTCTCTGGCTTCAAGTTTGGTGCGCATTGCACATAAACGCCATCACCAAAAATTTCTTCACGCGTCGGGAATCGCAAACTGTGCTGATAGCCACCCTTGAGCGCAAGCGGTTCAATAATTTTCACTCGAATGTTTTCACTATAGCCAATATCCTTATTCGTTGCATCGTCATCTGTCAGGCGTTTCAACTTACCATCAACATCATCAGCTTTTATGCTATAATAATACGCCTTAATTCCAGCCACATTCTGGATTCGCTTATCCCAGAAATTATTTTCAAGAGAAATCCCTGTCACTACGGAATGGCTATACCCCGGAAATCCCGCATTATTCAAGAGTTGACCCTTGGCAGCAAGCTTGTCAACCGGATCCTGTGATTCATAGCGATACAAACCACTCCATGTCAGAGAATGATTTTCATTGAAAGCGTAATCAACATTCCAAGGCATAGTCAACGTATAATTTTCACGTTCAATGAACGTCGCGCTGCCCATAGAAATTTCACCAGAAACGCCCTTTGATTCCTTGAAATTCGTCTTATCCCAGCCGTAATAATACACATGGCTAGTATCAACGACACGATCCTTGCTGTAATTAAAACCGACAGACAATCCAGCAGAAAGTCCCTTTACAAAAAGGTCCTTTTTCTCTAAGCCAAGAGAAACGCCATAGCCCCACGCTTCAGCAAAGGCATCCTCAACACGGTGCGCTGTTGACTGAATTTCTTTATTCATACCGCCAAAACTTGCGCCCAACGAAATTCTATCAAACCAGAAATTATTCAAGTTGACAAACGGCGAAATGCTATAGCTGTAATAACGGTCATGTTCACGAGTCACTGTCGTATCCATATACGGCGTGGTAAATTCATAATCGTTATCGGAATAGTTGTAATAAGCCGAAATGCCCGTTTCTACAGAGCGCTGATTTGCAGAATCGACTGCCCAAACATATTTCGCATCCAACGAAGCCTTGTGCGTATTGAAACTTCCGAACGAATAAGAACCTGTAATGGAACTTTCGGGCAAGTTATGCGTCACGATATTGATGACGCCGCCCATGCCATCCGTCGCAAAGCGTTCCGGCACATAGCTCTTGTAAACTTCAATGCGATCCACCTTGTCAATAGGGATATCATTTATCGAAAGCGAGCCATTCCCATTATCCACAGGCACACCATCGACAAGGACTTTTACGTTCTTGCCTTCCATGCCACGGATATTGATTTTACTTTCACCGCCAAGACCACCCGACTGGCGAATTTTCACGCCACTTGAGCGATTCGTCGCTTCGGCAATTGTGGCGCTAGACCCCTGCAATTCCTTTGTATCCAAGACCTTAACAGATTCGGCCTTTGTCTTCGTATCAACCGGAGATGTTTCCGCTTCGCTTTCGTCTTCAACAGACAAGCCATCAAGAACAGTAATATCAGAGGACTTTGAGGAATTACGAGAAGGAGTTTCCGCGACATTTTCAGAATTCGTCGCCGTTGGAGCCGGCGATTCGCTCACAGCCGCGGATTCATCAAAAAATGCATCATCATAGCTTGTCACTTCATCGGTCTGTGCAAAAACACAAGCAGAACACAACGCAACGGAAAAAGCAATCTTCTTATTCATCTTCAGGAAACCCCAACTCCAACAAGGACGAGTAAAAATAAATTAAGCACCTACGATTCTTCTACTCTAAATAGTTTTAAAGCAATCCGATTAGACAAGGGTAAATTTTCGTCATTCTAAGCATAGCGAAGACAACTCAGCAGGCGAGAGTTGCGACAACGCTTGCGTTGTCATAACCGAGTCAAAAAGTTGGAGCTTTAGCCCAATCCAGTCATATTTAGCACTGGATCCTTCACGCTACGTGTTCAGGATGACGTAACGTAAACAAGTATGGCGCACCTTTCGGCACGCCATACCAGCTTCTATTGTAGTCTGGGTTTTTCGGAAGAAGTTCTAAAGTACCCACAAAGCAATGTGGTAAACTATAAACGCCAAGCCAAGTGAAATTGCAAAATAGTAACCTGCAATCGCAGCAGTCCATTTTGCAGAGCGAGTTTCTCGATATGTTGTTCCCATCGTAAGAACACAGGGCACATTAAACATCGATGCAAAAATAAACGCTAACGCTTCGGGGAGTGATACCACTGCGCGCATCATTTCACCAAGATTAGCACCAGCCTCATTACGAGCAATCAACGAGAACGCATCATTCGAACTCGAAAACACAACGCTCATCACGCCAAGAGAAGCTTCCTTGCTAAAGACACCTCCCAGATACGAAATGAACAACTGCCAACGCATACCAAAAATCTGCGTGAACGGTTCAATAAAATTCCCAATGCGGTAAAGAAGACTATGTACAACAAGGCCGTCTCTTGAATAAGATAATACCCAAAAGATAAACGAAATCAGCCAAATAACGACAATAGCCTTTTTGAAAACTTCCCAAACATTGCGTACTACAGTCTTCATCAAAATTTTCCAATGCGGCTTGTGATACGGCGGAAGTTCCATAATCATTCCAACGCGTTCATTCACAGGCATCAACTTATTTCCGAAAAGTTTAGACGAAACCCAGAACGAAGCAAAAATCAAAGCCACATAGATAACGCCAAACAGCGGAGCCGCCGAGCCGAAAAAAACCGAAGCAAGGAACAGCACCACAGCAACTTTTGAACCGCACGGAATCGACCACAAAAGCACCATTGCAAACAAGCGCTGCCCGCGCGTATCAAGCACACGCGTACCGCAAACAGCACCGCCCGTGCACGCAAGCCCCGACACCAAAGGCATAAACGCCTTACCATGCAATCCAAGCCGTGAAAGCCACGAGTCAAACACATACGAAGATCTCGCCAAGTACCCCGTATCTTCCATCAATCCAAACGTCACAAGAATTGCAAAGACAAATCCCATCATGGCGACAGTCACAGATAGACCGCCAATGATAACGCCATTGATGAACGACGCTACAGAGGGCCACCAGCCAAACTTTTCGCACATTTGAACCACAAGCGGTTCTGCAACATGCTGGAGTCCAAAGCAGCTTGCAATAATCGGGACTGCGATCATCATGCTCACCGCAAGCGTAAGCACGAGAATAAAGAACGCGACAATTTTACCCCAGATGCGGTGCGTCGCAATTTTATCAAAGCGAGAAAGTTTCATCGACTTTTCTTCGCCTTCAGACGCATCACGGAGAACTTCAGAGACAAAGCGGTACTTCGCTTCACCCGTCAAAAGTCCGCCATCAGCACCTTCAGCATCCAGAATTTCCTTGATTTGCTTCCAATGTTCCGGCGTCACCGCCGTTTCGACTTCAGAACGCACAAGCGAATCATTTTCCAAAAGCTTTGATGCAACCCAGAATCTTTCGCGATTGTCAAATTTTAGAGATGCAATCAAATCTTCAAGCTTTTTCAGATTTTCAACACGCGACTTTCCGCCTTCGCGTTCAACAATGTCACGAATTTTATCCGACGAAATCGTCGCCTTCTTTACAAGCGCACGATTCAGCGTTTCAAAGAATTTCGGATAGTCGTCCAAATTTGCCGCCGTAAAGCCAAGCACCGGAATGTTCAAAAGCTTTTCGATTTTCTGGACGTCAATCTTTTTGCCCTTCTGCTCGGCAACATCCATCATGTTAAGCACAAGCATCACCGGGCTTTTAACGCCCGCAAAATCTGCGAGCATGTAAAGGCTACGTTCAAGCTGCGAAGCATCTACGATAATGCAGACAATATCGGCATTGCCGTGTTCCACAAAATTTCGCGTTACGACTTCTTCGGCAGAATTTGCCGTAAGCCCATAGCTACCCGGCAAATCGACAACGCGGTAAAGTTCTTCGCCCTGCGTAAAAAAGCCTTCCGCTCTTTCCACCGTTTTCCCAGGCCAGTTACCGACATGCTGATGCGAGCCCGTCAAAGCATTAAAAAGAGTAGACTTGCCAGAATTCGGCTGTCCCAGCAAAGCAATCGTTCTCATGCCATCTCCACGTCAATCTGCATACATTCTTTGCGGTTAATCGCAATCATCGTATCGTGCGAATACACAAGAATCGGTGAACGTCCATCATTTTGCAGCACTAAAAACGGACTGCTCGGAGGAAGTCCCATTGACACGACACGGGAAACAAAACGGGAATCCCCGTTAATCTTTTGAATCAAACCTTTTTGATTTTCCTGCAATTCAGACAAACACATTCTTACAAACTCCTTCTATCTAAAACTGTAGCGAATCTTTGTTGCAAAACTTCTACCTGGTTTACTTTCACCAAACTTATCGAACGATTCGCTATCCGTGATGTTATCGACTTCAAAGCTCCAGCCTAGCTTATTATCCCAAATGGAATATTCAACGCCCACATCCTGCGTGAACGAAGCTTTAATTTTACGGCTCTGGCGGGAGCTAATCTTCCAGCCGTAGAAATATTCATCTGTATAATTTGCAGACCACCAGACTTTCAAGAAGTCTTCTTTGCCAAACAAATCACCCATATGGAATTCCGCAAGATAGTTCATAAAGAATCGCGGAATGTTAGGCACAATCGCCTTCTTGGGAACGCCCTGTTTTGCCGTATATTTCATGTTACGCAAATCCTGGAAAGTCCAGTTCGTCCCAAGCAAAACCCATTCATTGACATCCAACTTTATGTCGCCTTCGTAACCCCAGGCACGAATCGGATTCATGTTAAAGTAAGGCGTAGACATTTGCGCAGAATTCATGTAATGGATTCTATCTTTGTAGTACGAATAAAATACATCACCATCAAAGCGGAGCCTTGTCACAAGCGGCAATTCCTGCAAATCAACAGAAATTCCAAAGTTGAAGTTATCAGCCTGTTCAGGCTTGAGGCTTGTCGCCGCGCTCACGCGAATGCCATCACCAAAGAGTTCTTCTGGAGTCGGCAAGCGCACAGCATGCTGATACGAGGCCTTCACAGAAAGCGGCTTTGCCACCTTGAACATCAAACTTTCATCGTAACTGAAATCATTGTAATCATTTGATTCCACCGCAGGTTCAATCAGAAGGCTCGTCGGCATATTCGAAATTTCAGCCTTCATGTAATGGAACTTGAAACCGAGAAGATTCTGGAGACGCGATTCAAAGAAATTATTTTCAAGAGAGAGTCCCGTCGTTATCGAGAAAACTTCTCCCGGAAGCCCCGCTGTGTTAAACTGGGCCATTTTAGCGCCGTAGTCGTCCTCAGGATTTTCCTTGTGGTACTTGATGAGTGTATTCCAATAAATCTTTTGATCCTTCATAAACCGATAATCAAAATTCAGCAAGTTATTGAAATCATACACCTGCACCGTGCGCAATCTCGGAAGCCCCATAGACACGAGTTCGCCCACATTCTTTTGCGCCGTATCGCAGCTAAACCAGTTGCGGCAATGGACTCGGCTCGTATCGATGATTTTATTTTCTGCAAAACCAAACGAAAAATAATCACCGAAATTCAAGTTTTTCGCAAAGAAATTTTTCTTATCCAGTCCAAGAGAAGCACCGAAATTATAGCCTTCGGAGGTTGATTCCTTAATGCGATTTTCAATGCCCTGAATCTGCTTGTCAAATGCGCCAAAGCCTGCACCCAACGAAATTTGGTCAAACCAGACGTTCATCAAGTTCGCAAAAGCCTGCACATTGTAAGAGGTGTAATGGTCATGATCGCGAACAACGCTCGTATCCGCACCTGTAGAGCTTTTCATGTACGGCGATGTAAATTCGTAATCGTTATCGGAATGGTTAAAGTAACCGGACACACCAATTTCAAGGCTTGCAGCACCCGCAATGCTATCAATCAAATGGCTTGCGGCAACGGAAGCTTTGTGCGTATTGAAGCTTGAAAAACTGTAAGAAGCGTCCACAGAATTTGTCGGGCGTTTCTTAGTCACAATGTTAATGGCACCGCCCGCGCCGTCTGTAGCAAAACGCGCCGGGATATAGCCCTTATAAACTTCGATATCTGCAATCTGGTCGATAGGAATATCGTCAAGTCCCAAATTTCCCTGCGTTTCGACAGGAACGCCGTTGACAAGCACCTTGATGTTCTTGCCTTCCATGCCGCGAATATTGATTTTGCCTTCACTGCCCATTCCGCCAGACTTACGCACTTTCACGCCAGACGCAGAATTAATCGCCTTAGAAACGCTCTTGCTCGTATTTTGCAATTCAGCGGCATCAATCGTAGAGACTGTTTCTACCTGTTTTGCAATGGCAGCCTGTTCCGCTTCAGATTCCGTTTCAACCGAGAGTAAATCTAGCTTTGTCACGTCTTCGGAACTTGTGGAAGCGCCCGCAGCATTTACTTCAGAAGCGCCACCATTGGAAGCATCAGTCGCATTACTTTCCGCGACCGGTTCATCAAAATCTTCGAACGAAGTAACTTCGTCATCCTGTGCATAAGCCGAAACAACGGCAAATGCCGCAACAGCGGCAAAAACAGTAGCAAACTTACGAATATTCATCTTCAATAAAACCCAGAACTACTTTTTACAAGAAGGAGATTCCCGGTCAAGCTGGGAATGACACAACACACTGTCATGCCCGCCACTGAGCGGGCACCACCATTCCGTTATTTAAGCGGAACAATCCACATCGGAATTTGTTCCGCCTTGGCAATCTTTTCAGCCTTATCCGTCTTCGGATCATAGCGGAAGTAAGCATTGCCATCTTCTTCAGTAGAGACCGCAAAGACAACCTTGCCATCATCTTCAACGTACTTGCCGTAGCTAGCCCAGCTCGAAGAATAACCAATCGGCAAAGCCTTAATCGTCTTCTTTGCAAGGTTAAGTTGCACCGGCTTGCAAGTGTTATTGTGATAGCTATCCATGTCCGTCCAAGTCTGCTTCAAATCGACCATCACGTTCAAGAAAGCATAGACAAGGCCATCCTTCACGTTCGATGCCGGAGAGAGGTACTTGAAATTGTCCTTCTTCGTGACGCCATCGATAGCGACATCCTTCGTGATATACCAGGCATAATCCTTGTCGAACTTGGTTTCGCCCACCTTGATACGGAGGAAACCGTCAACCTGGCCCGGAGCGTAGCCCCAAGAAGCATTACTGTAGCAGTAGATGTAGCCATCAATAACAGTAAATGCCTGGTTCTGGGAGTCATCCAAGGAACCCACGGCAGCAATGCGGTCATCCTTCGCAACAGCGACGACTTCATCCTTCTTGACATCAATAATGGCGACCTGAGCTTCGTTACCCGTAGCATAATCGCTCACATTCTGCAAGAGACCCACATAAAGGCGACCGTCAACAATCACGCCTGTTCCCGGGCTCACTACGAGAGCGTCCTTATCCTTGTACTTGGAAAGGTCAATTGCGCCCGTCTTCTTCATGGTTTTCGGGTTGATGATGATCAAGGAATCAAGCATACCGCCCAAATAAGCCTTTTCATCGTTGACAAAATAAATGTGGTTTACCCAAGTTCCCGGGAGAGAGAGCTTTGCGGTCACCTTGCCAAGCTTGTTGTTTTCAGCCAAGCTGTAACGGGAAATAGAGCCAACATCCAAATCAGCGATAAACAAGGCATTATCGTAATAGACAACACCTGCACGCGTACCGACTTCAACAAAGTCCTTGCCCAAATCATCCGTGTGATCCAAAGACATCGTGCCGATAAACATCGTTTCACCCGTCGAAATGGAAGTCGCAAATTCGCGCTTGTAATCATCCGAATCAGAGCTTGCGTTGCTCGAAGAATCGCTACCGCAGGCGGCAAAAAGGCTTGCAGCAAAAGTAAGTGCAATAAGTTTTTTGTTCATTCATGACTCCTAGTGTTATACACCTTTTAAGTTTCGCCCGCATTTTAGAAATCCCAAAAGACCGCCTCAACTCCAAATGGACTCAAATCAATCCAAAAAGTTAGATATGACTAATATAACCTTTAAAACAAGACATCAATAAATTAAAATTGGTGCGAAAAACAAACAGAAGGTAACTATGAGTGTTTTCAAAAGACTAACACCTTATATGCAATCGCGAAAAATTTTATATCCGTTTGCACTTTTATTTTCATCATTGAGTTCCATCGCGGGGATCGCTCCCTTTATATATGTATGGCTCATCGTCCGTGAATTATTCGCAGACACAAGTAAAATTTCATACGATATGGTCAAGCATTACGCATTGATGGCCGTCATTTTCTCGGCAGCCAGCGTTGTGCTTTACTTTTCCGCGCTCGTCTGTTCGCACTTAGTCGCCTTCCGCATCGAAGGCAACATCCGCAGAATCACCATGAAAAAATTGCTCAGGCTCCCGCTTGGCTTTTTCGACAAGAATCCAACCGGACGCATCCGCAAAATCATTGACGACAACGCCGCCGTCACGCACACCTTCATGGCGCATGAGCTTCCGGATTTGGCAGGAACCATCGTCGTTCCCATCGCCTCGCTCGTATTGATGTTCATTTTCGATTGGCGTCTTGGCATTGCTTCCCTCGTCCCAATTGCCTACGCCATCATCACGCTCGGCTCCAAGATGAACAAGAGCAAGGACTTTATGCAAAAATACATGAAGTCGCTTGAAGACATGAACACCGAAGCCGTCGAATATGTGCGCGGCATTCCCGTTGTGAAAGTTTTTCAGCAAACTATTTACTCTTTCAAGAACTTCTATAAAACGATTGATGATTACCATCAAATGGTCACTGCATATTCCAGCAGTTGGAAATTCATCATGTGTTCTTACACGACGCTCATCAACGGTGTCGCCCTCATCCTCGTCCCCACAACATTCCTTATTGCAACTAGTTCAGGCAACATTGCCGCCACAATCGTGGACTTGATGCTCTACGTTCTCGTGACCCCCGTTTTCTCGCAGTGCGTCATGCGCAGCATGTACTTGAGCCAAGCCGTAAACCAGGCAAAACTCGCCATTGGTAGCATTGAATCGTTGACAGATTACCCAGAACTTGCTACACCGACAAACCCGCAAGAAGTCAAGCATTTCGATATTGAATTCAAGAATGTCAAGTTCACCTACCCCGGCACAGAAAATGAAGTCCTTCATGACATTTCATTCAAAATAAAGGAAGGCGAAACAGTCGCACTCGTTGGTACATCTGGCGGCGGCAAGAGCACCATTGCAAAGCTCGTCCCGAGATTTTTCGATGCCAACGATGGTGAAATTTTAGTCGGCGGTGCGCCCATCAAGGAAATACCCCAAGAAGTCCTCATGAAAAACACATCATTCGTTTTCCAGAATACTCGACTCTTCAAGAAGAGTATTTTGGAAAACGTCCGTTACGGAACTCCTGAGGCTTCCATTGAAAGCGTCAACAAGGCACTCAATCTCGCTCAATGCCGCGAAATCATTGACCGCCTGCCCGAAGGAATCAACACCGTCATCGGCAGCAAGGGTACATACCTCTCCGGCGGCGAACAGCAGAGAATCGTCCTTGCCCGCGCCATTCTCAAGAATGCACCGATCGTCGTTCTTGACGAAGCGACCGCATTTGCAGACCCCGAAAACGAAAGCCTTATCCAGCAAGCACTGCAAACGCTTTCGAAGGGCAAAACAGTCTTGATGATTGCACACAGACTCACAAGCATCGTGAATGCCGACCAGATTCTCGTCGTACAAGGCGGCCGCATCGTGGAACGCGGCACGCACAAGGAACTCGTTGAAAAGGGCGGCATATTCGCCAAGATGTGGCAAGATTATCAGCAGTCCGTCAGCTGGACTATCGGAGGCAAGAATGTATAATTGGATTAAAAATCGCTTTGTCCTCTCTGATGAAGGTACAAAAACATTTATCAAAGGCGTATTTTGGACAACATGGCATTATCTTTCGTTAATGCTCCCGCTTTCGTTCGTATTCCTGTTCCTCAAGGAATTCATGGCGAAGCTGAAAGAACCAGAGGCAATCACCTTGGATTTCTGGCAATATTTAGTCATCGCTGTCGTCATTTACCTTGTCATGTACTTCATCTATGCGCTCTCTTACGACAGCACATACGAATCCGTCTATTCGGAATGCAAAAAACGTCGCATCACGCTTGCCGAAAAGTTGCGCAAGCTCCCGCTCGCCTTCTTTGGCAAAAAGGACCTTTCCGACTTGACTTCGACTATCATGAACGACGTGAACGCCCTTGAAATGATTTTCTCGCACGCCGTTCCTGAAATTTTTGCAGTCGCCGCGATGCTCGTTATCTGCGCAGTCGCACTCATCATTTACAACCCGTTGATGGCTGCTGCACTTTTGTGGGTAGCTCCATTTGCAGGCCTGCTCATTTACCTGTCCCGCAAATTACAGTTCAAAAACTTCAAGCACACCTACAACGCGGCCCGCGTCATTACCGAAGATATTCAGGAAAGCCTTGAAAATATTCAAGAAATCAAGTCCTACTGCGAAGAAGAAAGCGTCTGCAAAGCATTGGATGATCACTCCAAATTCTATGAACATTCCCAGATTAAAGGCGAATTCATGTCAGGAGTCATCCTGAACGGCGCCCAGATTTTCTTGAAACTCGGACTTGCTTCCGTTCTCATTTTCGGCTCTATCCTCCTTGCACAAGACAAATTAAGCGTATTTGATTACCTTGTGTACATCGTCTGCGCATCGACGATTTACAGCCCCATTTATCTCGTTCTAAACAACATGACGGAACTATTCTTCTTGGATGTCCGCCTCAAGCGATTCAAGGAGATGGACGATATGGAAGTGCAACGCGGTTCCACAAAGTTTGAGCCCGCTGATTATGACATCGAATTCAAGAACGTTGATTTCTACTACAACGAAGAAAAGCAAGTTTTGAAGAAGGCTTCGTTCACCGCCAAGCAAGGCGAAATCACCGCACTCGTGGGCCCGTCTGGCAGCGGAAAGACAACAGCCGCAAAGCTCGCCGCTCGCTTCTGGGACATTCAAGGCGGCACCATCACGCTCGGCGGCCAGGACATTTCAAGAATCGATCCCGAAACGCTCCTCAAGAACTTCTCCATCGTCTTCCAGGATGTCGTGCTGTTCAACACCTCCATCCGCGACAACATTCGCATCGGTAAGCGCGATGCCACCGACGAAGAAATCCTGCGAGCCGCAAAACTTGCAAACTGCGACGACTTTGTCCAAAGGCTCCCGCAAGGTTACGACACCGTCATCGGTGAAAACGGCGATACACTCTCCGGCGGCGAACGCCAGCGAATCTCCATCGCCCGCGCCATCCTCAAGGACGCCCCCATCGTGCTCCTCGACGAAGCTACCGCAAGCCTCGATGTCGAAAACGAATCCAAGATTCAGCAGAGCATTTCGAAACTCGTGCAGAACAAGACCGTCATCATCATCGCCCACCGCATGCGCACCATCGCCAATGCAGACAAGGTCGTGGTCCTGCAAAACGGTCAAGTTGTCGAAACCGGCTCCCCCGCAGAACTCAAAGCGAAAGGCGGCCTCTTCGGCAAAATGCTCAAACTCCAAGAAGTAAATTAGAACTCATTCAATAACCACCTACTAAATTGCCCCGGAGAAATCCGGGGCAATTTTCTGTTTTAGTATAGATTTTTTTGAATATTCTTTCAAAGAAAAGATCTACTTAATTTCCTTCATATTGGGAAACATATTCCACAGATTCTTCGTAATTATCACCACTATTATAATCCAAGCACCTTAAACGATATCTACCTACATAAGAGCATTCATAGCCAGAGCTTCCACTCAATACGGAACGACTTATTAGCATACCTGACGAATTATATTTTTTATTTTCACTATAAAAACCACCACCTATATTTCGCCCTCTGAAATTATATTCTCTCGGCATTCCATTTGGATAATAATCTATTGAAGTCGTTTCACCTGCAGTATAATTATTCAAAAATCTCGATCGCAATACTCCATTTTGATAATCGCAAATCAACCGAGCTCCGCTATAATCATATGCATTCCTACTTTCATAACTAGACAATGGACATGAAGCAGCCCATGATTGTACTTGAGAAAGCACAAAAATAAAAAAAGCGAAAATCTTTTTCATTTTAAATCTCCTTTGTTAGATTTCATAACATTTGTTTCTAGGGAACCAATATCCCTTCTTTCCTTTGGGGTAATAGAACAGCACATATTCACCAGCCTTGGCATAGACTTTAAAATAGTCAACCCATTCGCCCTGATAGCTATATCGACCATTTCCCGGAGCCCAGCCATTACGTGATTGGCATTTGAAATTGTAAGCATAAGCAGAGGATACTCCAAATAAAAAAATGGTTATCACAAACAAAAATCTCACTTTTCTCATTCCTAATAATCCTTAATGCAACGGACCGAATGTCCATAATAATCTTCTCGAGTATAAGAACATTTTTGAGCAGAATCCTGAAAAAAATTTGCAGTACATATGTAAACATTAGGATCATCATCCACCTTATACGTTGATGACGTCCAAAAACTACCCCAAATGCCCAATCCCCAAAAACCCCTAGTCATAGCCTGTCCAGCAGGCAAAGCCGAAAAGCCATAGGCATCAATCCCTTTTCTATCATCCTCCCAAATTTTTTTACTTTTCAACATTTTCCCAGCAATATCAGACCCACCAACATTCTCAAATAGTTCCATCCACTCCGTTGCATCCGGAAGATGCCACCCTTTGGGGCATGCAAATTTAGAAGCGCTCCACGTATACAGACGACCATATTTTCTGCAATTCTGTTCTTTATAATCATAGCAAACACTTTCATTCATATCATAATTCAAATTCTGCGCCATCCATATCTGATTACCAATTTTCACAGTTTTATAAACTTTTCCATCACGAGAATCCTTAAAAGATCCCGCAAACAATATATCAACTAGACTAAGCAACAATAAAATAAACTTTTTCATAAATAGCCCCCTTCTTATTTACGTTTTGCTTTTCTTGCCGATGAATTCAGAAAATCATTTAAATACATGGCAAATTCATTATACTCAACGCGATCGCAATAGCCTGTACTCGTTGTGGTAAAGCATTGTACAGGATTAGCACCTTGATAAATTATTGAACCATATAATCGAAAATGACCGAGAGCATAATAAAATTTAGCGAAAAGCGTATACCCTTTTTCTTCCATAATAATATTTCCCTCGCGACCAAAATTTTCTTCAAAATACGGAGTATAATTGTCTCGTCCATTATAGTATCGAACATCACCAACAGCATTTTTCGCTTTTTGGCAAGATATTTTCTTGACCTTAGTTACAGAATCATAACTGATCCGCCGGGTTTGGAAATAACATTTCTCAGCACAAACAAAAGTCTGTAGCACCAAGACTATTGCAAGAAACAATTTTTTCATATTTCTCCCCTTTTCACAGAAAGTGGCTTACGAGAGAATTTTGAACCTCAGTCCTGCAGAAATCGTACCATTATAAAAGAAAAAGGTGCGAAGTCGCAGGCTTACGTATTGAAGGCTCTGGTAACCCGTTAGCGATAAGCAACAGACGACCCGCACCCATAGGGGTGCGAGTAACGTCCTGCTCCCTGCTAACTTCAAGTTTACCAGACTTTTCAATACAGGAACAAGATTCTACTCTAATTCATTATGTCTTTACAAATATAACAATGTTCGCTCTACTATAAAAACAGGTTACCTCTTACCAATATCCATTTAATAGTTGATTTTTTCCCCTACAAAAAAAATTAAGAGCCTCTTGACATTCACCTTTCAGTGATTTATATTTTCAATGCTCAAACGAGCAGTTTTGAAATCGGCTCTGTCGGGCTAAACTGTACACTTGTGCCCGGCTAGCAAAAAATCCTCATTCCGTAAGCCCTTCCAAAACTGTTTTTCGGCTGCATGACCGATGTTTTTACGCTGAAATGGTCATTCGGCGGTCCGCAGCATGTTCGCAGCTATACGGCCTGGCCTAACAGAGCCAGAGGGTCATTTTCGCAGCTTTTTCGCAGTTTCGACCCAAAAGTACGGCCTGGCCCGACAGAGCCGTTTTTATTAGTGCTTTTATGTTCACTACTTTTAGCCCGTCAAAAATAGCCCATTGCCGTTTTCGGGCTAGAATCGCCATATTCGCGTTTTGGAGCACCTCTGGACTCGCGAAACATAGTCCAAATAGTTGAACATGGTTTTAGCCCCAAAATCAGCCCAGAATCGAACCGAGGAATTACAAATAAAGTCTCTTTCGATAGTCCTAAAAAGACCGCTAGAAGCAACGAAAAAAACGGGCTTTTACACCCGTTTCGTATCCCTGGAAAAAACTCGTGTCCACTATTGTATATAATGATATGGCTTACTACTAATAACTACTACCTACTACCATTATTATCTCATACAATACATAGCCATAATCAACCGAACTTGCCGTAAAAAAACGGTCAGACTTTTTATCGAGTTTTTGTAATCTTGGCCAATCTCGCCTTGCCTAAGCCGGGATGCTTTAGGCTTTGACAATGAGGACATCCATGTCCTTTATTTCTGGTGCTAACCCGGCTTTTCCATGATTTACCACATGTTTTACATTTCCACCATATATACTGAGCACTGCCTACAGATACATCAGATGGCGATAAGGAACCATTCAATTCATAATCCCATTCTTCTGCAAGTGTTGGATTATATTTTGCTAAAGGACGTTTATTTTTAGAACAAAAAACACATCCAGAGCCTTTACTTCTGTTCGCAACAATAGCCTGCCACGATAGTCCACATACCTTACATTTCCACCAAACTTTTTTTTCACTACATCTACTAATATTGAAAGGAGTCAAAGACCCGTTCAATTCATAATCCCATTCTTTGCACAATTCGGGATGCGTAAAGGCCAACGAATTTTTGGCAATGCTATGATCAATTTCTGATTCTATCAAATAACGATCTCGGTCAACATCAATATTTGTTTCAGCTACTCCTATTTGCTTCAAAGCCTGTTTGATTGCGGAAGAAAGTTCATCTGAAGAAAGAGAATGTAATTGAATACATTTGGATGATTTCAGCAATGGACAACCGGGTTCCCTTACTCGAATCAACTTTATAGAATGTTCATTACAAATAGAGTCTTTTCGTTCGTCTTTTTCTTTGTTTTGGTGGTAAAAAACACCATCATACTCAATACCGCATTTTATTGAAGGAATGTAAACATCTAATTCAAAGTTGCCTAATAATTTTGGATTCTTGTAATTTGGCTCTGCGTCTAGAAAAAAATGTTTGATATAGTGAAACAAACATTTTTCTGGAAAGGATGTTTTTGAAGTGCTAGAACATATCGGACACCCCTCACCAGCACTCCTATGAGCGGGCGAAGCTTGCCAACTATGTCCAAATGAACATTTCCACCAATACTTGATTCCGCTAGATTGCATGACTTTTGTAATAGGTGTTTTGTTTTTTTCGTAATCCCACTCCGCAGCCAAGGACACATTTGTATTTGTTATGTCATTGACGCCTTCTATAGCCCTTTGTCCATCACAGTATGGACATCGGTGTCCATCCGTAAAGTGACTAATTTTACTTTGCCATGAATGGCCTTGAGAACATTTCCACCAAACTTTATGGTGGGATTTCAGACCGACTGTTTTGGGATTCAAGACCCCATTTTTCTGATAATCCCACATTTCTGCAGCAAGGGGATATAAAGTGGCTAAATCGTTATATCCGACGAGAATCTTTTTTCCTATACAAATAGGACATCCTTTTCCTTGAACTCGATTGCATACGGCAGATTGATAACTATGTTTCCTTGGACAAATCCACCATATTTTTTTGTTTGAACCTGGCGTTATGTCATTCGGCGTTAGTGGTGAATTTCTTTCTTCATCCCATTCTTTTGCAATACTAGGATACAGTATGGCTAAAGAGCCTGATTTAGACAAGAGTTTTTCTCGTCTAACTGTAGTCCATGAATTATTGCACTTTCGACATCCACATCCTTTGCTTCTGCTGCTTACGGTTGAATTCCATCTGTGACCGCATTTAGAACAAATCCACCATACTCTCTTATTTGAAAAAACGGTCGTGTTTTGAGGAGTTTGCTCGCCATTCATTGCAAAATCCCACTCAGCCACAAGATCGGGTCTTTGTGATGCTAGGTCGTTTTTACCTATAATAAGTTTGTGTGGCATATTTTTCTATTAGTCGTAAATTGACTTTCCAGCGAACTAAACAAAAAAAGCAAACTATCGGCACCTATTTTGCACTGAGGAAAACAGAATTCATTATGACAATCGAAAAACCTTATTTTCGAAGTTTCTTATCCGAGACTCGTTCAACAAAATAATGGCAATCCGGATCTTTGTTTTTCATTAGGGAGAACAATCGTAAATACGCAATTGTTCTGTCCGTGTAGCTTTCCAAGAGTTCATATAGGTTGCCTCGCGATTCGCAAGCTCTGCATACATTATAAATCCACATACTGATGTCCTTTTTTTCTAAATATATCTAATTTGCTGTCAACAAAGCCGTTATTGTCAATTCTTATAGCGGACTAAAACCGCCTTCAACGATTTATCTTTTCCCTTTGATTTACATTTTTGTAAGTCCAGCATGATATTTGAAAAGTATTCTGCCAACTCCTTATTATTGGCTAAGGACTCTTCCTGGCATCTTTTGGCTGCAATTACAGGAATATTAGGGTTTACATCTAGTGGAACCTTGTGCCTATGAGCGGCATTGAGCAAATTTTCTTCCGATAAACTTATCTTAGACTTCTTCAAAATGTTTGATAGGAACAATAAATCATCCACCATTTTTTCATAGTCACGGTCTAAATAGGTAAATTTCGACTGCAACCAACAAAAATAAAAGCACTCTTCAAACATTTTCTTTTGCCCGAAGTAGTCTACAATAAATTCATAACACCGCTTTATATCAGCAGGTTTATACGCGACATCTAACGCACCCAATGTTATTTGGAATCCTTCTTCCCAGTTCTTTTGGTCCATATGAACCATCGCCAGCAATAACTTACAGGAGGCGGACACCGGATTCCAGCTTATTGCATTTTTCAGCACCTTTGATGCTGTTGAATAATCTCCCAATTCCCAGGCCGCCATGCCATATTGTCTCAAAACAGAATCTATTGGGCAAATATCACTAAGATTTTTGATGACTTTTTTCAGCGATGTAGGATTGTTATGCTGATAAATAGACCATTCCATTTCATCTGAAATGCATACATAGGAAATTGAGTCTACGGGTCTGAACGGAACATCTTCCAAAAAAGCAACCAAAGGCTGCAGCAAGTCTAGTTCTTTTTGAAAATCATGTTTTTTTTGAAATTCAAGAGCATCGCGAACAAGTTCAACAACGCCCTTTCGACCACCAAATTTTTCAAGTTTGTCGCGAAAAAAAGCTGCTTTGACTTGATATGCGTCTTCTAGATCTCTTAGTTGTGACGTTATCATTCTTGTGAACCTGAAATCCTTTTTAGTAAAATACCTTATAAGAAAAACGATGTCAAGTGAAAATCCAACTAATTCACTCAAAAAGGCGATTTAGGCTGTTTAGCTGAATTTTATAAAGAGAATTCCAAAATTTTCGACATAGCTCTTTCAAGCATGAGTGAAATTTTCCTTGACGAACTAGCCGCTCAATTTTTATATTGATTTTTATGGTTGTTCGCCTTTCCAAAAAAATGCTTCTTCTCTTGTCGGCAATCTTGATTACCTCGTGTAATCTAGATTATAATACCGATGACTATATTGGAACAAGCTTTGTATATATTGGCGAATGTCCCAATTTTTACTCATATATCGATGCCACACTTGCATGCGAAAACAAAAAAGACAGTAAATCTTACGCATGCAAAAGACAAAAAGCTATGGACAAGTACGTAAATAACAACAGCGAATGCTATAATCAGTTGTTGGCAGAAGCCTTAGTTCATGGAATTGCAATAATGGGAATACTGCGCAGATAGAAATATTTGCGCCGGTATAGGGGTTTATTATATTGTGTCTAGGGAGTCCGTCATGAAAAATCTCTTCATCGCACTGCTGGTCCTGGTCGGAGTATGCCTAGCCGAAGAATACCAGTTTACTGTCACTGAAGCACGATGCAAAGATTTGCACTTTGACAGTTTCACTCACAAGTGGACCGGAGCGAAACAATCTTGTGTTATTGAGTGCTATGTAAAATCCTCTCCTGACGCGAACCACATTCCGTCAGTATGGGTGTCAATTCAACCAAACGGGGAAAGCAAATATGGTCTTGATGACGGCATCGACAATATTACCGCCGCAACATTCTCTCAATTGCTGGTATCCGGGTCCTTATATGGTTGCCGTCAATATGTAAGAATGGATCTCGATAAAGCAAAGCCCTCGCAGAAGCGCTAGTAAACGGCGGCAAGTTGGCTCTGTCAAGTCAAATCGTACGCATAATTTGGCATAGCAAGAACTGTGATATTGAACAAATATTGCTGGATTTTGGGCTTTGTCGCCGAAAGAAATGGTTGTCTACTATTGCTTTTTTTGCAAAAAAATGTATTTTCCTAAGTATAAATCCGTCATTTCAGGAGAAAGAAACATGAAAAAGACATTTGTAATGAGCGTCATTGTGATGGTTTTTTGTCTGATTACTCTGTCTTATGCAAATGATAGAGATGAATTCTGTGCGGGATTTGAAGAGGGGTATAAGGCGATAAAGGGGAATATGGTTATTGTTCCTATTTGTCCGATTCCTCCCATAACACCTATAGGTTCCACGCCCTATCGTGAGGGGCTAAAAGCTGGAATGAAAGCTGCTCGCGATGGAAAGTAATTTTCAGAACCTATATAACCTCGGCTAGCAAAAAATCCTCAATCCGTAAGCCCTTCCAAAACTGTTTTTCGGCTGCATGACCGATGTTTTTACGCTGAAAAGGTCATCAGGCTCGCCGCAGCATGTTCGCAGCTATACGGCCTGGCCTAACAGAGCCAAAGGGTCATTTTCGCAGCATTTTCGCAGTTTCGACCCCAAAGTACGGACTGGCCCGACAGAGCCGTTTTTATGGCTCTGTCGGGCTAAACTGTACACTTGTGCCCGGCTAGCAAAAAATCCTCATTCCGTAAGCCCTTCCAAAACTGTTTTTCGGCTGCATGACCGATGTTTTTACGCTGAAATGGTCATTCGGCGGTCCGCAGCATGTTCGCAGCTATACGGCCTGGCCTAACAGAGCCAGAGGGTCATTTTCGCAGCTTTTTCGCAGTTTCGACCCAAAAGTACGGCCTGGCCCGACAGAGCCTTGAAATCTTCGCCTTTTTATGCATGTAGGCGAATGGAGGTAATATGACGCGAAACGAATTCATCGCCTTTGTCAAGGACGTACACGAGCACCCCGAGCATTTGGCTGATTACCGTAAGAAATACAAGAATGTTTATCCTTTCAGCGACGGCATCTTTAAGATGCTTATGGCGAACGAAGCCAAGCCCAAGCGAACCGTCAAATTCCTAAATGCAATGCTAGGACTTTCCGGCGATAAAGCTATCGTGACATTTACGCTGGGTGTACCCGAAAACCCCGGCGTGCTGAATGACAAAACCGCCATATTCGACATCTACGGCACAACGCAAGCAGGCGAACCCGTACTTATCGAAGTCCAACAGAATTTCAACTTTCTTTTTATCGATCGACTCATTTACTACACAGCCCGAGTCGTTTCACGTACAGTTAAGAAAGCTCAAGATTACAAGCTCCCACATATCTATGTGCTTTCCATTCTAACCGAAAATCAGTTTCCAAAAGAGCGGAACACCTACCTACACCATGCGCAGCTAGTTCGCAACCATCATTTTTTCTACGAAAAGCTAGACATTTTTCTGATAGAACTGGAAAAGTTCTTTGCAATTGATGATCGCACATCGCCGCAATGTCGCGAGCAGTCTGACAGAGCCGAAATGTTGCGTATTTTCCGCGATGTCCTTGAGGACAGAGATATTCCCGAAGACAAGTTAAAGAAACTACTTGACAAGGACTTTGCAAAAGATGTATCTTTAAAAGGGTACACCGACGAAACCCTTCTAAATGAGGTTGACGGAATGACGGACATGCTTTACGAAAAACAAGGGTCTTATCTTCAGGCAAAGATAGATGACGCCCAAGCAATGCTCGCCGAAGGTGATTCTGTAGAAAAAATTTCTAGAATTACCAAGCTTTCCGAAAGGGAAATACTCAAGCTGAAGAAAGAACTTGAGGAAACCGACGCACCTGCATAAGCTTCGTAAAATAGCCCCATTGGTTTAATTCATGCTGCACGTGACCGAAGCAAAATACATTGGTGATTACAAGATATCCGTCGCATTCAATGACGGATGTCGTATCATCGCTGATTTTGAAAAAGTCGTCAAGTCCGATCATCGCGCAATCGTGCAACAACTAGCGAACATCAACACATTTAAAGATTTCAGCCTGCAAGCACACACAATCACATGGTCAAATGGCGTTGATTTCGCACCAGAATTCATCAAGAGTTTGCAAAAGGTTCCCGAAAACGCAGCTAAATGGTCAAAAGAGCGCCTCAACACGGAACTCGAAAAAGGATACAATGACATGCTGAAAGGTCGCACCCGCCCTGCAGCGATGGTCCTTTCCGATGTCAAGAAAAAATACAAGGTATGAATTTATAGAAGCGAAATAATCTTCATTTCCCGCATTCCACGTAAGCTAAATCAATCCGCCCTTTAATAACGCAATTTTCCGTTATCGTCCAGCCATTCCCTTTTAAGAAAGACTTGTATTCGTCTTCCGTCCATTCATGCGCAAAGCGAACCCCGACAAGGCTCAGCAATTTTTGCCACAAGTTTCTTTTACCGCCTTCGCGGAATATAAAATTCGGAGCAATGAGCACGCCACCATCTTTCAAGACGCGACGGATTTCCGCCAACGCCTTTTCTGGATTCGGAATGATATGCAACGCATTCGCAATCACAACAACATCAAAAGAATCATCCTCAAAACGTAACGACGTTGCATCAGCCACTTCGAAGCGCACGTTCTCTGGATTTTTCGCCTTGCGAGCCGTCTCGATCATCTTCGGAGCAAAATCAGTCGCCACCACATGATTTGCATGCGGAGCAATATGTCGCGCAATCATCCCCGGGCCAGTCGCCAGTTCAAGCACATCTTTCCCTTTCGCGACCTCGCCAATCCGCCCATACATAAAATCATAAATATCCTTCTGCGAACGCATCGCGAATTCATAAACCGGCGCAAAGATATCCCAAATGTTCTTACTCATCATTTTCTCCTAAAAAACGCACTCTCCTCATGACAAGGAAAGTGCGCTAACCGATTAAAACAAAATCTAATTATTAAAAGTTCTGCGCAACGACAATTTGCTTCCGCAAAATGGCACCATCCAAAAATTCAAACATCGTGCGGTAAGCGTTATCGCGAACTTCCTTACGCGAGAGGAACAAGTCGTGCATGCCATCCGTAATCGTCACGGTCGTGACATCGTTACCCAATTTCGGAGCCCACTTTTCAAGAAGATTCACATCAAGCATGCAGTCGCAACGCATGTAGTCATCATCCCACTTGACCGTGTTCACGGTGCAGCCGCTACGCATCATGAGAACAGGAGCCTTGATCTGCATTCCCGCATGGATCCACTTGATGCCGCGAGTTGTCGCACGGAGGTATCCAAAATACTGTTGTGGCCATTCATCACTCTTCAAATCACGATTGAATTCCCACTCGCCCCTTTCACTCTTCAAAAGAGATATGTTGTACTTAGGGGCTTCCTGTTTCGGAGCGGGTGCATCGGGCAACAACAGCGCGATATCCGAGAACACGGGGAAAGCCACATTGCGAACAAACCAGCTATTTTTATAATCCAGGAACGGGCTATTCAAAACGAGAGCTGCAAAATCTTCGCTATTGCGTTCATTTAGGTAATTCGGCGTAATCAGCCCACCCTGCGAATGGCCGAGAATGACAAACGGCAATTTTGCATTTGAGCCTTTCGCAGCAATACTCTTGCTAAGCGCAATAGCCGCATCCAATTCCGCATAGTATTCCTTAACGCTTCGCATATCCGAACGCGGCTCGCCTTCGCTATACGAACGACCATTGTAATGCAAGTCAATTGCAAAGAAAGCAAAACCTGCAGAATCCGATTTTTCCGCAAGTTCTTCCTGGAAGAAGTAATCATTATAGCCGTGCACATACAAGATAATTCCACGCGGGTTCGATTCTTGCGACACCGCACGCGGAGAACTTCCGTAAGGATATTCAATCAACGTTGCATGAAAATCCTTATCATACGGTTTTACGTCAATCGGGTAAACCTGATAAGGTTCGCCAAGTTCCGGGTCCACCGACTTCTGCGGCAAAGCGTTATCAATGATTGTCTGCAACGTAGCAGCCGAGAGTTGCTTACTGTAAGCCTCATCCCGTTTCTTTTCCTTGCAGGCGGCAAGGCACGCATTTGCAGAAGTTGTAAAAAGCAATACGGCAGAGGCCGCGACAACAAAAGACTTTAACTTATTCATGCATCTACGATACAAAAATGCAATCGTTCACGCTACTCCAATTAGACCTTCAAAACTCCAGCGCGTTTTTTGAAATTGTCAAGTTTTAATACTATCTTTTTTCGTATGATTCAACCCATTTTACCCATTATTCAAGGTCTCACCATCCCATTTTTAGGGACGGTTCTCGGCGCAGCCTGCGTATTCTTTATCCGCGGGCAAATGAAGCAGAACCTCAAGCGCGGACTTTTAGCATTTGCAGCAGGAGTCATGGTAGCGGCATCCGTCTGGAGCCTGCTCCTCCCGGCCATCAGCGCCAGCGAACATTTGGGGAAATTATCATTTGCACCCGCCGCAGTGGGGTTCTGGGCAGGTATTTTATTCCTGTTCGTTTTGGATAAAATCACACCGCATTTGCATTTGGGCAGTCAAACTCCCGAAGGTCCGAGAGCAAAACTCAAACGCACTACGATGCTCACGCTCGCCGTAACACTCCACAACTTGCCCGAAGGCATGGCTGTCGGCATCGTTTTCGCAGGCTGGCTTTCCGGAAACGTCGCCATCACACTCTCGGCTGCATTCGCGCTTTCCATCGGTATCGCCATTCAGAACTTCCCTGAAGGAGCCGTCGTTTCGCTCCCGCTAAAAGCCGAAGGCGCTTCGCGCAAAAAAGCATTTGCACTCGGAGCGCTCTCCGGAGCTGTCGAACCGATCGGCGCATTGATTACCTTAATCGCCGCCGAAATCCTTTCGCCGTTCATGCCCTACCTGCTTTCGTTTGCGGCAGGCGCAATGATTTACGTTGTCGTTGAAGAAATGCTCCCCGAAGTAAGCGAAGGCGACCACTTTGACGCAGGCACCATCCTCTTCGCCGTCGGCTTCACGCTCATGATGGCACTCGACAGCGCGCTGTAATCACTACAGTTCGATATAGTGCGGGATGATGTCCTCGTAGCTCCCGTCCTTGAGCAAAAATCCCTTGGGTATCACGCCGAGTTGCGTAAAGCCTAGTTTTTTGTACAACTTCAATGCAGACGTATTTGTCGCGACAACCGCATTGAACTGCAAAATCCTGAAGCCGATTTCCTTTGCCTTCGCGAGGCAATCCTTCACGAGAAATTCGCCGATGTGCTGGCCGCGCTTGTTTTTCTTGACGGCGTAGCTCGCGTTTGAAATGTGCCCGCAACGCCCCACGTTATTCGGGTGGAGAATGTACAGTCCGACCACTTCGCCGGAGTCTGTGTCGATGGCGATACCCGTGAACGACTGCGACTTGAAAAAGGCGTCTCCCGTCTGCGGGTCAAGCAAATCCATTTGCGGAAACGCGATGCCGTCTTCGACAATGTCGTTCCAGATTTCAATCGCGTCGTTGATATACTTTGTATTATATTCTTCAATTTTAAGCATGAGAACAATCCTCTAATCTCTTTCTATTCCCCCAGCACGTGCCGGAGCGTATCGAGGAAAAGTTCGCCCGCCCGCGTGAACTGCTGGCCCCGCCGCCAAATGATATACATGTTGGTGGTGAGCTCGGGCATGAGCGGCCTGAAGCACAGGCGCGAACTGCGGCTCGTATCCACAAGGCCGTCGAAAGTGAGCAGGTAGCCCGTGCCCTCCTTCGCAAGCACCGAACCGTTGTACGAAAGATCCAGCCCCACGATTACGTTCAGCTTTGAAATATCGTCGCCGAACCATTTCGGCAAATCCGCCACCATCGCCTGGCGCGACGCCATCAGCGGCTTGTCAAGCAAGTCCTTCGGCTCAATGAAATCCCGCTTGGACAAAGGGTCGTCGCGACGCATCACCACTCCCCAGCGGTCCACCGAACGCACCGCAAGGCAGTTGTACTTTTCCAAATCGACGTTGTCTACAACCACCGCAAAATCAAAAATGCCCTTGTCCAGCTTTTCCAAGGCGCGCTCGCTGTCGCCCGAATATAAGTTGTACTTAATCTTCGGATAGTCGTCCCGGAGAATCCCGATGCACTTCGAAAGAAAATTCACGTTCCGCGATTCCGCGCAGGCAATGGCGATTTCACCCACCACCTCGTCTTCCTTCAGCGACTTGAAATCCTGCACCGTCCTGTCCGCCATCGAAAGAATGTCCTCCGCACGCTCCCGCAAGAGTTCCCCCGCAGGCGTCAGCCGAATCGCGTAATTCGTGCGCTCGAAAAGCTTCTCGCCCAGCTCCTCCTCCAACTCCTTGAGCTGGCGACTCACCGTCGGCTGCGTCACGCAAAGATTATCCGCCGCGCGCGAGACATTCCCCAACCGCGCCGCCTCCAGAAAATACCGCAAAACTCGAAGTTCCATACCCGAAAACTAATAAAATTCAAGCCCCGCAGGTATGAATTTGCAAAAACAATGCCCGGAAGGAATAACTAAGGTTTGTGAAAACTTATTTTCTATGCCTAATAAGCATATCTAGTTATGAAAACAAAGTATTTGCAATATCTAAAAAATGAAGGTATATTTGAACATGTAAAGACTTCAACCGAGAGGAACCTATGAAAAAAGTATTGGTCTTGTCCAGCAGCTTGCGCAAGGGGAGCAACTCCGAAACCTTGGCGCAGGAGTTCGCGAAGGGCGCCGCCGAGGCGGGCAACAAGGTGGAATTCGAGTCGCTGCGCGGCAAGAAGATCGGTTTTTGCATGGGCTGCCTTGCTTGTCAGAAGAAGGGCAAGTGCGTCATCAAGGACGACGCTCCCGCCATCACCAAGAAGATGGAATCGGCCGATGTCATCGTGTTTGCAACGCCGATTTACTATTACGAGATGAGCGGCCAGCTCAAGACCATGCTCGACCGCGCGAATTCTCTCTATTCCAGCGATTACAAGTTCCGCGAGATTTACCTGCTCACGTCCGCCGCCGACACCGACGCGAAGGCCATGAACATTGCAAAGCGCGGCATTGGCGGATGGATCGCCTGTTTTGACGGCGTGAAGCTCAAGGGAGCACTCTGTGCCACGGGAGCCGAAAGCGCTGGCGATGTCAAGAAGAATTCCGCGCTCTTGAAAAAAGCATTCGCCATGGGAAAGAAAGCTTAATAAAGGGTGATCAACTATGAAAAAAGGTATTCCTCATGAAGCAAGTTTTTGACACTGCCGACCTGAAATGGACTCGCGAACCTGCAACTTACAAAGTTGGCGAGGATGAAATTTGCATCGTGACCGATCCGCATACGGATCTTTGGCAAAGAACTTATTACCGTTTTCGCAACGACAATGCGCCGGTTCTTCAGATTGAAACGGAGGAAAAATTTTTCTCGTTTGTCATGAAAACAGATTTTTCTGGAAGCCATCATCGCTTCGATCAGTGCGGAATCGCTATGTATCTTGATTCTGAAAATTGGCTGAAAGCATCTGTTGAATACGAAAATGAAAAATTCCAGCATCTTGGTTCGGTTGTAACCAACCACGGTTATTCCGACTGGGCTACGACTGCTATCAGTGCCGAAATTAAAACGATGTGGTTCCGCTTTAGCCGTCGAGAAAGTGACTATTGCGTAGAATGCTCGCAAGATGGAAAAAACTTCACGCAAATGCGCATTTGCCACATGTGGGAAGGTGCTGGTAAAATCCGCTTTGGTATTTACGCTTGTAGCCCTGAAGATTCCTCGTTCTTGGCAAAATTTTCAGACTTTGCATTGACGGAATGCCTGTGGAAAGCTCACGACGGCCAGCAACCTGATTGAATTTGTTTATTAAATATCCATGCCTAAAAAGCATAACAAGCCATAGTAAATAAGCAATTGCTATTGTACAGGGAATAAATAATATTAAAAATGTAAAGGGAGATGTCCGCCTGCGCGGACATGACAAGAAGAGTTGAATTTTTAAATAGGAGATAAATCATGAAATCCAGATTCTTAAAAGCGGCGCTCGCCGTGGTTTCCGCATGCACCCTGATGGCATGCTGCCCCGAAAAAGAAAACAATGCTGCGCAGGGGGCCGCCACGCCGGCCGCACCGGCAACAGAAGCAGCACAACAGACAAAGGACGAAAATATGAACAAGCTCACGCTTACCGCCGAATGGGACAAGGTTTTCCCCAAGAGCGACAAGGTCGAACATTCCAAGGTCACTTTCAAGAACCACTTTGGCATTGAACTCGCCGCCGACATGTTCGTGCCCAAGGACACGAGCCTCAAGGTGAACGGCAAGTTTCCGGCGATTGCAGTCTCTGGCCCGTTCGGAGCCGTCAAGGAACAGTCCTCTGGCCTTTACGCTCAGCAGATGGCGGAACGCGGATTCCTGACCATCGCATTTGACCCGAGCTTTACCGGCGAATCGGGCGGCGAGCCGCGCTATATGAACAGCCCGGACATCAATACCGAAGACTTCATGGCGTCTGTAGATTTCCTCTCGACCCGCGACAACGTTGACCCGGAACGCATCGGCATCATCGGCATTTGCGGCTGGGGTGGCATGGCGATTAACGCTGCCGGCATCGATACCCGCGTCAAGGCGACCGTCGCTTCGACCATGTACGACATGAGCCGCGTGACTGCAAACGGCTACTTCGATTCCGCAAACAACGCCGATGCCCGCAACGAGGCCCGCAAGGCTCTGATGGCCCAGCGCACCAAGGATTTCAAGAACGGCACGTACGACCTGGCCGGCGGTGTTATTGACCCGCTCCCGGACGACGCTCCTTACTTTGTCAAGGATTACTACGCTTACTACAAGACCCCGCGCGGCTACCACAAGCGCTCCCTCAACAGCAACAAGGGCTGGGCCGCCTCCGCAGGCACCTCGCTCCTGAACACGAAACTCCTCGCATACGCCGACGAAATCCGTAACCCCGTGCTCATCATCCACGGCGAAAAGGCCCATAGCCGCTACTTCGGCGAAGGCGCATTCGAAAAGATGACCGGCAAGAAGGCGAACGTCCCCGCAAAACTCGACGCCACCAAGAACTGGAGCAAGACCGTCGGCAACAAGGAACTCCTCGTCATCCCCGGAGCCTCCCACGTGGACCTCTACGACAACCTGGAAAAAATCCCCTTCGAAAAGCTGAACGAATTCTTCAAGACAAACTTGAAGTAAAAGTGATCGCTTAAAAAAAGCGGCCTGCGAATTGCGGGCCGTTTTTCACGCCAGCGTGTAGCTTTTATCCAGCAATTTCTTGATTTCGGTTAGCGACACAGTCCCATCAAGGATGACCGTTACCCAGCTTTTCTTGTTCATGTGGTATGCGGGGAGGTAGCCGGGCTTTTTCAGGAGTTCCGGCAATTCCTTCGGGACTATCTTGAAGTTCGCCACTTCGATAATTTCGTCGCCCTTGAGGCCAACTTTTGATTTTTCGACAGTCCCCAATAGGCAATACCATTTCTTGTTTTCGTGCTTGCGGATGGCGGCGAATTGCGGAAACCGTTCCCACAGATATTCGGGCTTGTCTCCGTATTTTTGCTCCGCGTAGCCAATCAGGTCGTTTGCTGATTTCCTTTTAAAAATCTGCGTCTCGAAACATTCGCTAATGAATTTATCCGTAATAGCGAAAACTTCTTTGCGGATGCGGCCCACGAGGGCTCCCTGCACTGACAGCACCGAAAACAGTAGGTATTCTTCGCCGGAATCGTTGTCGAACACCTTGACAGAAACTTTCTTGCCCCGTCCCACTCTGATTTCCAGACGGAATCGCCCGCCAAGCATTTCGCAGACGAGTGCATAGTTAGGCCCTTCCTTCGTGAACCCGAACGGAATGAGCTTCTTGACAAGGAGTTTCTTGCCGTTGAATTGTTCTTCGATGCCTGTCACAAACGAAAAGATAGATAAATTTATTTTTTGCCTTTGTCAAGAACTTGCCAACGGAAAAATTTTTTCCTAAATTCGCTTGCGAAATCAACGTGTAGCGGTCCCGCATAAGTCCAGTTGTAAGGCTTTGCGGGCTTTTTTTATGGCGATTCCGTGCGGTTTCGTCAAGAGGAATTTATGAGCGGAAAACAGAAATTCACTTTCCTTATGCTGTTGCTTGGACTGCTTTCGGCATTTGGTCCCTTCGTGACGGACCTTTACTTGCCGGCCCTCCCGAGCCTTGCCGATTACTTTGCGGCAAGCCCCTCGATGGCGCAACTGAGCCTCACCATGAGCATGCTCGGGCTTTCAGTGGGGCAACTCTTTGTAGGCCCGCTGAGCGACAAGTTCGGCCACAAAAAGTTGTTGCTAGTTTGTCTGTTGCTTTTTGTTTGCGGGACTGTCGCTTGCATTGTCGCGCCGAACATCGTAACCTTCAACGTGTTTCGTTTGTTGCAGGGCATGGCGGCGTCCGGCGGAATCGTGATAGCACGTTCCATTTCAGCGGATTCCTACCGTGGCCCCGTCCTCACGAAGTTCCTTGCCATGGTGAGTGCTGTGAACGGAGTCGCCCCGATTATAGCCCCAGTGCTAGGCGGATTCTTGCTGAATTTCATGAGCTGGAAGGGAACTTTCGCGGTGTTGCTTCTGTACGGTGCATTGCTGCTCTTTATGTCAGGGAAATTCCAGGAATCGCTCCCGGTAAAACGCCGCAGCAAAAAATCTGTCTTTGCAAGTTTTAGCTTGTATGTAAAAGTGTTCAAGAACCGCGCCTACGTATCGTATTTCTTGGTATGTACCTTCCCGATGATTATCTTGTTCGGGTATATTGCGTCTTCGCCCTTTATCTACCAAAAAATCTACGGCCTTTCGCCTGTCGGCTTCAGCCTGTGCTTTGCGCTGAATGCCGTTTTCACGGCCATCGGTTGCGCGTTGTCGGGTAAAGTCGGCAACGAATTCAAGGCCCTGAAAATCGCAGGCACGGGAATGTTCGTTTTCGCAATTGCAGTTGCTGTCGCCCTCATGACGCACGCTTTACTCCCGATTCTGCAAGTCGCCTTCATGGGGCTTACGTTCATGTTCGGCATGAGTCAGCCACCGGCAAACGCATTGGCTTTGAATGCGGAACGCGCAAATGCAGGCACCGCAGCCGCAGCCATCGGGGCATCGGGCTTCTTGATGGGCGGAATCGTCTCTCCGCTGGTCGGCATGGGGGACATTGCCACAAGTGTTTCGATCGTCCTAGTTGTGGGTGCCGTTTTGACGCTTGTTTCGGTTCTCGCCATCGGTTCACTATGCGCAAAAGGCATAGTGAGTCATAGCAAATAAGTATTTTGAATCGCTCGCACAATTATTTATATTGTGTGTATGCGAAACATTGTCCTTATAGCGTTGTTCTTTCTCGTGGCCTGCAGCGATGCGGCGAGCCATTCGACGCAGCCTGAAGCTCAGACGCCGAAATCGTCCGCCAGTAAAACGCCCGGCGCAGTGCCAACAAGTTCATCGGCTCAAACGGAGGCTCCCGTGAAACTCAAAATCCATGTGAACGACACCACCTTCACGGCAACGCTCGAAGAAAATTCCTCCGCCAAGGCCTTCGCCGAATTCCTCACGCAGGGCGACATGACGCTCGACATGCACGACTACGGCAGTTTCGAGAAGGTGGCCGACCTGCCGCGCAGTTTCCCGCGCAACGACAAGCAAATCGACACCGACGCGGGCGACATCATCCTTTACCAGGGCAATTCCATCACCATCTACTACGACAAGAATTCCTGGAACTTTACGCGCCTTGCCCGTATCGACAACGTGAACAAGAAACGCCTCCAGCAGATTCTCGGCAAAGGGAACGTGAAGGCGACATTCTCGGTGGAATAGATTTCCACTATGCGTCGCGCGCATACTGAGCATGAAAATTAAGCATTTTGCGCATGCTCCGAAAAAATTTATATTATATGCAAAGCATTTCGGAGTGGCAAAATGAAACTCAAGTTTTTAACGCTATTTTCAATCCTTGCGCTCGCTGCGAGCGTGTTTGCGGAGAGTGCCATGAGCAACATTACGGTAAACCTGCGCTATACGGGTAAGAACGGGGCGGCAAAGAAGTTCACCGAAGAGATGGTTTCTAGCGGGACTGTGGCGAAAATCCGTGCCGAAAAGGGCAACATCCGCTACGAATATTTCCAGTCGCTGGACGATCCCGAGACCATCTTGCTGATTGACGCGTGGGAAAGCCAGGCCGCCATCGATGTGCACCATGCTTCGCCCATGATGAAGACCATCGCGAAACTCCGCGACAAGTACGACTTGAAAATGACTGTCGAACGCTATACGCCCGACAACACCATGCCCAAGACCGACGAAAAGTTCATCAGGAAATAAGTCGCAAAAATGCAATGCCCGCGCGCTGTTTGGCGATAAGGCGACCAGCGGAAAATAGACTCTACGCCAGTGTCACTTTGAAAAATTCCACGTTCATTTCGCGGTCGGCGAGCGGCACAATCTTGCGGTCCTTGGGAATTTCGTAATCGAACTGGTGATCCGAAACGAACGTCAACAGCGAAGACTGCTCGATGAGCTTTGAAATGCCTTTCGTGCTGTCATGCTTGATGAAGGTGGCGTCGGGAATCTTCTTGCGCTTGACCTGTTCCCAGAAACCCACATTGCTGCGCTGGATGATGGTCTCGCCCTTGAGTTCACGGAGCCGGATGGACTTACGCTTGGCAAGCGGATGCTTTTTCGGGAGAGCAATCGAGAGCCGCTCCTGCATGTATTTTTCGGCGCGGTATTTCTTTGCGCGTGGGGCCTTAAGCGTGATGCCGATATCCGCCGAGCCCTCGTTCAGCGCCTTCAGCACGCCCGCCTCGTTGTCGATAATCTCGTAGGTGACCTGCGCACCGGGGTATTTTTCCTGCAGTTCCTGCACCATCCGCATGGCGGGGAGAATGGCCACCGACGCGATGGAGAATGTGCGCATGCCCGCTCCCTGCGGGCTTACCTTTTCCATCATCTCGCTTTGCAAGTCCATGATGCGCTTTGCGTATTCGGCGACCGTGCGTCCCTTCTCGTTCAGCTCGATGCGGTTCTTTTTGCGCTCGAAGAGCGGAGCACCGATTTCGTCTTCCAGCTTCTTGAACGCGCGACTCACCGCCGGTTGCGAAGTGTAGAGTTTGTCCGCAACGGCAGAAAGCGTCCCGTATTCCAGGAACCCAGCCAGCAATCGCAAAATGTAGGTCTCGACAAACATAAAAAAGCCCCTTTTGGGGGGAATATAATAAATCCGCTATGCGTCAAGTGAATAGTGGACGTTTAAAACTTACCCACAGGCACAATGATGTGAACCCCGAAAGTTGGACATAACTTTCGGGGTTTTCATGTATAAAAAACACACTGAAGAAGAATGGGCTACAGCCTACAAGCTTC